>NZ_JBVIYQ010000009.1:0-460383 GCF_055592445.1 Streptomyces sp. NPDC041122 | reverse complement strand
GGCGTTGACTTTTGGCACGCTGTTGAGTTCTCAAGGAACGGACGCTTCCTTTGTACTCACCCTCTCGGGCTTTCCTCCGGGCGCTTCCCTTCGGTATTTCGTGTTTCCAACCCTACCAGATCCGCTTTCCGTTCCGTTTCCGGTTCGGATTTCATTTCCGGTGGCCGTTGGAGGGCCTTTGCCTTTCGGCGTGTTCACTACGTTAGCGGATTCCCTCCGCAACTCATAATCGAGTTCCGCGAGTTCGAATTCAGGCATGCGGGCACGCCGAATAGGACCCCGCCGAGGGGAAGTCGTTAGGTAGTGGTTGGCCGCTTCCGGCTTCCGACAGATTGTCGTACCCGGCTCAACGGCTCGGACTACATTACGGATGCCCCCAGGGCGCGTCAAGTTCGTCGGCGCCGGGGCGTATGGGCCCGATAAGGGCTCACCGTAGGGTCGTTGGCCGTCCAGAAGCGCCACGGGTGGACGCCGCCCTCCCCCGCCACTCCGGTGCGCGGTCCGCTCCTCACCTGGTCGGGAGGGGTGACCGAGCCCGTAAGCACCGTGAACGGGGAGTCCGGGTCGCCGCAGACGTCGCTGCCGTCGAGCCGGCGGTCCACGTCGAGGGCGGTGGCGAGACGGGCCGGGCCTTTGGCCAGTTCCCTGTCGTTGCGGGCCGAGAGTCGTCGGGTGCGGGCCAGGTCCGCGCCCACCGTGACCTCCCCCGCGCGCAGCAGCACCGCGCCGGCCTTGCCGTCGGGGCCGCAGACCAGGTTCATGCAGTGCCACATGCCGTAGGTGAAGTAGACGTACATGTGTCCGCCCGGTCCGAACATCACTCTGTTGCGCGCGGTGCGGCCGCGGTACGCGTGGGAGCCGGGGTCCACCTCACCCGCGTACGCCTCGACCTCTGTCAGGCGGACTTCGATCGGGCCCTCAGGCGAGTCGCGCACGAGGATCCTGCCGAGCAGGTCCGGGGCGACCTCCAGGACAGGGCGGTCGAAGAAGTCACGGGTCAGGGGCGTACGGTCAGGGGCCACGATCATGCCGTACGAGCGTAGTACAGGTGGTCCGCGAACGCGGGTGGCCTCCGGGGCGCCCGCTTGTGAGGGTGACGGGGCGGAACCGGGCGCGGTCCCCTCGCGTTTGTACCGATCGAAGATTCACGTCGAGACGAACCACAGGCGGCGGCCTGGGGAGGAGAGTCATGGGGTTCAAGAAGCTGCTCGCGAGTCTGGGTGCCGGCGGCGCCTCGGTCGAGACCGTGCTGACCGAGGTGAACGTCGTCCCGGGCGGTGTGGTCCAGGGTGAGGTGCGGATCCAGGGCGGGTCGGTGGACCAGCAGATCGAGGGGCTCTCCGTCGGACTGCAGGCGCGCGTGGAGGTCGAGGGGAACGACCAGGAGACCAAGCAGGACATCGAGTTCACCAAGGTGCGGCTCGGCGGCGCGTTCACGCTGCAGTCCGGCCAGGTGCACGCGGTGCCGTTCAGCCTGGAGATCCCCTGGGAGACGCCGGTCACGAGCATCGACGGGCAACAGCTGCGCGGCATGAACATCGGCGTGACCACCGAGCTGGAGATCGCGCGCGCGGTGGACTCGGGCGACCTCGACCCGATCAACGTGCACCCGCTGCCGGCGCAGCAGGCCATCCTGGACGCCTTCATCCAGCTGGGCTTCCGCTTCAAGAGCGCGGACATGGAGCGCGGTCACATCCGCGGTACGCGGCAGAAGCTGCCGTTCTACCAGGAGATCGAGTTCTTCCCGCCGCAGCAGTACCGCGGGCTCAACCAGGTCGAGCTGAGCTTCGTCGCGGACGACCGCGAGATGGACGTCGTCCTGGAGATGGACAAGAAGCCGGGTCTGTTCAGCGAGGGCAGCGACTCGTTCCGCTCGTTCAAGGTGGGGCTGAACGACTTCCAGGGCACGGACTGGGCCGCGTACCTCAACGAGTGGCTGTCGCAGGTCGGCAGCAAGCGCAACTGGTTCTAGGCTCGGAGACGAACAGCGAGGACCAGCAATCAACCAGGAGGTGCCGACGTGACCGAGCTCAAGAGGCCGCCGCTTCCCCATGACTTCCATCCGTCCGTGCCGTCGTTCACGGTCGTGAGCGACGACTTCGAGCCGGGTGCGGTCCTGAAGGACGCTCAGGTCTACGCGGCCGGGAACACCTCGCCGCAGCTGCGGTGGGAGGGCTTTCCGCCGGAGACCAAGAGCTTCGCCGTGACGTGCTTCGACCCGGACGCCCCGACGGGCAGCGGGTTCTGGCACTGGACCGTCTTCGACATCCCGGTCTCGGTGACCGAGCTGCCGGTCGGGGCGGGCAGCGGGAAGTCCGAGGGGCTGCCCGAGGGCGCGGTGCAGGTGCGCAACGACTTCGGGACGAAGGACTTCGGTGGTGCGGCGCCGCCGCCCGGCGACCGTGCGCACCGCTATGTGTTCACGGTGTACGCGGTGGACCGGGAGAAGCTGGGCCCCGACTCCGACGCCGCTCCCGCGTTCGTCGGCTTCAACCTCCGGTTCCACACGCTCGCGCGTGCGCAGGTGATCGCCGAGTACGCCGCTCCCGCGGAGAACTGAGCGGGACGTGAACTGACCGTTCACCGATTGTTTGCCCGTCCCTGGTCATGGAAGTGATCAGGGACGGGCATTTTTTATTGCGTTGTCCATCTCGGCGTGCCCGGCCAGAGTTGATCCCAGCCCGCCAGGCGGTGGGCCGGTGCATACGGGAGGTGGGCAGGTTGATGCGGGACACGCTGGTGCTGAACGCGAGCTTCGAGCCGCTCTCGACGGTGTCGCTCAACCGGGCCGTCGTTCTGGTGCTCCAGGACAAGGCCGTCGTCGAGCACGCCCACCCCGGGCTCCGGGTGCGCGCCGCCGCGATCGACATCCCCGTACCGCGGGTGATCAGGCTCTGCAGATACGTCCGGGTGCCGTTCCGAAGACAGGCTCCGTGGTCGAGGCGGGGTGTGCTGGTGCGGGACGGGCACCGGTGCGCGTACTGCGGCCGGCGGGCGACGACGGTGGACCACGTGGTGCCGCGCTCGCAGGGCGGCGCGGACTCCTGGCTGAACACGGTGGCGTCGTGCGCCCTGGACAATCACCGCAAGGCGAACCGGACGCCGGAGGAGGCCGGGATGCCGTTGCTGCGGCAGCCGTTCGAGCCGACGCCCGCGGATGCGATGCTCCTGGCGCTCGGGCGGGATGAGTTGGCCTCGTTGCCGGAATGGCTGGCGCAGCCTGCCGCATAGTGCCTTCGCCGCAGGTCGTCCTGGGCTGGTCGCGCAGTTCCCCGCGCCCCCGAAGGGGCGCGGGCCCTCGGGTTCTCCTCAGTCGATCGTCGGCTGCTCGCGGCGCTCCTTGCCGGAGGGGCCGCTGCCCGAACCGCCGCCCATGGGGCCGAAGTTGCCGAGCGCGCCGCCCAGGCCCTTGAGCGCGTCGCCGATCTCGCTGGGGACGATCCAGAGCTTGTTCGCGTCGCCCTCGGCGATCTTCGGCAGCATCTGGAGGTACTGGTAGGAGAGGAGCTTCTGGTCCGGGTCGCCCGCGTGGATGGACTCGAAGACCGTGCGGATCGCCTGGGCCTCGCCCTCGGCGCGCAGGGCGGCGGCCTTGGCCTCACCTTCGGCGCGCAGGATCGCGGACTGCTTCTCACCTTCGGCGCGGAGGATCTCCGACTGCCGGACACCTTCGGCCTGGAGGATCGCGGCGCGCTTGTCACGGTCGGCGCGCATCTGCTTCTCCATCGAGTCCTGGATGGAGGTCGGCGGCTCGATCGCCTTCAGCTCGACGCGGTTGACGCGGATGCCCCACTTGCCGGTGGCCTCGTCGAGGACGCCGCGCAGGGCCGCGTTGATCTCCTCGCGGGAGGTCAGGGTCCGCTCCAGGTCCATGCCGCCGATGATGTTGCGCAGCGTGGTGACGGTGAGCTGCTCGATCGCCTGGATGTAGCTGGCCACTTCGTACGTCGCGGCGCGGGCGTCGGTCACCTGGTAGTAGATGACGGTGTCGATGTTCACCACGAGGTTGTCCTGGGTGATCACCGGCTGGGGCGGGAAGGGGACGACCTGTTCACGGAGGTCGATGCGGTTGCGGATCGAGTCGATGAACGGGACGACGATGTTGAGTCCCGCGTTGAGCGTCCGTGTGTAGCGGCCGAAGCGCTCGACGATGGCCGCGCTGGCCTGTGGGATGACCTGGATCGTTTTGATCAGGGCGATGAAGACCAGCACCACCAGGATGATCAGGACGATGATGATGGGTTCCATCGTGGCTCCCCGTACCCTTCATGACTCGGAAGTTGTCCGCGGGATCTCAAAGATCTTGCTGTTCGAGTCTGTCAGAACGTCGTACCGCTCGTGGGGCATTCACATGACGACGGCCGTCGCTCCGTCGATCTCGACGACGTCCACCGCCTGGCCCGCCTCGTAGGCCTGGTCGGTGTCGAGCGCGCGGGCCGACCAGATCTCGCCCGCCAGCTTGATGCGGCCGCCCGAGCCGTCGACCCGCTCCACGACGACGGCGGATCTGCCCTTCAACGCGTCGACGCCGGTGGCCAGTTCGGGGCGCTGGGTGCGGTGCCGGGCCGCGACCGGTCGTACGACTCCGATGAGGGCGACCGAGACCGCGGCGAAGACCACGACCTGCAGCACCGTGCCGCCGCCGAAGAAGCCGGCGGTCACCGAGGCCGCGACGGCTCCCACGGCCAGCATGCCGAACTCGGGCATCGCGGTCAGTACGAGCGGGATTCCGAGCGCGGCGGCACCGATCAGCCACCACACCCATGCGTCGATGTCCACACCGCCATGGTAGGACCGCCGGTCCCCCGCGGGACAGGGCGCCGATCAGTTAATCGGTTAGCTCAGCGGGAGGCCCGTCGCGGTCCAGCGGTCGTTCTTCTGGTCGACGACGAGCGGGAGGCCGAAGCAGAGGGAGAGGTTGCGGGAGGTCAGTTCCAGCTCCAGCGGGCCCGCGGCGAGGACCTTGCCCTGACGGATCATGAGGACGTGCGTGAAACCGGGGGCGATCTCCTCGACGTGGTGGGTGACCATGATCATCGACGGGGCGATCGGGTCGCGGGCGAGGCGTCCGAGGCGGCGGACGAGGTCCTCGCGGCCGCCGAGGTCGAGGCCGGCGGCGGGCTCGTCGAGGAGCAGCAGCTCGGGGTCGGTCATGAGGGCGCGGGCGATCAGGGTGCGCTTGCGCTCGCCCTCGGAGAGGGTGCCGAACCTGCGGTCCAGGTAGTCGCTCATGCCGAGGCGGTCGAGGAAGGCGCGGGCGCGCTGCTCGTCGACGTCCTCGTAGTCCTCGTGCCAGCCGGCGGTCATGCCGTACGCCGCGGTGAGGACGGTCTGGAGGACGGTCTGGCGCTTGGGGAGCTTGTCGGCCATCGCGATGCCGGCGACGCCGATGCGCGGGCGCAGTTCGAAGACGTCGGTGCCGGGCCTGCCGAGGGTCTCGCCGAGGATGGTGGCGGCGCCGGTGCTCGGGAAGAGGTAGCTGGAGGCGAGGTTGAGGAGGGTGGTCTTGCCCGCGCCGTTCGGGCCGAGGATGACCCAGCGCTCGCCCTCCTTCACCGACCAGGAGACCTGGTCCACCAGAGCCCGGCCCTCGCGGACCACAGATACGTCCTCAAGCTCCAGTACATCGCTCATGAGCGCGCTGTCTCCCATTGCAGTCTCGGTCGTCGCTCGCGTCGGTGGACGCGGCCCCCGGATAAAACCTACGCCACCGGTCGGGCGTTCCTGTCGCGAGGCCGGTCCTTAGGCTGTGTGCATGCTCTCGGAACCACGCTCAGGACGTCTGGCCGCATGGGGAAACGCCCTTTTGGCCGGACTTGTTTCTCCGGATGACGCGGTGCTCGCGATGGTCGGCGAGGACGCGGTGCACCGGGTCGAAGGACTTCCCGGCGAGTCGGGCCCGGTCGGGCTCACGCTCGCCATGGGGCGGCTGCGCTCGCTGGGGGTGACCGGTCTGCGGGTGGCGCTGCCCGCGCCGGGGCATCCGCTCGGTCTGAGCGGTCCGCCGGAGTTCAACGCCCGCGCCCTGGAGGCGGAGGAGGCGGTCGTCGGGTTCGGCGCGCCGTACGGGCTCGTGCCGGAGGTGTACGAGGCGGGGCCGGAGGGCGATGTGCACGTGGAGGTCGTCTGGCACTGTCTGCCGGTGCGGGAGGCGCCGCCCGCCGATGTGCCCTCGCTCGGCGAGTCGGAGCGGGAGCTCGCGGAGGCGCTGCGGGAGGCGACACAGGTGCTGTCCCGGCTCGATGTCGCGGGGTCCGGGCCGGTCGCGGAGGCGGCGCTCGACGCGTACCGGGCGCGGGCCGAGCGCGGGCGCGAGGTGCTCGCCCCGGGCTATCCGCCGCGTGCGGTACGGGTGTTGGAGCTGGCGCAGCGGGTCGGGCTGCTGATCTCCCTCGCGTATGAGAACGGGCACGGCGGGGCGGTGAGCGCGTCGGAGATGGCCGCCCGGGTGGAGGCCCTGCGCCCCGTGGAGCGGACCGCGCGCCGGGCGCAGGTGGCCGCGTACAACGCGTATGTGGAGGAGCGGGAGCGCGGCGGGAGCTGAAGGGGGTCGGGGACGACTCCGGGCCCCGCGGGACAGGGGTCCGCGGGGCCCGGGGGCGGAACCGGTGGGTCAGTGGTTCACGGTCGCGTTGCCGAAGGCCGGGTTCAGCAGGCCGACGACGTTCACGCTGTTGCCGGTGATGTTGACCGGGACGTGCACCGGCACCTGGACGAGGTTGCCGGAGCCGACGCCGGGCGACTTGGTGGCGGCGCCGTTGGCCTGGGCGTCGGAGGTGGCGGACGCGACGCCGGCGGAGGCGCCCGCGGCGAGTCCGGCGGCGACGACGGCCACGGCGGCCTTCTTGGCGATGCTGTTCATGGGAGTGCTCCTCCTGCAGACATGGCGGCCCCGGGTGACGGGGCCGGACGAGTGCGCGGCGCGCTGGGGTGCGGAGAACGGGCCGGCCCTGCCGTCGATGTGTCGCGGGGCCGGCCGCGTGACCGGTCGCGTGCGTCGTCGCGGACGCGGCCGGTGGATCGCTGGGTGCGATCAGACGTTCGCGCAGACGTTCCCGAAGGCCGGGTTCAGGGCGCCGATGACGGTGACGGTGTTGCCGCAGGCGTTCACCGGGATGTGCACCGGGGCCTGGATCAGGTTGCCGGAGACGACACCGGGCGAGTGCGTGGCGGCACCGTCGGCGTGCGCGCCGCCGTGGGTGGCGGAGGCCATGCCGGCGCCGGCCGCGACCAGACCACCGGCGACCATCGTGACGGCGGCTGCCTTCTTCAGGTTCTTCACTTCTGTCTTCCTCCTGAGCACTGGCTGCGATCGATCGCCGCAGCACGCACTGGAGAACGCCCCGGCGCCGCGATGGATACGCCAAGTGGGGGACATCTACACGACGGTATGAATCTCAGCCTGGATGACGACAGCGGGAAGACGGGGGCGGCGGCCGAGTCAGCCGGCCACCCCGTGGCGCACGGCCCAGAGCGCGGCCTGGGTGCGGTCGGCGAGGTCCAGCTTCATCAGGATGTTCGAGACGTGGGTCTTGACGGTCTTCTCGGAGAGGACGAGGGCGCGGGCGATCTCGCGGTTCGACCGGCCGTCGGCGATGAGGCCGAGGACCTCGCGCTCGCGCTCGGTGAGCGAGCCGCCGCGGCCCTGGCCCGCGCCCACCTCCTCCTGGGACAGCAGGGCTCCCGCGACCTCCGGCTGGAGCAGGACGTGCCCGGCGTGCACGGAGCGGATGGCGCCCGCGAGGGCGTCGGGGTCGACGTCCTTGTACACGTACCCTGCGGCGCCGGCGCGCAGGGCCGGGACGACCGTGCGCTGCTCGGTGAAGCTGGTGACGATGAGGACGCGCGCGGGGTTGGCCAGCTCGCGGAGCTTGCGCAGGGCCTCGACGCCGTCCATGCCGGGCATCTTGACGTCCATCAGGACGACGTCCGGCTTCAACTCCTCGGCCCGCGCGACGCCTTCGGCGCCGTCGGACGCCTCGCCGACGACGTCGATGTCCTCCTGGATCTCCAGGAACGTGCGCAATCCGCGGCGGACCACCTGGTGGTCGTCGACCAGCAGCACACGGATCCCTGTTCGCGTGGTGAGCACGGCGTCAGCCACCGGGAACCTCCATCTCGATCGTGGTGCCCTTGCCGGGCTCCGATTCCACGGTCAGCCGTCCGCCGACCCCGCTCGCGCGGTCCCGCATGGAGACCAGGCCCAGATGCCGTCCCGCGCTCCGTACGCCCTTGGGGTCGAAGCCGCGGCCGTCGTCGGCGACGCGCAGCACGGCTCCGGCGTCCCGCTTGTCCAGCGTCACGGCGACGCGCTCCGCGCCGGAGTGACGCAGGGCGTTGTGCAGGGCCTCCTGGGCGACCCGCAGCATGGCCTCCTCCTGCGAGGCCGGCAGCGCCCGCACGCCGTTGCTCTCGAAGGTGACCTGTGCGGAGTGCGCGCGGTGCAGCACCTGGATGTGGGTGCGCAACGTGGCGACCAGGCCGTCCTCGTCGAGGGCGGCGGGGCGCAACTCCACGACGGCGGCGCGCAGTTCGTCCGCCGCCTCGGCGGCGAGCACCGCCACCTGCTGCAGTTCGCCCTTGGCCCGGGACGGGTCGCGGTCCACCAGGGCGGTGGCGGCCTGTGCCGTCAGGCGCAGCGAGAAGAGCTTCTGGCTGACGGCGTCGTGCAGTTCGTGGGCGAGGCGCGAGCGCTCCTCGGCGATGGTCAGCTCGCGACTGCGCTCGTACAGCCGGGCGTTGGTCAGGGCGATGGCGGCGTGCTGGGCGAGGATGGAGAGGAGCTCGGCGTCGTCCTCGGTGAAGCCGCAACCGCCTTGTGGTTTGGGGCAGTTCTTGTTGGCGAGGAAGAGCGCGCCGAGCGTCTCGCCGTCGGAGTGGATGGGCACGCCGAGGAAGTCCGACATCTCCGGGTGGGCGGAGGGCCAGCCGCCGAAGCGCGGGTCCTCCCGCACGTCGCCGAGGCGGACGGTCTCGCCCTTCTGGAGCATCGAGGCGAGGATGCCGTGCTGCCGGGGCAGCGGGCCGATGGCCTTCCACTGGTCCTCGCTGACGCCGTCGACGACGAACTGGGCGAAGCCCCCGTGGTCGTCGGGGACCCCGAGCGCGGCGTACTCGGCGTCGAGCAGCTCGCGGGCGGAGGCGACGATCGTCTTGAGGACGTCGCGCACCTCCAGGTGCCTGCTCATGGCGAGGAGCGCGGAGCTCACCGCGGTCAGGCCGGATCGGGGTCCTTGACTCATGGTCACACCGTACCGGCGGGGTGTGACGGCGCGTATCCGACCTGTGGAGGCCGCCCTCTACGCCCCGAGGCCTAGGCCGATGGTCCCGGCCGCGCGGCCGGGCGGGACGGCGCGGAAAGCGGTGCGCGAGGCGGCGCGAGGCGGCGCCAGGCGACACGCTGAGCCATCACGGAGAGCGTTGCTTCGGCAACTCTCGGTGAGACTGTTACGGGACCGATGTGAGCCCGCACATAGGACCCACGTCACGTACGAAGCCCCCTAGTGGAGAAGGATTTCCTTTATGTACGGGCTGTCCGACCCTGCTGGGGGCCTGCACCACCCCCCTGATCCACTACCCGGCATCGTACGTCACAGCTTTGCCTCAGAATTTTGCGCCCGCTAAGAATTGCTCCCGTCGCTCGGCGCCGCGGAACTGACCACCGCGGCGTTTGTGCCGGAACGAAGAACCTGTCCCCTCCGGACCAGAGCGACCTCCGCTATTCGAAGAGGTCCCACTCGCATGTCCAAGCACCACCTGTCTGGTCTCAGTCACGCCCCCGTGACCAAGGCCCAGAAGTTCTCGATCGCCGGTGTCGCCACGCTCGGCGCCGCTGCCCTCGCGTTCTCCCTCGTGCCGGGCAGCTCCGAGGCCTCGACCCAGGCCACCGACGTCTCCCCCGTGGCGTTCGCCGCGTCGACCGACGCCCGGCAGGCGGTGCACGCCGGCGTCGCCAAGCAGCAGTCCAACGCCGACAAGCAGGCCAAGGACGCGAAGAAGGCGGCCGACGAGGCCGCCGCGAAGAAGAAGGCCGAGGACGAGCGCAAGGCCAAGGAGGCCGCCAGCCGCGCCGCCGCCCGCAAGCCCGTCTACGGCAACAACCTCGACGGCTGGATCCGCCAGTCCCTGGACATCATGAAGTCCAAGGGCATCCCCGGTTCCTACGAGGGCCTGCACCGCAACATCATCCGTGAGTCCGCGGGCAACCCGCAGGCCGTGAACGGCTGGGACATCAACGCCATCAACGGCACCCCGTCGATCGGTCTGCTCCAGGTCATCAAGCCGACGTTCGACGCCTACCACGTCGAGGGCACGTCCACGAACATCTACGACCCGGTCGCCAACATCACGGCCGCGGCCAACTACGCCGCCGACCGCTACGGGTCGATGGACAACGTGAACAGCGCCTACTGAGCCTTGATCGCCTGATCAACGGGACCTCTTCAGCCGAAGCTGAGGCCCATGGACGCCGAAGGGCGGCACCCCGCGCGGGGTGCCGCCCTTGTCGTGTGCCGTCAGCGGGTCACTTGCGCATGACCTCCGGCTCGTGGCGGCGCAGCAGGCGCGCGACCGCGAGGCCGCAGATGATGCCGAGCACGAGCAGCACCGTGATGTTGATGCCCCACTGGGTCGCCGAGTGCTCCCACAGCGGGTCGAGGTCGCCCGGCTTCTTCGGGTCCCACGGCGGCATCAGGTGCGCGAGGTCGAGCGTGGAGCCGGCACCGGCGATGGCCCAGCGGGACGGCATCAGCCAGGCGAACTGCTCCAGGCCCGGCGAGCCGTACACCTGGAAGAGGACGCCGGTGAAGACGACCTGGACGATCGCGAACATCACCAGCAGCGGCATGGTCTTCTCGGCGGTCTTCACCAGCGAGGAGATGACCAGGCCGAACATCATCGAGGTGAAGCCGAGGGCGATGATCGTCAGGCAGATCTCCGCGGCCGGCGGCATGATCAGGCCCTCTGCGGGCAGCTCGCGCGGGGCGAAGCCGATGCCGCAGATGATGACGCCCTGGATGGCCGTGATGACGCCGAGGACGATGACCTTGGACATCAGGTAGGCCGAGCGGGAGAGGCCGGTGGCCCGTTCCCGTTCGTAGATGACCCGTTCCTTGATCAGTTCGCGTACGGAGTTGGCGGCGCCCGAGAAGCACATGCCGACCGCGAGGATCAGCATGATGGTGCCGGCGTCGCCGTTGAACTTGACCGGCGGTTTCGGCGGCGCGAGGCCGAAGTCGGCGGGGATCACGACGCTGACGATGCCGAGGACCGCGGGCAGGATCACCATCAGGCCCATGAAGCCCTTGTCGGAGGCGATCACCGAGGTGTAGCGGCGGATCAGGGTCCACAGCTGCGAGCCCCAGCCCTGCGGCTTCGGCGGCTTCACCGCCTGGGGCGGCGGCATCGGTACGGACTGCGCGGCGACGGCGTCGATGTCCGCGGCGTACATCTGGTAGTGCTGCGAGCCCTTCCAGCGGCCCGCCCAGTCGTAGTCGCGGTAGTTCTCGAAGGCGGAGAAGACGTCGGCCCAGGTGCTGTAGCCGAAGAAGTTGAGGGCTTCCTCCGGCGGGCCGAAGTACGCCACCGAACCGCCCGGCGCCATCACCAGGAGCTTGTCGCAGATCGCCAGCTCGGCGACCGAGTGCGTGACGACGAGGACCGTGCGGCCGTCGTCGGCGAGGCCGCGCAGCAGCTGCATGACGTCGCGGTCCATGCCCGGGTCGAGGCCGGAGGTCGGCTCGTCCAGGAAGATCAGCGAGGGCTTGGTCAGCAGCTCCAGGGCGACCGACACACGCTTGCGCTGGCCACCGGAGAGGGAGGTGACCTTCTTCTCCTTGTGGATGTCCAGCTTGAGCTCGCGCAGCACCTCGTCGATGCGGGACTCGCGCTCGGCCTCCGTGGTGTCGGCGGGGAAGCGCAGCTTGGCCGCGTACTTGAGGGCCTTCTTGACGGTCAGCTCCTTGTGCAGGATGTCGTCCTGCGGGACCAGACCGATGCGCTGGCGGAGCTCGGCGAACTGCTTGTACAGGTTCCTGTTGTCGTACAGGACGTCGCCCTGGTTGGCGGGCCGGTAGCCGGTGAGCGCCTTGAGCAGGGTGGACTTGCCGGAACCCGAGGGTCCGATGACCGCGATGAGCGACTTCTCCGGGACGCCGAAGGAGACGTCCTTGAGGATCTGCTTGCCGCCGTCGACGGTGACCGTGAGGTGGCGGGCCGAGAAGGAGACGTCACCGGTGTCGACGAACTCCTCGAGCTGTCCGCCGACGATGCGGAAGGTCGAGTGGCCGACGCCGACGATGTCGTTCGGGCCGATGGTGACCGTCGAGGACTTCGCGATCGGCTGGCCGTTGACGTACGTGCCGTTGTGCGAACCGAGGTCGTGGAGCTCGAAGCGGCCGTCCGGCGTCGCCGTGAACTCGGCGTGGTGGCGCGAGACCTGCAGGTCGGAGACGACGAGCTCGTTCTCCAGGGCGCGGCCGATGCGCATCTTGCGGCCGAGTGCCAGCTGGTGGAACGTGGTCGGGCTGCGGTCACCGTAGACCGGCGGGGCCCCCGCAGCGCCGCCGGAACCCGGTGTCTTCTGTGCGTAGCTCTCGGACGGACCGCCCTGCTGCTGCGGCACGTGCGACTGGTGCTGCTGGTGTGGCTGGTGTTGCGGCGCCTGGTGCTGCGGTGCCTGCTGTTGCGGCCAGCCCTGCTGCGGCGCCTGGTACGGGGCCTGCTGCTGGGGGGCGTGCTGCTGAGGGGCCTGCTGGTGCTGGGGGGTCTGGCCGACCCAGCCGGCCGCCCCCTGCTGCTGGTGCTGCTGGGGCGCGTGCTGCGGCGCGGCCTGCTGCTGGGCGTGCTGCGGCGCGGAGACGGCGGCTGCGCTGCCGGATACGTTCACCAGGGGGCCGTCGGTCGCGTTGCCGAGGTGGACGGCCGTGCCCGGGCCGATCTCCATCTGGTGGACGCGCTGCCCCTGCACGAAGGTGCCGTTGGTGCTGCCGTGGTCCTCGATGACCCAACTGCGCCCGCTCCAGCTGATCGTCGCGTGCCGCCAGGAGACCCTGGCGTCGTCGAGCGAGATATCTCCCTGCGGATCACGTCCGAGGGTGTACGGCCTGGACGCGTCCAGCGTCCAGGTCCTGCCATTCAATTCCAGTACGAGTTCCGGCACTCCATGCCCCACGTGAGTTGTCCCCCGAGCTAGCCCCCATCAATGGGGAGTCTAGGGATGTCGAACATCGGGAGGAACTATTTCAGGCGGAGGGCTCTGACCGAAAGTCGGGCCTTGTGAAGACTGCGTACGGGCGTGAAGGGTTGCCCCGTTGACGGGGCAGATATCGCCCCGGAGAGTGGTAAGCACCCATCAGTGCATACGGATCATGCGCATTGGGCGCATTTCGCCCATCGCGCTCATGGCGCTCATCGCCCCTTTTAGGCGTATGAGTTGTGGGAAACGCATGGGACGCCTGCGCGGTGATGATGGGGCGGCGCACTGCGGTTCGGGGGGTCCTCATGACGGCCGGCGAGCACAAAAGTGAAGGTCGGGGCGTGCGGTGGGGTGATGTGCTGCTCTCCGCGATCGCCGCGGTGAGTTGGGCACTCGTCGGCATGGCCGGGACGGCCGCGCTCGGGCTGCATCTGCTCGGCGCCGACGCGGTGGGTTCCCTCGGGCCGATGACGGCGGCGACCGTCGCGCTGGGCGCGGGCGGCTCCGTCACGCCGTCCGGCGACGTCTCGGCGTTCGGTCTCGACGGTGCCGAGACCGCCACGACGATCGATATCGCGCCACTCGGCGTGGGCCTGGTGGGGGCGCTGCTCCTCGCGCACTTCTTCCTGCGCTCGCTGCGGACGGCCGGGGCGGTGATCGCGCCGGCCGAGCTCCTCGCGCGCGCCGCCGCGGTGATCGCGCTCTTCGTGGCGATGCTCGCGGGGCTCGCCTGGGCCGGTCATGACCTCATCACGATCGATGGCGAGCGGCTCGGCATCGGCAAGGGGATCGAGAAGGGCGTCGACCGGCTGCCGGGCGGCATCGGCGACAAGCTGCCGGGCGGGATCGGGGACATCGGCGGGCTCCTGCCCGACCGGCTCGGGGACCTGGCGAAGGCGAAGGCGTCCATCGGGTTCACGGTGGACACCGCGCCGACGCTGCTGGGCGGGGCGCTCTGGGCGGCGGGGGTGCTACTCATCGCGCTGCTCGCGTCCCGTCGTACGCCGTTACCGGCCGCTCTGTCGTGGCTGCACCGGGTGGTGCGGCCCGCGGTGTCCGCGCTGGTCGCGGTGGTGCTGCTGGCGGTCGCCGCGGGGCTCGCCGCGGCGGCGTACGCGATGATCGGCGACGACCACCCCCAGCGGATCGCGGGCGCGGCCCTGCTCGGAGCGCCGAACGGGGTGTGGCTCGGCATTCCCGTGGGGCTCTTCGTGCCGTGGGACGGCCGGGCCACGGGGGCGCTCGCGCGGTTCCTGCCGGATCCGGTCGACGACCTCCTGACCGGGCCCTCCGACCGGGCGCTCACGCTCGGAAGGCTGGCCGAACTCGACGGCCGGGTCTGGCTGTTGGGG
This sequence comes from Streptomyces sp. NPDC041122, assembly GCF_055592445.1. Taxonomy (NCBI): domain Bacteria; kingdom Bacillati; phylum Actinomycetota; class Actinomycetes; order Kitasatosporales; family Streptomycetaceae; genus Streptomyces; species Streptomyces sp. NPDC041122. The sequence continues at coordinate 445,836 of NZ_JBVIYQ010000009.1, read as the reverse complement.
GTCGCGGCGGCCGTGATGATGCTGTTCGCCGGGGTGCTGACGGCGGTGCGGACCCCCTGGATACGGGGCGGGGTGTCCGTCGTCGGACTCGCCGGGCGGTGCGGGGTGCGGCTCGGGGCGGCGACGGCGGCGGGGCTACCGCTGCTGTCCTGGCTGACCGGGGTGTCGGCGGACGCGTCGCTCTCCGTGCTGGGTTTCGACGCGTTCGGCGCGGGCGTCGAGCTGCACGGCCGGCTTGTGCCCGCGGCGCTGCTCGGGGCGGCGTGGGGTTGCGGGGCGGGAGCGGCGGGGGCGCTGCTTGCGGTGGCCGCGGGGGCGGCCGGGACGGAGGCGGGCCCGGGAGCCTTGGCCGGGGCGGGTGTGCCCGGGGCGTCCGACGTGCCGTCCGGGGTGGCGCCGGGCGGCGGGGCGGGGCCTTCTGGGGCTGGGGGTTCTGGGGAGGGGCCTTCTAGGGCAGGGGCTACTGGTGAGGGGGCTTACGGAGCCGTGCCCGGTGGTCCCGGGTCAGCCGGGGCCGGACCGTACCGCCCGGGCACCCCGCACCGGCCGCCGAACCCCGACACGAACCCGTACCTGCGCCCGCCGAAGGACGCCTCCGGGGCCCCGACGGTGGCGGGCCCGCTGGTACCCCCACCGAACCGCCGCCGTGCCCGCACGGGCGACTGGCCTCCCCCTCCCCCGCCGCCACCCCCACCCCCGGAGAACCCACGACGCCCCCGCGGCTGAGCGATCCGGAACGCGAGGAAGCCACGCCCACCGGCACCGACGGCCGGAGCATCGCCAGGCGCGGTACCCGCGCAGGCAGCGCACCGCGCGATGCCGCCCCAGTGCCCGCCCCGCGGACCCGCCGCCCGCCCACCCGAAACACCCCACCAGCCGAAAGCGCCCGCCCCCCCCCTGTCCGCCACGCGGACCAGCAGGGCGCCGTCGTCATGGGGGCGGATACCGTAGGGATCACCATGAGTGCTTCGCAGCCCCCTCAGCCCGCCGACGTCCCGACGCTTCTCGTCAAGATCTTCGGCAAGGACCGCCCCGGTATCACCGCCGGTCTCTTCGACACCCTCGCCGCCTACTCCGTCGACGTCGTCGACATCGAGCAGGTCGTCACCCGTGGCCGGATCGTGCTGTGCGCGCTCGTGACCGAGCCGCCCGCCGGTCTGGAGGGCGACCTCCGTGCCACCGTCCACAGTTGGGCGGAGTCCATGAAGATGCAGGCCGAGATCATCTCGGGCATCGGCGACAACCGGCCGCGCGGTCTCGGGCGGTCGCTGGTGACCGTCCTCGGCCACCCCCTCACCTCGGAGTCCACCGCCGCCATCGCCGCCCGTATAACGGACACCGGCGGCAACATCGACCGCATCTTCCGGCTCGCCAAGTACCCGGTCACCGCCGTCGAGTTCGCGGTGTCCGGTACCGAGACCGAGACCCTCCGCACCGCTCTGGCCGTGGAGGCCGCGAGGCTCGGCGTGGACGTCGCGGTCGTCGCGGCGGGCCTGCACCGCCGGGCGCAGCGGCTGGTCGTGATGGATGTCGACTCGACCCTCATCCAGGACGAGGTCATCGAGCTCTTCGCCGCGCACGCCGGCTGCGAGGCACAGGTCGCCGAGGTGACCGCGGCCGCGATGCGCGGCGAGCTGGACTTCGAGCAGTCGCTGCACGCCCGCGTGGCGCTCCTCGCGGGGCTCGACGCGTCCGTCGTCGACAAGGTCCGCTCCGAGGTTCGGCTCACCCCGGGCGCCCGCACCCTGATCCGTACGCTCAAGCGCCTCGGCTACCAAGTGGGCGTCGTCTCGGGCGGGTTCACCCAGGTCACCGATGATCTGAAGGAACGTCTCGGCCTCGACTTCGCCCAGGCCAACACCCTGGAGATTGCCGACGGCAAGCTCACCGGCAAGGTGACGGGCGAGATCGTCGACCGCGCGGGCAAGGCGCGGCTGCTCCGCCGTTTCGCCACGGAGGCGGGGGTCCCGCTGGAGCAGACCGTCGCGATCGGCGACGGCGCCAACGACCTCGACATGCTGAACGCGGCGGGCCTCGGGGTCGCCTTCAACGCCAAGCCCGTGGTCCGCGAGGCCGCGCACACCGCGGTGAACGTCCCCTTCCTGGACACCGTCCTCTATCTCCTCGGCATCACCCGCGAAGAGGTCGAGGCGGCGGACATGCACCTGGACTGAGGGCGCGGCGACCCTCCCCGTACGTCCGAGGGGCCCGGCACCAGGCGGTGCCGGGCCCCTTCACGATGGGCGGGAGCGGGGGCCGGTTACTCGGACGGTGCCCAGTAGTCGACGAGGGTGGCCACGCCGGGCTCCAGTGCCTTCCAGGAACCGGAGTACGTCAGGACGGCGAAGGCCGCGGTGGGAAAGCCCCGGCGGTTCAGCCGCGTCATGGCGTCGCCCTCGGCGTCCCCGGAGAGGACGTCGGCCAGTCCCTGCACACCGGGGTTGTGGCCGATCAGGACGATGTTCTGCACGTCGTCCGGGGTTTCGTTGAGCACGGCGATCAGCTCGCCGGGAGACGCCTCGTACAACCGCTCCTCGTACACGGTCTTCGGGCGCTGCGGCAGCTCCTGGACGGCGAGCTTCCAGGTCTCGCGGGTCCGGGCCGCCGTCGAGCAGAGGGCCAGGTCGAAGGGGATGCCGCTGTCGGCCAGCTTGCGTCCGGCGACGGGCGCGTCCCGGCGGCCTCGATCGGCGAGCGGCCGCTCGTGGTCGGAGACCTGGGGCCAGTCGGCCTTCGCATGCCGGAAGAGGACGATCCTGCGGGGTTCTGCGACGCTCATGCTTCCCAGCTTCGCATGAAACGCGCCATGGGGCGCAAGGAGTTGGTGCGGTCCGCCGACAGGAGTGACAGCCGCGGCCCGAGGGGGCTCACGGGGCGGTGCGCAGGACGATCGCCTGGATGCGCTCCAGGAGGTTGGTGATGACCGGGTCACCCGCCGCGGCGTGCGCGTCCACGGGGTTCAGGACCAGCAGGAGCAAAGCCGCGAAGGCGACGGCGGGGAGGGCGATGGCCCACCACGGGAGCTGGATCTCGACGCCGCCCGACTGGGCCGGGTCGCGCCGGGTCTGCGATCGGGCCGACATGCCGCCTCCGTGGTCTTCGAGTGGTCCGCGCCGCGTCCTCGCGGCGCTCCTCGAATCTAGGCGACCGGCACCCCTCGGTCCCATCCGGAGACCCACCCACTTGACCCTGACACTGACCCCCTAGGGGATAGGGGTGCTAGCCCCACCATCCGCCCCGCCGGGGCCCGTTCGGGCCGTCACAGGCGTCCGGCACGGACATCCGTCGCAGGCATCCGGCGCGGACTTTCGCTCACGGCGAGGCGATGGAGGCGATGATGCCGATGATCACGGTGATGGCCAGCATCGCGCCGAGCACGACGAGCAGCTTCTTCTGGCCGTTCTGGGGGTTCGGGTCGAGGACGGGCATACCGCCAGTCTCGCACCCTTTGCCCGCCCCACCGCCGCCGGGGTCGGGCGGCGGGGCTCGCCCGGGTCAGGCCGCCGCGGCCTTGGCCGCCACCTCGTCCTCGACCGTGCGGTTGCGGCCCGCCAGCGTGCCGATGACGATCTGCGGCACCATCAGGCCCGCCATCAGCGCGATCGGCAGGCCCCAGCCGCCGCTGTGCTGGTAGAGCACGCCCACCAGGAGCGGTCCCGGAATGGAGATCAGGTAGCCCGTGCTCTGCGCGAAGGCGGACAGCTTGGCCACGCCCGCGCTGCTCTTGGCCCGCATCCCGACCATGGTGAGGGCGAGCGGGAAGGCGCAGTTGGAGATGCCGAGCAGCAGGGCCCAGGCCCAGGCGCCGCCCGCGGGGGCGAGGTAGAGGCCGGCATACCCGGCGAGGCCGCAGGCGCCGAGGACCATCACGACCGGGCCCTGGTTGGTGAGCCGGGTGGCGACCCGGGGGATGACGAACGCCAGCGGCACGCCCATGGCCATCGTGACGGCGAGCAGCACGCCCGCCTCACCGGCGGGGACGCCCGCGTCGCGGAAGATCTGCGGCATCCAGCCCATCGTGACGTACGCGGCGGTGGCCTGGAGGCCGAAGAAGACGGCGAGCGCCCAGGCGGTGCGGCTGTGCGTGATGCGCAGCGCGGCGTCCTCCTGCCGTACGGTCGCGCTGATGTGCTCCGGGGCCGCCGCGGCGACCGGGCCCCGGTCCCGTACCAGCGGGATCCACGGCAGGACGGCGACGACGGCGAGGCCCGCCCAGACGGCGAGGCCGGTCTGCCAGCGGCCGCCCAGCGCGTCGGTCATCGGGACCGTGAGGGCCGCGGCGAGCGAGGTGCCGAGCGCCAGCGCCATCGAGTACAGGCCGGTCATCGAGCCGACCCGGTCGGGGAACCAGCGCTTGACGATGACCGGCATCAGGACGTTGCTGACCGCGATGCCCATGAGGGCGAGCGCGGTGGCGGCGAGGAAGCCCGCGGTGCCGCCGACGAAGGGGCGGATCACCAGGCCGGCGGCGATCGCGGCCATGCCGAAGCAGACCACGGCGCTCGGGCCGAAGCGCCGGGCGAAGCGGGGCGCCATGACGCCGAAGACGGCGAAGCAGAGCGGCGGCACGGAGGTGAGCAGGCCTGCGAGGGTGCCGCTCATGCCGAGTCCGTCGCGCACCTCCTCGAGGAGGGAGCCCAGGCTGGTGATGGCCGGGCGGAGGTTCATGGCGGCGAGGACGATGCCGACGATGACCAGCCGCGTCGCCCACGCGCGCGTGGGCTGCTGTTTCACCTCGGTCGCGGTGGATACGGGGGGTGTCGCCGTCGGGGTCATCGTGCCGGTTTCCTCACTAGCCATGAGGCCATCATAGAATCATGGGATGATTGGCTGTCCAATCCGAATGCGTCACACCCGGCCCGCCGGGCCCCCGGCCCCGCACGAAGGAACGTCATGCCGCTGACCACTCCGCGCCGTTCGGCACTCTCCGAACAGGTCATCTCCGAGCTGCGCACCCAGATCTCCTCGGGCGAGTGGCCGGTCGGCTCCCGCATCCCCACCGAGCCCGAGCTGGTGGAGCAGCTGGGCGTGGCCAGGAACACGGTCAGGGAGGCCGTGCGCGCCCTCGCGCACAACGGCCTGCTCGACATCCGGCAGGGCTCGGGCACGTATGTGGTCGCGACGAGCGAGCTCGCGGGCGTGATGCAGCGCAGGTTCGCCGACGCGGACCCGCGTCACATCGCCGAGCTGCGCAGCACGCTGGAGTCGAGCGCGGCCCGGCTCGCCGCGGAGCGCCGCACCGAGCGCGACCTGAAGCAGCTCGACGCGCTGCTGGTGCGCCGCGAGGAGGTCTGGGCGACCGGCGACGCCGAGGCGTTCGTGACGGCCGACGCGACGTTCCACATGGCGGTCGTCGCCGCCTCGCACAACGACGTGATGACGGCGCTCTACGCGGACCTCGGCGAGGTCCTGCGGGACTGGCTGCGCGAGGACATCGGCGAGGAGCTGACCCCCGAGTCGCACATGGACCACGCCCGTCTCGTCGACGCGATCCGCGCGGGGGACGCGGACGCCGCCGGCGCGGAGGCCGCGGGCTACCCCTTCATGTGCCGCCCGGAGCGGTTCACCGCTGGTGGCTGACCCAGACCGCGCGGACCTCTTTCCAGCACCGCCCGGTCAGGCGCACCGTCATCGCGGGCTCCGCCTCGACGGGCCGTGCGTCGCTGTCGATGTCCCACCAGCGTGCGCACTCCACGTGCAGGCGGACGTGGTCGGTCTCCGGGTAGGGGTTGTGGCAGTACGCCACGACGTCGGGCCCCGCGACTCCGGTGCGGCACTCCGCGCCGAAGGGCCGCGGCTCGGGTTTCCTCGGCGTCGCCCCGCGCGCGTGGGAGGTGTCCTGCGGGACGCCGCTCGGCGCGGCGACCACAAGAGCGAGAGCCACGAGCACCGCACCGGTAGGACGCACACTCCAGGGTGCCCGGCTCTCCCCCGCCGCCGCCCGGCCAGGGGGCCGAACGGGTGAGGCCCCGCCTCCCGCGCGCGGCGGGGGACGGGGCCTCGAAAACGTACCCGGGACCGGAGGTGGTCAGGCACCCATCATGTGGACGCCGCCGTCGACGTGGACGATCTCGCCGGTGGTCTTCGGGAAGAAGTCCGAGAGCAGCGCGACGATGCCGCGGCCCGCGGGCTCCGGGTCGGCCATGTCCCAGTCCAGCGGGGAGCGGGTGTTCCAGACGTCCGCGAGGTCGGCGAAGCCCGGGATCGACTTGGCCGCCATGGAGCCGATCGGGCCCGCGGAGACCAGGTTGCAGCGGATGTTCTCCTTGCCCAGGTCACGGGCGAGGTAGCGGCTGGTGGCCTCCAGGGCCGCCTTGGCCGGGCCCATCCAGTCGTACTTCGGCCAGGCGTACTGCGCGTCGAAGGTGAGGCCGACGACCGAGGCGCCGCCCTCGAACAGCGGGCGGCAGGCCATGGTGAGCGACTTCAGGGAGTACGCCGAGACGTGCATCGCCGTCGAGACGTCCTCGAAGGTGGCCTCGAGGAAGTTGAAGGCGCCCTGCGGCGCGAAGCCGATGGAGTGCACGACGCCGTCGAGGCCACCGAGCTCGTCCTTGACCAGGCCCGCGAGCCGGTCCAGGTGCTCCTGGTTGGTCACGTCGAGCTCGATGACCTTGGCCGGCTTGGGCAGCTTCTTGGCGATGCGCTCGGTGAGCGTGGGCCGCGGGAAGGCGGTGAGGATGACCTCGGCGCCCTGCTCCTGCGCGACCTTGGCCGCGTGGAACGCGATGGAGGACTCCATCAGAACGCCCGTGATCAGGATCTTCTTGCCTTCGAGAATTCCGCTCATGGTGATCAGTGACCCATGCCCAATCCGCCGTCAACGGGGATGACGGCTCCAGTGATGTACGAGGCGTCGTCGGACGCGAGGAAGCGCACCGCGGCGGCGATCTCCTCGGGCTGCGCGTACCGGCCGAGCGGCACCTGGGCGACGATGCCCTTGCGCTGCTCGTCCGTGAGCACCTTGGTCATGTCGGTGTCGACAAAACCGGGGGCGACGACGTTGAAGGTGAGGTTGCGCGAGCCGAGTTCACGGGCGAGCGAACGCGCGAAGCCGACCAGGCCCGCCTTCGAGGCGGCGTAGTTCGCCTGCCCGGGACCGCCCATCAGGCCGACGACCGAGGAGATCAGGACGACGCGGCCCTTCTTGGCGCGCAGCATGCCGCGGTTGGCACGCTTGACGACCCGGAAGGTGCCGGTGAGGTTGGTGTCGAGGACGGACGTGAAGTCCTCCTCGCTCATGCGCATCAGGAGCTGGTCCTTGGTGATGCCCGCGTTGGCGACCAGGACCTCGACGTTCCCGTGCTTCTCCTCGATCTCCTTGTAGGCCTGCTCCACCTGCTCGGCGTCGGTGATGTCGCACCTGACGGCGAGGACACCGGCGTCGGTGAGGACCTTCGGCGGTTCGCCCGAGCGGTAGGTGATCGCGACCTTGTCGCCGGCGTCGGCGAAGGTGCGGGCGATGGCGAGGCCGATGCCCCGGTTTCCTCCGGTGACGAGAACCGAGCGGCTCAACGGATCACCCTTTCGATAGCTGGCTGGTACCTCGAAAACCTATCGGTACCGTCGACGATCCGGAGAATCGGTGCCCGACAGTGGCGCGGAGTGCGCGCTGTCGGATCCCTACAGAAAGGCTCTGGCCCCCGACCCGTGCGGCGCGACATGATCGGACCGACCGGTGCCGACAGCAGGGAGACCTCCGTGCCCCATTCCATCGACGAAGCCTTCACGGCGCTGCCCTTGCGGGCGCTCGCCGACGCCGCGCTGGCCCGCGCGCGGGCGCTCGGCGCCGACCACGCGGACTTCCGCCTGGAGCGGGTGCGCAGCGCGTCCTGGCAGCTGCGCGACGCCCGGCCGGCCGGCACCTCCGACACCACGGACCTCGGGTACGCGGTGCGCGTGGTGCACGGCGGGACCTGGGGCTTCGCCTCCGGGGTCGACATGACGATGGACGCGGCGGCGCGCGTGGCCTCCCAGGCCGTGGCGATGGCGAAGCTGTCCGCGCAGGTCATCAAGACCGCGGGGTCGCAGGAGCGGGTAGAGCTCGCGCGGGAGCCGGTGCACGCGGAGAAGACGTGGGTCTCCGGCTACGAGATCGATCCGTTCTCGGTGCCGGACGAGGAGAAGGCGGGGCTGCTCGCCGACTGGAGCGCGCGGCTGCTGGCCGCGGACGGCGTCGCGCACGTCGACGCCTCGCTGCTCACCGTGCACGAGAACAAGTTCTACGCGGACACGGCCGGCACGGTGACCACCCAGCAGCGGGTGCGGCTGCACCCGCAGCTGACGGCGGTGGCCGTCGACGAGTCGAGCGGTGAGTTCGACTCGATGCGCACGATCGCGCCGCCGGCCGGCCGGGGCTGGGAGTACCTCACGGGGACCGGCTGGGACTGGGAGAGCGAACTCTCCATGATCCCCGAGCAGTTGGCCGAGAAGATGCGGGCGCCGAGCGTCACGGCGGGCTCCTACGATCTGGTCGTCGACCCCTCCAACCTCTGGCTGACCATCCACGAGTCGATCGGCCACGCCACCGAGCTGGACCGCGCGCTGGGCTACGAGGCGGCGTACGCGGGCACCTCGTTCGCCACCTTCGACCAGCTCGGCAAGCTCCGCTACGGCTCCTCGCTGATGAACGTGACGGGTGACCGGACCGCCGAGCACGGCCTCGCGACCATCGGCTACGACGACGAGGGCGTCGCCGCGCAGTCCTGGGACCTGGTCAAGGACGGCACGCTGGTCGGCTACCAGCTGGACCGGCGCATCGCGAGACTCACCGGTTTCGACCGCTCCAACGGCTGCGCGTACGCGGACTCCCCCGGCCATGTGCCGGTGCAGCGCATGGCGAACGTGTCGCTCCAGCCGGACCCCGGCGGGCTCGGCACCGAGGACCTGATCGCGGGCGTGGACCGCGGCATCTATGTGGTCGGGGACCGCTCGTGGTCCATCGATATGCAGCGGTACAACTTCCAGTTCACGGGTCAGAGGGCATACGCCATCCGGAACGGCCGGCTTTGCGGACAGGTTCGGGACTTCGCCTATCAGGGAATCACGCCTGAGTTCTGGGGCTCGATGCAAGCTGTCGGAGGGCCCCAGACGTACGTCCTCGGAGGGGCGTTCAACTGCGGAAAGGCCCAACCGGGTCAGGTCGCCTCCGTGTCCCACGGCTGCCCGTCCGCACTGTTTCGGGGTGTGAACATCCTGAACACCTCGGAGGAGTCCGGCCGCTCATGATCGAGCGCCAACAGCGGCTCTCCTCACAGCCGTATGCCGAGACCTGGTGGTCGACCGTGAGGATGCCGGCCTCCCAATTCCATTGACTCGTCGGAGAGTGCTTTCGCGACAATCGCCATCACCTCAGATGTGGATGGGAGAGATACGGCTTCTCGGTCGAGGCAGCCGGCCGTGCGCGGAACCCCTCTGCGCACGATCCGGCATACCCCTGCGTGTGCCGCGGACCAAAGCGTCCGCCCAGGCCTCCCGCCGGCGGACCCGTGTCGCCCTTCAAGTACCTGCTTCAGCCGTCAAGGCCAGGCCTGTTCTAGCCACGGGCCGCTGCGGTCCGGCCCACCTTCGATCGTCCTGACCATGCGAAGGGCACAGGACGAGTGCTGTCCTCCGGCTGCTCATGTTGCGCCTCGTGAAGCACAGTGGTGGCGAGGTGGCGCAGGGCGTCCGCGTGTTCCGTCAGGATGCTGTGCGTGTGGGAGTCGTCGGGGTCAGTGAGCAGCAGACGTGCCGCGGTGTTGACGGCTCGCAAGCGCGGCTTTTGGGTGTCCCGGTAATGGGCGGGGAGGCAGCGCCAAGCCGTGTTGGCGATCGTGACGAGCCGCCAGGTGGGCGACGATGAGGGTTCCGCTTCGTAGAAGCGCAGGGCATAACGACTGACCAGCCAGTACGACAGCGCCAGCGAGGCGCCTGCGACGGCGTCGAACGCCAGCCAGAGGTACGGAAGTCGGCGATGCCCGGTCAATTCGTCGGTCAGCCATGCGAGGCCGGCTCCGCCCGCGCCGAAGAGAGTCAGAGCGGCCAGGACGAAGAGAAGCACCGCCGGAAACAGGCCGATGCAATTATCGCTTTCCAGGCGAGTCAGTCCTTTCCAGTGCGGAGCGAGGTACCTGGCGTACCGCACGGTTCTGGGGGCGGGTTCGATGACGGCGATACGTCTCGCCCAGCTTACGGCCATAGCGATTCCTATCCATGGATGAGCCTGCGCGTATTGGACATTGAGGGAACGACGTCGGCACGCATGAGACTCCGTCCCATGAATGGAGTAACGTTTTTGCGTGGAATTTTACACCGAACAGCGGGGCGCAATGAGGGCGCTCGAAATACATACAGCGTGCGCTCGGGAGTCTGTAAATACCGCTGACAGCGGCCATGCCAATTGCGCTCCGACTCGCCCCTGAGTTTAGGCGGCGAAACGCTTGGCGCGCGAATTCTTGCTCGGCGCTTGATCTTTCATGTGAAAATAGAAAAACCACATGCATTCTTCGTACAAGCACGTATACGGAATCATGAACGGATGCACTCCCCACCCGTATGCCACACATCCCCGGCAACTTCGTCGCGTTATGCCGGATATGACCAAGGAATGTCCAGAGCGCATCTCCTCTCCGCACACCGATCGGGCCGCCCCAGGCGCTTCGGCTGCGGTGGCAGTCTCGGGTGCCGACGTCAGCAGAAACGAACCGTCCATCACGATCTCGACCGAGTCCCTTCTGTCGGATTTCCTGGATCGCATGAACGCTCTTGAATCAGGATTCGCTCAACGGTGGCGCGATTCGACCTCGTGGCGAACTTCCCCCAAGCCGGAATGACCTGATTCCATTATGTGGAATGAGCAGAACTACCATCACCCGGGATTTCCGGACGAGCAGGCACCTGAACAAGGTTACGGACACGCCGGACCGTACGGGGACCCTGCCGGTCAATACTCGGCTCCAGCAGATCCCTCCGGTCAGGTTTGGGATGGTCAGGCCTGGGATCCTGCCGAGGAATTGGCTTTCCTGCTGCAAGAGTCGATCGCGGATCAGTCCGCCCAGAACGCCGCAGTCAGCGAAGCGGTGTCGATCGATGACCCTACGGTCAGTTCTCCGCTTCAAGCACTGCAAGACATCACGGCGGAACTGCCGCCGCTGAGAGCGAGCTCGCAGGGGCACCGCAAAGTGCGCGAGCGTCGCCGTCCGCACCTCGCCCGGATCACGAGTTATGCCATTTCCGCGCTCGTCGCTTTGACGGCGTCGGCCGTCAGCTTCTTCAGTACAGCGGTCACTTATGACCCGTTGCGGCTCGTTGCCGAAGACCACACGAAAAGTTCAGTCACCTGGTGGCCCGTCCTCATTTTCGGCCCCTGGCTGGTCGCCTCCCTTGCCGTCCTGAGAGCTGCGTTGCATCAGCGTCGCGCGGTGCACTCCTGGTGCGTGGTGATCGCCTTCTCTCTCATCACCATGCTTCTCTGCGTCGCGCAGGCCCCGAGGGACGTCATCGACATCACTGCGGCAGTCTTGCCCAGCCTTGCCTCTCTGGCCTGTTTTCAACAACTGGTTCGGCAGATCACACTTACTCGGCCTCCACGACGACCCGTACCCCGCCACCGCCTTGCGCAGGCCAACGTTCGCGTGGCGCCCTCCACCGAGGAAACGGCACACGACATGTCCACCGGTGGGAGCGTCAAAGCGGAAGTCCCCAGACCTCGTGCCGCAGGACTCGGGTCACATCAGTCACGTTTGAAACCCGAATAAAACACCGCTTCGCTTTGGCCGGTCCGCGTGACACAAGAAGGTTGCAGCGATGGCCTCGCTCCGACCATGCAACCTCCACCCGGCCGATCTTCTACGACAGGGCTCCACCTGACACAGGCGGAGCCCATTACTCTGCGGTGCGGCCACCTACTGCCCCACCCTCCCCCGGCCGGCTCAGGCATATCGTCGCGAGAGCCGAAGGTCAGCAGGGCCGAGGTCGACATCAAGTCATCACCAGACCCCGCACAGTCCGGTTTCAACCGGTAGGAACAGGGATTGAGGGCAGACCGTGATACATCGCGGGCGTGACCATACTGAACACCACCCAGGAGGCCGGTCGATGAGCCGCAGCGCCACCAAGCCGCACGAGATCGTCGAGCGCGCCCTCGACCTGTCCACCGCCGACGGCTGCGTCGTGATCGCGGACGAGGAGTCGACGGCGAATCTGCGCTGGGCGGGCAACGCGCTGACCACCAACGGCGTCACCCGCGGCCGCACCCTCACCGTCATCGCGACCGTCGACGGCAAGGAGGGCACCGCGTCCGGCGTCGTCACGCGCGCGGCGGTCACCGCGGACGACCTGGAGCCGCTGGTGCGGGCCGCCGAGGAGGCGGCGCGCGGTGCGGAGCCCGCCGAGGACGCGCAGCCGCTGGTCAGCGGCGCGCCCCACTCCTCCGACTTCACCGAGGCCCCCGGCGAGACCTCCTCCGCCGTCTTCGCGGAGTTCGCCCCGGCCCTCGGCGAGGCCTTCGCCCGCGCGCGGGAGGGCGGCCGCGAGCTGTACGGCTTCGCCAACCACGAGTTCGTCTCCAGCTACCTCGGTACGTCGACGGGGCTCCGGCTCCGCCACGACCAGCCGAGCGGAACGCTGGAGGTGAACGCCAAGTCGCCGGACCGCACCAAGTCGGCGTGGGCCGGGCGGGCCACCCGCGACTTCAAGGACGTCGACCCGGCGGCCCTGGACGCCGAGCTGGCGCAGCGGCTCGGGTGGGCGCGGCGGCGCGTCGAGCTGCCCGCCGGGCGGTACGAGACGCTGCTGCCGCCGACGGCCGTCGCGGACCTGCTGATCTACCAGATCTGGTCGTCGTCGGCCCGGGACGCCGCCGAGGGGCGCACCGTCTTCGCCAAGCCGGGCGGCGCCACGCGTCTCGGCGAGCGGCTCGCCGGGCTGCCGCTGACGCTGCGCAGCGATCCGCACGAGCCGGGCCTTGAGTCGGCGCCGTTCGTGCTCGCGCACTCCTCGGGCGGGGACGCCTCCGTCTTCGACAACGGTCTGCCGCTGACCGCCACCGACTGGATCCGCGGCGGTGAGCTCGCTCACCTCACCACCAGCCGGCACAGCGCCGCCCTGACCGGGCTCCCGGTCACGCCGGCCGTCGACAACCTCGTCCTGGACGGCGGCGGCACCCGCTCCCTGGACGAGATGGTCGCGGCCACCGGGCGCGGACTGCTGCTGACCTGCCTCTGGTACATCCGCGAGGTCGACCCGGCGACGCTGCTCCTCACCGGCCTGACCAGGGACGGCGTATATCTGGTGGAGGACGGCGAGGTGGTGGGCGAGGTGAACAACTTCCGGTTCAACGAGTCGCCGGTCGATCTGCTCGGCCGGGCCACCGAGGCGGGCCGCACGGAGCGGACCCTGCCGCGCGAGTGGGGCGACTACTTCACCCGGGCCGCCATGCCCGCGCTGCGCGTCCCGGATTTCAATATGAGTTCGGTCAGCCAGGGCGTATAACCTCGGACCTTGCACCTTCGTGCACCGTGTAGGCACACCCAAGGAGACACGAGACCGTGACGGACATCGTCGACGAGCTGAAGTGGCGGGGCCTGTTCGCCCTGTCCACCGATGAGGACGCACTGCGCAAGGCGCTCGCGGACGGTCCCGTCACGTTCTATTGCGGCTTCGACCCGACCGCGGCGAGCCTGCACGTCGGGCACCTGGTGCAGGTCCTCACGGTCCGCAGGCTCCAGCAGGCGGGGCACCGCCCGCTGGCGCTGGTCGGCGGGGCCACCGGCCAGATCGGCGACCCGCGGCCGACCGCCGAGCGCACCCTGAACGATCCGGAGACGGTCGCGAACTGGGTGGCCCGGCTGCGCTCGCAGATCGAGCCGTTCCTGTCCTTCGAGGGCGAGAACGCCGCGACGATGGTGAACAACCTCGACTGGACCGCGGGGATGTCCGCGATCGAGTTCCTGCGCGACATCGGCAAGCACTTCCGCGTGAACAAGATGCTGACCAAGGACTCCGTGGCCCGCCGCCTGGAGTCCCAGGAGGGCATCTCCTACACGGAGTTCAGCTACCAGCTGCTCCAGGGCATGGACTTCCTGGAGCTCTACCGCAGGTACGGCTGCACGCTGCAGACCGGCGGCAGCGACCAGTGGGGCAACCTCACCGCGGGCATCGACCTGATCCACCGCCTGGAGCCGGACGCCACGGTGCACGCGCTCGGCACGCCGCTGATGCTCAAGTCGGACGGCACCAAGTTCGGCAAGTCCGAGGGCGGCGCCGTCTGGCTCGACCCGGCGATGACCACGCCGTACGCGTTCTACCAGTTCTGGCTGAACACGGACGACCGGGACATCTCCACGTACCTGCGGATCCTCTCCTTCAAGTCCCGCGAGGAGCTGGAGGAGATCGAGAAGCAGACCGAGGAGCGGCCGCAGGCGCGCGCCGCGCAGCGCGCGCTCGCCGAGGAGCTGACCACGCTGGTGCACGGCGCGGACCAGTGCGCCGCGGTCGTCGCCGCGTCCAAGGCGCTGTTCGGCCAGGGCGACCTCGCCGAGCTGGACGAGGCGACGCTGGCCGCGGCGCTCTCCGAGCTGCCGCGCATCGAGGTCAGCGAGCTCGGCCAGGTCGTGGACCTGCTCGCCGAGGTCGGCCTGGTGGCGAGCAAGTCGGCCGCCCGGCGCACGGTCAAGGAGGGCGGTGCCTACGTGAACAACGTGAAGGTCGCCGCCGAGGACGCCGTGCCGGCCGCCGCCGATCTGCTGCACGGCCGGTGGCTGGTGCTGCGCCGCGGCAAGAAGAACCTGGCCGCGGTCGAGGTCACGGCGGGCTGACCCCCGCACCCCGCGCACGACGAGGGGGCCGGCCCCGGTGGGCCGGCCCCCTCGTCGTGTGTCAGCGCGGCTAGGCGGTTCGTCTGTTGCCCCGGATCATCTTGTACGCCGCGTCGCCGAGGCCGACGATCACGACGGCGGCGACCAGCTGCAGTGCGTGGCGCCCCCAGTCGATGCCCTTGGTCTCGTTGATGCCGAACTGCGTCGCGAGCCAGTTGCCCAGAACGGCTCCGATGATTCCGAACACCGTGGTCAGCCAGAGCGGACTGTGCTGCTTCCCGGGCAGGATCGCCTTGGCAATCAGCCCCAGCACGAACCCCACGATGATCGCCCACAACCAGCCCATAGCTGCCTCCTCGTAGCTCTGCATGAGCGTTACGGTCAGTGTCGTCCGGTCCGCCATACGGCGCATGTCGGGCACCCCCATACGTGGCACGGCGCAGGAAGGGCACCGGGACAAGGCCTCCCCCGGTCTCGTAGGCGGCGCAGTCGCGGCGTAACGTTGTGCTGTCCGGACCGGGGCAGGAATCAGGGAGAGTCCGGCACAGCGGACAAGGCGGTGGAACGTGATGCGGAAGCAGAGCAGCGGCCAGGTCTTCCGGATCACGGGGGCCCGGCAGGGTCTCGCGGAGGACGTCCGGGGCAGGCAGCGCCGGTATGTGATCTCCATGTCGGTCAGGACGGTCTCCGTCGTGGCCGCGGCGGTGCTGTGGAACGTCGAGCGCCATGTCGCTCTCGTCGCTCTGGTGCTCGGGATACTCCTGCCGTACGTCTCCGTCGTGATCGCCAACGCCGGCCGGGAGAACGCCCCGTCGCTGCCGTCGACGTTCGTACCCGCCCCTTCTCGGCCAATGCTGGCGCCGCCGGCCGCGGCCGCCGCCGCGGAATCCGCCCCGGAAGATCCCCTGGGCGCCGCGCACGACCAGCGGCGGGGCGCCGCGCACGAGCCGAGCTGACCCGTCGACGATGCGCCAAGCTCAAGAAAAGCTCAGATCAATCATGTAGTTCCGGTGCCAGCCACCGGGTCCCCCATGACATACTTCGTACGCGCTCCGCATCCCCCGTCGGAGCGACAGACCGACGCCGGGCAGCTCCCCCCGTGGCTGCTCGGCGTCGCCTTGTTCTGAACGGTTGGACGCGTTGTGGTGAACGGTTGGACGCGACGGTGAGTGACGAAATCCCGATCTGTTCCGCCAAGGGCTGCCGCACCGCCGCGGTCTGGGTGCTCGCCTGGAACAACCCCAAGCTCCACACGCCGGAGCGGCGCAAGACGTGGCTCGCGTGCGACGAGCACCGCGAGCACCTCTCCCAGTTCCTGGGCGTGCGCGGCATGCTGAAGGACGTCGTGCCGCTGGCCGAGTGGCAGGCCCGCGAGAGCGGCTAGCGAGCGGCCGGCTAGCCGCCGATCGCCGACATCGGGCGGTCCGGCTGCAGGAACGACGGGTCGTCCAGGCCCGAGCCGGCCTTCTTGCCCCACATCGCGAGCTTCCAGATACGGGCGATGGCCTCGTCCGACCCGTCCGTGCTGTCCTCGGGGGCCGCGCGCAGGGCTCCGCGCAGGTCGGTCTCCTCGGTGGCGAACAGACAGGTGCGCACCTGGCCGTCGGCGGTCAGCCGGGTCCGGTCGCAGGCCGAGCAGAACGGGCGGGTCACGGAGGCGATGACGCCGACGCGGTGCGGGCCGCCGTCCACGATCCAGCGCTCCGCGGGCGCCGAGCCGCGCTCGGTGGAGCCCTCCTCGGTGAGCTCGAAGCGGGTGCGCAGGGACTGCAGGATGTCACCGGCCGTGATCATGCCGTCGCGCTTCCAGCCGTGCTGGGCGTCGAGGGGCATCTGCTCGATGAAGCGGAGCTCGTAGTCGTTCTCCACCGCCCAGGCCAGGAGGTCCGGGGCCTCGTCGTCGTTCAGGCCCGGCATCAGGACGGTGTTGACCTTGACCGGGGTGAGGCCGGCGTCGCGGGCCGCTTCGAGGCCCGCGATGACGTCCTTGTGGCGGTCACGGCGGGTGAGGGTCTTGAAGACGTCGGGGCGCAGGGTGTCCAGGGAGACGTTGACCCGGTCCAGGCCGGCGGCCTTCAGGGCCTGCGCGGTGCGCTTGAGACCGATGCCGTTCGTCGTCAGGGACATCTTCGGGCGGGGCTCCAGCTGGGCGCAGCGCTCGACGATGCCGACGAGGCCGGGGCGCAGCAGGGGCTCGCCGCCGGTGAAGCGGACGTCCGTGATGCCGAGCTGGGTGACGGCGATGCGCACGAGGCGGACGATCTCGTCGTCGGTGAGGAGATCAGGCTTGGCCAGCCACTGCAGACCTTCTTCCGGCATGCAGTACGTGCAGCGCAGATTGCAGCGGTCGGTCAGTGATACGCGCAGGTCAGTGGCTACGCGGCCATAGGTGTCGATGAGCACTGCGGCCCCTCCCCGGCGGTTGGTGCTGATGTTCCCGACTGCTTTCGACCTTACGCCAGACCTCTGACAACGCCATGGGCCATTTGCCACGAGGAACGGGACGGCCGCGTCGTAGGACTCTACGACGCGGCCGTTGCGACCGTGTGGACACGGGCCCCCGGGGGACTCGGGCCGGGCGCCGTCACGGCCCACTGGAATCGTCCGCTCAGTGCGCTCCGACGCCGGTGAGGGACTTGACCTCGAGCTCCGCGTACTTGCCCTTGTCCGGCTCCTCCTTGGACAGGAGCGAGCCGAGCCAGCCGAGCAGGAAGCCCAGCGGGATGGAGATGAGGCCGGGGTTCTCCAGCGGGAAGAAGTCGAAATTCGCGTCGGGGAACATCGAGCTCGGCTTGCCGGAGACGACCGGTGAGAACAGCACCAGGCCCACGGCGGCGATCAGGCCCCCGTAGATGGACCAGAGCGCGCCCTGGGTGGTGAACCTCTTCCAGAACAGGCTGTAGAGGATCGTCGGGAGGTTCGCGGATGCCGCGACCGCGAAGGCGAGGGCGACCAGTCCCGCCACGTTCAGGTCGCGGGCGAGGGCGCCGAGGCCGATGGAGACGATGCCGATGAAGACCGTGGACCAGCGGGCGGCCTTCATCTCCTCCTTCTCGGTGGCCTTGCCCTTACGGATGACGTTCGCGTAGATGTCGTGCGCGAACGACGACGACGAGGCCAGGGTGAGGCCCGCGACGACCGCGAGGATGGTGGCGAAGGCGACCGCGGAGATCACCGCGAGCAGGATCGCGCCGCCGGTGGAGTCACCGCCGCCGCCGATCTCCATGGCGGCGAGCGGCGCCGCGGTGTTGCCCGCCTTGTTGGAGGCGATGATCTCGCCGGGCTTGAGCAGGGCGGCGGCGCCGAAGCCGAGCACGATCGTCATCAGGTAGAAGGCGCCGATGATGCCGATCGCCCAGTTCACGGACTTACGGGCGGCCTTGGCGGTCGGCACCGTGTAGAAGCGGATCAGGATGTGCGGCAGGCCGGCGGTGCCGAGGACCAGGGCGATGCCGAGCGAGATGAAGTCCAGCTTGGAGGTGCCGGAGACGCCGTACTTGAGGCCGGGCTCCAGGAACTTCGAGCCGTGGCCGCTGTTGGAGGCGGCCGTGCCGAGCAGGTCCGAGACGTTGAAGTCGAACTTCAGCAGGATCAGGAAGGTGATGAGGATGGTGCCCGTGATGAGCAGGACGGCCTTGACCATCTGCACCCACGTCGTGCCCTTCATGCCGCCGATGGTGACGTAGACGATCATCAGGACGCCCACCAGCGCGACGATGAGGACCTTGCCCGCGTCGCTGGTGATGCCGAGGAGCAGCGAGACGAGGACGCCCGCGCCCGCCATCTGCGCGAGCAGGTAGAAGATCGACACGACGATGGTGGAGGTGCCGGCGGCGGTGCGGACCGGGCGCTGGCGCATGCGGTACGCGAGGACGTCGCCCATCGTGTAGCGGCCGGAGTTGCGCAGCGGTTCGGCGACCAGGAGGAGCGCCACGAGCCAGGCGACCAGGAAGCCGATGGAGTAGAGGAAGCCGTCGTAGCCGAAGAGGGCGATGGCGCCCGCGATGCCGAGGAAGGACGCGGCGGACATGTAGTCGCCGGAGATCGCCAGGCCGTTCTGGAATCCGGTGAACTGGCGCCCGCCCGCGTAGAAGTCGGCGGCGCTCTTGGTCTGCCGGCCCGCCCACACGGTGATGACGAGGGTCGCGACGACGAAGACCGCGAAGAGGCTGATGATCAGGGTCCGGTGCTCGGAGGCGTCGGACGCGGCCGCGAGATCGACGACGGCGGGGTGCGCGGGGCTCATGCGTCGCCCTCCAGGCGGGTCTGCGGACGGTTCTCCATGCGGGACCTGATGGCCTCGGCCTTCGGGTCGAGCTGCTCGGCGGCGTGCCGCGAGTAGAACCACGCGATGAGGAAGGTGGTCAGGAACTGCCCGAGGCCGAGGGCCAGGGCGACGTTGATGTTGCCGAACAGCTGGGTGCCCATGAAGTCGTGCGCGTAGTTGGAGAGCAGCACGTACACGAGGTACCAGGCGATGAAGGCGACGGTGAGCGGGAAGGCGAACGAGCGGTGTGAGCGGCGGAGTTCACCGAATTCCGCGCTCTCCTGCACCTCGATGAACTCCTCCGTGGAGGGCGCGTGGGGAGCGGGTTCTTTTCCTGCGCCACCCTTCGAAGGGGGCGGTGCGTCGGTGGCCACGGAGTCTCCTCGTGGTGCGGGTGGGGTGGGGACGGACAGTTGTTCCACGGGCCCTCGGATCTCGCTTCCGATAGTGACGCGGATCACGTGAGCCACGGATGGCGATGCTAAGGCCACGGGACGTGATCCGACAGGGGGTTGATGTTGCTTCCGCTCTCTGCTCAACGGCCCGGTGGTGCGCACGACGTGGCCGAACTCCCCGATTTCTTCGGGAAGTCATTGATGGCCTGGGGTTTTCAGGGTTAGCTTCACCCTGAACGACCCGTCATGTACCTGCCCGAGCACCAGCCGTGTTCGGGCAGTTCCGTATGCAATTCCGTGTGCGGTTCTCGTCTCCGGATGATGTGGAGATCCCATGGCTCATCTGCGTTCCAGACGTCGTACGGCGCTCACCGTGCCGCTCGGCCTCGCCCTCGCCGCCTCGGTCGGCTTCCTGCCGGGCGCCGCGACCGCGGCCCCGAACGAGGCGCCCACGCCGGTGTCCGCGCGGTCCGCGCAGGACGCCCCCGTCTTCGCGTACGTCGTCAACACCCGTACGGACCGCAAGACGATCGCGTACGTCGAGAAGGCCATCGCCCGGGCCGGCGGCGACGTCGTCGTCACGTACGGGAAGATCGGCGTCATCGTCGTGCACTCGGCCAACCCCGAGTTCGGCGAGCGGATACGCGGCGTCCGCGGCGTGCAGTCCGCGGGCGCGACCCACACATCGCCGCTGAAGGCGGCGGGCACCACCGAGGACGGCAAGGCGAAGCTGCTCTCGAAGGCCGAGGCCAAGGCCCTGAAGCGGAGCGCCGCGCCGGGCGCCGAGCCGATGGAGGCCGACCAGTGGGACCTGCGGGCGATCGGCGCCGACAAGGCGGCGAAGATCAACCCGGGCAGCAAGAAGGTCACCGTCGCCGTGATCGACACCGGCATCGACGACACCCATCCCGACCTCGCCGCCAACTTCTCGCCCTCGCAGTCCGCGAGCTGCGTGGGCGGCAAGGCCGACACCTCGGCGGGGGCCTGGCGCCCGTCGTCGAAGGACAGCTACCACGGCACGCACGTGGCCGGGGAGATAGCCGCCGCGCGCAACGGCGTCGGCGTCGCGGGCGTGGCGCCCGGCGTGAAGGTCTCGGCCATCAGGGTGGCCGACCCGGTCGACGAGCTGTTCTACCCGGAGAACGTGGTCTGCGCCTTCGTGTTCGCCGCCGAGCACAGCGTCGAGGTCACCAACAACAGCTATTACGTGGACCCTTGGCTGTACAACTGCAAGGACGACCCGGACCAGAAGGCGATCCTCGACGCGGTCGACCGCGCCCAGCGCTACGCCCAGAAGAAGGGCACCCTCAACCTCGCCTCCGCGGGCAACTCCAACCATGACCTGGACTCCGACGCGATCGTCGACGCCTCCAGCCCGGACGACTCCACTCCGGTGACCCGCACCATCGACCCGCACACGTGCCTCGACGTACCGACGCAACTGCCGGGCGTGGTCACCGTCAGCGCGACCGGTGTGCAGAACCTGAAGTCGATCTACTCCAGCTACGGCAAGGGCGTCATCGACGTCG
Organism: Streptomyces sp. NPDC041122; assembly: GCF_055592445.1. Classification (NCBI taxonomy): domain Bacteria; kingdom Bacillati; phylum Actinomycetota; class Actinomycetes; order Kitasatosporales; family Streptomycetaceae; genus Streptomyces; species Streptomyces sp. NPDC041122. The sequence continues at coordinate 424,847 of NZ_JBVIYQ010000009.1, read as the reverse complement.
CGGCGCCGGGCGGCGACAAGTTCCAGATCCCGGCCGACACCCCGTCGAAGAACGGCCGCATCCTCTCCACCCTGCCGGGCGGCGAGTACGGCTGGCTGCAGGGCACCTCGATGGCCTCCCCGCACGCCGCCGGCGTCGCCGCCCTCCTCAAGTCCACGCACCCCAAGGCCGGTCCGGCCGAGCTGCAGCGGCTGCTGAAGAAGCAGGCCGACCGGCTCCAGTGCCCGTCCGGGCCGTACGACCCCGACGGCAACGGCGTCGTCGACGCGGTCTGCGAGGACGGCGGCAGGAGCAAGAACAGCTTCTACGGCAGCGGGCTCGTCGACGCGCTCGACGCCGTGAAGAAGAAGTGAAGGGGAGAGAGTTCGTGACCAGGTCCCACACCACGGCCGCCCTCCCGCGCTCGCGCCGCGCGCTGGCCCTGCCGCTCGGCGCCGCGCTGGTCTCGGCCGTCGCCTTCCTGCCGGGGACGGCCTCGGCGCGGCCCGCCGCGATCCCGGACGCCCCGGCCTCGTCGGCCGCCTCCACCGCCGCACCGGGTGGCGCGTCGGACGCCGCGTCGATGAGTTACGTCGTGAACGTTCGCCCCGGCAAGGGGAGTTCGGAGCGCGTCAGGAAGGCCATCGGCAAGGCCGGTGGTGACGTCGTCATCGCGTACGAGAGGATCGGCGTCATCGTCGTCCACTCGGCGAACCCGGACTTCGCGAAGACGATCCGCCGGGTGAAGGGCGTCGACTCGGCGGGCGCGACCCGCACCGCGCCGCTGTCGGCGCAGGCCGACGACGCCCTGGAGGCGGACCGCCCGCTGACCGCCGCCGAGGCGAAGGCCGCGGCGAGCAGGGCGAAAGCCGGCCAGGACGAGTTGGAGCCCCTGCAGTGGGACCTGCCCGCCATGAAGGCGGACAAGGCGCACGCGATCTCGCTCGGCAGCCGCAAGGTCACGGTCGGCGTGCTCGACTCCGGGGTCGACGACACCCACCCCGACATCGCGCCGAACTTCGACCGCCGGGCGTCCGCGAGCTGCCTGGGCGGCGTGCCCGTGCAGAAGGGCGACGCGTGGCGGCCGGTGGCCGGGGAGAGCGACCACGGCATGCACGTGGCGGGCACCATCGCCGCCGCGAAGAACGGCACCGGTGTCACGGGGGTGGCGCCCGGCGTGAAGGTGGCGAGCCTGAAGGTGGCCGAGCCGGCCACCGGCATGTACTACACGGAGGCCGTCGTCTGCGGCTTCGTGTGGGCGGCCGACCACGGCGTCGACGTCACCAACAGCAGCTATTACACCGACCCGTGGCTGTTCAACTGCAACACCGACGCCGACCAGAAGGCCCTGGTGGACGCGGTCGGGCGGGCGACGAAGTACGCGGAGCGCAGGGGCGCGGTGAACGTCGCGGCCGCGGGCAACGCGGAGACCGACCTCGCCCAGGACGAGATCCTCGACGACTCCAGCCCCGACGACACCACTCCGGTGCCGCGGACCATCAAGACCAAGGACTGCTTCGACCTCCCGTCGCAGCTGCCGGGCGTCGTGACGGTCTCGGCCACCGGCGCGAAGGGGCTCAAGGCCTCGTACTCGAACTACGGCAAGGGCGTCGTCGACATCGCGGCGCCGGGCGGCGACTCCACGAAGTACCAGCCGCCGCAGCCGCCGGCCGTGGACGGCAGGATCCTGTCGACGCTGCCGGGCGGCAAGTTCGGCTACAAGGCCGGTACGTCGATGGCGTCACCGCACGCCGCGGGTGTGGCCGCGCTGATCAAGTCGACGCATCCGCACGCCTCCGCGGCGCGCGTCAAGGCGCTGCTGTACCGCCAGGCGGACGCGATGAAGTGCCCCGACCCGTACGACATCGACGGTGACGGCAAGGTCGACGCGGTCTGCGAGGGCGGCCGGGGCGGCAACGGCTTCTACGGCGCGGGCCTCACCGACGCGCTGGACGCCGTGCGCAAGTAACGCTGTTCCATGGCGTGGTGGGCCGGGCGGTCACGGGGCCGTCCGGCCCTTCGCGCGTGACGTGCGAGAGGATCTCGGGTCATGTACGAGTACAAGGACGCCCGATTCACCGTGTCCGGCACGGAGCACTGGGTGGCGTGGCCCACCCGTCCGCGGTGGCAGCTGGTCATCCGGTTCGCCGCCACCGTGGTGTTCATGCCGTTCTGGGTGGCCTTCGGCATCGCCGTCTTCGCCGGCACCCTCGCCCTCGGCCTGGTCACGGAGGTGATCGCCGCGGTGAGTTCCTCGTACGAGAAGGGGTTCGACCGGTTCATGGACCGGGCGTTCGGCCGCATCACCAGGTTGCCGCGCTGGTGCGTGCGCTGGTCGGAGATGCGGCACGAGGGCGACACCGCGTACTACCGCGCCAAGGTCGACAAGCTGCTCGCCGACTGGACGGCTCGGGCCTCGGCGCCGCGCGCGCCCCGCAAGCCGCTGCCGCCCACCGAGTGCGAGATCCCGCGGCGCTTCTACCGGGGTGTGGGCGGCCACTACGTAGTCCAGGCAGCGGCCGCCCAGGGCTGGGAACTGCGGCCGTCCGCACCGGAGCAGTCGATCCGGCTGTGGTGGTCGGCCGCCTCCGCCCCGGAGGGGACCGCTGCCACGGCATGACGCAATCGCCTCCGCCCCGAGGCGCCCCGACGGCGGGCCTACGACGGGCGCGCGGTGGCTCGCCGGGGTCGACAGCCCGGTCGGCCGGGTCCGGTACGCCCTGCCGCCGGTCGCCTTCGCCGGCGGGCCCGCCGACTGGGCCCGCCCGCCGGGGCGTTGGGGCGGCGACCCGGCGCGGTGGGGCCGAGGGAACGGTCCGGCTTCCGGAAGCTCCGCCTGAAGCCGTGGGTCCGTTCGGGACGGTATTGCGCCGGTTGTCCCTCAGGACTTGCCCGTCGGCGGACCCCCTGGTGAAGATCTTGTGGTGAGCCCCGTACGACCGACCGTCGAGTCCGGGGGTGACGCACCGGTCGGCATACCGGTCACCGCACCCGCGCCCTCCCCCGTCTCGCACCGCGCCCCGCGCCGTCGCCCCTCCCCCGGGCGAGCCGTCGCGGTCCTCGTCCTCGTGGTCGTCGCCGCGCTGATCCCGCTGCTCGGCCCGTCGGCGGTGCTGCGCGGCACCGGTGAGGCCGAGGCGCCCGGCACGGTCGTCATCACGTTGCTGCGGTCGGTCCTGTTCGCCGCCCTGTCCGTGCAGTCGGGCGAGGTGTTCGCCACGCGGCTGGCCCGTCGGGTCCCGGGGGCGCCGCTGGGCCGGGCGCCGCGCGGCTGGGCGCCGTACGCCGCGTGGGCGGGGTGCGTCGCGGCGCTCGGGCTCGCCGCGATCGTGGCGAACGGCAACCTCGTGCCGCGGGAACTCGCCGATCTGGACATCGGCCGCCTCTACGACACCCGTGACGGCCGGCTCGCCCTCCTCGAGGTCAACGCCTTCGTCGCGGCCGCCCTGTGCGCACGCTCCCGGCGCCCGTCCGGCGCCGCGCTCCCGCTGTCCGCGGTGATCGTCGCGGAGGCGCTGCGGGCCCATCCGCCGGTGGAGGACTTCCCGCTCGTCGGCAGCGGCCTCACCCTGGTGCACCTGTCCTGCGGCGCGCTGTGGGCGGGCGGCCTGCTGTACGTGCTGCGGGTCCTTCGGCGGTGGCGGACGTCCGCTCCGGAGCAGGCCGTCGCGGTACTGGGGCGCTACGCGCGCGTGGCGGCCGTTCTCCTGGCCGCGATCACCGCGACCGGGGTGTGCAGCACGCTGCGCCGGATGCCCCCGCACACGGTCCTCGGCCAGCTCACCGAAACGGCCTACGGCCGCACCCTGCTCGCCAAGCTGCTCCTCGTGGCCGTCGTCGCGGTGCTCGCGGTGCTGGCCCGGCGGCGGCTGCGGCGCGCGGCGGACCGGGCGGCGGCGTACCTCCCCGCGCGCGGGGAGGTGATCGCGCTGGGCCTCGTCGTGGTGGTGTCGGCGCTGCTCACCGCGGTGCCGGTGCCGATCCGCTGGTGAGCCCGCCCCGCTCCGCCGTACCGGCGCCGCGACGGCGCGCTACAGCGCGATCTGGACCTTGAGCGCGGTGCGCTCGTCCATCGCCTTGTAGCCGGCGGGCACGTCCTCCAGGCCGACCGTCAGGTCGAAGACGGGCGAGGGGTCGATGCGGCCGTCGAGGACGTCGGGCAGCAGCTCCGGGATGTAGGTGCGGACGGGCGCGACACCGCCGCGCAGCGCGATGTTCTTGTTGAACATGACGCTCAGGTCGAGGCCGGTGCCGCTGCCGTGCGGGACGCCGACGAAACCGATCGCGCCACCGTCGCGCGTGACGTCCACGGCGGTGCGCATCGACTGTTCGGTGCCGACCGCCTCGACGACGGCGTGGGCGCCGTGGCCCCGGGTCAGCTCGCGCACCGCGGCCACCGCCGCGTCGCCGCGCTCGGCGACGACGTCGGTGGCGCCGAACCGGCGCGCGATGTCCGTACGGGCGGTGTGCCGGCCGAGCGCGATGATCCGCTCGGCGCCGAGCCGCCGGGCCGCGAGGACCGCGCACAGGCCGACCGCCCCGTCCCCGACGACCACGACCGTGGCGCCGGGCCGCACGCCCGCGCCGAGCACGGCGTGGTGGCCGGTGCCCATGACGTCGGAGAGGGCCAGGAGGGCGGAGAGGAGGCGGTCGTCGGACGCGGCCTCTGCGGGCAGCCGTACGAGGGTGCCGTCGGCGAAGGGCACCCGGACCGCCTCGCCCTGACCGCCGTCGTACCCGACGGCGCCCCAGAACCCGCCGTGCTCGCAGGACGTGGTGAGGCCCTCCGCGCAGTAGTCGCACGTCCCGTCCGACCACATGAAGGGGGCGACGACGAGGTCGCCGCGCCGCACTCCGCCCACCTCGGACCCGGCGTCCTCGACGACGCCGAGGAACTCGTGGCCGATCCGCTGGCCGGGCTGCCGGGCGGCCTCGCCGCGGTAGGCCCACAGGTCGCTGCCGCAGACGCAGGCGCGCAGCACCCGGACGACGGCGTCGGTGGGCAGCTGCACGACGGGCTCGGGCACGTCCTCCACGCGCAGGTCGAACGGGGCGTGGATGGTCGTGGCGCGCATGGTGGTTCCTCGGTGCGGGGCGGTGGGGTGGTGCCGGCCGCGCGGGTCAGGGACCGGCGCCGACGGGCTGACTCCCACCGTACGCCCGGCCCGGGAGCCGTCGCGCTCCGGGCGCCGCGAGCACCCCGGTGACCAGCAGGTACTGGGCCGCGATGTACGTGATCATGACGGCGAGGTCGGGCCTCGGCAGCTGGGGCCACTCGGCGACGCCGGTCGCGATGAGGGTGTCGGACAGCAGGAAGAGCGCCCCGCCGGCAGCCGCGGTGACGCCGAGCGTGGTCGCGCCGAAGGCCATGGCGGTGAGCAGCAGGCTGTAGCCCGCGACCGGGCCCCGCATGTCGGCCGACAGGTCGGACCAGAGCAGCGCCACGGTGACCACGAGCGCGAGGGCGTACGCGGCGACGAGCCCCGCACCGCGCGCCCGCGGCGAGCCGCCCCGGCCGCCGGCCGTCGCGTACCGCTGGACGTTCCCGTGGCGCCAAAACAGTACGAGGTAGCAGACGTGCCCGGCGGCGAACGACCCCATCCCGGCGAGGAAAGCGGGATCTGCGTCGAAGAGCAGCAGCGTGTCGCCGCCCCAGCCGCACAGGAGCGCGGCGATCAGCAGCCGGGGGCCGCCCAGCGCGGCGACGTACCCGGCGAGGAGCGGCATGAGCAGCGGCTTGCACACGGCGTGGCCGGGGCCGAAGTCCGCGAGGAGCGCGAGGAGGTCGCCGAGCGCGAGCACGCCGAAGGCGCCGAGGAGGAGCCTCGGCGCGGGAGCGCGCGTCACGCCGCGTGCTCCGGGACCGTGGCGTCGGGGGCGGGTACGGCGGGCGGGGGCGCGGTCGCCTGCGAGGCGGGCGAGGAGGCCGGGGCGGCGGTCCCGGGGGCAGCCGTCCCGGTGGAGGTCTTCGGCTGCCAGCCAGGGCCGCCGAAGACCCGCCCGGCGCGCTCGCGCCAACTGGCCGCCGCCTTGAGGTCCTTGGCGATGGCCGCGTACTCGTGGGTCGCCACGCGCAGCGGGTTGTACGTGGCGATGTTCTTGGTCAGGCCGTAGACGGGGCGGTCGGTCTCGGCGACCCAGGAGCCGAAGAGGCGGTCCCAGATGATGAGGATGCCACCGAAGTTGCGGTCCAGGTAGCCACCCTGGGACGCGTGGTGCACGCGGTGGTGGGAGGGCGTGTTGAAGACGAACTCGAAGGGGCGGGGCAGCTTGCCGATCCGCTCGGTGTGGATCCAGAACTGGTAGACGAGGTTGGCCGACGAGCAGAACGCGAGCGCCGCGGGGTGCACACCGCAGGCGATGAGCGGCAGGTAGAACGGCCACACCGTGAGGCTCGTCCAGGGCTGGCGCAGCGCCGTCGTGAGGTTGAACTTGCGGCTGGAGTGGTGCACCACGTGGCAGGCCCACAGGATGCGGATGACGTGGTGGCCCCGGTGCGACCAGTAGTAGAAGAAGTCCTGGGCGAGGAGCATCAGCGGGACCGTCCACCACAGGACGGGCACGCGCAGCGGGGTCAGCGCGTAGACGCCCGAGTAGATCGCGACGATCGGGATCTTCCACAGGAAGTCGAAGACGAGACTGCCGAGCCCCATGCCGACGCTGGTGGCGGCGTCCTTGGCCTCGTACCCGGCGGCGTCGTCGTCGGGATGGATCCGGTGGCTCACGATCTCGACGACCGTGAGCAGCACGAAGGCGGGGATGGACCACAGCACGACATCGGGCAGGTTCGGGGACATGCGTGCACCGTAGAACGGCTCTTCGCTCACGACTAGGGGTTGTTACCGACAAGTATTACCGACGGTACGGGAGCGGTTGTTGGTGATCCTCGCCAAAGACCGGCCCGGGACGCCGGAACCGGACCTCCCGTCCGGCGTCACACGCCGGCCGCCCCCAGCAGCGCCCCGGCCCCGTACGTCACCGCCATCGCGAGGGCGCCGCCCGCCACGTTCCGCAGCACGGCGGGCCGCGCCCGCGCCGCACCCAGGCGGGCACTGCTCCAGCCGGTGAGGGCGAGCGCGGCGAGGACGGAGCCGACGGTCACGCCGAGCCGCGCGGCGGTGGGCGGCAGCACGATCGCGAGGAGCGGCAGCAGCGCGCCCACGGTGAACGCGACGAAGCTGGCCCAGGCGGCGTGCCAGGGGTTGGTCAGCTCGTCCGGGTCGATACCGAGCTCCACGCGCGCGTGGGCGCGCAGGGCGTCCCGCTCGGTGAGCTGCTCGGCGGCCTCGCGGGCCACCTCGCGGCTGAGCCCCCGCTCCTCCAGCATCCCGGCCAGCTCGGCCAGTTCGGCCTCGGGCTGTTCGCGCAGCTCGCGTCTCTCCATGGCGAGGGCGGCCTTCTCCGAGTCGCGCTGGGTGGAGACGGACACGTACTCGCCGGCGGCCATCGACATGGACCCGGCGAGCAGCCCGGCGAGGCCCGCCGTGAGCAGGACGCCGCGGTCGTCCGTGGCGCCCGCGACACCGACGACCAGGCCCGCGGTGGAGACGATGCCGTCGTTGGCCCCGAGGACGGCGGCCCGCAGCCAGTTGAGCCGGGACGCGAGCGCGCCGCCGTGCGCCTCGCCGTGCGTGGCGCCGGGCACGTCGGCGGCCGTTTCGCCGCGGCTCCCTTCCGGCGGGGGCCCGTCCGGGGTCTCCTCGTGCGGCCGCTCACCGCGCGGGGGTTCGCTGTCCGGCACCCGACCACTCATCCGCTCGCTCATCCGGGGAGGGTCTCACCACGGGCCGGCCCGCCCGGCACGGGCACGCCGTCCGGCGCGCTCAGCAGCGCCGCGCGGGGGCCACCGACGTGACCTCGGCCGCGGGGATCAGCCGGCGTTCCGGGCGCCCCTTCCCGCCGCCACCGTCGGCCGTCCGTCCGGCCATCCGGATCGTCACGCCCCGCCCGTCGCTCACCACCAACTCCCCGCAGTACGTGCCCTTCGTGGACGTCACCAGCACCGGCGCGGCGGCGGCCCCGCCCGCCCCCTTCTCACCCGCACCCTTCTCCCCGCCGCTCCCGTCCTCCGCGCCGACCGGCACGACCCAGCTGACGGCCAAGGCGGCGACGATCGCGCACAGGCCCACGACCGAGCGCCGGCGCGCCGAGGCCAGGGCGTCCTGGGTCCGTTCGACCTCGTCGAGCACGGCGGCGAAGAGCCGGTCGCCGCTGAGCCAGACCTGCTGCCCCACCTGGCCGTGCGCGGCCCGCACCGCCTGCAGCGCGCCGGAGAGGAGCAGGGCGAAGGCGCCGACGAGCAGCCCCGCCGTGGTCCACCGCCAGACGTCGGGCATCCCCGCGACGCTCTCGCGCCCCTTGAGCACGAAGACGGCGCCGACCAGACCGGTGAGCCCGGCGAGGCCGTTGCGCCAGCCCTCCGCCTGCCGCCGCACGGCGCCGAGCTGGTCGGTCTGGAGCTGCTGGCCGAGCTGCGCGAACCGCTTCTTGGCGAGGTCGGTCACGGCGTGGGCCCGCCCGTCCCCGGTGGCGGCACCGGTACGTCCCAGAAGGCGCCGCACCCGGAGTCGGGCGACTCCGGCGGGCGCTCCGGATGCGGGTAGCCGCACTGGCAGATGACGGGGATCGGGCCGGTGAGCGGCTCGGGCCGGGTGCGGCGGCCGCGTGCCTTGGCGGGGCCCAGCATCCCGTAGGCGACCCGGAAGACCGTGCGGCCCCGGCAGGCCGGGCAGTCGCCGGTCACGGTGTACCACCGGCCGTCCGCGGAGCGCTCCACGGTGAAGGGGGCGGCGGGCCGGACTTCGGACTCCTGGAAGGGGGTCGGATCATGTGCGGGCATGGGGCGTTCGTTCTCCGTCGTTCGAGCGGTCGGCGTCGAGAGCACCGGCACGGGAAGGGCCGGGGCCGGGGCCGGGGAGGACGGCTCCGGGCCGGTAGGGCGCCGCCTCCGGGGTCGGCGCGGGCTGTGCCGGGCAGTGCGCGGGCGGGGTCAGGCCGAACAGCGGAGCGTACAGCGCCAGTCGGTCGCCCACCCACCGGGTGGTCCTGTCCACCTCGCGCGCCACGACGGCGACGCGTTCGGCGGTCACCTGCCCGGTGAGCGCGGGTGCGCGGCCGGTGTACCGCTCGGTGAGCAGGACCAGGTCCTCCCAGGCCGGCACGGTGTCCGACTCCGGCCGGTCCATGGTCAGTTCGACGCCGAAGGGGCGATACAGGGCGAGCCGGTCCCAGGCCCGGTCCAGCGGCCAGCCGAAGCGGCCGGCCACCCGGACGAGGTCGAGCGGGGTGACGGGCCGGTCGCCGACCAGGTCGGGCTCGAACAGGGCGGTGTCGTGCGGGGTGGGCCGGTGGTCGCGCCAGGCCGGGTCGCCGTCCTCGACCTCCTGCCAGGGGGCACCGAGGGGCGCGTAACGGCTCAGGGCGTCCAGGCTCTGGCCGAGGGTGTCGCCCTGGTCCCGCGCGTGGTGGATCAGGCGGCTCACCCGGGGTACCGCCTGCCACACCACGCCGTCCTCCCCCATCAGACAGCAGGCCAGCACGTCCCGCCGCGAGGGGCGCACCCCGGCGAGGGCGGGCGGGAGCGGCTCGCCCAGGGACACCTCGTGGCCGGTCAGCGGGCCGAGTTCGGCGAGCCGGTCGAAGGCCGTGCCCAGCGGCACCCGGGCCGTGGCCGCGGCCAGCAGCGCGTACGGGGCGTCGAACCGCCGCTGCTCGATGTCCGTCGTGAACACGCTCTTGTCCGCGCGGTCGAGCACGGCGAACCGGGAGGCCTCGTCGGGCAGCAGCTGCAGATCGGTGCGGGACAGGTTCCGCCAGCTGTCGACGAGGGCCGGGGCCGACGCGTGCACCAGGCCCCGTGCCGCCAGCCACGCCAGCGTCGCCCTGACCCGATCGGCGTCGGCCTGGACCGTCGTCACCGCGCGGGCCGTGTCCAGCAGCCGCGCGGGGGTGTCGCCGTTGCCGCGGCTCCAGAACGGCCTGTCCTGCCCCCGCAGCAGCTCGCACTCCAGCCGGCTGGAGACGTGCCCGGCGAGTTCCCCCAGGTCGGGCACCCGCAGGCGGCGGCCCTCGACGACCGGAGCGAAGTGCTCGGCCACCTCGGCGAAGGTCAGCCCCAACTCACCTGAGGCGACCGCCAGTTGTACGACCGAGACGTCCGAGTCGTAGGTGGGGTGGCTGAGGAGCCGGGTGTACTCCTCCCACAGCTGATCGCCCGGACCCGGCCCGAACGGCCTCGTCTCCACCTGGGGCCTGCCCGCGACCGCGGGCAGGTCGGGCAGCCCCCACCAGGCATGCCGGCGCAGGACCCGCCGGTACTCCTCCTCGGTCGGCCGCGCCCCCACCACTCCTCTCCCCTCGGGCCCGGCCGGCACCGGGTGCCAGGACAGCGCGTCGAGCTCGGCGGCGGTCGCGACGTCGTCGGGCGGGTCGGCGTGCGGCGCCGGCGGCGCCTCGACCCGCACGCCGACCGCCGCGAACCTCCGCGCCCGCTCCAGTGCCTCGCCCACCGGCACGCCCGCCTTCAGGGCGTAGGACCTGAGCCACCAGAGCAGGGAGACCCGGCCGTCCCGGCCGGGCAGCCAGTGCGTCAGCAGCCCGTCGTACACGTCCTCGCCCAGCAGCAGCCGCCGGTCGAGCGCGTCCAGCTCCATGGCGTGCGCCACGTCCAGGTCGGGTACCTCCGGTACGTCCACGCCGGTGATCGCGTGGCGGCGGACCCGGCGCAGGAGCTCGCCGACGGTGCACGGCTCGCCCGCCGGGGGCAGCGCGGCCCGCAGCAGGAAGTCCTGCATGCTCGTCCCGGGGGTGGCGACGCGGGACTCCCACGCCTGCGGGGCCGGATAGCCCTCGATGGAGTCCGGTACGGGGAGGTCGCGCCCCCGCTCCGCCCGCCTGATCCAGACGTCCCGCAGGACGGCCGACCGCCAGGCCCGGTAGGAGTCCCGCACCATCGAGAAGGTGCTGGTGCCGTACTTGTCGCGCTCCCAGGCGAGGCCCGGGTCGCCGGGGAAGTACCCGACCCGCCGGAACGGGACGACCGCGGCCCGGTCCCAGGTCAGGCTGCTGGAGACGGCGGCGTCCGCGGCCAGCAGCCGCTCCGTCAGCCGGTTCGCGCCCTCGGGCAGCCAGGGGGCGAAGTCCCAGAGCCACTCCAGGCTGAACCACTCGGGCGGTTCGAACTCGGCGCACGCGTCCATGATCTGGCGCGCGACCCAGGCCTGGTCGTAGGAGAACACCCGGGTCCTGCTGGTGCTGATGTCGGGCGCGTGCGCCTCCCGCAGGTCCATCACACAGCCGAAGGGAAAGCCCCGCGGCCGGCCGCTCGTCGGACCCTCCTCGGCGCCCGCCGTCCACTTGGGCAGCGACGCCCCGAACGACGACTCCCGTTCGGTGGCCCCGTACTCCGGTTCGGCCGCGGAGTCGGCGACCAGCACCCCGTCCGCGAGGAGTCGCCCCTTGCCCGGCACCCACCACAGATCCCGGGACGCCCGGGTGGCCCGCGAGGCGTCGCCCTCGTAGTAGAGGGTGTCGGGCTCCCACTCCCGTACCGTCTCCCCGTCCCGCTCCACCCGCATCCGGAAGTCCGAGCGCCAGACCAGCGCCCCGAGCTCCCGCGCCACGTCGACCGGTTCGCCCTGGACGTACAGGCGCACGCAGGTGCCGCCGCCCGGCTGGGACTCGTCGCGCTCGCCGATGCGGAACAGGCTGCCGCTGGAGGCGATGTCCACCCGCAGCCCGCGCCCCGACTCCGCGCGCCCGTACCGGTCCGTGGCCCGCGTGGAGATGCTGATCTCGTCGGCCAGCATGAAGTAGCTGAACACCCCGACGCCGAAACGGCTGTTGGGGTAGATCCGCAGGTCGTCGTCGACCCGGCGCCAGCGGGCCTGCTCCCTGCGGTACTCGCGGGACTGCTCGAAGCGGCGTCCCGCGCGGGAGAACGTGCCGCGCAGGGTGTCGCGCCCCATCCCGACGCCGTTGTCCTCGCACTCCACATAGGAGCGGCCCTCGTCGTCCGTCCCCTGCCGGAAGACGATCTCGCCCTGCCAGCTGTACGGGATGGACCGGCCGGCCTTGCCGTAGCGCAGCCGGGCCTGCCGGTAGCGGCAGGCGTCCAGCGCGTTCTGGTACAGCTCGCGCAGGGCGAGGTTGCGGTCGCCGTACAGCTGGGTGCCCATGAGGAGTTCGCGCATCTCGTCCTCGGCGAGACCGAAGCGCATGAGCGGCACGCCGTAGGCGTCGCCCTTGGTGCCGGGGTCGTACTGGGGGCGCAGCCGGGCGCAGGTGACCCGCTCGGGCAGATGCGCGAGAAGCCCGTCGGGCCCGGCCGGGCCCACCTGCTGCCCGATGTGCAGCACCGCGTCGTCCGTCCAGCCGGTGAGCGCCTCCAGACCGGCGTGCACCGCGGGGTGCGGGCACGGGAGGTCGAGGTCGATGGTGCGGGCGTAGCGGTCCCTGACCCAGCGCAACTCCCGTACGCTCTCGACGGCTTGGCGGGGCACGAGTCCGTCGGCGACGCCGATGTTGTCGACGAGGACGCCGGGCAGCTCTCTGAGGTCGCCGCCGAGCAGCCCGGCGACGGCGATCAGCCAGGACAGCTCGCGGGGGCGCCAGCTCTCGGTCACCTCGCGTGCGCCCGGGGTGCCCGCGCGCACGAGTTCGCCGAGGCGGAAGGGCGGCTCGCGTTCTTCGGCGTACGAGGGGGTGGGGACGACCCCGGTCTGGCGGCAAACGCGGACGAGTTCGTCGGTGAGCTCCTCCACCCTGCGGGCGGAGGCCTCGTCGCCGATGAGCGCGGTGGCGAGCGGGGCGAGGAGCTGGGCGGCGTAGGCCTCGTCCCAGAGCTCCTCCCTGCCGCGCACGTGCCGGTGCATGAGCCAGGCGGCGACGGCCCTGGCCTCCTCGGTCCGGCCGCGGGCAGCGAGTTCACGGCCCTTGCGCCAGATCAGGGCGTGGGCGGCGAAGGTGTGCTCCAGGTCCACCCGCTCCGTGCGGGCCGCCGCGTCCGCTCCCGTCGGATCGAGGTGGAAGGCCCCGGCCTCGACCGCGGCCTTCACCCCGAGGGCGTGCAGTGCCTCACGGACGAACGGGGCCGCCGCGAGCACGGCGAACTCGCCCGCGTCGAGCAGCGGCCCGCCCTGCGTCTGCGAGGGGGCGAGCAGGGGGCCGAGGCCTCGGGTGAGGACCCGCACCGGGTAGTCGTCGTCGGCCCAGGGGTCGGACACCCCGGCCATCGAGGCGGCGTACCACCGCGCGCACTCCCGGGTGAGCCGCACGAGGGCCTCCTGGAGCCGGGTGCGGCGCACGTCGTCGCAGCGGACGGCCGTCCACAGCTCGGGGTCGCGCACCGCCGTGGTCCACGACTCCTGGAGGGTGCGGCCCGAGCAGAGCGGCACCGGGGCGATGGCGTCGGGGCCGGTCGGCGCGTAGTGCGGGGTGGGGGTCTGTTCGTGCCGGGCGGCGCGGGCCAGTTCGGCGGTGCGCGTCGTGGTGTACGTGATGACCTCGGCCACGGTGCGCGGCGAGGTGTCGGCGTGCAGGGCCTCGGCGAGCGCCCGCGTGAAGTGGCTGCCCTCTTCGTCGTCGGAGCCGCAGGTCTGGCCGGGTCCGCAGCCGAAGAGGACGGCGACGCGGTCGCGCCAGGAGGGGAAGTTGGTCGCGGGGCCGCCGTGCGAGCCGCCGCCCGCCGGGCCCGCGGGGTCGCGGCAGGCGTCGAGGGTGAGGAGCACCGTGCCCGCCCGGCAGCCCTGGAGCAGCGAGGTCAGATCGAGGTCGATGAGGCTGTCGACGGCCACCTCGGGCGGGTCGGCGGCCCAGCTCAACTGGGCGTCGGCGGGCACGAGATGGTCGGCGCCCGAGAGGGAGAGGCCGTGTCCGGTGAAGTGGACGAGGACGGTGGCGTCCTCCGGCGCGGTGCAGCAGATCCGGCTGACCGCGCTGCGGATGCGGGAGCGCTGGGCGGGCCGGTCGGGCGCGAGGCCGAGGACCTCGACGCTGTAGCCGGAGGAGTGCAGGGCCTCCTGGAGGAGCTCCGCGTCGCGGTGCACGGCCGGGGTCAAGTCCGGGAACTCCTCCTCCAGTTCGTACCTGGGGACGGCGATGACCAGTGCGCGTTTGCTCTCCCCCATGGCCCGTGCCTCCCGTTGAACCGAGCTCGACGCGGGTCAGGATCCCACAACGGCGCGGGGTGGCACCCGGGGCCGGGAAGGTCCCGGTTCCGGCGCCACCCCGGGCCTCCCCTCGGGGCCCTCACCTCCTCACCAGACGCGCACCGAGGCTCCCGAGGCGAACACGGGGCTCGTCGCGTCGGCGGGCGGCTCCTTGAGGGGTTCGTCCAGTTCGGCGACCGTGGGTCCCACCCGGTCGGCGATCTTCCCCAGCCGCTCCAGGTCGAAGCCGTAGACGCGGGCCGCGTTGCCGCCGACCATCGCCGCGATCTCGTCCCTGGGCAGGCCCGCGTAGGCGATGCGCAGGCCCTCGCGCGAGTAGGGGTAGGTGCCCTCGTCGTGCGGGTAGTCACTGCCCCACATGATCTTGTCGAGGCCGATCCGCTCGCGCTGGGCCGCCTCGTGGGGGCGCATGAAGCTGGCGCCCACGAAGCAGTTGTCGCGCCACACCTCGGAGGGGCCCTTGCCCATCGCGTCGGCGAGGCCCGCGCCGAACTTGGCCTCGGCCGTGTCCGGGCCGCCCGCCTTCCGGGCCGCCGCGACGAGCCGCCCGTGGTAGTAGTCCAGCATGTCGAGGACGCCGGGCACCCACCCCGAGCCCTGTTCGGTGAGGACGAGGCGGAGCCCGGGGTGGCGGCGGAAGGCGCCGCCGAAGACGAGGTGCCACAGCGCCCGGTGCGAGAACCACGTCGTCTCGACCATGAACACCGCGCGGGCGGCCGGCTCCTCGCCCAGCGGCGGCGAGGCCGACCCGGCGTGGTGGTTGACCGGCACGCCCAGGTCGGCGCAGGCCGCCCAGATCGGGTCGTACGCCTCGGAGTGGAGCTCGGGCAGGCCAGAACCGGGCGGGGTGCCGGGCAGCATCAGGCCGCCCGTCAGGCCCGCCTCCACCGAGCGGTGGATCTCCGCCACGGCCCGGTCGACGTCGTTGAGGAGGATCTGGAAGACGCCCGCGCGGCGGCCCGGCGCGGCGGCGCAGAACTCCGCGAGCCACCGGTTGTGGGCGCGCAGGCCCGCCCACCGCTGCTCGAACTCCTCGCGGGTCGGGGCCGGTGCCATCAGGGACGCGGAGGGGAAGAACGGCGGGATGGTGTTGGGGAAAACGACTTCGGCGACGATGCCGTCCGCCTCCAGCTCGGCGACGCGCCGCTCGGAGTTCCAGTTGCGGTCGGCGGTGTCCGCGAGGAGGTCCTCGTACGGATTGACGTAGGTGGCCGCCCACGCGTCGAACGCGTCGTGGTGGCGCGACTCAAGGTAGGGCCGGTAGTCCAGGAGATCGGCGCCGGCGTGGCAGTCGGCGGAGATGACGGTGTAGCGGTCCTCGCCGCCGTGCTGTGCGCTCATGCGTCCGCCCCCAGTACCGGGAAGTCGTGGTCGGTCAGCCAGTGCCGGCCCACCTCGCGCGAGCGCGCCCAGGACGCTTCGACGGCCGACTGGTCGGCGTCCTGGCCGAGTTCGTCGGGGGTCGGGCCGATGCGGCGGGCGAGCGGCGCGAGTTCGCGGGTGTCGAAGCCGAAGACCTCGGCGGCGGCGAGCCCGAGCATGCGGCGGCTCTCCGTCACCGGGATGTCGTGGAAGGTCTTCCGCAGCCACGCGCGC
Organism: Streptomyces sp. NPDC041122; assembly: GCF_055592445.1. Lineage (NCBI taxonomy): Bacteria > Bacillati > Actinomycetota > Actinomycetes > Kitasatosporales > Streptomycetaceae > Streptomyces > Streptomyces sp. NPDC041122. The sequence continues at coordinate 409,104 of NZ_JBVIYQ010000009.1, read as the reverse complement.
GTGTCGGGCCAGGTGCCCTCGGGGTGCGGGAAGTCGCTGCCCCAGAGGAGGTTGTCGACGCCGATCTCGTAGCGCTGGGCGAGCTCGCGGCGCTTGGTGTTGGTGGCGCAGACGAAGAGCTGGCGGTCCAGGTACTCGTGCGGCGGCCGCTTGAGCTCCGCGAACGGGGAGAGCTTCTTGCCGCCGTGCGCGCCCAGGTAGAGGCGGTCCATGAACCACAGGAGGTTCGGCAGCCACCAGCACCCCGACTCCGCCACACCGAACTTGAGGCCGGGGTGGCGTTCGAAGACGCCGGACCAGAGCATGAACCACAGCGGCCTGGCGGGCCACCAGGTCACTTCGGAGACGTAGATGCCGAGGTGGTCGCCGTACTCGTGGCGGGGCGCCGCGCCGGAGTGGGTGACCAGCGGCATCGCGCACTCGGCGGCCGCGGCCCACACGGGGTCGTAACGCCGGTCGTGGTAGGGCGCCTTGTCGACCCACATGGAGGGGATCATCAGGGCGCCGAGCCCCGAATCCTTGGCGCGGTGCACCTCGGCGACGACCCGGTCGACCTCGCCGGTGACCGGCAGCAGGGCGACGCCGCAGTGCCGTTCGGGGTGTTCGGAGACGAAGTCGGCGAGCCAGCGGTTGTGCGCCTGCGCGCCCGCCATGCCGAGCTCGGGGTCCTGGTCGCCGGAGAGTCCGAGGCCCACACCGAAGGGCGCGGCGGTCCGGCTGTCGACGGCGTCCGCGTCGGGGAAGACGACCTCGGCGGCCACGCCGTCGCCGTCCAGCTCCTTGAGGCGCTGCGCGCTGTCCCAGCCGCCGCGCAGCCCCTCCTCGTTGTCCTGGAACCACTTGGCGGCGAAGGCGTCGTTGCGGATGCCGAGCCGGGTGGCCTCCTCGCGGCGGGCGTCCCGCTCACCGAGGAAGGTGTCGAAGTCCCGGTGGAAACGGCTGTCGAGGTAGGGCCGGTACTCCTCGGTGGGGAGCCCGGCGTGGCAGTCGGAGGAGATGATCAGATACGGGTCCCGGCCGCTCGCCGGGGCCCGGTCGCTTTCGCTCATCGGTGGCGCTCCCTTCAGTCCAGGATGAAGCTCTCCAGATAGGCCGGGTCGGCCCGCTCCAGCATCGACCGCGAGCGCGCCCTGATCTGCGCGTCGCTGTGCTCGCTCGCAGGGAGCAGCCAGAACCGGCCGGCCCGGATGCCCTCGGCGGCGAAGTCCGCGACCTCTTCGACGGGGGTGAACTCCACCTCCTGGCCCGCCTCCTTCATCGCCGTCTCCCACTGGTCGAGGCTGCGGTAGGGGCTCTTGCGGGGGCGGGTCTTGGCGTACCGCTCGGGCCGGTTGCGGTGCGACTCCCACAGGCCGGTGCGGAGCATGTGCGGGCCGGGGAAGAGCACGGAGGCGCCCACGCGCGCCTGCTCCGCCTTGAGGTGGGCGTACAGCGATTCGGTCATCGTCACCACGGCCGCCTTGGTGACCGCGTACACGGAGGCGGTGGGCAGCGGGGCGATGCCCCCGTCGGCGGAGGAGGTGTTGACGACGTGGCCCGGCTCGCCGCCCGCGATCATCCGGGGCACGAAGGCCTGGATGCCGTGGAAGACGCCCCACACGTTGACCTCGAAGGCCCACTTCCAGTCGTTCGGCTCGTGCTGCCACATGCGGCCCTCGGCGCCCGAGCCGACGCCCGCGTTGTTGCACAGCACGTGGACGGCGCCGAACGTGTCGTACGCCGCGTCGGCGAGGGCGACGACCTGCTCGCGCGCGCCGACGTCGACCACGCGCGCGTGCACGCTCGCCCCGTCCTCCCGCAGCGAGGCTGCCGCCTTCTCCAGGGCGCTCTCCTCGACGTCGGCGAGGACCACCTTCAGGCCGTCGGCCGCGAACCGCCGCGCCAGGGCGAGTCCGACGCCGCTCGCCGCCCCGGTGACGACGGCGACCTGTCCCGCGCGCAGCTCCATCTCAGACGCTCCCCTCGGGCGGCCCGTCGAGGATCTGGGCGGGGTCGTCGTAGCGCTGGTGGATGTAGGGCAGCAGGGCCTGCGCGCTGACCCGCTCCACGACGCGGCCCTGCTGGTCGGAGGTCTTCTCGCCGAGGGTGATCTCGACGAGGGTCCGCACCGGCAGGTCGGCCACCGGGTCGTACATCGACTCGCGCAGCACGACGTCCCCGGTGACCGCCTCCAGCCTGCGCACCTTCTCGTTGCGCACGCAGTGCACGAGCACCGGGTCCGCGTCGAAGCCCGAACCGTCCACGGCGGGCAGGAACTTGAAGTAGAAGTCGGTCTTCCGCGTCGGCTCCGGCAGGGGCAGCTCACCGCTGACCGCGCCGCGCACCTCCACGAACGCGATGCCGTGCCGGGCGAGGCGGGCCCGGACCACCAGGCCGTCCCGCTCGACCGCCACCTCGCCGAGCTTCTTCGGCTCCCCGAACACCTCGCGCCCGCCGATCAGGGCCCGCTCGTGGGTCATCGGCATCACCAGCGGATACCAGCCCGCCACCCCGCCGTGCTCGGCGGCGACGGCGACCGAGCCCGCGCCCAGCGGGTAGCCGGGCAGGTCGACCTTGCTGATGTTCACCCGCACCAGGGGGCGCCCGGAGGGTTTCAGCGGCGGCGGCAGGACCGCCGCGACGGCGTCCGGATCGCTCTCCCAGACGGCGACCACCCCCGTCGACCAGATGTCGGGGAGCTTGGAGCTCGCGGTGCGCGCGGCGGCGATCTCCGCCTCGTCGCGCGCACCGTAGCGAACGCGTGCCATGTCGTACCACCCTTCGTCAGCGCGGAATCGGGTCCGCGGCCGGGACTTGCGGCGGTTCTGTAACACAGTTACAACAGGAGCCGTGAAGGGTAAAGAGACAGAGCGCGTCGAAGCGCGGGGCCCGCGCGCGCACCTGGACCGCGAGCAGGTCCTCGGCACCGCCGCGCGCCTGGTCAAGCGGCACGGCCCGCAGGCCCTCACGATGCGGGCGCTCGCCGCCGAGCTCGGCGCCGCCGTCACCTCGATCTACTGGCACGTCGGCAACCGCGAGTCGCTCCTGGACGCCCTGGTCGAGCGCACCCTCGCCGACCTCGGCGAGATCCGCGCCACCGGCCGCACCCCGGCAGAGCGGGTCGCCTCGGTGGCCCGCGCCCTGCGCCACCAGCTCCTGGACCATCCGCACCTGGTCGCGATGGTCCACGAACGGGGCCTCACCGAAAGGATGTTCCTGCCCGCCCAGCGGACCCTCGTGCACGAGGTGCACCGGGCGGGGCTGCGCGGCGCCCCCGCCGCCGAGGCCGTGCGCGCCGTCCAGGTCCACGTCGTCGGCCACGTCCTGGTCGAGCGCAACCGCGAACGCGCCCCGGAGCAGCACCTCGGCGAGGAGGAGTTGTGGACCGCGCGGACCGCGGAGGAGGACGGCGCGCTCGCCCGCGCGCTGGCCGGACCGCTCGATCCGGAGGCGCTGTTCGACACCTCGGTCAGGGCTCTGGTGGCGGGACTGCTCGGACCGGCGGCCTGACTGTCGGTCGTGGCCCGTATCCTCATGGACCATGCTCGAAGACCGCACGACCGCAGCGTCCGCAGCCCCCTGGCCGGCCGCGTACCCAACGGGGTACGCGGTCGTCGACGTGGAGACCACCGGCCTGGCCCGCGACGACCGCATAGTGTCGGCCGCCGTCTACCGGGTGGACGCCCGGGGCGAGATCGAGGACCACTGGTACACGCTGGTCAATCCGCAGCGCGACCCCGGCCCGGTCTGGATCCACGGCCTCACCAGTGAGCTGCTCGCCGACGCGCCGCTCTTCTCGGACGTCGCCGAAGAGTTCGCGAGCCGCCTCGACGGCCGCGTCCTCGTCGCGCACAACGCCGTCTTCGACTGGTCGATGATCGCCAGGGAGTACGCACGCGCGCAGCGCACCGCCCCGGTCCGCCAGCGGCTGTGCACCATCGCGCTCTCCAAGGAGCTCGCGCTCCCGCTGCCCAACCACAAGCTGGAGTCGCTGGCCGCGCACTTCGGCGTGGAGCAGCGCCAGGCCCACAACGCCCTGGACGACGCGCGGGTGCTCGCCGAGGCGTTCCGGCCCAGCCTGCTCGCGGCGGCCGGGGGCAACGTCCGGCTGCCGCTCCTGGAGTGCCGGCCGCTCACCGAGTGGTCCGACGGCGCGGCCCGCGTGGTCCGCCAGGCGACCGGGCCGGCGCCCGTCTCCTCGTACCGGCCCGGGAGTTGGCGCCCCTCGCGGAAGCGGCCGCCGTGCCCGTACCCGAACCCGGGGCGTTACGAACCGGGCAAACCGCTCAAGCAGGGCATGCGGGTGGCGTTCTCCGGGGACACCTCCGTGGAGCGCGAACTCCTGGAGGACCGGGCGGTGGACGCCGGGCTGCACATCGCGACGAGTGTGTCCCGCCTCACCAGCCTGCTGGTCACGAACGACCCGGAGTCCGGCACCTCCAAGACCGTCAAGGCGCGCTCCTTCGGCACGCCGGTGATCGACGAGGCCGCCTTCGGCCAGCTGCTCCAGGACGTGGCGCCCGCCACGGAGACGTAGGCCCCCGGTGTTCCCGCCGTCAGACGGGTGATTGCCGCACGACTCGCCCGCCGACCGCTCGCGCCGCACCGCCGCGGCGTCTCACCCTGTGGCCCATGGCACGTTGCGAGGTCTGCGGAAACGACTACAGCATGTCCTTCGAGGTGCACGCACAAGGTGCGGTGCACGTCTTCGACAGCTTCTCCTGCGCCATCCACCGCATGGCGCCCATCTGCGAGCACTGCCGGTGCCGCATCATCGGCCAGGGCGTCGAGGTGGAGGGCCACTGGTACTGCGGCGCCCACTGCTCGCGCGCGGAGGGGCGGGTGGGCATCGTCGACCGAGTGTGATCACGGCGCTCCGGCCCTCGTCGGGACCCACCCGACGAGAGCCGGACCCCGCCGGGGTACCGTCGAGGCGTGTACCGCTTCCTGTTGTCCCGGCAGTGGGTGATCCTCACCCTCATCGCCCTCGTTCTCATCCCCGTGATGGTCGAGCTGGGTTTCTGGCAGCTGCACCGTCACGAGCACCGCGTCGCGCAGAACCAGCGGGTCACCGAAGCGCTGGCCGCCGACCCGGTACCGGCCGAGAAGATCACCTCGCCGGGCCACGAGGTGCCCGACGCGGACCTGTACCGCAGGGTGAGCGCCAAGGGGACGTACGACTCGAAGCACGAGGTCGTCGTGCGGCGCCGCACCAACTCCGACGACGAGGTCGGCTTCCACGTCCTCACCCCGTTCGTCCTGGACGACGGCAAGGTCCTGCTCGTCAACCGCGGCTGGGTCCCGGCCGACGGCCCGCAGACGGCCTTCCCCGAGATCCCTGCCCCGCCCCGGGGCGAGGTCACCGTCACCGGCCGCCTGAAGGCCGACGAGACCTCCGCGGCCAGTGGCATCAAGAACGTCCGCGGCCTGCCGGACCGTCAGATCATGCTGATCAGCAGTGGCCAGCAGGCCGACAGCCTCGGCAAGCAGGTCCTCGGCGGCTACGTCGAGCAGACCTCGCCCGAGCCGAAGGACGGCTCCCCCCAGCTCATCGCCGAGCCCGACCACAGCGGCATCGGACCGCACATGGCGTACGCGGTCCAGTGGTGGCTGTTCGCCTCGGGCGTGCCGATCGGCTGGGTCATCCTGGTCCGCAGGGAGAAGCGCGACCGCGCGGCGGCGGCGCAGGCCCCCGCCGAGGAGAGCGTGCCGGCGCACGCCTGAGCACCGCGCCCGCGAACGGCACGGGCCCGCCCCCGGATTGGCCGGGCCCCTTCCCGGGAAGCCGTTTCCCGTGCATCACCCCATCGAGGATTACGCGCTCATCGGCGACCACCAGACCGCCGCCCTGATCGGCAGGGACGGCTCCCTGGACTGGCTCTGCCTGCCCCGGTTCGACTCGGCCGCCTGTTTCGCCGCGCTGCTCGGCGACGAGGAGAACGGCCACTGGCGCATCGCACCGAAGGGCGCCGGTGCCTGCACCCGGCGCGCCTACCGCCCCGACTCCCTCGTCCTCGACTCGGAGTGGGAGACCGAGGACGGCTCGGTGCGCGTCACCGACTTCATGCCGCAGCGCGACCGCGCCCCCGACGTCATCCGCATCGTCGAGGGCCTCAAGGGCCGCGTCACCGTGCGCAGCACCCTGCGGCTCCGCTTCGACTACGGCTCCGTCATGCCGTGGATGCGCCGGCGGGACGGGCACCGCATCGCGGTGGCGGGCCCCGACTCCGTGTGGCTGCGCAGCGAGCCGGCCGTGCACACCTGGGGCCACGACTTCGGCACCCACTCCGAGTTCACCGTCGAGGAGGGCGAGAAGGTCGCGTTCGTCCTGACCTGGCACCCCTCGCACGAGCCGCGCCCGGCCCTGGTCGACCCGTTCGACTCCCTGCGCGAGAGCCTGGCGGACTGGCAGACCTGGGCGGCACGCTGCCACTACGAGGGCCCGCACCGCGAGGCCGTCATCCGCTCCCTCATCACCCTCAAGGCCCTCACCTACGCCCCCACCGGCGGCATCGTGGCCGCCCCCACCACCTCGCTCCCCGAGGAGCCCGGCGGCGTACGCAACTGGGACTACCGCTACTGCTGGCTGCGCGACTCCACCCTCACCCTGGGCGCGCTGCTCGCGGCCGGCTTCTCCGAGGAGGCCGAGGCGTGGCGCGACTGGCTGCTGCGCGCGGTCGCCGGCGACCCGGCCGACCTGCAGATCGTCTACGGCCTCTCCGGGGAGCGGCGGCTGCCCGAGTTCGAGCTGCCCTGGCTGCCCGGTTACGCGCGGTCCGCCCCGGTGCGCATCGGCAACGAGGCCGTCAAACAGCTGCAGCTCGACGTGTACGGCGAGGTCGTCGACTCGCTCGCCCTCGCCGACGGTTACGGCCTCGACACGCCGCCGCACGCCTGGCACCTCCAGCTCTCCCTGCTCGAATTCCTGCACGAGAAGTGGCGGGAGCCGGACCAGGGCCTGTGGGAGGTGCGCGGGCCCCGGCGCCACTTCGTGTACTCCAAGGTGATGGTGTGGGTCGCCGCCGACCGCACGGTGCGCGCCCTGGAGCAGAACCCGAAGCTGCGCGGCGACGTCGACCGCTGGCGCCGGCTCCGGGACGAGGTGCACCGCGAGGTCTGCGAGCGCGGCTACGACGCCGACCGCAACACCTTCACCCAGTCCTACGGCTCGGCCGAACTGGACGCCTCGCTGCTGCTCATCCCGCGCGTGGGCTTCCTGCCGCCCGACGACCCGCGCGTCATCGGCACCATCGACGCGGTCCACGCCGAGCTCGGCAACGACGGATTCCTGCGCCGCTACACCGCCGACCAGACGGACATCGACGGGCTGCCCGGCCAGGAGGGCGTCTTCCTGGTCTGCTCGTTCTGGCTGGCGGACGCCCTGCACATGACGGGCCGCACGAAGGAGGCGCGCGAGCTGTTCGACCGGCTCCTCGCGCTCCGCAACGACGTGGGACTGCTCTCCGAGGAGCTCGACCCCGTGTCGGGTCTGCAGCTGGGCAACTTCCCGCAGGCATTCAGCCACATCGGGCTGGTCAATACCGCCCTCACGCTCTACGGCGGGGACGCGGGAGTATAGGGCCATGGATCTTGGACTGAAGGACCGTGTGTACGTAGTCACCGGCGCCACCCGTGGCCTCGGCAACGCCACCGCCCGCGAGCTGGTCGCGGACGGCGCGAAGGTCGTGATCACCGGCCGGGACGAGAAGACCGTCGCGGAGGCCGCCGCCGAGCTCGGCGAGCGGGCGGTGGGCGTCGCCGCCGACAACGCCGACCCGGCGTCCGCGGACGCGCTGATCGGCGCGGCCCGTGAGCACTTCGGCCGCTTCGACGGCGTGCTGATCAGCGTCGGCGGGCCCGCGCCGGGCTTCGTCGCGGACAACACCGACGAACAGTGGCAGGCGGCGTTCGAGTCCGTCTTCCTCGGCGCCGTGCGGCTCGCCCGCGCCGCGGCCGCCGGGCTCGGCGAGGGCGGCGTCATCGGCTTCGTGCTCTCGGGCTCGGTGTACGAGCCGATCGCGGGCCTGACCATCTCCAACGGGCTGCGCCCGGGGCTCGCGGGGTTCGCCAAGTCCCTCGCGGACGAGCTCGGGCCGCGCGGCATCCGCGTCGTCGGCGTGCTCCCCGGCCGGATCGCCACCGACCGCATGCGCCAGCTGGACGGCCTCTCCCCCGACCCCGAGGCCACCCGCGCCGCCAACGAGGCGGGCATCCCGCTGCGCCGCTACGGCACGCCGGAGGAGTTCGGCCGCACGGCGGCGTTCCTGCTCTCGCCCGCCGCGTCGTATCTGACGGGCGTCATGGTGCCGGTGGACGGCGGCTCGCGCAGCGGCTTCTGACCGGCGCCCGGGACCGTACCCCACGGGGTCCCGCGGCAGTCACCGCGGCGGTCAACTCACCCGTTCCGCGCGGTGCTTGAGGCCGCGCAGCCGCACCGTGGCCGGCAGGCCGTCGAGGCCCGCCGACGCGCGGGCGTGCGCGAGGGCCTCGCCGGAGAGCCGGTGCAGCGTCTCGGCGGGCGCGGCGTGGGGTTCGAGGACGAGCTCCACGCGCGCCCGCGGCGTGCCGCGCCGGCCGGTCAGGGTGGCCTTGGCACGGTCGACGCCGTCCAGCGTCTCGGCCTCACCGGCCAGTACGTTCTCCATGGCCCGGCCGCGCAGCGACGCGCCCTCGCCGTCCCCGGTCGCGACCAGCACCTCCGCGAGACGATGCCTGCGCAACTGGGCGGAGAGCCACCACAGCGCGAGCAGCAGACACACCGCGAGGGCGGCGATGACCGCGGGCCAGAACCAGCCCTCGTCCCGCCAGCGCGTCCGGTCGGCGGCGCTGAGCAGCACGTCGTGCCGACCGTCGTGGATCCACCAGGAGGGCGGCGACGCGCCGAGCCCGACGGCGAGCACGGAGCCGCCGAGGACGAGCAGCACGAGCCCGATCAGAGCGAGGAAGATCCGGTTGACCGTGCGCAGCATGGCGCTCATCCCTTCCTGCCGGGCCGGGCCACGTGGACCGAGAGGCCCGGGGCCCGCGCGAGACCCAGGTCGCGGATGCCGTCGGACAGGCTGGCGTCCAGGTCACCGCGTACGTCGTCGAGTTCACGGAAGTGCGACACCGCGCGCACGGCCACCTTGGAGCGTGTCATGCGGACCCGCACGGACTGCACGCCCGGCACGTCCATCGCCCGGTCGCGCAGCACCGTCGCGGCCGCGCCGCGGTACAGGCCGCCGCGCACCTCGGCATGGGTGCGCCGCATCGGCAGGATCGACCGCATCCCGGGTGTCACCGCGAGGATCAGGAGCCAGAGCCCGAGGGCGGCGGCGACGGCCGCGCCGGCGAGCACGGCCGTGTCGTCGAGCGGCCGTTCGCCGAGCTGGCGGGCCAGCTCACGCCGCCAGCGCATCGCCGGATGGTCGGCCCGCACGGCGACGATGTCGTACAGGAGCAGTCCGGAGCCGCCGAGGACAAGCAGGGCGGCGATCGCCGCGGGCACCCGGCGGGCGGACCAGAACCGGCCCGCCCTGCCGCCGTCACCTGAGAACGTCGGCAGCGGCTGGGAAGCGGACGCCGAGGACGACTCGTCCAGGTCGTCCGGCCGGTCGTGGGCGGGGGTGCTCCCGGACTCGATAACCGGCAGCCGCCGGGTCGCGCCGTCCGCGTCGCTTGTCTGGGGGTCACTCATCGTGTCCTCCCGTGTCCGGCGGCGCGGACCCGCGCCGAGTGCAGCCGTTCCACCTGGACGGCCACCTCGGGCACGTCCATCCCCGCCAGCGCCTTCACCTGCTGGGCGACATGACGACGCACCGCGCCGCACTGGCCGCCGATGTCGCAGGGGTAGTCCAGTTCGAGGCTGACGCGGACCCGGGCCTCGTCGTGCCGGACGGAGACCGTGGCACGCGGCGGCGGGCCGTCGGGTGGGACCGCGTCCACCGCCTCACGGGCGGCCTGCGCGGCGATCTTCGCGACGACCCGGTCGGCGATGGTGGTCGCGCCGCGCTCGCCCGGCGCGACCTGTGCCGCCACCGCTCACCGCCGCCGGTCGCCGCGGCCGCGGAAGAAGTCGCCGGGTTCCAGGTCCCCCTCGAGGAACCGCCCGGCCACGAAACCGATGGCGCCCAGGGCGGCCACCAGCAGGAACGCCCCGAAACCACCGAAGTATCCGGCGAACCCGAGAGCCATTCCGGCCACCATGCCGATCACGGCCATGCTCATCGTGCGCTCCTTAACGGGACGTCCTACTGGAGGCGTCCCTGGGGCTCGTCGTCATCGTCCTCGTCGGGCAGTTTCACGTCGCTCACCGCGATGTTGACCTCGACGACCTCGAGCCCGGTCATGCGCTCGACGGCCGTGATCACGTTCTCCCGCACGTCCTGCGCCACGTCCGAGATCGCCACGCCGTACTCGACGACGATCTCCAGGTCGAGCGCGGTCTGCACCTCGCCGACCTCGGCCTTCACGCCGCGCGACACGGATTTCGAGCCGCCGGGGACCCGGTCGCGCACGGCCCCGAAGGTCCGTGCGAGGCCGCCGCCCATGGCGTGCACGCCGTCGACGTCGCGCGCCGCGAGCCCGGCGATCTTCTCGACCACGCCGTCCGCGATGGTGGTGCGGCCCCGGCTGCCCGGGGCACCGCCGCCCGATCCGCCCGCGCCGGGGGTGGGGGAGTCCTTCTCCAGCGTCTGCGACGCCTTGCGCTGTCCGGTCTCGGTCATCGCCGTCCCGTTCCTTTCGACAGGGGATGCTGCTCCGTCGAATGAGGCTGCTTCTGGCCCCACAGTAAGCGCGGCCCCGCGCTCGCGCGCTCGGGATGCGGCAGGGTGGAGCCATGACGGGCGAGGGTTGGACGCAGGCGGTACGCCGACAGCTGGGGCTCGGCCGGGTCCTGCCACTGGGCGGCGCCGGGGACGGCGCGTGGGTGACGGAATCAGCGGCGGACACCGCGTTGCGCCGGATGGCTGACAAGGTCGCCGGGGTGCGGCTCGGTACGGTGCGCATCGCGCAGGCCGACCCGGGGCGCATCCGCGAGCCCGCGGTGCCGGCCCCACCGAGCGCGCTGTCGCCGGGGCCGCTGCGGATCACCGCGGAGTTCACGGCCGCGGCCACGGAACCGCTGCCCGCGGCGGCGGACCGGCTGCGGGCCGCGCTGACGACGGCGGCGCACCGGCTCGGTCTGGAGGCCGAGGAGGTCGATCTGACGGTGACGGGCCTGCTCGACGAGGGCGCCGACGCGAGCGGCGCCCCGCGGACCGGTCCGGCGCACATGGAGCCGGCGGAGTCCGCGCCCCCGGAGCGGCCGGACGACGCCGACGAGGCGCGCGTCGCGCGGGCCGCCCTCGCGGTGCCCGGGGTGGTCCGGCTGACCGGGGTGATCGGCGGCGCCGTGCATCTGGAGGAGCGCCCGGCGACGGACACGCTGCCGCGCCGCCACGCCCGCGTGGAGCTCGCCACGGGGCGCGGCCACCGCGCCCTGGACGTGGCGCTCGCGGTCCGGGCGGCGGTCGGCGCGGCCCTGCCCGACCACCCTTCGGTGGCGGTGCTGGTCACCGAGGTGGGCTAGCTAGGGACCGTCCGGAGGACCAGGCGGACACGAGTCCGACGGCCACCGTCCGGCAGGCGTGCAGAGCGCGGCAGGCCCACCGGACAGCCTTTGGCCCTGCCCCGGACCAGGGCAAACGCCAGGCGCACGAGGCCGACGGCCGCCGTCCGGCGCGGGCGAGTGGTCCGCGTAGGGCCCAGGGGCCAGGGTCAGTCGCCGAGGCCCGCCAGGTCGCGCAGCCGGCGTCCCTGGGCGGCGCGCTCGGCGACGCGCTGCTCCTCGTACGAGCGGCCGGCGGCGCCCTGCAGCAGCGCCTTGGTCTCGATGACGGCGTCGCGGGGCGCGGCGACGAGCGCGGCGGCCAGGTCCGTGGCGGCGGCGTCGAGCTGGTCCGCGGGCACCACGAGGTTGGCGAGGCCCACCCGCTCGGCCTCGTCGGCGTGCACGAAGCGGCCGGTGGCGCAGATCTCCAGTGCGCGGGCATAGCCGACGAGCCCCACCAGCGGGTGTGTGCCGGTGAGGTCGGGGACGAGGCCCAGGCTGGTCTCGCGCATGGCGAACTGCACGTCGTCCGCCGCGATCCGCAGATCGCAGGCGAGCGCGAGCTGGAAGCCGGCGCCGATGGCGTGGCCCTGGACGGCGGCGATGGAGACGATGTCGCTCCGCCGCCACCAGGTGAACGCCGCCTGGTACTCGGAGATCGTGGCGTCGAGGAGGCCGTCCTCACCGCGTGCCAGATCGATGAAGGACGGCTCGCCGTCGAAGCCCTCGGGCGTGAACGCCTGCCGGTCGAGGCCCGCGGAGAAGGACTTGCCCTCACCGCGCAGCACCACGACGCGGACGCTGCCCGGCAGCAGCTGACCTGCCTCCGTCAACGCCCTCCACAGCGCGGGAGATTGGGCGTTGCGCTTGGCCGGATTGGTCAGCGTCACCGTGGCGACGGCCTCGTCGATGGTGAGGCGTACGCCGTCCTTGTCGAGAACCGGTGCGAGCTCGCTGTCGGGCGAAGCCATGGGTGCCTCCGATGGGTGCGGTCGGACCGGACGCCCGGGAGCGCCCGTAAGTGACTGCACAGTAACCACCCGGCCGAACTGCCGGCCGACCGGGTGGTCACCATCGGAGCATGGGACAGCCTGCCGCCCGCCGTCAGCCGGCGGCGGCCTTCTTGCCTCGCGTCGCCCCGCCGCGTCCCCGCAGCGTGACGCCGGACTCGCTGAGCATGCGGTGCACAAACCCGTAACTACGGCCGGTCTCCTCGGCCAACGCCCGGATGCTCGCACCGCCGTCGTACTTCTTCTTCAGGTCTGCCGCGAGCTTGTCGCGCGCGGCGCCGGTTACCCGGCTGCCCTTCTTCAGAGTCTCGGCCACCCGTGCCTCCTCATGGGAAGTGCGCTCTGGACTTCTCATGATCACCCCTCCCGGGCTTCCTGGCCACCCATTCGACAAGGTCCATACGCCGAGGTTTGTCGCTCCATAAGCGGCGGACACGAGCGGAATTAACGATTCCGCGCGCCGATTTACGCGCGCCCGACGAAGCGCCGCGGGAAATCCGCAGGTCAGAGAGGTGTTAAACGGAGGGGGAGACTTCTGCGCAGGTCACCGCCGAAATCCGTGTATGACACACCTCGGTACGAGGAGAGCTCACACAGATGAGGGATCACGGATCGGCCGAATGATCCATACCCAGTGGATCAGTCATTCGATCAAGCGCGGTGGACGCCCCGGACCGGGGCGCCCGGGGGCGCCGCGCGTCAGGCGAGGGCGACCAGATCCGCGTAGTCCTGGCCCCACAGGTCCTCGACGCCGTCCGGCAGCAGGATGATCCGCTCCGGCTGGAGCGCCTCCACCGCGCCCTCGTCGTGGGTGACCAGGACGACCGCTCCCTTGTAGGTGCGCAGCGCGCCGAGGATCTCCTCGCGGCTGGCCGGGTCGAGGTTGTTGGTGGGCTCGTCGAGCAGCAGGACGTTGGCGGAGGAGACGACGAGGGTCGCGAGCGCGAGCCGGGTCTTCTCACCGCCGGAGAGCACGCCGGCCGGCTTGTCGACGTCGTCCCCGGAGAAGAGGAACGAGCCGAGCGTCTTGCGCACCTCGACGAGGTCGAGGTCGGGGGCGGCCGAGCGCATGTTCTCCAGGACCGTGCGCTCGGGGTCGAGGGTCTCGTGCTCCTGCGCGTAGTAGCCGAGCTTGAGGCCGTGGCCCTCGATGACCTGGCCGGTGTCGGGCTTCTCGGCGCCGCCGAGGAGCCGCAGCAGGGTGGTCTTGCCCGCGCCGTTGAGGCCGAGGATGACCACGCGCGAGCCCTTGTCGATGGCGAGGTCGACGTCGGTGAAGATCTCCAGCGAGCCGTACGACTTCGACAGGCCCTCGGCCATCAGCGGCGTCTTGCCGCACGGCGAGGGCTCGGGGAAGCGCAGCTTGGCGACCTTGTCGTTCTGGCGCACCGCCTCCAGGCCCGCGAGGAGCTTGTCGGCCCGCTTGGCCATGTTCTGGGCGGCGACGGTCTTGGTGGCCTTGGCGCGCATCTTGTCGGCCTGCGAGTGCAGCGTCGCGGCCTTCTTCTCGGCGTTCTGGCGCTCGCGCTTGCGGCGCTTCTCGTCGGACTCGCGCTGCTGCTGGTAGAGCTTCCAGCCCATGTTGTAGACGTCGATCTGGGCGCGGTTGGCGTCCAGGTAGAAGACCTTGTTGACCACCGTCTCGACCAGGTCGACGTCGTGGGAGATCACGATGAAGCCGCCGCGGTACGTCTTCAGGTAGTCGCGCAGCCAGACGATCGAGTCCGCGTCGAGGTGGTTGGTCGGCTCGTCCAGGAGGAGCGTGTCGGCGTCCGAGAAGAGGATCCGGGCCAGCTCGATGCGCCGGCGCTGGCCACCGGAGAGCGTGTGCAGCGGCTGGCCGAGCACGCGGTCGGGGAGGTTCAGCGCGGCGGCGATGGTGGCGGCCTCGGCCTCGGCGGCGTACCCGCCCTTGGTGAGGAACTCCGTCTCCTGGCGCTCGTACTGCTTCAGGGCCTTCTCGCGGGTGGCGCCCGCGCCGTTCGCGATGCGCTGTTCGTTCTCGCGCATCTTGCGGATCAGTACGTCGAGGCCGCGCGCGGAGAGGATGCGGTTGCGCGCGAGCACGTCCAGGTCGCCGGTGCGGGGGTCCTGCGGGAGGTAGCCGACCTCTCCGGAGCGGGAGATCGTGCCACCGGCCGGGATGCCCTCACCGGCCAGGCACTTGGTGAGGGTGGTCTTGCCCGCGCCGTTGCGGCCGACGAGGCCGATGCGGTCGCCCTTGGCGATGCGGAAGGTGGCGTTCTCGATGAGGATGCGGGCGCCGGCGCGCAGCTCGATGCCGGAAGCGGTGATCACGGGGGTACTCCTGAACAGAGTGGACGGCGAGTGGGACGACTGAGGTGCTCGGGACCGGTGGCTATGCCGTCCAACTGAGGAGAGGAGCTGCCATGGCAGCCAGTCTAACGGGCCGTCGCAACTACTTTTCGGGGCGAGGGCCGCGCTCTCCCGGGCGAAGGCCGCCGTCGGCGCCCCGCCGGACGTCCCCGTTGCCCAGCGGCGTGCGCCCCGGAACGATTCTTCCGTAGTCGTCCACCGCGATGACCTGCGCGGTCCATGCCGTGTCGGCGCTCGCACAGGGCTGGGCGAGCAGCAGGGCCGCACCGTGACGTACGGAACGCGCCGGTTCGAAGGCGCAGCCCCGGCGGGCGGGCAGCACCCAGCGCAGATCGCCGTCCGCGGTGCGGTAGGCGGCGATGCGGTGCGGGGTGACGACGGCCAGCATGCGGGCGCCCGCGGTGAGCGGCTGCAGGACCCCGGCGCCGCCGCGCGCGGCCGGGCCGCGCAGCCAGGCCGCGCTCTCCGGGATGGCGCGGTGCCAGCGCACCGCGCGGCCGTCGGCACGCGCGGTGTCGGTGACCAGCCCGTCGTTCCAGAGCGTGAGGGCGTGGCCCGGCGCGGGCAGCACGGTCACGGGGCGGCGTCCCGCGCGCGTGTACGTCCAGCGCGGGGCGCCGCCCGCCGTGTCGTACGCCTCGACGGCCCGGCCCCGGGTGCGAAGGCCCGGTTCCGCGTCGGTGCCCGCCGCGGGCGCGTGGACGGTGAGGCGGTCCCCGTAAGGGGCGGGCCTGGCGTGGTGGGCGGCGGTGACGAGCGGCAGCGCGAGGAGCGCGAGCGCCATGGGCAGCGCGACGCGGACGCCGCGGCGGACCGGCGCGGGCAGGCAGGAGCGCGCGCCGGACGCCTCGTGCGGCAGGCCGGTCGCGTCGAGCGGCAGAGCGGACATGACGCCCCCCTTCGGTACCACTGCCCACGGATCAGGCGCAGAGCGTAGCGGCGGGCGCCGGGGCGGGCCGTCGTGCGGCGGGGCGACACGGCGCCGGGCGGTCCGCGTCCCCCGTTCGGACCTCCGTCCGGCGCCCGCGGGCGGGGGACGTATCAGGATGAAGTGGCCGGGAGCCCGGTGCGGGGCGACGCGTGTCGTCCCGGATGCGCGGCAGAGGGGTGCGCCCATGCAGTTCGACGACGACGCCGACCTGGACACCTCGGAGGTACAGGATGCGCGCGGCAGCCGGATCCCCGGCGGCCGGGCGACGGTGGGCGGCGGCGTGGCCGGTCTGATCGCGCTGCTCCTCGGGCTGTTCTTCGGGGTGGGCCCCGACCAGCTCGGGCTCTCCTCCGGCAACGACGAGCCCGCGGTCTCGTCCTCGTCGCTCGCCCAGGTGCAGCAGAGCTGTCACAAGGGGCGGGACGCCAACAGCAAGGAGGACTGCCGGATCGTGGCGGTGGTCAACAGCCTCCAGGACTACTGGCGTCCGGAGTTCCAGCGCCGCAGCGGCACGTACTCCCCCGCGCGGACCTACCTCTTCACCAGCCGCGTGAACACCGCCTGCGGCACCGCCACCTCGGCGGTCGGGCCGTTCTACTGCCCCGGCGACCGGAGGGTCTATCTGGACCTGGGCTTCTTCGACGACCTGCGGACCAAGTTCGGCTCCAGCGGCGGTCCGTTCGCGCAGGCGTACGTGGTGGCCCACGAGTACGGGCACCACGTGCAGAACCTGATGGGCACCCTGCAGCGCTCCCAGGACGGGCGCACCGGGCGCGACAGCAACGCCGTGAAGGTCGAGCTGCAGGCCGACTGCTACGCGGGGGTCTGGGCCCGGCACGCGACCCGCAGCCCCGACGAGCGCACCGGCAAACCGCTGATCAGCAGCCTCGACGACGCCGACATCCGGGACGGCCTGGACGCGGCGGCCGCGGTGGGCGACGACCGGATCCAGGAGAAGTTCCAGGGCCGGGTCACGCCGGAGTCCTGGACCCACGGCTCGGCCGAGCAGCGCCAGCAGTGGTTCTACCAGGGCTATCGCAGCGGCGACATGGCACAGTGCGACACCTTCCGCTGACACGGACATCTGGACGGAGTGATCGGCATGGCAGACGACACCGCGGGACGGCCGAGCGTCTTCCCCACCCTGCTGTACGCGGACGCCAAGGCCGCGATCAAGCAGCTGACGGAGGCCTTCGGCTTCACCGAGCTGAGCGTGTACGAGGGCGAGGACGGCAGCGTCATGCACGCCGAACTGACGCAGGGCAACGGCGCGGTGATGCTCGGCTCCAAGGGCACGGGCGGCGTCTTCGACCGGGCGATGCGGGACGCGGGGCCGTGCGGCGTCTACGTCGTGGTGGACGACGTCGACGCCCACCACCGACGGGCGCGGGAGCACGGTGCGGAGATCCTGATGCCCCCGACGGACCAGGACTACGGCTCGCGGGACTACATGGCCAGGGACGCCGAGGGCAACGTGTGGAGCTTCGGCACGTACGCCCCGGACACCCGGGGCTGACGCCCGCTCACTCCCCGCCGGTGTGCACCTGGAAGGCCGCGCGGCGCACCGCCTTGGCGAGCGCCGGGTCGGGGTGGGCGGCGGCGAGGGCGACCAGGACCTGGACGGTCCGGGGGTGGCCGACCCGGCGCACCTCGTCGAGGAGGGCGGGGACGGTGGGCTGGACCGCCGACTCCAGGTGCCGGACGAGGAGTTGGGTCTCGCCGTGGTCCGCGACGGCCGCTGCGGTGTCGACCCACAGCCAGGTGGTCTCCTCGCGGGTCAGCACGAGGTGGACGTCCTCGGGGTCGGCGCCCTCCTGCTCGGCGAGCCAGAGCAGCGCGTAGGGGCGCAGGGAGGGTTCGTCGACGACCGCCCTGACCTCTGCCTCGGCGGGCGCGCCGACCACCCGCAGGGCCTCGAAGGCCAGGCCGCGCAGCAGGGCGTCCTCGCCGCGTGCGGCGGTGAGGAGTTCGGTGACCGCGCCGCCCACCGTGCGGGCGGCGAGCCAGGCGCGGTACTCGGCGCGGGCCGCGTTGGGACGCAGCCGGGCGCAGCCGCGCAGCATGTCCTCGGCGGCCTGCTCGAAGTGCCCCGCGGGGCTCTGCGCGGCGACGCAGATCTGCTCCAGCTTGACCCAGACCGCCCAGCTGCCCAGCGGCGTGAGCGTGGCCTGGCCGTCGGCCCAGGTCAGCGCGCCGACGGCGGCGAGGCCGTGCAGGGCCCAGTCGAGCAGGGCGGGGAGCGGGGCGTCCTGCGGGGTGTCGGCCGCGGCGGCGGGGTCCGGCTGCGGGCCGTAGGGGATCTCGCAGCGCTCGGTGCGCAGTTCGGTGACGCGCTGGTCCAGGAGGTCGAGCAGTTGCGGTACGGGTACGGGGCCTGCCGACAGCTGGAGCAGCGAGAGGACCTGCGGCATGGCCTCGACGACCTCGGCGACGGCCGCGGGGGCGAGGTCGTCCGGCGCCGGGTGGGCCAGCGACCAGGCGTCGAAGAGGGCGACCCAGCCGCGCAGCACGGCGGTGTCGTCGCGGTCCCAGACGCGCAGCCGCCAGCCCGGGCGGGCGACGTCGCCGTGCACCTCGACGAGGCCGGCGAGGCGTGCGGTGTCCCAGTCGGCGCGGATCTGAGCGGCACTCAGGCCCAGCTCGGCGGCGGCCCGTTCGGCCGTGGCGTCGGAGAGCGTGCCCTTGCCGTCGGGCGTGCCCGGGGTGCCGTCCGGGCCGGGGCGCAGCGCGGCGTCCGCCCAGCGGGCGACCCGCGCGGCGTCGGCGAGCCGGGCGCGCGCGGCCCTGGCCAGCTCCGCGGGGGCGGGTGTGCCCTCGGGTGGCCGGGGCGCGGGGCGGCGCGTGCGGCGGTTGCTCATCGCGCCGGGGGCGGCCGAGAGGGGGCGTGTCGCGTCGCGCCGGGCCTCTCCTCGCTCTTCGGCCCTCGGGTGGGGCGCGCGGACAAGTCGGAGCCTGGAGTCGCGCGGGGTACGGGACGTCACGGGAACAGTCTTCCTGTTGACGGTCCGAAAACCCAAACGGAATGCGGTTGCGGGCCTCAGATCAGGGGCGTGAGGAAGCGCCGCAGCACCTCTTCGTACCCCTTGGGGTCGGCGTTCCACATGGCGCCGTGCGGGGCGTCCGGCACGGTGTGCAGGGTGACCAGGTCCGGGCGGCGGGCGGCCAGTTGACGGGAGAGCGCCCAGGGGGCGACCGCGTCGTCGGGGCCGTGCACCACGAGGGTCGGGACCGCGGGCATCCCGGCGCCGGCCGCCGCGAGGATGCGGTCGCCGCGCAGACCGGTGCGCCCCTGGGCCGCGCGGACCGCAAGCGGAAGGAGCGGTCCGGGGGTGCGGCGGGCACCGGCGAGGGCGCGCAGAGTGGCTTCCCAGTTCAGTACCGGGGAGTCCAGGACGAGCCCGCTGACGCGGTCGCGCAGCGCCGAGTGCGCGGCGGCGTGCAGACACATGGCGGCGCCGGTGGACCAGCCGTGCAGGACGATCCGCTCGGCGCCGCCGCGTACGGCGTGCCGCATGGCGGCGTCCAGGTCGCGCCACTCGGTCTCGCCGAGGTGGCCGAGGCCGTCCGGGGAGCGGGGCGCGCCCGGGTCGCCGCGGTAGGCGATGTCGAGGACGGGAACTCGCAGCCGGCGCAGGAAGTCCATCACGACCATGGGGTGTTCGCGGGTGGTGCCGAGGCCGTGCACGGTGATGACCCAGGTGTCGCGGGCGGCGGGCACGAACCAGGCGGGCAGGGCGCCGAGTTCGCCGGGTACGACGACGTCCTCGTGATCGATGCCGAGCGCGGAGCGCGGGTCGCCGACGTACACCTGCGGGGTGAGCCAGACGCGCGCGCCGGGGTCCAGGGTGCCGTGGGTGACGGCTTCGAGGCGGCGTACGACCGTGTCGGCCTCGTGCGGGGCGGCGTCCAGGACGGGGCCGACGATCGCGTGGGTGCCGGGGCCGCTCAGGCCGTATCGGCCGGGGCGGCGGCTCGCGAGGGCGCGGGTCAGGGTGATCCGGCCCGCGGCCGTGGCGTGCACGGTCAGACGGGGCTCGGTCGGCAGGGGGCGGCCGACGGGCGCCTTGAGGGCGGCGTCGCTGGCGAACCGGCCCGCCGCGATGGCGGCTGCGGCCGTCCCTAGGGCGGCTGTGACTGCGGTGACGGCCGCTGCCGTCGCTTTGGCTGGGCGCACCGTCCCAGTGTCCGGGGACGGGGCCCGTGAAGCCAGTGGGCCGTGCCCGCGGGGTGAGCGAACAGCTCAGTTGGCGGACTGTCCGTACCCCTTCAGTTTGCCTTCCGCTTCGCGCAGCTGGTCCGGGGAGAGGAGGGTCGGGGTGCGGCCGGGGAGCGCGGCGGCGGTGAGCCAGAGGCGGCACATCCACTCCAGCTGGGCCGTGCGGTCGTACGCCTGGGAGAGACCGGATCCGTAGGTGACCGTTCCGTGGTTCTGGAGCAGGCATCCGGTGCGCCCGCGCAGGGCGCCGAGCATGGCGTCGGCCAGCTCCTCGGTGCCGTAGAGCGCGTAGGGCGCGACGCGCACCGGGCCGCCGAGGGCGGCGGTCATGTAGTGCACCGCGGGGACCTCGGTGACCAGCAGCGACACGGCCGTGGCGTGCACGGCGTGGGTGTGCACCACCGCCCGCGCGTCCGTGGCGCGGTAGAGGGCGAGGTGCATGGGGAGCTCGCTGGTGGGCGTGAGGGCGCCGAGCACCTGGCGTCCCGCGAGGTCGACGCCGACGGCGTCCTCGGGGCGCAGCCGGTCGTAGGGGACGCCGCTCGGGGTGACCAGGACGGTGTCGCCGACCCGCACGGAGACGTTGCCCGAGGTGCCGACGACCAGACCGTCCGTCACCGTCCTGCGGGCCGTCGCGACCAGCTCGTCCCAGGCCCGGCCGAGCGCGTCGCGCGTCGCCGTCCCTTCGGTGGCGCCGGTGTCCTCGGTGACGTCGGGGTGCCGCTGCTCAGTCATGCGGGGATCCTGCCGGGTGATCAGGATCTCTTCAATGGGGCGGCGGCCCGGGGCAGGCGGTCGGTGCGGGGTGCACCGCCGGATGGCGGAGCCCGACACTCCGGCCGGTTTGCGGGTCCCCCACCACCGCTCCCTACGATCGGCGTCGGACACCTGTCCTACCCGGGGCAAGGGCACTCCGCTTTGGGTCACCGCACCGCCCGGCCCAGTTCACTTTCCGTTCACCCGGATTGCCTACGTTCCTCGTGCCACTGACGTCCAACAGAAGCCTGGGTAAATGGAACACATCACGCTTCTCCTCGGGATCGTGATCGTCACCGCTCTCGTGTTCGATTTCACGAACGGTTTCCACGACACTGCCAACGCGATGGCGACGACCATCTCGACCGGCGCTCTCAAGCCCAAGACGGCGGTGGCCATGTCCGCCGTGCTCAACCTCGTCGGCGCCTTCCTCTCCGTGGAGGTCGCCAAGACGATCTCCGGCGGCATCGTGAACGAGGACGGCCTCAAGACAGAGGTGATCTTCGCCGCGCTCGTCGGCGCGATTCTCTGGAACCTGCTGACCTGGCTGGTGGGCCTGCCCTCCAGCTCCTCCCACGCGCTCTTCGGCGGTCTCATCGGCGCCGCGGTCATGTCGATGGGCTGGTCGTCGATCAACGGCGGCACCGTCGTCACCAAGATCCTCATCCCGGCCGTCGCGGCCCCGCTCGTGGCCGGCATCGCCGCGACGCTGGCCACCCGGCTGACGTACCGGATCGGCCGCAACACCGACCAGAAGGCCACCGCCAAGGGCTACCGCGCGGGCCAGATCGCCTCCGCGGGACTCGTCTCGCTGGCCCACGGCACCAACGACGCGCAGAAGACCATGGGCATCATCACGCTCGCCCTGATCACCGGCGGCGTCCTGAACCCCGGCGCCAACCCCCCGATGTGGGTCATCGTCTCGGCCGGTGTCGCCATCGCGCTCGGCACCTACCTCGGCGGCTGGCGCATCATCCGCACGATGGGCAAGGGCCTGACCGACCTCGCGCCGCAGCAGGGCTTCGCCGCCCAGACCAGCGCCGCGACGGCGATCCTCGCCTCCTCGCACATCGGCTTCTCGCTCTCCACCACCCAGGTCTGCTCGGGCGCCGTGATGGGCGCGGGCCTCGGCCGCAAGGGCGGCGTGGTCCGCTGGTCGACCGCCACCCGGATGTTCGTCGCGTGGGGCCTGACCCTGCCGGCCGCCGGTCTGGTCGGCGCGGGCGCCGAGTTCCTCACCAAGCAGGGCCCCTGGGGCGTCGCGGCCACCGCGGCCCTCCTGGTCGCCGGGGCGAGCGTGATCTGGGTCCTCTCCCGCCGCGACTCCGTCGACCACACCAACGTCACGGACGACGAGATCCGCCCCGACGGCATCCCGGCCGCCGAGCCCGCGGGCGTCGTGACCACCGCGATCGCCGCCGTCACCCCGCCCCCGGTGGGCGCGATGGCCGCCTCCGTCCTGCCGGGCTCCCCCGTCAAGGCCACCGTCTCGGCCCCGACCACCACCACGACCGGTGCCATGGCGGACCCCGCCCGGCCCGCGACCGTGTAAGGACAGACCAGCATGAGCATCGACTGGGCAGCTCTCGGCTCCGTGTTCGGAGTCAGCCTCGCGGTGACGGTGGCCCTGGTGGGCCTGTTCACCCTCGGCATCGTCGGCCTCTCCAAGCAGGAGACGGCGGCCGCCTCCACCGGTGGCTCCGCGGCCCTGGCGCGCACCGGCGCGTACGCCTGCTTCGCGCTCTGCGCGGCGGCGGTGGCGTACGGCATCTTCCTGATCGTCGCCTGACGGCACGGGCGCCGTCCGGCGGCGGCGCTCCCGGGTGGGGCGCGGAGCGTGACACACGCTCCGCGCCCCACCCGTGTGCGTGGGCCCTGATGTGAGTCCCGGTGTGGGGCCCAACACACTCTCCCGCCGCAGGTCAACGGCGAGTTGACGGGCCTTCGCGGGCCGTGGTGGACTGCCGGGGCCAACCACGGCGGCAGAAGAGGAAGCCGGTGCGAATCCGGCGCGGTCCCGCCACTGTCACCGGGGAGTCCCTCCCCGCGAGCCAGGAACTCTCGCCGCCGATCACGTCGAACCAGGGCGCGGACACCCTGAGTGAGGACATATCGCCATGCCCGGCCGCCCGGTGCCGCCCCTGCCCCTGAGTACGAGCTCGCTCCTCAGCGCGGCGACGGGCTGACCCCATGAGTGCCGACCGCGACTTCGCGTACGGCGCCGCCGCCGGCCTCCTCGGCGACCTGCTCCTCGGCGATCCCCGCCGGGGCCATCCGGTCGCCGCGTTCGGCCGTGCCGCGGCCGCCGTCGAGCGGACGCTCTGGCGCGACCACCGCGGCTGGGGCGCGCTGCACACCCTGGTGTGCGCCGGGGGCGCGACGGGCGCCGCCGTCCTCGCCACCACGCTCGTACGCCGCTCACGTGCCGGATCCGTGGCGCTGACCGCCGCCGCCACCTGGGCCGTCGTCGGCGGCACCTCGCTCGGCCGGGAGGCGCGGGCCGTCGGCGGGGCGCTGGCGGCCGGCGACCTCGAGGTCGCGCGGGAGCGGCTGCCGCATCTGTGCGGGCGGGACCCGCAGGCGCTGGATGCGGACGGCATCGCCCGGGCCGTGGTGGAGTCCGTCGCCGAGAACACCTCCGACGCGGTGGTCGGGGCCCTCGTATGGGGCGCCCTCGCCGGGGTGCCCGGCCTGGTCGCTTTCCGGGCCGTGAACACGCTCGACGCGATGGTGGGGCACAAGTCGGCCCGCCACCGGCGGTACGGATGGGCCTCCGCCCGGCTCGACGACGTCTTCGGGTGGCCGGGGGCGCGGCTGACCGCGGGGCTCGCGGCGCTCGCCGGGGACGCGCCGCGAGGGGCCCTGCGCGCCTGGCGCGCGGACGCCGGCAAGCACCCGAGCCCGAACGCCGGACCCGTCGAGGCGGCCTTCGCCGGGGCGTTGGGCGTCCGGCTCGGGGGGACGCTCTCGTACGGCGGGCGGATCGAGCACCGGCCGGTGCTGAACGGGGAGGGGCGCGAGGTGCGGGTGGCCGACATCGACCGGGCCGCGAAGCTGTCCCGGCGCGTCGGGCTGCTCGCCCTGGGAACGGTGGTGGGCGCCCGCTGGGCGCTGCGGTCGGCGAGGTCGGGGAGAGGGAAAGCATGAGCGGTGGACTGCTGGTCGCCGGGACCACATCGGACGCCGGGAAGAGCGTCGTCACCGCCGGTATCTGCCGGTGGCTGACCCGCAAGGGCGTGTCCGTCGCGCCGTTCAAGGCGCAGAACATGTCCCTCAACTCCTTCGTCACCCGCGAGGGCGCCGAGATCGGGCGGGCGCAGGCCATGCAGGCGCAGGCCGCCCGTGTCGAGCCGAGCGCGCTGATGAACCCCGTCCTGCTCAAGCCGGGCAGTGACCGCTCCAGCCAGGTCGTCCTGATGGGCAGGCCCGTGGGCGAGATGAGTGCGCGTGGCTACCACGGCGGGCGCCAGGCGCAGCTGCTCGACACCGTCGTGGGCTGCCTGGAGGAGCTGCGCGGCACGTACGACGCCGTCATCTGCGAGGGAGCGGGCAGCCCCGCGGAGATCAACCTCAGGCGCACCGACATCGTGAACATGGGCATCGCGCGCGCCGCCCGCTTCCCCGTCCTGGTGGTCGGCGACATCGACCGGGGCGGGGTGTTCGCCTCGTTCTTCGGCACGACCGCGCTGCTGAGCCCGGCCGACCAGGAGCTCGTCGCGGGCTATCTGGTGAACAAGTTCCGCGGGGACGTCTCCCTCCTCGCACCGGGGCTGGACATGCTGCTCGGCCTCACCGGGCGGCGCACCTTCGGGGTGCTGCCGTTCCAGCACGGGCTCGGCATCGACGAGGAGGACGGTCTTCGGGTCTCCCTGCGGGGCGCCGTCCGGGAGTCCGTGGTCGCCCCGCCGGCCGGCGAGGACGTGCTGCGGGTCGCGGTGTGCGCCGTGCCGCTGATGTCCAACTTCACGGACGTGGACGCGCTGGCCGCCGAGCCGGGCGTCGTCGTGCGGTTCGTGGACCGGGCCGAGGAGCTCGTCGACGCCGACCTCGTCGTCGTACCGGGCACCCGCGGGACCGTGCGGGCGCTGGCCTGGCTGCGCGAGCGCGGCCTCGCGGACGCCCTCGCCCGCCGCGCCGCCGAGGGCCGTCCGGTGCTCGGCATCTGCGGCGGCTTCCAGGTCCTCGGCGAGCACATCGAGGACGACGTGGAGTCGCGGGCCGGGTCCGTGGACGGGCTCGGGCTGCTGCCCGTACGGGTGCGGTTCGCGCGCGAGAAGACGCTCGCGCGGCCGGTGGGCGAGGCCCTCGGCGAGCCCGTCGAGGGGTACGAGATCCACCACGGGGTCGCCGAGGTCCTGGACGGCGAGCCGTTCCTGGACGGCTGCCGGGTCGGCGAGGTGTGGGGCACGCACTGGCACGGGTCGCTGGAGAGCGACGCGTTCCGGCGCCGGTTCCTCACCGAGGTCGCCCGGGCCGCGGGGCGCCGCTTCGTGCCCGCGCCCGACACCAGCTTCGCGACCCTGCGCGAGGAACAGCTGGACCTGCTCGGCGATCTGATCGAAGAACACGCGGACACCGACGGCCTGTTGGACCTGATCGAGAACGGCGCGCCGCCCGGGCTGCCGTTCATCGCGCCCGGAGCGCCGTCATGAGCGCCGCCACGCACCACCGCATCAAGGAGGCCCTGTGACCACCCCCTATCCGTTCACCGCCCTCGTCGGCCAGGACGACCTGCGGCTCGCGCTCCTGCTGAACGCCGTATCGCCCGCCGTGGGCGGTGTGCTCGTGCGGGGGGAGAAGGGCACCGCCAAGTCCACCGCCGTGCGCGCGCTCTCGGCGCTGCTGCCGGAGGTGCCGGTCGTCGCCGGGTGCCGTTTCTCGTGCGATCCGGTGGCCCCGGACCCGAACTGCCCGGACGGCCCGCACGAGTCGGGCGGCGCCACGGCGCGCCCCGCCCGGATGGTCGAGCTGCCGGTCGGCGCGTCCGAGGACCGCCTCGTCGGCGCCCTGGACATCGAACGGGCCCTCGCCGAGGGCGTGAAGGCCTTCGAGCCGGGCCTGCTCGCCGACGCGCACCGCGGGATCCTGTACGTCGACGAGGTCAACCTCCTCCACGACCACCTGGTCGACCTGCTCCTGGACGCGGCCGCGATGGGTGCCTCGTACGTGGAGCGCGAGGGCGTGTCCGTGCGGCACGCCGCCCGTTTCCTGCTCGTCGGCACGATGAACCCCGAAGAGGGCGAACTGCGGCCGCAGTTGCTGGACCGCTTCGGGCTCACCGTCGAGGTGGCCGCCTCCCGCGAGACCGACCAGCGCGTCGAGGTGGTGCGGCGGCGCCTGGCGTACGACGACGACCCCGAGGGCTTCGCCGGCCGCTGGCGCGAGGACGAGTCCGCGCTGCGGGACCGGGTCGTGGCGGCCCGCGCGCTGCTCCCCCGGGTGACCCTGGGCGACGGGGCGCTGCGGCAGATCGCGGCGACCTGCGCGGCGTTCGAGGTCGACGGCATGCGCGCGGACATCGTGATGGCGCGCACGGCGACGGCGCTGGCCGCCTGGGCGGGCCGCACCGACGTGCTGAGCGAGGACGTGCGGCAGGCCGCGCTGCTGGCGCTGCCGCACCGCAGGCGCCGCAACCCCTTCGACGCGCCGGGCCTCGACGAGGACAAGCTCGACGAGACGCTGGAGGAGGCACGCGAGGACGAGGAGCCAGAGCCTCCGGAGGGTGGCGACGACCCCGACGGCGGTGGTCCTGACGGCGGTGGCGGTCAGCCGCCGGCCGACGGGCCCGAGAGCCCCGGCGGCCCCGAGGGTTCCGAATCCCCCGCCCCCGAGCTGCCCGCGCAGAACCAGGGCCGGGACTCCGAGGAGCCGGCCGCCCCGCAGGAGCCCGCCCCGGCCCCGGGCGGCGCCTCGGCCGAGCAGCGGGCCGTACGGTCCGCCGAGCCGTTCCGTACGAAGATGCTGAGCGTGCCCGGCATCGGCGAGGGCGCGGCCGGGCGGCGCTCGCGGGCCCGCACCGAGCACGGCCGCACGACGGGCTCGCGCCGCCCCCGAGGCGCCCTGACCAAGCTGCACCTCGCGGCGACGGTGCAGGCCGCCGCCCCGCACCAGAAGGCCCGCGGACGCTCGGGGCCCGGTCTCGTCGTACGCCGTGACGATCTGCGCCAGGCGACGCGCGAGGGCCGCGAGGGCAACCTCGTGCTGTTCGTCGTGGACGCCTCCGGGTCGATGGCGGCGCGGCAGCGGATGAGCGCCGTCAAGGGCGCCGTGCTCTCGCTCCTCCTCGACGCCTATCAGCGGCGCGACAAGGTGGGGCTCGTGACGTTCCGGGGCCAGGACGCCGAGGTGGCGCTGCCGCCGACGTCCTCGGTCGACGCGGCCGCGGCCCGTCTGGAGACCCTGCCGACGGGCGGCCGGACGCCGCTGGCGGCGGGCCTGCTGAAGGCGCACGACGTGCTGCGGGTCGAGCGGTTGCGGGACGCGGCGCGCCGGCCGCTGGTGGTCGTGGTGACGGACGGGCGCGCCACCGGAGGGGTCGATCCGGTGGCCCGTGCGGGCCGCGCGGCGCGGCTGTTCGCTGCCGACTCGGTCGCCTCGGTGGTCGTCGACTGCGAGTCGGGGTACGTGCGTCTGGGCCTCGCGGGCCAGTTGGCGGACGAGCTCGGCGGGACGGCCGTGACCCTGGATGAGCTGCGGGCGGACTCCATCGCCGGCCTCGTCAAGGACGTACAGACCATGAACTCGCCTTCGAGGAGGGCCGCTTAATGCCGCAGGGACAGCCGAGCGTCGTGCCGGACGACGGGCTCACGACGCGCCAGCGCCGCAACCGTCCGCTGGTGTTCGTGCACACGGGCATCGGCAAGGGCAAGTCGACGGCCGCGTTCGGGCTCGCGCTGCGGGCCTGGAATCAGGGGTGGCCGATCGGCGTCTTCCAGTTCGTGAAGTCGGCGAAGTGGAAGGTCGGCGAGGAGAACGCGCTGAAGGTCCTCGGCGCCTCCGGCGAGGGCGGCACGGTCGCCTGGCACAAGATGGGCGAGGGCTGGTCGTGGATCCAGCGCGCCCCCGCCGAGGGCGAGCCGACCAACGAGGACAAGGCGCGCGAGGGCTGGGAGCAGGTCAAGCGGGACCTCGCCGACGAGACGTACAAGCTGTACGTGCTCGACGAGTTCGCCTATCCGATG
Organism: Streptomyces sp. NPDC041122; assembly: GCF_055592445.1. Classification (NCBI taxonomy): domain Bacteria; kingdom Bacillati; phylum Actinomycetota; class Actinomycetes; order Kitasatosporales; family Streptomycetaceae; genus Streptomyces; species Streptomyces sp. NPDC041122. Next base: position 381,122 of record NZ_JBVIYQ010000009.1, on the reverse strand, counting down.
CACTGGGGCTGGATCGACGTCGAGGAGGTCGTCCAGGTCCTGCGCGACCGCCCCGGCACCCAGCACGTGGTGATCACCGGCCGCAACGCGCCGCGGCAGCTGATCGACTTCGCCGACCTGGTCACCGACATGTCCAAGGTCAAGCACCCGATGGACGCGGGCCAGAAGGGCCAGAGGGGCATCGAGTGGTAGCTCGCCTCGTCGTCGCGGCGCCGTCGTCGGGCAGCGGCAAGACGACCGTCGCGACGGGCCTGATGGCCGCGTTCGCTGCGGCCGGGCTCGCCGTCTCCCCGCACAAGGTGGGGCCCGACTACATCGACCCCGGCTACCACGCGCTCGCGACGGGCCGCCCCGGGCGGAACCTCGACGCGTATCTGTGCGGGCCCGACCTGATCGCGCCGCTGTTCGCGCACGGGTCGGCCGGCTGCGATCTGGCCGTGGTCGAGGGCGTGATGGGGATGTACGACGGGGCCGCCGGGCAGGGCGAGCTGGCCTCCACGGCCCAGGTGGCGAAGCTGCTGCGGGCGCCGGTCGTGCTGGTCGTCGACGCCTCGTCGCAGTCGCGGTCGGTGGCGGCGCTGGTGCACGGCTTCGCGTCCTTCGACCCCGAGGTGCGGATCGCCGGGGTGATCCTCAACAAGGTCGGCTCGGACCGGCACGAGATGCTGGTGCGGGACGCCCTGGACGAGTCGGGCGTGCCGGTGCTCGGCGTGCTGCGCCGAGCACCCCAAGTGGGCACTCCGTCCCGGCACTTGGGCCTGGTGCCGGTCGCCGAGCGGCAGCCGGAGGCGGTGGAGTCGGTCGCCGCGCTGGCCGCGCAGGTACGGGACGGGTGCGACCTGGACGCGCTTCTCGCGCTGGCGCGCAGCGCGCCGTCCCTGCGGGGCGAGTCCTGGGACCCCTCGACGGGGCTCGGGGAGTCACCGGCTTCGCCGGGTTCGTCCTCAAACGCCGGACGGGCTGGATACTCCCCGGGACGGACCGCATACACCCCGGCCGGGCCGGAGAAGCCCGTCGTCGCCGTCGCCGGTGGGGCCGCGTTCACCTTCTCCTACGCCGAACACGCGGAGCTGCTGCGGGCCGCCGGAGCCGAGGTCGTCACCTTCGACCCGCTCCGCGACGAACAACTCCCCGAGGGGACCGCCGGGCTGGTCATCGGGGGCGGGTTCCCCGAGGTGTACGCGCCGGAGCTGTCCGCCAACGAGCGGCTGAGGAAGGCCGTGGCCGAACTCGCGCGCTCCGGGGCGCCGGTGGCCGCCGAGTGCGCGGGGCTGCTCTACCTCTCCCGCGAGCTGGACGGGAAGCCGATGTGCGGGGTGCTCGACGCCGACGCGCGGATGTCGGAGCGGCTGACGCTCGGATACCGGGAGGCGGTCGCGGTGTCGGACAGCGTGCTCGCGGTGGCGGGGACCCGGATGCGGGGCCACGAGTTCCACCGCACGGTCGTGGAGCCCGGGGCGGGGGCCGCGCCCGCCTGGGGCCTGCACGTGCCCGAGCGGCGCGTGGAGGGCTTCGTCCAGCACCACGTGCACGCCAGCTATCTGCACACGCACTGGGCCGCGGAGCCGGGCATCGCGCGCCGGTTCGTCGGGAGCTGCGCGCCGTGACCGTACGCGCCGCTCGCGGCGGCTCAGCCCGCGAGGCCCACCACCAGCCAGATGAACGCCGCGCCCGCCACCGTGCACAGGAGCGTCGAGCGGGCCGGGTGGTCGTGGTGCGCCTCGGGCAGGATCTCGGCCGCCGCGAGGTAGAGCAGCGCGCCGCCGAAGAAGCCCAGATAGCCGCCGAGCAGTCGCTCCGGGATGGTGAGGAGCAGCGTCGAGGCGGCGCCCACGATCGGGGCCGCCGCGTCCGCGAACAGCATGGCGAGCGCCTTGCGGCGGGCGTTCCCGTACAGGCTGGTGATCGTGTACGTGTTGAAGCCGTCCGCGAAGTCGTGGGCGACGACGGCCAGCGCCACGGCGACGCCCATGCCGCCGCCCACCTGGAAGGCGGCGCCGATCGCGACGCCGTCCATGACGCTGTGCCCGACCATCGCGGCGGCGGCCGAGAGCCCCACCTCGGGGACCCGCTCATGCCCGTGCCCGTCGGCGCCGTGGGCGGCCTGCCGGCCGGCCAGCAGACGTTCCACCAGATGGGCGACGAGGAAGCCGGCGACGAACAGGAGCAGGGCGGCCGGTACGCCGAAGACGAGGCCGCCCGCGGCGTCCAGCGCCTCCGGCAGCAGATCGAGGCCGACGACGCCGAGCATCAGGCCACCGGCGAGACCCAGCACGAGATGGCGCCGGTCGGTGACCCGCTGGGCCGTCCAGCCGCCCACCAGGGTCATGAGAAAGGCGCCGAGCGCCACGAGCACCGCCATGGGCCCTTGCTATCCGATTGACCCCGCGCCCCGCACATCCGCCACTCCCCCGCTCCCGTACGAAAGGACCTTCCCCCATGGACAGGGCTGCCGGTACCGGTGCCGGACAGGTGACACATCCGGACGCCGACGTCGTCCTCGTCGTCGGCGTCGGCGCCTGTGAGGACGCTCCGGTGGAGGAGGTGCTCGGCCTGGTCAGGGCGGCGCTCCGGGAGGCCGGCCGGGGCGAGGAGACGGTCGCCGAGCTGGCGACGGTCGACGTGAAGGGCGAGGAGCCGGCGATCGTCCGCGCCGCCGCCGCGCTCGGGGTGCCGCTCGTGACGTACCCGGCGCGCGAGCTGGCGGACGTGACGGTGCCGAACCCGTCCGCGCGGTCGCGCGCCGCAGTGGGCACGCCGTCGGTGGCGGAGGCGGCTGCGCTGCGCGGCGGGGGCGAACTGGTCGTCCCCAAGCGCAAGTCGGCGCCCGCGGGCCGCCCGCCGATGGCGACGTGCGCGGTGGCGGCCCGCCCCCGCCGGGCCGCCCCCGACCTGCGCCACCACGGTGACGCGGAGGTACGGGACGACGGCGCCGCCCTCACCGATCTGGCGGTCAACGTACGTTCCGACACGCCCCCGGCGTGGCTGAAGGAGGTGATCGCCGCCTCCCTGGACGGTCTCGCGGCCTACCCGGACGGCCGCGCGGCGCGCGAGGCGGTGGCGGCCCACCACGGTCTGCCCGCCGACCGCGTGCTGCTGACGTCCGGAGCGGCGGAGGCCTTCGTCCTGCTCGCCCGCGCCCTGAAGGTCCATCACCCTTACGTGGTGCACCCGCAGTTCACGGAGCCGGAGGCGGCGCTGCGGGACGCGGGGCACGAGGTGGGGCGGGTGCTGCTGCGGGAGGAGGACGGCTTCCGGCTGGATCCGGCCACGGTGCCGGAGGAGGCCGACCTGGTGGTCGTCGGCAATCCGACGAATCCGACCTCCGTCCTGCACCCGGCGGCGTCCCTCGCCGAACTGGCGCGCCCCGGGCGGGCCTTGGTGGTGGACGAGGCGTTCATGGACGCGGTGCCGGGTGAGCGGGAGGCGCTGGCGGGCCGCACCGACGTGCCCGGTCTGATCGTGCTGCGCAGCCTCACGAAGACGTGGGGCCTGGCGGGCCTGCGGATCGGCTACGTCCTCGCCGCGCCGGAGACGATCGCGGCCCTCGCGCGGGCGCAGCCGCTGTGGCCGGTGTCGTCGCCCGCGCTGGCGGCGGCGCGGGCCTGCGTGAGTCCGCGGGCCCTGGCGGAGGCGGGCCACGCGGCACACCGCGTGGCGGCGGACCGCGCCCATCTCCTCGCGGGCCTCGCGGAGTTGTCCCCCGCGGGGGTCCGCGCGGTGGGCCCAGCGGAGGGCCCTTTCGTCCTAATACGGATCCCGGGGGCGGCCGGGGTGCGGGAGCGGCTCCGGGGGCGGGGGTTCGCGGTGCGGCGCGGCGACACGTTTCCTGGCCTGGGGCCTGACTGGGTCCGGGTTGCCGTCCGGGACCGGGCGACGTCGGACGCGTTCCTCGCTGCGCTGCGGGCGACGGTCAGCCCCTGACGGGGCGGGGTCGGGGGCCCCGGGTGGGGGTGGGGAGCCCGGGCGGGGGCGGGGGTGGGGTGGGACTCCTCCCCTGACTCCCCCGACAGGCCCGAACAGCCCCGCCGCTCCGCGGCGGATGTTCCCCACCCACCCGTTTACCCCGCAGCGCAGGGTTGGAGTAGGGGCGGGTGGGCGCCCACCCCAACCGATCGCCCCCCCCAGGCGCCCCCGCCAGCAACCTCAGGAGCGCCTCCTCCGCGCCGCCATCACCGCCCCACCCCCCGCCACCATCAGCACCACGGCCCCGCCCGCCACATACGGCGTCAGCGAACTACCGCCCGTCTCCGCCAAGTTGGCTTCCCGCGCCGGCGCCGGCTCGGCCGGCTTCGCCGGCTTCGCCGGCCCCTCCGGCTCTCCCTGCGGCTTCGGCTCCGTACGGACCCCCACCGGCACCTCACACCCCGCCCCGGCCAACGTCACCGTCCCCGTCACCTCCGCCACGTTCAGCTTCAGAGGGTTCACGTTCACCGTCAGCTCCAGCGCCGACGCCGCCGCCGTACGCGACGTCGTCCGCGTCCTCGACAGTTCGAGCCGCACCTCACCGACCCCCGGCACCTTCACCTCCGTCGTCCCGTGGGCGGTCAGCGTGACCTTCTTGCCGAGCACCGTCACCCCGCCCAGCAGATTCGATTCGGCGACCGGCCGCTTGCCCGCCGTGCAGACCGCCTTGGAGGTCACCTGCTCGACCTCGACGAGGGAGAGCAACGGCAGCCCCGGCACATGGACCCGGGCCCGCGCGATGTTGCTGTACCCCTCCGCCGTGCCACCCCGCACCGTCGCCTTCGCCGTGGCCACGTCCGCCCGCAGGACGCTGAACGGACGCCCGCCGTCCACCCCGTCGAGCCGGGCGGTCAGCGCGGTCTTGTGCGCGTCGGCGGGGGCCTGCACCTCGTTCAGGGCGACCTTGAGCGGGACGTTCACGGTCTTGTTGAGCAGGGAGACGTTCAGTCCGGTGCGCAGGACGACGGCGTCGGCCCGCCCGCCCCGGTGACCGGTGTCGCCGCCCGTGGCGCCCGCGGGCCCCGCCCCGGCGAGCGTCACGGGCCCGGCGACGAGCGCGGTGGCGGCGGCGACCACGGAGAGGCGGCGCACGGACGTACGGAAGGCGTTGCCGTTCGGGAAGGTGCGCGCGGGCATGCCGAAGGTGTTGCTGTTCAAGGTGGTGGAACCCCCACAGGAGATACGGGCCACCGGCGGCGCACGCCGCAGGGGACAGCGCGTGCGCGACGGCCGATGGCGTCGTCCCCCATCGACGGGGGGCGACGCGGGAATCTTTACGCACCGAGAGTGAACGGTCAGCAACCTGACGTGAGTTCACTCCAAAGGGAGGTTTCCGCCCGCGCATTCGAATCTCCCGGCACACGCGTTCCCTCGCGCCACCCGAGCAACCGTCCTCCCGCGCACGGCGGTTGACGCACGCTCCCCGCGGGCCGGTTCCAACGAGCCGCACCCCGCTCCCGTCACGCCCGGGTCAACACCCGGCCAACGCCCAGGTCAACCGCCGAACTCGGAGGCCGGCCGGCGGCCGGTGAACCTCACCCCACCACGCGCCCGTTCAGCACGACCCGCCGCGGCGCCGCCAGCACCCGCACGTCCTCCCGGGGATCCGCCCCGTACACCACGAGGTCCGCCGGCGCGCCCTCGGCGAGACCGGGGCGCCCCAGCCACTCCCGCGCGCCCCACGTGGTCGCCGAGAGCGCGTCCACCGCGGGGATCCCCGCGCGGGTCAGCTCGACGATCTCCGCGGCCACCAGACCGTGCGCGAGGGAGCCGCCCGCGTCGGTGCCGGCGAACACGGGGACGCCGGCGTCGTAGGCGGAGCGCACGGTGTCGTAGCGGCGCGCGTGCAGCCGGCGCATGTGGTCCGACCAGCGGGGGAACTTCTTCTCGCCGCCCGCCGCCAGATCCGGGAAGGTCGCGATGTTCACCAGGGTCGGCACGATCGCCACACCGCGTTCGGCGAAGAGCGGGATCGTGTCGTCCGTCAGCCCCGTGGCGTGCTCGACGCAGTCGATGCCCGCCTCGACGAGATCGCGCAGCGAGTCCTCGGCGAAGCAGTGGGCCGTCACGCGGGCGCCCAGGCGATGGGCCTCGGCGATGGCCTCCCGTACCGCGTCGCGGGGCCAGCACGGCGTCAGGTCGCCGACCTCGCGGTCGATCCAGTCGCCGACGAGCTTGACCCAGCCGTCGCCCCGCCGCGCCTCCTGGGCGACGTACGCCACCAGGTCGTCGGGCTCGATCTCGTGGGCGTAGTTGCGGATGTAGCGGCGCGTGCGCGCGATGTGGCGGCCCGCCCGAATGATCTTGGGCAGGTCCTCGCGGTCGTCGATCCAGCGGGTGTCGGAGGGCGAGCCCGCGTCGCGCAGCAGCAGCGCGCCGATCTCGCGGTCGGTCAGGGCCTGCTTCTCGGCGGTGGCGGCGTCGACGGGGCCGTGCGCGTCCAGGCCGACGTGGCAGTGCGCGTCGACCAGGCCGGGCAGCGCCCAGCCCTGGACGGTCCGGACGTCGGCGGCAGCCGTCCCGGCCGGGCGGTCGTACGTCACCCGCCCGCCGACCACCCACAGTTCGTCCCGTACGTCCTCGGGCCCGACGAGCACCCGCCCCTTCACGTGCAGCACCGCGTGATCGCTCATGGCAGCAGCTTAGGAGGCACCCGAAACGCCCGGCACGGGGCCGGTCGGTGCGTACGGGACCGGTCGGTACGCTCGGTACCGCAGCCCGAACGAACTCGTGAGCGAAGTGAGCAGTGACGTGAGCAGTACTGTGACGCACCCCTTTCTGGACCTGGCGCCGCTGAGCGCCCAGCACTTCGCCGCCATCGAGGCGCGGGTGGCCCGGCTGCTCGGCACCGGGCAGGACGTCGTGATCATGCAGGGCGAGGCCCTGCTGCCCCTGGAGGGATGCATCCGGGGCGTGGCACGGCCGGGCACCACCGCGCTGAACGTGATCACCGGGCCGTACGGCCAGACCTTCGGCAACTGGCTGCGGGACTGCGGCGCGACCGTCGTCGACCTCGCCGTGCCCTTCCACACCGCCGTCACCGCCGAGCAGGTGCGCGAGGCCCTCGCCGAGCACCCGGAGATCGACTTCGTCTCACTGGTGCACGCCGAGGCGGCCACCGGCAACACCAACCCCGTCGCGGAGATCGGCGAGGTCGTCCGGGCGCACGGGGCGCTGTTCATGCTGGACGCCGTCGCCTCGGTGGCCGCCGAGCCGCTGCTGCCGGACGCGTGGGGCGTGGACCTGTGCGTGATCGGCGCGCAGAAGGCGATGGGCGGGCCCGCGGGCGTCTCCGCGGTCTCCGTCAGCGAGCGGGCCTGGCAGCGCATCGCCGCCAACCCCCAGGCGCCGCGCCGCTCCTACCTCTCCCTCCTGGACTGGAAGGAGCGCTGGATCGACGGCGGCCGGAAGGCGCTGCTGCACGCGCCCGCCCAGCTGGAGATGCTGGCGCTCGAGGCGTGTGTGGAGCGGATCGAGTCGGAGGGCCTCGACGCCCTGATGGCGCGGCACGCCACCGCCGCGGTCGCCACCCGCGCGGGCGCGCTGGCGCTGGGCGGGGGCCTGGAGCCGTACGTGCACGAGGCCGTGGACGCGGCGCCGGTCGCCACCACGCTGCGGACGCCCCCGGGCGTCGACGCCGCGGAGCTGGTGGCCAGGGCGCTCGCCGCGGACCCGGTGCTTCCGCTGGTGGCGGGCGGCGGGGCGCTGGCCTCCGAGATGATCCGGGTCAACCACTACGGCCCGGACGCGACCCGCGGCGTGGTGCACGCCTGCGTCGCCGCCCTCGGCGCCGCGATGGGCGAGGCCGGTCTCGCGGTCGACCTGGAAGGGGCCCGGCGCGCGGTGACGGACGCCTGGGACTGAGCGGAGCGGAACGCCGACGCCCCGGGCCGGTGAGGTCCGGGGCCCGCAGGCGTACCGGGGCGGGGCCGGGTACGCCTACCGGCACGGACCTTCGCGTCCGGGCCCGGCACGGGACGCCGACGGGCCCGGCCCGGACGAAATGGCTGCGCCCGTCCGCCTCGCGTGGCACCGTGCCTGTCATGACCACACTTCCGGACGGCCGCCACATCCCGCCCCTCACCGCCGACGAGTCGACGATGCTGGCGAGCTGGCTCGACCTGCACCGGGCCACCCTGGCGGTGAAGTGCGCCGGGCTCGACGACGAGCAGGCGCTGCGCACGCCCGTCGAGCCGTCCTCGCTGTCGCTGTTCGGACTCGTGCAGCACCTCGCCGAGGTGGAGCGGAACTGGATCCAGCGGATCTTCGACCGGCGGGACGTGCCGATGATCTACGAGGGTCCGCCCGGCGGCTTCACCGTGGACCGGTCGAGGACGTTCGCCCAGGTGCTCGCGGTGTGGGAGAGCGAGGTCGCCGTGAACCGGGAGATCTGCGCGGGCCGCGCGCCGGACGAGACGGGCCGGCTCACCGCCGCCGAGGCCGCCATCACGGGCGGCGAGTCCGAGGTCAGTCTGCGCTGGATCCTGATCCATCTGATCGAGGAGTACGCCCGGCACAACGGCCACGCGGATCTTCTGCGGGAACGCGTCGACGGGGTGACGGGATCGTGAATCGGGCGCGCCGGAACGTCTTTTGGGCGCGCCTGACAAGCACTCTCCGAGCACCGTCAGCCAATTCATCCGCGCATTCTCACGAATTCTTTATCAACACAGCTTCCCGTATTCTTCTGCCCGCTTCTCCCGGGCCTAAACACTAAGATTTCAACAGGACCAATCGCCATAATCCGGACGCCCCCCTCGGGAGTTACGGCCATGTGACGTACTCCACACCAGGTCCGTTTCGCGAAGAATTACCGGGTCAAAGTCGGGCATAGCGCCGATCGTTCATGCGGGCGCGCATGCTCGCGCGATAACACATCGGACGCCTTGGCGTAACCCCTTTCCCCGATGCAATTCCAGAAATTGCTCGGTAAATTCAATCGGCATGACCGCTGCACAAGCCGATCTACCGACCGACCTGCAGGCGAAATTCCTGGAAATGCCTGAGGGGCTGCGCCTTGACAGCCCCGCTGTCGCCGACGGCGCCGCCATCTGGCGTATCGCCCGCGACTCCAAGGTGCTGGACCTCAACTCTTCGTACAGCTACCTGCTGTGGTGCCGCGACTTCGCGGCGACCTCGGTGGTGGCCCGTGGCGCCGACGGCGAGCCGGCCGGTTTCATCACCGGCTACATCCGCCCCGAGCGCCCGGACACCCTGCTGGTCTGGCAGGTGGCCGTCGACCACGAACAGCGCGGACGCGGGCTGGCCGGCGCACTGCTCGACGGACTGACCGCGAAGGTCTCCGCCGAGCGTGCGCTGACCACGGTCGAGACGACCATCACGCCCGGGAACACCGCTTCCGAGCGGCTGTTCCTCTCCTACGCGCGCCGCCACGGCGCGACAGTCGAGCGGAAGATCCTCTTCGACGCGGGTCTTTTCCCTGATGACGGGCATGAGCCAGAGGTGCTCTACCGCATCGGTCCGATCGGGCACTGAGCCGATCAGCCCCTGAACGTCGCTCCCCCCGCACGTCCGCAACCCCCCACTTCCACGCCTTTCCATCTCCCAGGAGATTCGCTGTGACCATCACCCAGCCCGACCTGAGCGTCTTCGAGACCCTGGAGTCGGAGGTGCGCAGCTACTGCCGCGGTTGGCCTACGGTCTTCGACCGCGCGCAGGGCAGCCGCATGTTCGACGAGGACGGCCACGAGTACCTCGACTTCTTCGCCGGTGCCGGTTCGCTCAACTACGGCCACAACAACCCGGTCCTGAAACGCGCGCTGATCGACTACCTGGAGCGCGACGGCGTCGTGCACGGCCTGGACATGTCGACGTCCGCCAAGCGCGCCTTCCTGGAGTCGTTCCAGAACATCATCCTGCGCCCGCGTGACCTCCCGTACAAGGTCATGTTCCCGGGCCCGACGGGCACCAACGCGGTCGAGGCCGCGCTGAAGCTCGCCCGCAAGGTCAAGGGCCGTGAGTCGATCGTGTCGTTCACGAACGCCTTCCACGGCATGTCGCTCGGCTCCCTCGCGGTGACCGGCAACGCCTTCAAGCGGGCGGGCGCCGGCATCCCGCTGGTGCACGGCACCCCGATGCCGTTCGACAACTACCTGGACGGGCAGACCCCCGACTTCATCTGGTTCGAGCGCCTCCTGGAGGACCAGGGCTCCGGCCTCAACCAGCCCGCCGCCGTGATCGTCGAGACGGTGCAGGGCGAGGGCGGCATCAACGTCGCCCGCGCCGAGTGGCTGCGCAAGCTCGCCGACGTCTGCGAGCGCTGGGACATGCTCCTGATCGTCGACGACATCCAGATGGGCTGCGGCCGCACCGGCGCGTTCTTCTCCTTCGAGGAGGCGGGCATCACGCCGGACATCGTCACCGTGTCGAAGTCCATCAGCGGCTACGGCATGCCGATGTCGCTGTGCATGTTCAAGCCGGAGCTCGACGTCTGGGAGCCGGGCGAGCACAACGGCACGTTCCGCGGCAACAACCCGGCGTTCGTGACGGCCGCCGCCGCCCTCGAGACCTACTGGTCCGACGGTTCGGCGATGGAGAAGCAGACCCGCGCCCGCGGCGAGCAGGTCGAGCAGGCGCTGGCCGCGATCGTCGAGGAGAACCGCGGCGACATCAAGGAGTTCCGCGGCCGCGGCCTGGTCTGGGGCATGGAGTTCCTGGACAAGGACCGGGCGGGCGCCGTGGCGAAGCGGGCCTTCGAACTGGGCCTGCTGATCGAGACCTCCGGCCCCGAGGGTGAGGTCGTCAAGCTGCTTCCGGCGCTGACCATCACCCCCGAGGAGCTGGACGAGGGGCTGCGCACGCTGGCCCGTGCGGTCCGCGAGACCGCCTGAGCGGCGATCCACCCGAGCCCCCGGCACCGTAAGAGAAAAGGAACCAACTCACCGTGATCGTCCGTTCGTTCAAGGACATTGAAGGCACCGACCGCCATGTGAAGGCCGCGTCGGGCACCTGGGAGAGCAAGCGCATCGTCCTCGCCAAGGAGCGTGTCGGCTTCTCGCTGCACGAGACGATCCTGTACGCGGGTACGGAGACGTCGATGTGGTACGCGAACCACATCGAGGCCGTCGTCTGCACCAAGGGCGAGGCCGAACTGACCGACGACACGACCGGCGAGAAGTACACCATCACGCCGGGCACCATGTACCTGCTCGACGGGCACGAGAAGCACACCATGCGGATCAAGGAAGACTTCCACTGCCTGTGCGTCTTCAACCCGCCCGTCACGGGCCGCGAGGACCACGACGAGAACGGCGTGTACCCGCTGCTCACGGAGCCGGACGCGGGCTGACCCGCGACTACATCCCGAACAGGGCCGTACGAGAGGAGAGGCAGGCAACACCATGACCACCGCACCCGAACGCACCAGTGACCTGTACCCGACCCGAGGCGCCGAAGAGGTCCTCATCGAGCGCAAGGACCCCGTCGTGTGGTCCGAGCCGGGTGCGGCCGGGCCGATCACGGCCGGGGATCTGGCCGGGTTCGAGCGGGACGGTTTCCTGGCGATCGACCAGTTGATCACCCCGGACGAAGTGAGCGTGTACCACGCCGAGTTGGACCGGCTCATCAACGATCCGACCATGCGCGCGGACGACCGTTCCATCGTCGAGCCGCGCTCCCAGGAGATCCGGTCGATCTTCGAGGTGCACAAGATCAGCGAGCTCTTCGGCAGGCTCGCCGCCGACCCCCGGGTCGTCGGCAGGGCGCGGCAGATCCTGGGCTCGGACGTCTACGTCCACCAGTCCCGGATCAACGTGAAGCCGGGCTTCGGTGCCTCCGGGTTCTACTGGCACTCGGACTTCGAGACCTGGCACGCGGAGGACGGCCTGCCGAACATGCGGACCGTGTCGGTGTCCATCGCGCTGACGAAGAACCACGACACCAACGGCGGTCTCATGATCATGCCGGGGTCGCACAAGACGTTCCTCGGCTGCGCGGGCGCCACGCCGAAGGACAACTACAAGCGGTCGCTGCAGATGCAGGACGCGGGCATCCCGTCCGACGAGACGCTCACGCACCTCGCCTCCGACCACGGCATCCGCCTGTTCACGGGCGAGGCCGGCTCGGCGACCTGGTTCGACTGCAACGCCATGCACGGCTCGGGCGACAACATCACCCCGTACCCGCGCAGCAACGTCTTCATCGTGTTCAACAGCGTGGAGAACACGGCGGTGGAGCCGTTCGCGGCGCCGGTGCGCCGGCCCGAGTACATCGGGGCGCGGGACTTCACCCCGGTCAGGTGAGACAGCGCGGACTACGGAGCCGGCCCGGCACCCCGGAAGGGTGCCGGGCCGGCTCCGTGTTGCTGCGGGTTCGCCCCGGTCACAGCGGCAGGTAGTCGGTGTAGCCCTTCTCGGTGCCGCCGTAGTAGGTCGCCCGGTCCGGCGTGTTGTACGGGCCCCGGCCGCGCAGCCGGGCCGGCAGGTCCGGGTTGGCGAGGAACAGCGCGCCGAACGTGATGATGTCCGCGGTGCCGTCCTCCACGAGGGCGAGCGCGTCGTGGCCGGTGGGCCCGTCCGTGTGCGGGTTGAGGACGAGGGTGCCGCCGAACTCCTCCCGCAGCCGTACGGTCAGCTCGCGGACCTCGCCCACCTCCATGACGTGCAGATACGCGAGGCCGAGCGCGCCCAGCTCGCGGGCGAGCGCGGTGTAGGCCGGCTCGGGGTCGGGCTCGGAGATGTCGTTGGCGGTGTTGCCGGGCGAGAGGCGGAAACCGGTGCGGTCGGCGCCGATCTCGGCGGCGACGGCCGCGGCCACCTCGACGGCGAAGCGGATGCGGTTCTCGGCCGTGCCGCCCCAGGCGTCGGTGCGTCGGTTGGAGCCGGGCGCGAGGAACTGGTGGATCAGATAGCCGTTGGCGCCGTGCATCTCGACGCCGTCGAAGCCCGCGTCGACGGCGGCCCGCGCGGCGGCGGCGAAGTCGGCGACGGTGGCGCGGATCTCGGCGTCGGTCAGCTCACGCGGGGTGACGAAGTCCTTGAGGCCCTCGGCCGTGTAGACCTGCCCCCGCGCGGCGACGGCCGAGGGGGCGACGTTGACCAGCCCGTCGGGCAGCAGCACGGGGTGGCCGACCCGGCCCGCGTGCATGAGCTGGGCGAAGATCGTGCCGCCCGCCGCGTGCACGGCGTCGGTGACCTTGCGCCAGCCGGCTATCTGCTCGGCGCTGTGCAGGCCCGGGGTGTCGGGGTAACCCTGGCCGACCACAGAAGGCTGGATGCCCTCGGTGACGATCAGGCCGGCCGAGGCGCGCTGCGCGTAGTACTCGGCCGTCAGCTCCGTGGGGACACCGCCGGCACCGGCGCGGCTGCGGGTCATGGGGGCCATGGCGATGCGGTTGCGGAGGCGGCGGCCGGACAGGTCGATCGGATCGAACGCGGTGCTCATCAGGATCTCCCGGACTGGTTTATATGGTCGGCCAATGAATCGGCCGGGAGCCACTGTAGCCCATTCCTTGGCCGACCAAGGTAATGTTTCCGAAGACGTCTCCGGCGGGACGTCCGGTGGCCGCGCGCGGGAGCCGGACCCGGCCGCCGGGACAGCGACGACAGGAGCTGGTGATGAAGGCCGACACCGTGCGGGCCCCCGCGGGCGACCCCGTCTGTACCCCCGGGGCGGCGGGGGTAGCCGCGGCGGGCCCCGTCAGCCTCGCCGTCAGCCGGGTGGCCCGGCTGCACCGCATCGCCGCGGGCAAGGCCCTGAAGGGACTCGGCCTCTACCCCGGCCAGGAGTTCGTGATGATGCACCTGTGGGAGGCCGGCGCGGTGCGCCAGTCCGAACTGATCAGGGCGGTCGGCCTCGACCCGTCGACGGTGACGAAGATGCTGCAGCGCCTGGAGCAGGCGGGACATGTGCGGCGTCGCCCCGACCCGGCGGACCGGCGGGCGGTGCTCGTCGAGGCCAGCGCGGCGAGCTGCGGGCTGCTGGCCGAGGTGGAGCGCACGTGGGCCGAACTGGAGGGCCACACCCTGGCCGGCCTGGACGAGAGGGAACGCGACGACCTCACGCGGCTCCTCGCCAAGGTGGAGACGAGCCTCCGCGCGGAGACGGCGGACTGCCCGGAGCGCCGGGGCGAGGCCTGACCTCGACGCTCCTGAGCGCGGCGCTCACCGGCGGGCGCGTAGGGGGCACGGCGTCCACCGGTGCCCCCGTGACGCGGGGCACGGCGACCGCCGACAGCCCCTCCTCGCGGTGCGGGCCCGCCGGGACGGGCCTCCCCCGGTCACACCAGTGATGCCGCCCGGGACAGCAGGCGTCGGGCGGACGTGGTGTCGCCGGCCGTGCCGCGCGGGACGCGGTCCGGGGCGCGGCGGCCGGCCACGAGGAGGCAGAAGTCGACGGGTTCCAGGACGAGTTCGGCCCGTACCGGGTCCGCCGAGCTACCCAGCACCCACACCGTCTCGCCGCCCTCCCCGGCGACGGTGAGCGCGACCGGCGGCGCCTGCGGGCCGAGCGCGGGACCGAGCAGGCGGACGCCGAGGCGGACGAGCTGCCACAGGTGCGGGGCGGGTGGCGGGGGCACGGTCCTGCCGAGCGCGGCGCCGATGCCGTCGGCGTGCGCCCAGGTGTCCAGGGCGCGCGCCAGGAAGTGGTCGGCGACGGGCAGCCGCACTCCGCCGAGCACCGTGGCGCGGGCGGCGCGCTCGGTGTCGTGGGCGGCCCGGGTGGAGAGCAGTCCGGCGGCCTGGACGCGCCAGGTGGAGACGGTCTGGGCGGGCGTACGGGCCCGCTCCCGCCGGACCACCTCACGGGTGCGGGCCTCGCGCACCGCGCGCCAGGGCGCTCCGTCCGGCGCGTGGGAGACGGCGGCACGCGAGCGCGGGGCGGGCGCGAGATGGCGGGCGAGGGGTTCGTCGGCGGCGATCAGCCGGGCGACCGTGTCGTGCACGGTGCGGCCGTGCCCGACCGGCGCGTCCCAGGGCCCGTACCCGTCCAACTCCGCGAGCAGCACCTGGAGTCCGGCGACCGCGGCGGCGTAGGGCGCGGCGTGCGGGGCGGTGCGCAGGGCGGGGGCGCGGCTGCGCAGGGCCAGCGAGAGACCGTGCGCCGCGGAGGTCGCGCCCGGCGCGGGGTCCGGTACGGCGGGCCCGTCCAGGTGCCGCACCGCGGCCCGCAGCCGCTCGGCCTCGGCGGCGCAGGGCGCACAGCCCGCGAGGTGAGCGGCGATGGCGGCCGCGTCGCCCGGCAGGAGGGCGTCCACGGCCCGGGCGCCGAGCAGTGCGCGTACCGCTGCGTGGCCGCTCGTCATGGGTGCTCATTTCGCGGGGCGGGGTCGGCGAGGGTCTCGGCCAGCGCGCTCAGGGCCGCACCCAGGCGGGCCCGCGCGGTGGCCTCGGGGATGCCGAGCTCGGCGGCGGCCTGCCGGTAGGTGCGGCCGGCGAAGTGGGCGAGATGGACCATCTGCTGCTGGGGCAGCGGGAGTCGGGCGAGGGCGGAGTGCAGGAGCAGGGAGCGTTCCTGTTCCGGGCTCGCCGCGTCCGCCCCCTGCGCCTGCCCCTGCGCCGGGGCCGCGCGCGGGGCGGTCTCGTCGGTGACGCGCTTGTGGTGCCGTTCCTCGCCGCGCACCCAGTCCACGGCGCGGTGGTGGGCGCGGAGCGAGAGCCAGACACGCAGGCTGCCCTCGCGGGCGTCGAAGGCGTAGGGCCTGCTCCAGAGGAGGGCGAAGACCTCTCGCGCCACCTCGTCGGCGGCGGTCCGGTCCCGGGTGACGCGCAGCGCGACGGCGCGGACGAGCAGGCCGTACGCGGTGTGGGCCGCGGCGAGCGCCGCCTCCTCGCCGTGGACGAGGCGCCGGTGCAGGTCCGCGTCGGCGGGCGCGGTGACGGCGGCGGACGGTACGGGGGCGGACGGTACGACGGCGGACGGTACGGCGGGTCGGGCCCGCGGCCCCGCCGAGTCCGGCTGCTCGAAGGGCGGCCCCTCGAAGGACGGCTCCACCGGCACCACCCCCTCGCGCGGACCACCGTGTGAGGCCCCTCGTCCGGGCCACCTCGTACGGGCCGCGCCGCGCAGACCACCCCGTGCTGCAAGCGTGGCGTTTCACGGCCCGCCGCGCCAGGGTTCAGCCGGAGAGGACATCCAGGAGCCGGTCCACATCCGCCTCCGTGTTGTACAGGTGGAACGCCGCCCTCAGATGTCCCGCGCGTGCCGAGACGAGGACGCCGGCCCGGGCCAGCTCGGGGGCGCGGTCGGCGAGCCCGGGCACCGAGACGATGGGGGCGTCGCCCGGCACCGGCGCGTGGCCGAGCCCGGCGAGTCCGGCGCGGTAACGGGCGGCGAGCGCTGTGTCGTGCGCGTGGATCGCGTCCACCCCGCACTCCTCGACGAGCGAGAGCGCCGCGGCGGCGCCGTGGTAGGCGAGGAAGGCGGTGGGTTCGTCGAACCGGCGCGCGTCCGGGGCGAGTTCGGTGAGCGGACCGTAGGTGGAGTGCCAGGTGTCGGCCGCCGCGAGCCAGCCGCCGTGCAGCGGCAGCAGATCCTCCTGCGCCGCTTCGCGGACGGTGAGGAACGACGTGCCGCGCGGGCACATGAGCCATTTGAAGGCGCCGGTCAGGGTGTAGTCGTAGGCGCCCGCGTCGAGGGGCAGCCAGCCCACCGCCTGGGTCGCGTCGAGCAGGGTGCGGGCGCCGTGGGCGGCCGCCGCGGCGCGGACGGCGGCGAGGTCGGCGGTCCGGCCGTCGGCCGACTGGACGGCCGAGAGCGAGACGAGCGTGGTGGCCGGGGCGACGGCCGCGGCCAGCTCCTCCAGCGGCGCGTACCGCATCTTGAGGTCGCCGCGCAGCACGAAGGGGTTCACGATGGAGGCGAACTCCCCCTCGGCCGCGAGGACTTCGGCGCCCGCGGGCAGCGAGGCGGCGATCAGCCCCGCGTGCACGGCGACGGAGGTGCCGACGGCGACGCGCCCCGGCGCCACGCCGACGAGCCGGGCGAAGGCGGCCCGGGCCGCGTCGACGACCTCGAAGTCGCCCGCGCCGCCCGGCCGCCCGTCGCCGTTCTCGGCCACGAGCGTGCGCACCGCTTCGACGGCGCGCCGGGGCAGCAGCCCGCAGACGGCGGTGTTGAGGTAGGTCGAGGTGGGAGCGAATTCGATGCCGAGGTCGGCGGTGCCGCGGTGGTTGATCCCCATGGACTCCATGGGGATCAACCTAAAGGGCCGCTCAGCCCCGCGGAACCGCGCATCCGTCGGGACCGCACGCCTCGCCGCCGTCGCCGTCGGCGGTGGTGGCGAGGGTGGTGAGGGGCGCGCGCTCGCCCCACGCCTGCTCCAGCGCCTGGGTGAAGACCTCGGCGGGCTGGGCGCCGGAGATCCCGTACTTGCGGTCGAGGACGAAGAACGGCACGCCGTTCGCGCCGAGCTCGGCGGCCTCGCGCTCGTCGGCGCGGACGTCGTCGGCGTACCGGTCGGGGTCGGCGAGGACGGCCCGCACCTCGCCGGCGTCGAGTCCCGCCTCGACGGCGAGCTCCACGACGCGCGTGTCGTCGGCGAAGACGGACCGCTCCTCGGCGAAGTTGGCGCGGTAGAGCAGCCCGATCAGCTCGTCCTGCCTGCCCCGCTCCTTGGCGAGGTGCAGCAGGCGGTGCATGTCGAAGGTGTTGCCGTGGTCGCGGCCCTCGGTCAGGTAGTCGAGGCCCTCGGCGGCGGCGTTCTCACCGAGCCTGCGCTCGCCCTCGCGGGCCTGCTCCTCGCTCATCCCGTACTTCCGCATGAGCATCGGCAGCACGAGCCCGGTGTCCCCCTTGGCCCGGCCGGGGTCCAGCTCGAAGGAGCGGTGCACGACCTCGACGCCGTCACGGTGCGGGAAGGCGGCGAGCGCCTTCTCGAAGCGGGCCTTGCCCACGTAGCACCAGGGGCAGGCGATGTCGCTCCAGATCTCGACGCGCATGTGTGTGGCTCTCTTCAGGTCGTACGTCAGGGGGGTGCGGAGGCGGCCTCCGCACCCGGTGTCAACGCACGGGCAAAGCGCCTCATTCCCGGTGCGCCCCGGGGTCTAGGAACCGTCCCGCAGCCCCTTGGGCCAGTTCGGCCGGAACTCGATGTGGTCGTACGTCACCACGCAGCCCTCGCCCACCGGCGACTGGGCCATGAAGCCGACCAGCGCGGCGCCCGCCGTCTCCTCGTCGCCGAGGGCGAAGATCCGGACGAAGGTCCACCGCTCGCCGTCCGTCGACGCGTGGAACGCGAACGCCGAGCCCGTACGGCTGATGCGCAGCCACGCGCTGCTGCCGTCCACCACGAAGGCGTTGGCGTCGTCGGAGTGGCCGCGGGTGACGACCGTGCAGATCGTCGGCTCGTCCGGCGAGCGCTCCAGGCAGAGCTTGGCCCACTCGCGCTCGCCCACGTGCAGGTACAGCACGCCCGCGTCGAACGCGGCCGCGAAGCCGACCGTGACGCGGGCGATCAGCTGGAAGTCACCCTCCGGGGCGCCGAGCAGGCGGGGCGCGTCGGAGGCCGGCTCCGGCACCCCGGACGTCGGGGGCACGAAGCGGTCCTGGCGCGGGCCCGCCCAGCCGGTGAGCACACCGTCCTCGTGGGACCAGTGGCCGTCGGGGCCGTAGGTACGCAGCGGGAAGGGCAGTTCGGGAAGGGTGAGGTCCATGGCCTCAGTGTTCCAGGCGGCCGTCGACGCGGCGCGGCAGACCCAGCGGGTTGGCGTCGCGCAGCTCCGGCGGGAGCAGCGCCTCGGGGGTGTTCTGGTACGCGACGGGCCGCAGCCAGCGCTCGACGGCGGTGCCGCCCACGGACGTCGACGTCGACGTGGTCGCGGGGTAGGGGCCGCCGTGGTGCTGGGCCGGGGCGACGGCGACGCCCGTGGGCCAGCCGTCGACGAGGACACGCCCGGCGAGCGGGGTGAGCTCGGCGAGCAGCTCGGCGCCCCGCCCGCTCTCCCCCGCCGCCTCCTGCGCGGAGAGCTGCACGGTGGCGGTGAGGTTGCCGGGGAGGCGGGAGAGGACGGCGGTGATCTCCGCGTCGTCGGCGTACCGCGCGACGACGGTGACCGGGCCGAAGCACTCCTCCAGGAGCACGTCGTGCGCGCCCCCGGCGGCGAGGCGGGCGGCCGGGACGGTCAGGAAGCCCGCGCTGACGGTGTGTTCGCCGCCCGCGCCGGGGGTGACCGGCGCGGTCACGTCCGGGAGGGCGGCGCGCTCACGCACCCCGGCGACGAAGTTGTCCCGCATCCGGTGGTCGAGGAGCACCCCGGACCCGGTGTTGCTGACCGCCTCGGTCAGGGACTTCACGAGCCGGTCGCCGCCCGCCCCCTCGGGGGCGAGGACGAGGCCGGGCTTGACGCAGAACTGGCCGACGCCGAGCGTCATCGAGCCGGCGAGGCCGGTGCCGATCTGCTCGCCGCGTTCGGCGGCCGCGGCCTCGGTGACGACGACGGGGTTGAGGGAGCCGAGCTCACCGTGGAAGGGGATCGGCACGGGCCGGGCGGCGGCCGCGTCGAAGAGGGCGCGCCCGCCGCGGATGGAGCCGGTGAAGCCGGCGCCGGCGACCAGCGGGTGCTCGACCAGCTCGACGCCCGCGTCGAAACCGTGCACCAGGCCGACGACGCCCTCGGGGACGCCGTGCCGCTGGGCCGCCCTGCGCAGCACGGAGGCGACCAGCTCGGAGGTGCCCGGGTGGTCGGGGTGGGCCTTGACGACGACGGGGCAGCCCGCGGCGAGGGCGCTCGCGGTGTCGCCGCCCGGCACGGAGAAGGCGAAGGGGAAGTTGGAGGCGGCGTAGACCGCGACCACGCCGAGCGGGATCTTGTAGCGGCGCAGGTCGGGGACGGGCGGGGTCGCCGAGTCGTCGGGGTGGTCGATGACCACGCCGAGGAGGGCGCCCTCGTCGACGATGTCCGCGAAGGAGCGCAACTGGTAGCAGGTGCGGGCGAGTTCACCGGTGAGCCGGACGGGTCCGAGCGCGGTCTCCGCGTCGGCGGCCTCCACGAGGTGGTCCTTGGCCGCTTCGAGGAGGTCCGCGGCGGTGCGCAGGAACGCGGCGCGCACCGCGCGGTCGGCGAGGGCGGGCGCGGCGTCCCGGGCGGCGCGTACCGCCTCGTCGACCTCTTCGGCCGTGGCTTCCACCGCAACCTGCTCGCGCTGCTTCCCGGTTCGGGGGTCGACACTCCAGACTGGTGCTGCTGCCACCGCGGATTCCCTTTCCAGAGGTACTGCCTACAGAGGTATGAGGGGTCTAGCCGGGGTAATGCGGGGGGTCTTGCCGGAGGTATGCCACTCACCAGGGCCGTTCGATATGCTGAACGCCGTCTCCGTCGGTGAATGTGCGGGGACTGGGAGACTATTTCTCGGCGTTCAAAGGGGTCAAGGGCGATGTCGGCTGGCGAGACCGGAGGCGGTGCGCAGGTCAAGTCCGCGGTGCGGACGGTGGAATTGCTCGAGTACTTCGCGGGCCGTCCCGGGATGCACGCGCTGGCCGCGGTCCAGGAGGCCGTCGGCTACCCCAAGTCGAGCCTCTACATGCTGCTGCGCACCCTGGTCGAGCTCGGCTGGGTGGAGACGGACGCGACCGGCACGCGGTACGGCATCGGCGTGCGCGCCCTGCTCGTCGGCACCTCGTACATCGACGGCGACGAGGTCGTGGCCGCCGCCCGGCCGACCCTCGACCGGCTCTCCGACGACACCACGGAGACCATCCACCTCGCGCGCCTCGACGGCACGAACGTCGTCTACCTCGCCACCCGCCAGTCGCAGCACTACCTGCGGCCCTTCACCCGGGTCGGCCGCCGGCTGCCCGCGCACTCCACCTCGCTCGGCAAGGCGCTGCTCGCCACCCACACCGACGAGCAGGTCCGCAAGCTGCTGCCGGAGACGCTGCCCGCGCTCACCGAGCACACCATCACCGACCGCGAGAAGCTCATCGAGGAGCTGCACACGGTGCGCGAGCGGGGCTTCGCGGTGGACCGCGAGGAGAACACGCTCGGCCTGCGCTGCTTCGGCGTCGCCCTCCCCTACCGCACCCCCGCGCGCGACGCGATCAGCTGCTCGGTGCCGGTGGCGCGGCTCACCCCCGCCCACGAACAGACGGTGAAGGACGCCCTGTTCGACGCCCGCGACCGGCTGACCCTGGCAACTCGTAGGATCTGACGCATGGATGTGAGCCTGCGCACGGTGCACGACAGCGATCTGCCGGTGTTCTTCCGGCAGATGAGCGATCCCGAGTCCCGGCACATGGCCGCCTTCACCCCCGAGGACCGGGCCGACCGCGACCGCTTCGACGCGCACTGGGCGAAGATCCGCTCGGACCCGGACACCGCCATCCGCACCGTCCTGGCCGACGGCGACGTGGTGGGCAGCGCCGGGGTGTACGGGGAGCCGGGCGAGCGCGAGGTGACGTACTGGATCGACCGTGCGTACTGGGGCCGCGGGCTCGCCACGGCGGCGCTGCGGGGCCTCCTCGACCTGATCCCCGACCGTCCGCTGTACGGCCGCGCGGCGGCGGACAACACGGGCTCGATCCGGGTCCTGGAGAAGTGCGGCTTCCGGCTCTTCGGCACCGACCGGGGCTTCGCCGCGGCGCGCGGGGCGGAGACCGACGAGGTGGTCCTCGTCCTGGACGGCGGCTGAGCCTCCCCCGCGCGGCGGAGGCGGATCGGCACGGCGCAGGAGGTGCCGCGACCGCCCCGGCGGGAGCGTGGAGGCATGACGCAGACACCGTCCACCGGCCGGCCCCCGCCCCGCCCGCCGTCCCTCCCACGCCCGTCCCGGACCGGCGCGGCAGCGTGCCGCGGACCGTCGTCGCCCTCGCCGACGCCGCCGGGCGGCCACGGGCCCGATGGACCTGACCTACGGTGTGCACATGATCACCGGGACGGTCGTGGCGGCTCTCGGCGTGCGGTTCCTCCAGGAGCGTGCGGGGCCCACCGCGTGAGGCCGCTCGCCACCGCTCTGTTCGGGCGCCGGGCGCGCCGCCGGTGGATCCACCTCGTCCTCGGCGGCGCCCTCGCCATGCCGTACGTCTTCGTCGGCTCGGTGATCGTCGGACCGCTCTTCGGCGACAGCGGCGTCTTCGGGTCGTTCGGCGCCCAGCTCGGCGCGTTCGCGGTGGGGCTGCCGCTCGCCGCGGTCACCGCGCTGTTCCCGCTGACCCGGCCGATGTCGGTGGCCGCCGTGCGGGCGTTGTGCGCGGTGGATGAGGACTCCCTCGCCGAGGGGCCCGCGCGGTCCCGGGCCGCGCGCGGGCGCACCGCCGCCTGGTACACGCTGCACCTCGGGTTCGGCGGAGTGATCAGCGGCATGTCGCTGGCGCTGCCGCCGTTCGCGGGCGTCCTGATCGCGCTGCCGTTCTTCGCCCTGTTCGGGGAGAGCCGGATCGGCATGCCCGAGGTGTTCGGCGAGCCCTGGATGGTGGCGCTCACCCCGGTCATCGGGGTCGCCTCGCTGGTGGCGCTCGCGGCGTGCGCGGCCACGGCGGGCGGGCTGCTCGCGCGCTGGGCGCCCGGCCTGCTCGGGCCGACGCCCGCCGACCGGCTCGCCGCCGCCGAGCGGCGCGCGGCCGACCTCGCCGTACGCAACCGCCTCGCGCGCGAGCTGCACGACTCCGTCGGCCACGCGCTGAGCGCCGTGACGCTCCAGGCGAGCGCGGCCCGCCGGGTCCTCGACCACGACCCGGAGTTCGTCCGTGAGGCGCTGGCCGCCATCGAGGAGACCACCCGCCGCACGGTCGGCGAACTCGACGCGGTGCTCGGTGTGCTGCGGGAGACCGGCGGCAGCGGCCCGACCGCGCCGGCCCCCACCCTCGCCGCCGACCTGGACGGTCTCCTGCGCCGGACCGGGGCGGCGGGCCTGCGGGTGTCCGCCACCGTCGGCGCGGACCCCGCCGCCCTGCCCCCGCTGGTCTCCCGCGAGGCCTACCGCATCGTCCAGGAGGCCCTGAGCAACGCGCTGCGGCACGGTGGCGCCGACGCCCCGGTCACCCTGTGCGTCGCCCTGGACGGAGCGGACCTGACCGTCACGGCCGAGAACCCGCTGCCACCGGGTCCCGCCGCCCGCCGCCCCGGCGGCGGCCACGGTCTGCGCGGCGTCGCGGACCGGGCCCGGCTGCTCGGCGGCGGGTGCGAGGCGGGCCCGGTGGCGGGCACCTGGCGACTGCACGTACGACTTCCGCTGAAGGGACAGGCATGACGGTGAACGAGGT
Source organism: Streptomyces sp. NPDC041122 (assembly GCF_055592445.1). Classification (NCBI taxonomy): domain Bacteria; kingdom Bacillati; phylum Actinomycetota; class Actinomycetes; order Kitasatosporales; family Streptomycetaceae; genus Streptomyces; species Streptomyces sp. NPDC041122. Next base: position 358,000 of record NZ_JBVIYQ010000009.1, on the reverse strand, counting down.
GCGGGTGGTGCTCGCCGACGACGAGCGCATGGTGCGCACCGCCCTGCGCGCGATCCTCGCCGCCGAGCCGGGCACCGAGGTGGTGGGCGAGGCGGCGACGGGCGCGGAGGCGGTCTCCGTCGTACGGGAGCTGCGGCCCGACGTGGTCCTGATGGACGTCCGCATGCCCGAGGTCGACGGCATCCGCGCCACCGAGCAGATCCTGCGGACGGTGCCCGGGCCACCGCGCGTCGTCGTCGTGACGACCTTCGAGAACGACGCGTACGTGTACGAGGCGCTGCGCGTCGGGGCCGCCGGTTTCCTGCTCAAGCGGGCGGAGGCCGACGAGCTCGTCCAGGCGGTCCGGCTGGTCGCGCGCAGCGACTCGCTCCTCTTCCCCGCGGCGGTCCGGGCGCTGGCCACCCGGCACGGCTCGGCCGCGGCGGAACCGCCGGCCTGGGTGGCGCGGCTCACCGGCCGGGAGAGCGAGGTCCTGCGGCTGATGGCGGCGGGGCTGACCAACGCGGAGATCGCCGGCCGGATGGACGTCGGCCCGGCGACGGTGAAGACGCATGTGGCGGCCGTCCTCGCCAAGACGGGCGCACGGGACCGCACCCAGGCGGTGATCGCCGCCTACGAGGCCGCTTTCCTGAAGTCCCGCTGAGCCCCGCGGGCGGGCCACGGCACGCCGCGTCCCGGATGAGGACTTCCTGAGAAAACGCCCACAATCGGATCAGATGGGAACGAAACCCGCTCGGCCGCTCGTCCTCCCACGGGATGAACAAGACGATCAGGCGCGCCTCGGTCTTCGCGCTGCTGCTCGTGCTCGCTCTGCTGATACGGGCGACATGGGTGCAGTTCCACGACTCGACGGCGCTCGCGGACGACAAGCACAACCGGCGCAACGCGATCGAGCAGTACGCGCACCCGCTGGGCGACATCATCGTGGGCGGTGAGGCCATCACCGGCTCCGAGCGGACGAAGGGCGGAGACCTCGCGTACAAACGCACCTACAAGGACGGCGACCTCTACTCCCCCGTCACGGGCTACAGCTCCCAGATCTTCGGCGCCACCCAGCTCGAAGGCATCTACAAGGACCTGCTCGACGGCACCGACAACCGGCTGAAGAACCCCCTCGACACACTCACCGACAAGCGTGCCGACCCCGGTGACGTCGTGACGACGATCGACCCGGCGGTGCAGAAGGCCGGGTACAAGGCGCTGGGCGACACCAAGGGCGCGGCGGTCGCCATGGACCCGAAGACCGGCAAGATCCTCGGCATGGTGTCGACGCCTTCGTACGACCCCTCCAGGATCAGTGGCTCCACGGACTCCAAGGTGTGGAAGGAGCTGACCACCGACAAGGAGAAGCCGATGGTCAACCGCGCCATGCGCCAGCCGCTGCCGCCCGGATCGACCTTCAAGCTGGTCGTCGCGGCAGCTGCCCTGGAGGACGGCCTGTACGACTCGGTGGACACGAGGACGGACAGCCCGAACCCGTACACGCTGCCCGGCACCCGGCAGGTCCTCCACAACGAGAACCGGTCGGCCCCCTGCGAGAACGCCGACATCCGCACGGCGCTCCAGTACTCGTGCAACAACGTCTTCGCGAAGATGGCCGTCGACCTGGGCCAGGACAAGGTCAAGTCGATGGCGGAGAAGCTGGGCTTCAACGCCGACAAGCTGGACGTGCCGGTGCGCGCGGGCCGGAGCGTCTACCCCTCCGGCATGGACAAGGCGCAGACGGCGCTCAGCGGCATCGGCCAGTTCGACGTGACGGCGACGCCGCTGCAGATGTCCATGGTGTCGGCGGCCATCGCCAACGGCGGCGAGCTCGCCAAGCCGCACATGGTCGCGCAGATCAGCGACTCCGCCGGCAACGTCCTGGAGAAGTACGACGACGCCGACTCCCAGCGCGTGATGGACGAGTCCACCGCCGAGGGGCTGCAGTCCGCGATGCGGACGGTCGTCGACAAGGGCACCGGTTCCAACGCGAAGATCCCCGGCGCCACGGTCGGCGGCAAGACGGGCACGGCGCAGCACGGCGAGAACAACAGCAAGACGCCGTACGCCTGGTTCGCGTCGTACGCCAAGGGCGGCGACGGCAAGGAGGTGGCGGTCGCGGTGATGATCGAGTCCTCCAGCGCGGCGCGCGACGAGGTCAGCGGCAACGGCCTCGCGGCGCCGATCGCCAAGGCGATGATGCGGGCGGCGCTGAAGGGCTGAGCCCCGGCGCCGCCGGCGCGAGGCCCCTCGCCCCGGCCGTCCGTCACCCCGTGAGGCGTCGTCCCGCCCCCCGCGTTCGCGGGTCAGGTGGGGCGGCGCCTCCGCCATGTCCGCAGGGCCGCCGCCACGGCCACCATCGCCCCGGCGCCCGCCAGCGCTCCGGCGAGCGCCCCCGCCACCAGCCCGAGACCCGAGCTCGCCTCGCCGTCGTCCACCGCCACCGCGACGGCCGCCCCGACCAGCAGGACCGCGAGGGCGGCCAGCAGACCGTAGAACTTCCGGCTGAGGAAACGGGAGCGCTCCGGCACCGGCGGCGGTGACTCCACCCGGGCCGCGGGCCCGAGGCTCGCCGCCCTCGGCCGCTTGAACCACGCGTAGACCACCCAGGTCCCGCACGGCTCCCAGCCGTCGGGCGCGAGCCGCTCGGCGATGCCGTCGTGGCCGCGCGTGACCAGCTCCCTGCGGTACTCCCAGCGCTGCGCCCGCGCGGCGTCCCGGTGGCTGACGAAGCGGCCGAGGGCATCGACGCGCTCGACCTCCCAGCCCTCGTCGCCGAAGCGGTTCAGGAGCTCCTCGTCGACGTAGGTGTCGGCGGTCCAGCGCCAGACCTCCACCTGTCCGGGCGGAGTCTCGGGGGCGCCGCCCGCGCCGGGGGCGAGCTGCCGGGCGAACGCGTCGACGGGGCCGAACTCGGCCTCGGCGTCCTCGGTGCCGCACTCGTCCAGGTGCGCGGCGAGGTCGGCGACCGTCGCCGCGACGTGGTCCGCGGGCAGGCCGTGGTCGCGCAGCCGCTCGGCGAGGCGGACGAGGTAGCCGTCGCGCTCGTACCGCGCGTTTCCCGTGCTTCCTGTGTTTCCCGCGTTCATGGGGTCCGTCGTGTTCATCGTGGGGTCACTCCCGCCTTCGCGAGGACTTCGCGTACGGATCCGTCGAAGGCGAGCCACAGGCCGCCCTGTTCGCCGAGGGTCTCGTGGCCGGCGTCGGTGAGCCGGTAGTAGCGGCGGCCCGGCCCCTTCTCGGTCGCGCGGAACTCCGCGGAGACCAGGCCCGCCTCCTCCAGGCGGTTGAGCACGGGGTAGAGCGTGCCGCCCTTGATCTGGCCGAAGCCGGCGGCGTCCAGCACCTTGGCGATCTCGTATCCGTAGCTCTCGCCGTCGGTGAGGGCGGCGAGCACGAGCAGGTCGAGGACGCCCTTGAACCAACTGGCGCGGCGGTCGGTCACGTCGGTCTGCCTTTCAGACGGCGGGCGTGGCACGCGGTCCGGCGGGGGCGGCGCGCGGCCCGTCGGGCGTGGTGGACAGCTTCTCGGGCGCGGGCAGCGTCAGGTCGCGCACGGAGAGGGCGACGTGCGCGGCGGCCGGGAGCAGCAGGCTGCCGGTGGCGAGGTAGAGGCCGGCGAAGACCGCGCCGAACAGGGCGAAGGCGAGGACGCCCTGGCGGCCCTGGTAGAGCCCGGCGACGGCGTACACGAAGACCGAGAGGACCGCCGCCGCGGAGAGGCCGAGGCCGAGCACACCGACACCGAAGGCGATGAGGAGGCCGCGGTAGAGCAGTTCGGCGCAGAGTCCGTCGGTCACGGCGACGGCGACGGCGAGCCGGCGCTCCTCGGCGGTGCGCGGCAGCATCGCCTCGATGGCGGCGAGTCCCGGCACGTTCTTGCCGCGCCGGGCCAGGGCGCGGAAGTTCCGTCCGGAGGCCACGGCGATCGCGGTGAAGACGAGGATTCCGGCGACGGCGTAGCCGGGCCGGTCGGGCACGGTGAGGCCGAGATCGGCGGCGGCGATGCCGGGTGAGAGCAGCAGGGCCGCCACGGCGAGCGCGGCCAGTGTCCACCAGAGGGCGAGGACGAGGCCGAAGTAGCGGACGAGCGCGCGGGGTTCGGTGTCCCTGCGGCGGGCCAGCGAGCCGTACATCCGGCGGCCGGCCCACGGCTCGCCGAGCAGCAGATGGGCGGCGAGCACGGCGGTGACGGTGGTCGATGCCACCGAGAAGTCCGGCGAGATGGTCATGGGATCCCCCTTCCCGAAGGGGCCGCGCGGCACGTCGTGGGACGGCGGTGTTCCCGCCGCCGACGCGTCGCCGCGCGACCCCTGAGCGTCTGAGCTACCTAGACCGTATGACGACCTAGTCAGGAATGCAATCTACCTCGCGGTGCCGGATCAGCCCGCGTCAGCCCACGTAGTACGTGGGGTTCGGGAGCTTGTACGTCTTGTCGGCGTAGCCGCCCGCGAGATCGGAGGTCTGGTCGCCGAAGCTGCCGACGATGTCGTACCCGGTCGACTCGATGTACTTGCGGGTGCCCTCCTTGAACTGGACGGTGGTGCAGTTCCACGCCGCGGGCGTCGCGCAGTTCTTCAGGTAGGCGGGCGGGTTGGCCTTGTCCTTGGTGAAGACGTGCGTGCGGTCGAGCGCGGTGGCGTAGCCCGCGCGGGCGAGGTTGGTGACGGCGCCCTGGCGCAGCGGCTCGGCGAGGCCGGTGAGGAAGAAGACCTCGACGCCCTTGCGCTGGGCGTACCGGACGAGGTCGGGCATGCCGAAGACCGCGGGGCGCTTGGCCTCGTTGACGTAGGCGTTCCAACTGTCGTTGTTGTACGTGTAGTTGGTCGACTTCTCGTAGTCGAAGCTGAGCAGCGCGGTGTCGTCGACGTCGAGGACGATCGCCGGCTTCCTGCCGCGCCGGGGGTGGTGCGCGGCCTTCTTGATGTCCTTCTTCGCCTTGGCCTGGATGCGGGCCAGGTCCTTGGCGTACGGGCTGTGCGGCGAGGACGTCCACACGCCGTCGGCGCCCTTGGTGGCACCGTAGTAGGCGTCGATCTCGCCGACGAGGAGGCCTATGTTGTGCGGCTCCTTGGTGGGGCGCGCCTCGGCCTGGTCCGCGCTCGCGGCACCGGTGGCGTAGAGGGCGGCGCCGGCGACGGTACAGGCGGTGGCCAGGCCGGCCACGCGTAGGGACTTGCGCATGTGTTGCGTCTCCGCATCAGGGTTCGGGCAGGTCAAGGACTGTCTACGCGCATCGACCCGGATGTGGGGAGAGCGCGGGGTGACCCTTTACCTGATCCATACCTGGGCGGGACGTGGATCGTTCGTCCGGTGGAGCGTGGTTGTTCGTCCGGTGGAGGAGGTGCCGAGCCCGTCGTCAGGACAGGTCGCCGACCCCCTCTACAGAACGGCCCGGCGCCTCAACTCCCGGGCCGCCACCCCGGGTTCCGCCCGCTCAAACCGATCACCCGGTCGAGCAGGGGCGCGTGCTCCGGCACCCGTACAGGCGTGCCGAACAGTCCTCCCCCGTCGCCGGACTCCCCGCCGTCGCCCGCCTGTGCCTCGGCCGCCGGCGCCAGCAGGGCCCGGGCCCCCGCGAGGCTCGCCTCGTCCGGCGCGTACTCCTGGCCCGTGGCCCGCGCCAGGTCCCAGCCGTGCACCACCAGTTCGTCGAGGGCGACGAGGCCCGCGACCTCGCCGGGCAGGTCGATGCCGCCCGCGCGGGTCATGCCCTGCCAGGCCGCCGGGTCGCGCCATGCCTCGGCCATCGCGTCCAGCGCCTTGGGCAGTTCGGCGCGCCAGCCGGGGCCGGCCTCGGGCAGCACGCTGCCGGGTGCCTGGTCGAGGGTCGGCCCGAACTCCTTGCCCGCGGCCTCCCGGAAGGCCCCGGCCAGGCCCAGCACATGGCCGAGGAGGTGCCGGACCGCGTAGTCGGGGCAGGGCGTGGGCGCCGCGAGCTGCTCGTCCGTGATGCGCTCGGCGACCCGCGCCACGAGGCGGGCCTGCGGGCGGAGGTCGAAGGGGACACGGCCCGAACCGCCGCCCCCGTCCCCACCCCCGCCCGCTGCGTTGCCGTTGCCGTTGTCCCTGCCGGTGTCGGTCATGGAAAGCTCCTGAGTCATCGAGCCACAAGGCGCCGGGCCCCGCGGCAGGCAGCCCCGCGGCAGGCAAGCCCCGCGGCGACCGGGCCATAAGGGGGCCGTCTCGGTATCCCTCCCCTGTAGACCGGCCGCGCGCCGTGAACTCATCGCCGCACCTTAGGGAGGACGCCCGATATCGCCTCCGGGGCCTTACGGACCAGCATCACCAGGCATGACATCAACCATCGGGCGCGTCCTGCGGGACCGCAACGCCGGGCTGTACCTGGGGGCGACGGTGGTCTCGGGGTTCGGGTCCTCCGCGCTGTGGCTGGCCTCCGGGATCTGGGTGAAGGAGCTGACCGGCTCCGACGGGCTCGCCGCGCTGTGCCAGTTCGCCCTGTGGATGCCCACCCTCGTCGGCCCGCTGCTCGGCACGCTCGCCGACCGCACCCGGCGCAGGCCGCTCCTCGTGGCCGTGAACCTCGCGCTCGGGGCCCTGCTGCTGTCCCTGTTCACCGTCGACACCGCGGGACGGCTGTGGATCCTCTTCGCCGTCCTGCTGGTGTACGGGGCCTGCGGGGTGATCTCGGACGCGGCGGAGGCCGCGCTGGTCGCGGTCGCCGTCGACAAGCGGGTGCTCGGCGACTTCAACGGCCTGCGGATGTCCGCGAACGAGGGCATGAAGCTGGTGGCACCGCTCGCCGGCGCGGGCCTGTTCGCCGCGTACGGCGGCGCCCGGGTGGCCCTCCTGGACGCGGTGACGTTCGTGCTCGCCGCAGGGATGTACGCGCTGCTGCGGGTCCGCGAGAGCGCGCCGGCACCGGACCGCACGCCGCTGTGGGCCCGGACCGCGGAGGGCGCCCGGTATCTGTGGAGGCACGAGCGGCTGCGCCCCCTGGTCCTGGCGGGCGGCCTGACGATGCTGGGCTCGGGGGTGAGCGGCGCGACGGTCTTCGCGATCGTCGAGGGGCTCGGCCGCGCCCCCGCGTACACGGGGGTGCTGTACGTCGCGCAGGGCGCCGGATCCGTGGCGGTGGGCGTGGCGTCGGGGGCCCTGATGCGGCGTCTGGGGGCGCGCCGCTTCGGTGGCGCGGGCATCGCGCTGACCGCTGTCGCCCTGGTCCTGAACACGCTGCCGTACGACGCCCTGGTCCTCCTGGGCAGCTTCGTGAACGGCGTGGGGCTGCCGTGTGTCCTCATCGCGGGCCTGACGGCGGTGCAGCGGGAGACGCCGGACGCCCTCGTCGGCCGGGCGGCGGCTACCGCCAACACCGTGATGTTCGCGCCGACCGCGGTCGGCATCGCGGCGGGCGCCGTCCTGGTGGAGAACGTCGACCACCGGCTGCTGCTGCCGCTCCTCGCCGGGGCACGGCTCCTGACGGCCGCGCCCCTGCTGAGGTCCCGTACCCGGGCTACTGCACGCCTGCCCAGCGCTTGATGGTCGCGACCGCCTTCGTGCGGTCGGCCTCCGGGAGTCCGGCGATCGAGGCGCCGTGGTTGGCGCCCGGGACCACGTAGCGGTACGAGTCGTGGCGGCTCGGGGTGAACTTCTCCGCGCTCCACGGGTCGTTCTCGCCGTAGACGAACATCATGCGCGTGCCGCGGGTCTTCACCCAGCGGTCGACGCCGGCGATCGTCCGGTTGTCGTACGCGCCGCGCATGGCGGCGGGCAGCACCGAGTTGGGCCGGTAGATGTGCGGGTAGTGCCGGACGTCCGCGAGGTGCTCGAACTTCAGTTCGGCCCAGCCGAGTTGAGTGGCCGCCTGCCGGTAGTAGGGGCCGGTGCCGTTGGTGCCGAGCTCCTCGTCGTGGTAGACGCTGAAGCCGTGCTCCTTCGACCAGGAGTACAGGTCCTCGTCCGTCGCCTTCTTCGCGTCGGGCACCGTGGCGCAGTCGGCCGCGGTGCCGCTCTGCCAGAAGTTCCACACCTGGTCGAGGACCGCGAACTCGTAGGCGCGGTCCGTGGTGCCGAGGGTCTCCTCGAAGGTGTGGCCCGCGGCCTTCGCCTCCGCCTCGAAGGTGGGCAGCAGGGTGTCGCGCCGTACGAGCATCTCGCGCTGCACGGCGTTCAGCCCGTCCCGGCACTCCTTGGTGCCGACCGTCCGGAAGAAGCGCTCGTAGCCGCTGTCGTCCCGGTTGTCCGCGTCGTCGGGCGCGACGAACGCGACGACGGCGTCGAGGTCCCCGGGGTGGAACCGCTCGTGGTACGTCGCCGTCATGCCGCCCTTGCTGGCGCCGGTGCCGAGCCACTTGCCCCGCTCGACGGAGCGCAGGGCGCGGGTGAGGCGGTGCTCGTCGTCGGCCTCCTGCCGGACCGTCATCTTGGACCAGTCGTCGCCCGCCGCGCCCGCGGGCCGGGACTCGGCGAAGTACCGGTGCTCGACGCTCACTTGGTTGGCGTCGATCAGCTTGGTGAGGGAGGTGGTGCCGCCGGCGAGGGTGTACCCGCCGGTGTAGAGGACGGTCGGCTTGTCCGTGGCCTTGTGCCAGAGGGTGGCGCGCTGCGTGAAGGTGGCGCCGTGCGGCCTGTGGTGGTCGACGGGCTGCCGGTAGGTGAGCGTGTAGAAGGGGTGGCCCTCCTTGTCGGCGACGGAGACGACCGTCATGCCGGGTATGCGCTCCAGCCGCTCCCGGATGTCGGCTGCGGCTCCGCCGGACTGATGCCGAGCCGGAGCGGGTTGCGCGGCGGCCGGTGCCGCACCGCCGAGCACCGCCGCGCCCGCCATCAGTCCGGCGCAGACCAGCGCGGATATTCCGTTGTTGCGCACCCTGTCCCCCTCTGTCCCCTGCTGCGGGAGTGCTCCTTTGTCGCAGGAGTGGCCCTTTGTCGCAGGAGTGGTCCTTGCGGTCCCGCGGATCGTATCGGCGATCACTCCGTGCGCGACAGGGCGTCCTTGACCAGGGCGAGGTCGCCGTCGGACGCCAGTCCCGCGTGGTAGAGCCGCAGTTCGGTGGCGCCGAGCTCCGCGGCGCGCGCCGCGTCGGCCGCGAGCGTGCCGGGGCTGCCGCCCATACCGCTCACCACCGTGAGGTTGGCGGCCAGGACCGCCCCGTCCCCGCCCTGCCCGGCGAAGGGCGTCAGGAGCCGCGGATCACCCGTGCAGGGCACGACCACCCCGTCGGCCACCGTGAGGATGTGCGCCGGGTCGACGCCCGCGTTGGCCCCGCAGTGGTACGGCACCGGGTCGGCGTGGAGCAGCACTTGGAAGGCCTTGCCCTCAGCGGCGGCGGCCGCGCGGACCGCGGCGACGGCGGTCTCCTGAAGGGTACGGGCGCTCTCCTCGCGCCACGCGCGCGTGGCCGCCGCCCGCTCCGGCCCCAGCAGCTTCTCGACGGCCGCCCACCCTTCGTCCTCGCCCTCGCCCGCCCCGCGCCACAGCGGCTCCAGGGCGGCGCGGACGACGACGGCCAGTTCGTCGGGGTCGAGGCCCCGCTCCGCGTACCCCTGCCCGCAGGCGGCGCAGAAGCAGAGCGACATCAGGTACTGCCCAGCCTCGCCGAGCGGGACGCCGCCGATCTTGTCGTGGGCGTGCAGGTGGGCGAGCCCGTACCAGCCGCAGGACTCCAGTTCGGTGCCGTGCGTGCCGGCGCGCACGGCGGCCTCCGCGGCGAGGTCGACGAGGTACGCGCGTGTGGCGGGCCGGGCGATGCAGGGGGCCCAGGGGTAGCGGTCGCCGTAGGCGTTGACCACGGAGGTCTCCGGGTGCTCCTCGCCCATACGGGAATCGTGGGCGAGGACGACCCAGCTGTGCACCTCGATCCCGGCGTCGGCGAGCGCCCGCGCCGCCTCTCCGTAGGCGTCGCCCGGCGCCCACGCCCCGGCGGCGCGGGGCCGTGGCTCACGCCCCCGCCAGCGGTCGCCGGGCGGATAGAGGACGGCGGTGTGCGCGGCGGTGACGACGCGGTGGCGCGGATGGCGCGGGGTCAGCGCGCGCGTGGAGTGGTAGGCGGAGGCGAGGGTGGCCTGCCGGATGCCGAGGCCGGCGAGGCGGGCCGGGGCGTCGGGGTCGCCGACGACGTCCCACGGGTAGAGGAACGCGGCGGCCTTCACGCGCCCTCCCCCGCACCGCCGGTGACCCAGGCCCCCTGCGCCCCCTCGGGCCCCCGGTCGCCCTCGCGCAGCAACTCCCGCCCCCGCTCGACGAGTTCCGCGAGCCGCTTGACGTGTTCGTCGGCGGGTTCGTGCAGCGGCGGGCGTACCGGACCGACGTCCAGGCCGCCGAGCCGCACCCCCGCCTTGACCAGGGACACCGCATAGCCGCGGCCGAGGGCGCGGAGCTCCACGAAGGGCCGGTAGAAGCCGTCGACGAGGCGGTTCACGGTGGCGTCACCCTCCGGCGTACCGGCGTTGAAGGCGCGGTGGAAGGCGAGGGCGATGTCGGGGGCGAAGCAGAAGACGGCCGAGGAGTAGAGGGTCACGCCGATGCCGCGGTAGGCCGGGCCGGTCAGTTCGGCGGTCGGCAGGCCGTTGAAGTACAGGAAGTCGCCCGGCACTTCGGTGCGCACGGCGCTCACCGTGCGCTGCATCAGGTCCATGTCGCCGAGGCCGTCCTTGAAGCCGATGATGCCGTCCGCGCGGGCGAGTTCGACGACGGCCTCCGGGGTGAGGACGGCGTTGTCGCGCTGGTAGACGATGACGTCCAGGGAGGTGGCGGCGGCGAGTTCGGTGTAGTGCCGGATCAGCCCCTCCTGTTCGGCGACGACGAGGTAGGGCGGCATGGCGAGCAGTCCGTCGGCGCCGGCCTCCTCGGCCAGGCGCGCGTACCGCACGGCGAGCGCGGTGCCGTATCCGGTGCCCGCGACCACCGGCACCCGGCCCGCCGTCTCCGCGACGGCCGCGGCAACGCACTCCTGGAACTCCTCGGGCGCCAGCGCGTGGAACTCACCCGTGCCGCAGCAGGCGAAGACGGCCGCCGCGCCCGCGTCGACGCCGGCGCGCACATGGGTGCGGAAGGTGTCCAGGTCGAGAGCGCCGTCCGGCCCGTACGCGGTGACCGGGAAGAACAACGGCCCACTGGGGAGCCGGAGTCGGGAAGCGAGGGGGGCTGGGGTCACGGGCTCTCCCTAGGCGTACGTGCATGTTTCTGATTCATGTCCATATCCCTGAACGCGACCACGCTAAGGCGCCCTCACGTGCGGGGTCAAGCGGCCGAACTCCCCGTCGGCGAACGGATTCACCTCCTCCACACCCCGCGCGCGCACCTTGACGCACGACGACGGAGATCCCTAATTTGTCCATGGATATGAATCCCGTACGTCCATGCGTACGCCGCCCGGCCGCCCGAGGAGACCCGTCATGCCCGCTCCCCGCACCGTCCTGCTCACCGGCGCCGCCGGCGGCCTCGGCACCCTGATGCGCGGGCTCCTGCCGCCGCACGGCCACGACCTGCGCCTGTTCGACGTGCGCCCCGTCCCGGACGAACCGGCGGCGATCACCGCCGACCTCGCCGACCGCGCCGCGCTGCGCGCGGCCGTGCGCGGGGTCGACGCGGTCCTGCATCTGGCGGGCATCTCCCTGGAGTCCACCTTCGACAAGATCCTCAAGGCCAACATCGAGGGCACGTACAACCTCTACGAGGCGGCCCGCGAGGAGGGCGTGCGGCGGATCGTCTTCGCCTCCTCCAACCACGCGGTGGGGTTCACCCCGCGCCCGCGGGGCGACGACCCGCTGATCCCGGTCGGCACCCCGCGCCGCCCCGACACCTTCTACGGCCTCTCGAAGTCCTTCGGCGAGGACCTCGCGCAGTTCTACTGGGATAAGCACGGCATCGAGACCGTCTCCGTGCGCATCGGATCGTGTTTCCCCGAGCCCTCGAACGTACGGATGCTGTCGGTCTGGATGAGCCCCGAGGACGGCGCGCGGCTCTTCCACGCGGCGCTCACCGCCCCGGACGTGGGGCACACGGTCGTCTACGGCTCGTCCGCCAACACCCGCCTGTGGTGGGACCTCTCCTCCGCGCGGGCGCTCGGCTACGCGCCGCGGGACGACTCCGAGCGCTTCGCGGCGAAGCTCGTCGCCGAGCAGGGCGAACTGGACCCGGCCGATCCGGACCACGCGCATCTGGGCGGCCACTTCTGCACGAACCCGCCGGTGTGGCCGCACTGAACCGATGCGGGCGCCGAACGGGCGGCCCGCGCCTCTGAAACGGGCACGCCCGCGGCCCGCCGCACAGGCAGCCGCCCCGCCAAGCGGGCACAAACGGGCAGCATCGTGCCCGCGACGAGCCTGGTCCTCCCCGCGCCGCACGCTGTAGAACTTCCCCACAGGGCCCGAACGGGCACCGCACGCAACACCAAGGGAAGAGGGTGGCGCCGATGACCGCGGAAGAACGTCAGCGGCGGATCGTCAACGCGGCCCGCCACTCCGGCTCCGTCGACGTGACGGCGCTCGCCGGGGAGCTCGGGGTCGCGAAGGAGACCGTCCGCCGCGACCTGCGGGCCCTGGAGGACCACGGCCTGGTCCGCCGCACCCACGGCGGCGCCTACCCCGTGGAGAGCGCGGGCTTCGAGACCACCCTCGCCTTCCGCACCACCATGCACGTCCCCGAGAAGCGGCGGATCGCGGCCGCCGCCGCGGATCTGCTCGGCGACGCCGAGACGGTCTTCGTCGACGAGGGGTTCACCCCGCAGCTGATCGCCGAGGCCCTGCCCGCGGCCGCGGCGGGCCGCCCGCTGACCGTCGTCACCGCCTCACTGGCCACCGCGGGCACCCTCGCCGAGGCGGAGAACGTCACCGTGCTGCTGCTCGGCGGCCGGGTGCGGCCCGGCACGCTCGCCACCGTCGACCACTGGACGACCCGCATGCTGGCCGGGTTCGTCATCGACCTGGCGTACATCGGCGCCAACGGCATCTCCCGCGAGTACGGCCTGACCACCCCCGACCCCGCGGTCAGCGAGGTGAAGGCGCAGGCCATCAGGGCGTCGCGGCGGACGGTCTTCCTGGGCGTGCACACCAAGTTCGGGGCGACGAGCTTCTGCCGGTTCGCCGGGATCGGCGACCTGGACGCGATCGTCACGAGCAGCCGCCTGCCCGCGTCCGAGGCGCACCGCTACTCGCTCCTGGGCCCCCAGGTCATCCGCACCTGACCACCTCCCCCCCCCGCCCCTCCTTTCTCTCCTTTTCTTTCCGGTTCTTTCCGTTTCTTTCCTTTTCCCCCGCTCCCCCTGCGGTCCTCCCGGGCTCCCGCACGCCCCGAGGCACCCCCTTCGCCCCTCTCACCCCTCTATGTTCAGGAGCGATTCCATGCGAACCCCGAGCCGACGGAGGCCGCGCGCACTCGCTGCGGCCGCCGCAGGGGCGCTGCTCACCCCGCTGCTCGCCGGCTGCTGGACCGGTGCCGGCGGCGCCGGTTCGGGCGGCGACTCCCTCAACGTCCTCATGGTGAACAACCCGCAGATGGTCGAGTTGCAGAAGCTCACCGCCGCCCACTTCACCAAGGAGACCGGCATCAAGGTGAACTTCACCGTCCTGCCGGAGAACGACGTCCGCGACAAGATCAGCCAGGACTTCGCCAACCAGGCGGGCCAGTACGACATCGCGACGCTCAGCAACTACGAGATACCGATCTACGCACGCAACGGCTGGCTGCACGAGCTCGGTCCGTACGCCCGCAAGGACCGCGCGTACGACGAGAAGGACGTCCTGGCGCCCATGCGCCAGTCCCTCACCGGCGACGACGGGAAGCTCTACGGACAGCCCTTCTACGGGGAGTCGTCCTTCCTGATGTACCGCAAGGACGTCTTCGCGAAGGCCGGCCTGACCATGCCCGAACACCCCACCTGGCAGCAGGTGGCGAAGCTCGCCGCGCGCGTCGACGGCGAACGGCCGGGCATGAAGGGCATCTGTCTGCGCGGCCTGCCCGGCTGGGGCGAGGTGATGGCGCCGCTGACGACCGTCGTGAACACCTTCGGGGGCACCTGGTTCGACAAGGACTGGAAGGCCCGCCTGGACTCCCCCGAGTTCGAGAAGGCGACCCGCTTCTACGTGGACCTCGTCCGCGAGCACGGCGAGTCCGGTGCCGCGCAGTCCGGCTATGCCGAGTGCCTCAACAACCTCACCCAGGGCAAGACGGCCATGTGGTACGACGCGACGGCCGCCGCGGGCTCGCTGGAGTCCGCCAAGTCCCCGGTCAAGGGCAAGATCGGCTACGTCGCCGCCCCCGTGGCGCGGACGAGGAGCTCCGGCTGGCTCTACACCTGGGCCTGGGGCATGCAGAAGGCCTCACACAACCCGGACAAGGCCTGGAAGTTCATCTCCTGGGCGTCCGGCAAGGAGTACGAGAACCTGGTCGGCGAGAAGACCGGCTGGTCCAACGTCCCCGCCGGCAAGCGCGCCTCGACCTACGCGAACCCCGCGTACCGCAAGGAGGCCGCGGCCTTCCAGGACGTCACCCGCGCCGCCATCGAAGGGGCGAGGCCTCGCGACCCGGGCGTGCAGCCCCGGCCCGCGCCCGGCATCCAGTTCGTCGGCATCCCCGAGTTCACCGACCTCGGCACCAAGGTCTCCCAGGAGATCAGCGCGGCCATCGCCGGACGGCAGTCCGTCGGTTCGGCCCTGAAGAAGTCGCAGGAGCTCGCCGAGAAGATCTCCGAGGAGTACGAGGGACGATGAGCGCCACCGCGAGCACCACCACGGCCGGGCACGCGCGCGTGCCCGACGCGAAGACCGCGCAGACACCGGGCCCACCGCGGCGGCTGCGCGCCTGGGCGACCAGGGCGCCGTTGCTGCCCGCCCTCATCTTCATGATCGCCGTGACCCAACTGCCGTTCGTGGCCACCCTGGTGATCTCCTTCTTCGACTGGAACGCCCTCTATCCGGACGCCCGCAACTTCACCGGGTTCGCCAACTACACCGAGGTCCTCACCGACCCCGACCTGCGCAAGTCCGTGCTGACCACGATCGTCCTGACGGCCACCGTGGTGCTCGCCAGCCTGGTCGCGGGGCTCGGCCTCGCCCTGCTCCTGAACCGGCGCTTCCGCGGCCGGGGACTGGTGCGCACCCTGCTCATCGCGCCCTTCCTGCTGGTCCCGGTGGCGGCGGCGCTGCTGTGGAAGCACGTGCTCTACAACCCCGAGTACGGGCTCTTCAACGGGCTCCTGCACTGGGTGGGCGGCGACTCCGCGGCCCAGCCGGACTGGATCTCCCACACCCCGCTGCTCGCCGTCGAGGCGTCCCTGGTGTGGCAGTGGACGCCCTTCATGATGCTGATCCTGCTCGCCGGGCTGCAGAGCCGCGACCCCGAACTGATCGAGGCGGCCCGCATGGACGGCGCGAGCAACTGGCAGGTCTTCCGCCATCTGACCCTGCCCCATCTGCGCCGCTACCTCGAACTGGGGGCGCTCCTCGGGTCGATCTACATCGTGCAGAACTTCGACGCCGTCTTCACCCTCACCTCGGGCGGCCTCGGCACCGCCAACCTGCCCTACACCGTCTACCAGAGCTTCTACCAGGCCCACGAGAACGGCCTGGCCTCCGCGGCGGGCGTCCTCGTCGTGATCGGCTCGCTCGTCATCGCGACCTTCGCGCTGCGGGTCGTCTCGTCCCTGTTCCGTGAGGAGGCGTCCCGCTGATGGCCGTACCCGTGAAGAGCCCTCGCCGAGAGGGCCGTCCCCGCGCGCGCGGCTCCGCGCTCGGACTGCTCGCCTGGCTCGCCGGGATCCTGTTCTTCCTGCCCATCGCCTGGATGGCGCTGACGTCCCTGCACTCCGAGGAGGACGCCGCGACCAACCCGCCCTCGCTCGCCGCCTCCCTCACCCTGGACGGCTACCGCGACTTCTTCGGGGCGGGCGGCGGCGCGAGCCCCTGGCCCTCGCTCGTCAACTCGGCGGTGGCGTCCGTCGTCTCGACGCTGTGCGTGCTGGTCCTCGCGCTCCCGGCCGCGTACGCGCTGTCCATCAAGCCCGTGAAGAAGTGGACGGACGTGCTCTTCTTCTTCCTCTCCACGAAGATGCTGCCGGTCGTGGCCGGCCTCCTGCCGATCTACCTGTTCGCGAAGAACACCGGTCTGCTGGACAACATCTGGCTGCTCGTCATGCTCTACACCTCGATGAACCTGCCGATCGCGGTGTGGATGATGCAGTCCTTCCTCGCCGAGGTGCCGCGGCCCGTCATCGAGGCCGCGCAGATCGACGGGGCGCGGCTGCCGACCATCCTCACGCGTGTGGTGGCGCCCATCGCGCTGCCCGGGATCGCCGCCACCTCGCTGATCTGCTTCATCTTCAGCTGGAACGAACTGCTCTTCGCGCGGGTGCTCACGGGCGTCGTCGCCCAGACCGCGCCCGTCTTCCTGACCGGCTTCATCACCAGCCAGGGCCTGTTCCTGGCGAAGGTGTGCGCCGCGTCGCTCGTGATCTCCCTGCCGGTGCTCGCCGCGGGGTTCGCCGCCCAGGACAAGCTGGTCCAGGGCCTGTCGTTGGGAGCCGTCAAGTGAAGGCCGCCATCATCGAGTCCGTCGGCAAGGCCGTCGTCGGGGAGCTGCCCGACCCCGAGCCGGGCCCCCGCGAGGTCGTCGTCGAGGTCGCCGCGTGCGGGCTGTGCGGGACCGATCTGCACATCCTCCAGGGCGAGTTCGCGCCCACCCTGCCGGTCGTGCCCGGGCACGAGTTCGCCGGGGAGGTCGTCGCGCTCGGCCGCGACGTGCGGGAGCTCGCCGTGGGCGACCGGGTGGCCGTGGACCCCTCCCTGCACTGCCACGAGTGCCGCTACTGCCGGGACGGGCGGGGCAACCTCTGCGAGCGGTGGGCCGCGATCGGCGTGACCACCGCGGGCGGCGCCGCCCAGTACGCGGTCGCGCCCGCCGCCAACTGCGTACGCCTGCCCGACCACGTACGCACCCAGGACGCCGCCCTGATCGAGCCGCTGTCGTGCGCGGTGCGCGGCTACGACGTGCTGCGCACCCGGCTCGGCGCGCACGTGCTGATCTACGGCTCCGGGACGATGGGCCTGATGATGCTGGAGCTCGCCAAGCGCACCGGGGCGGCCAGCGTGGACGTGGTGGACCTGAACGCGGACCGGCTCGCCACGGCGCGGCGGCTCGGGGTCTCCGGTTCGGCGGCGAACCCGGACGAACTGGACCGTCCGCAGGGCTGGGACGTCGTCGTCGACGCGACCGGGAACGCGGCCGCGATCCAGGACGGCCTCGAACGGGTCGCGAAGGCGGGCACGTTCCTGCAGTTCGGCGTCGCCGACTACGCCACGCGCGTGAGCATCGACCCGTACCGGATCTACAACCAGGAGATCACCATCACCGGTTCGATGGCGGTCCTGCACAGCTACGAGCGGGCGGCGGAGCTGTTCGCGGGCGGGGTGCTCGACCCCGATGTGTTCATCAGCGACCGGCTGCCGCTGGACGAGTACCCGAAGGCGCTGGAGCGGTTCGCCGCCGGGGTGGGGCGGAAGATCGTGGTCGTGCCGTGATCCGGTCCTGAGCGCCCGCGGCGGCCGGGAAAAACCTTGGGCGGGTAAGGGAACGGTAAAGCGGGATCGTTCGTTACCCCTGGCATGACAGCTATGACCCCTGGCTCGAACATCCCGCTGACCGCCGCCCGCGTGGCGGTGGACGTCGCCGCTCCGGTGCGGCTCGACGTATCGGGCCTGCTGCTCACCGCCGACGGCAAGGTGCGCTCCGACGACGACTTCATCTTCTTCAACCAGCCCTCGGGGCCAGGTGTGACCTACCAGTCGGGCGGTGGCACGACGCCCGACAAGGTCACCGTCGACACGGCCGCCGTGCCGCCCGGCATCGAGAAGATCGTCGTCACCGCGAGCCCGGACGCGGCGGGCCAGACCTTCCAGGGCATCGAGCCCACCGCCACCATCCGCGACGCCGACGACGGCTCGGTCCTCGCCACCTTCACCCCGCCGCAGCTCGGCGCCGAGACGGCCCTCGTGATCGTCGAGATCTATCTGCGCAACGGCGCGTGGAAGGCCCGCGCGGTCGGCCAGGGATACGCGAACGGCCTCGCGGGCATCGCGACGGACTTCGGCGTCTCGGTGGAGGAGCCCGCCCCGGCCCCGGCCCCGCCCGCCGCCGCCCCCATGGCGCCGCCCACCGGGCAGCCCGTGCAGGGCCCGCCCCCGCCGGCCGCCGACCCGCGCCTCGCGGCCCCCGCCCCGGCCGCCCCGCCGGCCCCCGCCGCGCCCGCGCCCGGCGCCGGGAAGATCAACCTGGACAAGGGCCGCGTCAGCCTCCAGAAGAACCAGACGGTGTCCCTGGTCAAGGGCGGCCGTCCGCTGCTCTCCCAGGTCAAGATGGGCCTCGGCTGGGAGCCCGCGTTCCGCGGCAAGGACATCGACCTGGACGCCTCCGTCATCGCGTACGGCCCGCAGCGCAACCACGTCGACAGCTGCTACTTCGGCAAGCTGTCGATCGTGAACGGCGCGATCAAGCACTCCGGCGACAACCTCACGGGTGAGGGCGGCGGTGACGACGAGGTGATCGTCGTCGACCTCGGCCGGATCCCGCAGGACGTCACGGGCCTGGTCTTCACGGTGAACTCGTTCTCCGGCCAGAAGTTCACGGAGGTCGCGAAGGCCTACTGCCGCCTGATCGACGCGGCCTCCGGCGAGGAGCTGGTCCGCTTCGACCTGACCAACGCCGAGGCGCAGACGGGCGTCATGATGGCGAAGCTCATCAAGCAGTTCTCCGGCGAGTGGGAGATGACCGCGATGGGTGACTTCGTGAAGTCCCGCACGGTGCGCGGCATGGTGAAGCCGGCGGCGCAGGCCCTGTAGCGGGGCCGGGACCGCCGGTGCGGACATGAGTGAGGGGCGGTGGACCGCGTGTGCGGTCCACCGCCCCTCATCCGTGATCAGAGCTCTGCCGGAACGATCAGAGCTTGGCCAGCTTCGGGTACGGGCTCAGGAACCGTCCCTGACGGCCCGCGAAGTCGATGACCACAGCGTCCTCTCCTTCGACGCCCACGATCCTCCCGAGGCCGTACTGGTCATGGGAGACCCGGTCACCCACCTCGAAGTGCTCCACGGGTGGGGCGGGCGGGGCGGGCACGTTGAAGGGACTGTTCGGCAGGTGGCGGCGCGAGCCGGGGGGCCTCGTCATGTTTGCAGTATGAGCCCCCGAGCGGTCGCGGCACCATGCTCCGTGCTCACACTGCCCTCACATCGGTATGGAACAGACACACAAGCCACGGGGAACGAGCCCCTCCCCAGCCGGTGAGCCAGCCCCTCCCCGCGTCCGATACCGCCCGAACGGGGGATACCGGTCACCGCCGGGGCGGCCCGGCCCGTCAGGCCGCGAGCCAGGGCCAGGCGGCGTTCCGCCCGGCCTCCAGGAGCTGCACCATGCGGAACGCGGAGTCCGACAGGCCCCCGAAGACGTGCCGGTTGTCCGTGCCGGAGGCGGCGTGGCCCACGCGATAGCCCGCGAGGTTCCAGGTGTAGACGGGCACGTCCGCCGGGACCTGCTCGGTCGGGTCGCCGTGGTGGTGGTAGGTCGCCTGCTCGTCGGTGACGATCAGCACCCGGTCGTGCTGGTCGTAGAAGCGGCGCACCGCTGCGGTGGTGTTCGTGCCGCCGAGCCGGCCGAACCGGTCGAGGACCTTCAGGACGGACTCACCCGCGCGGTACTTCACCCGCTCGCTGCCGGTGCCGAACTGCACCAGGTCCGCGTGGGCGGCCCGCAGCGCGAGGGCCGTGCCGAAGATCGCCGCGGCGTCGGCCCGGTCGAGCCGCGAGCGGTCCGACAGCGGCGACCACATCGAGCCGGAGCGGTCGACCATGATCAGCGTCCGGCCCGGCAGCGACGGCACGTTCGCCAGCGAGTGGCCGAGCGCCTGCTCCAGCGGGTACGACCAGCGCAGCGACGGCGCGTGCTGGTACGCGGCGAGGTAGCGGAAGGGGAACTGCCGCGACCGTGCGACGGCGTCGGGGTCGGCGAGCCGGGCCGCGACGGACGCCGCGACCTCGTCCGAGACGCCGGCCTCGTCGAAGTTGCGCAGATTGCGGACGAGCGCCATGACCCCCATCGACGGGATCACGGCCTCCCAGGCCGCCTTGTCCATGGGTCCCTGCAGCCAGCCCGCGAGCGCCTCCCAGGTGATGCCCGCGGCGGTGAGCCGTTCGGCGCCGCCCTCGGCGGTGACCACCGCGCGCCGCCGCTCGACCGGCAGCGCCATCAGCTCGCGGTGCGCGGCGAGCACCCGCGCGCCCTCGGGCGGCACGGCGCTCTCCGGGTGGTGGCGCCGGTCGAGCGCGTACCGGAAGAGAGGGCCCTGCCAGGCCTTGTCCGGGTCGGGCGCGGCGTGCACCAGGTTGAGGATGTCGCCGAAGCGGTAGTTCTTGGCCGAGGTGTCGTACTTGAGCAGCGCCCTCTCGTCGTAGAGCCGGCGCACGGCGTCCGCGACGCTCCGCTTGACGGGCTTGGGGATGGCGCGGCCGTACGCCGCCGTCCAGTAGCCGAGGAGTCGCCGGGCTCGTCGGGCCGGCGCAGCACGGAGGCGACGACCTGGCGGCCGGTGGGGCCGTCGGTGACGCCCGCGTCCAGGCGGGCCCGGACGTACTCGGCCGCGCCGACGAGGGAGGCCGTCCGCATGTTCCCCGCGCCGCGCAGCCAGCCGAGGAGGCCCGCGGTCCACGCGGGGTCCTCGACGGCGAGACGGCGCACGAGCGCGGCGTACCGGTCGTCGCGGCCCGCGCCCTCCTCGTAGAAGGTCTGCTGCGAGACGAAGTTCGCCGTGGCGAGCAGGAAGAGCTCGCCGCGGGGGTCACGGAGATGTCCGTGCCCGCCCTCGTGCGTACGGGTGGTGCGGCCGGCCGACTTCACCGGCGAGGTGACGAGTGCCTTGACGGTCTTGGTGTTGAAACGAGCCATGAGAATTCCCCCGAATTCGTGTCGGTGATACGGGGGAGACAGACGGCAGGAGTGTGCCCGAGGTCGAAAAGCGGCGACGGACTTGTGTCGGATGCTCTACCCGTTGAGCTACACCGACCCGAAGTCGATGACGGGACTCGAACCCGCAACCCTCTGATCCATGAAGTAACCGTTGCCTGCGCACCGGGCACACACCAGCTGCTGCCTCCCGAGATCGAAGAGGCGGCGGATTCCGAAAAGGAAGGAGCCGCCGCCCGCGCACCGGGAGGGTGCTGAAAACGTGAAGTTGTGGTGTCCGGAGATCAGTTCGGCGGAACCGACGATGGTGCTCTGCCACTGAGCTACACCGGCCGGTCGGTGCCGGCGGCGGGAATCGAACCCGCGGCCTCCCCATTATGAGTGGAAGTAGGTCCTGCCTTCGCACCCGGACATCACTCACCTTAGGAGAGTGAACTCATGGGGCGCCAAGGGTTTTTGTTCCCCGCTTCCGGGCTCTCAGCCGCGTCGGCGCCGCCACGGGCCCGTGATCGCCAGCATGATGCCCGGCGTCTGGATGTTGGCGTAGAGGGTCCTGCCGTCCGGCGAGAAGGTGACGCCGGTGAATTCGCTGTACTCGGGCTTTTCCGGGGTGCCCGCGTTGAGTTCGTTGCGCGCGATCGTATAGGTGCGGCCGCTCTCCGTCGCGCCGAACAGGTGCTGGACGCCCTCGCCGTCCTCGGCGACGACCAGGCCGCCGTAGGGCGAGACGGTGATGTTGTCGGGGCCGTCGAAGGCGCCGTCCCGGTCCGGGTCGGGGTTGACGCCGAACAGCACCTTCAGGGTGAGGGTGCGGCGGCCCGGGTGGTAGAACCACACCTGCCCGTCGTGCTGTGCGGGGCTCTCGCCGCGGGCGAAGGACGAGACGATGTGGACGCCGCCGTCGCCCCACCACATGCCCTCCAGCTTGCGGGCCCGCGTGATGTCGCCGTCGTCGAACTGCTCGCGCACCGGGACCGTACGGGCGTCGCGGTCGGGCACCTCCACCCAGTCCACGCCGTAGACCGTGCCGGTCTTCGTGGCGCGGGACAGGTCGTCGACGAACCGGCCGCCGGAGTCGTAGCACCTGGGGGCCTTCAGGACGCCCGCGTCGTCGGCGAGGCGGCGCAGCCTGCCGCGGCCGTGCTCGAAGCCGTGCGGCGGCGTCCAGCGGTAGAGCAGGCCGTTGGGGCCGGACGCGTCCTCGGTGAGGTAGAGGTGGCCCCGCCGGGGATCGACGACGACGGCCTCGTGGGCGTAACGGCCGAGCGCCTTGATGGGCTCGGGGGCCCGGTTGGCCCGCCGGTCCACGGGGTCGACCTCGAAGACGTAGCCGTGGTCCTTGGTCATGCCGTTCTGGCCGGCCTTGTCCTCGGTCTCCTCGCAGGTGAGCCAGGTGCCCCACGGGGTGGAGCCGCCCGCGCAGTTGGTGGCGGTGCCGGCGATGCCCACCCACTCGGCGACGTGCCCGTCGCGGCGGACCTCGACGACGGTGCAGCCGCCGGACGCGGCGGGGTCGTAGACGAGGCCCTCGGTGAGCGGTACGGGGTGCCGCCACTTGCTCCGGGGACCGCTCAGCTCGTGGTTGTTGACGAGCAGCGTCGTGCCGCGCGGGCCGCCGAAGGCCGCGGTGCCGTCGTGGTTCGACGGGGTGAACTCGCCGGTCTCCAGTCTGGTCTTCCCGCTGTGCGTGAGGACGCGGTACGAGAACCCGGCGGGCAGCGCGAGCAGGCCCTCGGGGTCGGGGATCAGCGGGCCGTAGCCGGGAGCGTGGCCGTGGTCCGGGGCGTGCCCCGCCTCCTGGGCGTCCGCCGGATCACCGGCCTCCTGGGGGTCCGTCGCGGCCAGCGCGCCGGGCGCGGTGGCGAGCGCGCCGACGCTGCCGGCCAGGGCGACCCCCGCGCCGGTGAGCGCGGAGCGTCTGGTGAAGTCCCTGCGGGTGAGCGACATGGTTCCTCCTGAAGGCGCGGAACGGGTGTGCACGGCCGGGCTGCTGTCGGCGTCACCGTCCCGCTCGCGTATAAACGGCGTTTGAACACCGTCCGACGAAGAGGAGCCGCCTTCCATGAACCTGCCGAAGAAGCTGCCGGGCTCCGGCCGCGGCGTCCTGATCAGCGGGGCCTCCCGGGGTCTCGGCCGCGCCCTCGCCCGCGCCTTCGCCGACAACGGGGACCGGGTGGCCGTGCACTACGGCTCACGCGAGGAGGAGGCCCGGGAGACGCTGGCCTCGCTGGCCGGCGAGGGGCACGTCCTGGTGGGCGGCGACCTGTCGGACGCGGCTGGGGCGGCGGACGTGGCGGAGCGGGCGGCCGAGGGGCTCGGCGGCATCGACGTGCTGGTGAACAACGCCGCCGTGAACGTGCCGCACCCGCTCGCCGAGACGTCGTACGAGGAGTGGGCGGCCCTGTGGCAGCGGCACGTGTCGGTGAACCTGCTGGCCACCGCGCACCTCAGCCACCTGGCGGCCCGCCGCATGATCGACCGGGGCACGGGCGGCCGGATCGTGAACATCGGCTCGCGCGGCGCCTTCCGGGGCGAGCCGGACCATCCCGCGTACGGCGCGACGAAGGCGGCCGTGCACGCGCTCGGCCAGTCGCTCGCCGTCTCCCTCGCGCCGCACGGGATCGCGGTGGCGTCGGTGGCGCCCGGGTTCTTCGCGACGGAGCGGGTGGCGCACCGGCTGAGCGGGGAGGAGGGGGCGGCGATCCGTGCGCAGAGCCCGTTCGGGCGGGCGGGGACGGCCGAGGAGATCGCGGCGGCGGTGCTGTGGCTGGCGTCACCGGTGGCCGAGTGGGCGTCGGGCACGGTGCTCGACCTCAACGGCGCGTCGCATCTGCGGACCTGAGCTACCCCCGGCGTCCGCTCGGGCCCACCCGGTGTTGTCCGGCATCCTCCACGGGCCCGTCCCCGGCGGCCGGGGACGGGCCCGTGGAGGGTCAGAGCCCCTGTTGCGACCTGGCCTTGAAGGCCGCCTTGCGGGCCTCCTTCGCCACCTTCTTGTCGGGGTGCAGGCGGCCCATCGCCTCCAGGACGTCCGCCGTGGCGGGGTGCTCGACCCGCCACGCCGTGGCGAAGAACCCGCTGTGCTGCTCCGCGAGGCCCTCGACCAGGCCCTGCAGCTCGTCCGAGTTGCCCTCGACGGCGAGCTGCGCGGCGAGCGTGTCGATGGTCAGCCAGAAGATCAGCGCCTCCGACGGCGCGGGCACGTCCGCGGCGCCGTGCTCGGCGAGCCACACCCGGGCGAGACCGCCGAGCTCCGGGTCGTCGAGGACCTCGCGGAGCGCGGGCTCCGCCTCGTCGCCGACCAGGGAGAGCGCCTGCTGGCAGCGGAGCCTGCGCAGCGGCGCGCCCTCGTCGCCGCCACGCGCGGCGGCCAGCAGCTCACGGGCGGCACCCAGCGGCTCGTGCCGGGTGAGCCACTGCTCGATCTCCGCCTGGGCGGCGGCCTGCGGGAAGCCGGAGGTGCCCTCCAGGAGCGCGTCGGCACCCTTGTCCGCGAGGTCGCCGACGGCGGGCGCGTCGACGCCGGCCTCCAGCATGCGGGCACGGATGCCGTACAGGCCGAGCGGGGTGAGGCGGACCATGCCGTAGCGGCTGACGTCCTCGTCGTCGACCGGCGGGGGCTCCTCGGCGCTCTCGTCGTCGACGTCGGCCATCAGCGCCTCGTCGACCGGCTGGTACTCGACGAGACCGAGCGGCTCGAAGAGCCGGAACTGGTCGTCGAGCTTCATCATCGCGTCCGACACCTGCTCCAGGACGTCGTCCGTGGGCTCGCCCATGTCGTCGGGGACGATCATCGAGGCGGCGAGCGCGGGCAGCGGCACCGGGCCCTCGCCGGCCGCGCCGTCGCCCACGGTGAGCAGGTAGAGGTTGCCGAGCACGCCGTCGAGGAAGTCGGCCTCGGCCTGCGGGTCCCAGCCGAGCTCGTCGAAGTTCACCTCGCCGTTCTCCTCCAGGACGTCGAGGAGGTTCTCCATGTCGGGCACGGTGGCGTCCGCGTACACGGTGTCGAGGGCACCGAGCCAGATGCCGAGGACGTCCTGCGGGCCGCCCGAGGAGAGCAGCGCGAGGTCCTCGCCCTGGGTGACGGTGCCCTCCGCGCCCTCTTCCTCGGCGTCCGTGACCTCGACGAGTCCGGTGTCGACCGCGACCCGCCAGGCCTCACTGGCGTACGCGGCGGCGTCCGCGTCGTCCGGGGCGAGACCCAGCTCGGCCGCGGCCGCGGGGAGCTGGGCGTCGACGAGCTCGCCGCCCGCGCCGACCCGGGTCTCGGGCCCCGCCCAGCGGGCGAGCCGCACGGCGCGGGACAGCAGCGGCGAGGCGAGCGCGGCCCGCGCGAGATCCGCTTCGGAGTGCAGCAGCACCGGCGGCAGGGTGGCGGGACTTACGGACATCGGCTGGTTCTCCTCCGAAGGTGCGGGGCGCCGAGGGTTCGGATCGGCAAGGCGCAAGCCTAGACGGATTTGGCAGCATGCGGCCCGGTTCATGTCCCTGTCAGGTGACGTACAGGCAAAGCACCTCCGGAGAACCTTGACAACTCCCCTGGTCACACAAGAGATTGACGCGCGTAGAGGCCTGACCCGGGCCCGCGCCGCCACTCCGAACCTCTCACCCTCATCCGGAGCTGAACCGATGCCTCGCATACCGTCGCCCCGCGTCCCGAGATCCGCCGCCGTCGGCGCCGTCGTCACCGCCGCTCTCGCGGCCGGCCTGCTCGTCGCCACCTCGCCGGCGGCCTCCGCCGACGCGGTCCGCATCCACGACATCCAGGGCACCACCCGCGTCTCGCCGCTCGCGGGACAGCAGGTCACGGACGTGGCCGGGATCGTGACCGGCGTCCGCGGCTACGGCTCCAAGGGGTTCTGGATCCAGTCCGCCAAGGGCACGGCCGACGCCGACCCGGCCACCAGTGAGGCCGTCTTCGTCTTCACCGGCTCGGCGGCGCCCATCGTGGCGCCGGGGGACTCGGTCCTGGTCTCCGGGACGGTCGGGGAGTACGTCCCCGGGGGCGCCGGCTCCGGCAACCAGTCCCTCACCCAGATCACCAAGCCGACGGTGACCGTGGAGTCGTCCGGCAACGCGCTGCCCGCGCCGGTCACGATCGACGCGAAGTCGGTGCCCGCCGCGTACGCGCCGAAGGGTGACGCGGCGCAGGGCGGCAGTATCAACGCGCTCCCGCTCAGGCCCCGTTCGTACGCCCTGGACCTGTACGAGTCCCTGGAGGGCATGAACGTACGGGTCGGCAGCTCGCGGGTGGTCGGGGCGACGGACGCGTACAACGAGCTCTGGGTGACGGTGAAGCCGCACGAGAACGCCGACCGGCGCGGCGGCACCGTCTACGGCTCCTACCGCGCGCAGAACGGCGGGCGGCTCCAGATCCAGCAGCTGGCGCCGGTCTCCCAGCAGCCGTTCCCCACGGCGAACGTGGGCGACGTGCTGCGCGGCGGCGCCGAAGGGCCCCTGGACTTCAACCAGTTCGGCGGCTACACGCTGGTGGCGCGCGAGCTCGGCGACGTCGTCGACAAGGGCCTGAAGCGCGAGAAGACGCGGCGGCAGGGCAAGGATGAGCTCGCCGTGGCCACGTACAACGTGGAGAACCTCGACCCGACCGACCCGCAGGCCAAGTTCGACGCGCTCGCCGGGGCCGTGGTCTCCAACCTCTCCTCGCCGGACATCGTCGCCCTGGAGGAGATCCAGGACGACAACGGCGCGAAGAACGACGGCACGGTCTCCGCCGGGGCGACCCTGAAGAAGTTCACCGACGCGGTGGCCGCCGCGGGCGGGCCCCGCTACGCGTGGCGCTCCGTCGACCCGCAGAACAACAAGGACGGCGGCGAGCCGGGCGGCAACATCCGGCAGGTCTTCCTCTACAACCCCGAGCGGGTCTCCTTCACCGAGCGCGCGCCCGGCGACGCCACCACCCCCACCGAGGTGGTGCGCGCGGGCAAGCGGGCCGCGCTGAGCCACTCCCCCGGCCGGGTGGACCCGCTGAACGACGCCTGGGCGGACAGCCGCAAGCCGCTGGCCGGCGAGTTCGTCTTCCGCGGCCGCACCGTCTTCGTGATCGCCAACCACTTCGGCTCCAAGGGCGGCGACGAGGGCCTCACCTCGCACCACCAGCCGCCGGTGCGCTCGTCGGAGGCCAAGCGGCTGCGCCAGGCCCAGGCCGTGAACGGCTTCGTGAAGGACCTCCGCAAGGTCCAGCGGAACGCCGACGTCGTGGTCCTCGGCGACATCAACGACTACGAGTTCTCGGCGGCCACCGAGGCCCTGGAGGACGGCGGTGCGCTGCGCTCGGCGGTCCGTTCGCTGCCGCGCAGCGAGCGCTACTCGTACGTCTACCAGGGCAACTCGCAGGTCCTGGACCAGATCCTGACCAGCCCGGGGGTGGGCGACGACTTCCACTACGACAGCGTGCACATCAACGCGGAGTTCGCCCAGCAGAACAGCGACCACGACCCGCAGGTGCTGCGGTTCGAGCCGTAGCCGGGGGGCGCTCAGCCGTAGAGGTGGTCCAGCCAGTCCTGCCAGGCCAGTTCGGTGCCCTTGGCGTTCGCGTGCGCGCCGAAGTCGTGGACGCTGACGCCGACGGGGGCGCCGAAGTGGTTGCGGCCGAAGAAGCGGTGCAGCGTCTCGTCCGTGCGCAGGCCGATGAAGTACCGGCTGCGGAAGTCGATCACCGTGTCCAGTTCGCCGCCGGGGGCCTGCGCGCGGACCCGGGCGCCCTCCGTGGCGTCGTCGGGCAGGCCGAGCGCGCGGGCCAGCCGGACGAAGGCGTCCGGGGCGCGGGAGGCGAGCGGGCCGTGCACGCCGGAGAAGGCGACGGGGCGGCCCGCGAAGTACGCCATGTACTGGCCGAGCGTGTGCAGATGGAAGTCGGTGTGCCGGGCGACGCCTTCGTACCGGTCCTCCGCCGCGCCGGTGAAGATGCCGCCGCGCACATAGCGCAGCCAGCAGCGGCGCCCGCCGTCGCGGGGTTCGAGGGTCAGGTCGAGCTGGTTGAGGCTCTGGCCCGGCACCCGGTCCGGGTCCTCGACCCGGGCGCCGAGGTGGCGGGGCGGGTCCCAGCGGGTGACGGTGCCGCCGGAGGGGGCGGCACCGCCCTCGCGGGGCTCGTACTCCATGGGCCACAGCCATCCCGCGGTGCCGGTGGTGAGGGCGGCCCAGAGCTGGGCCGGTGAGCCCTCGACCTCCAGCTCCCGGACGATCTCGAACGCCTGGCCGACCTCGTCGGCGGCACCAGATCCGGCTGCTCCGGGCCCATCGGCTCCAGGTCCGGCGGCTCCGGGGCCGGCGGCGGGCCTGCCCCGGCCTGGCCTGCGCCTCCCGTACCTGCCCGCCCTGCCGTCGCCGGCCCCGTCCCCGCCGCTCATGAGGGCCCCCCGAGGCCGACGGCGCGGGCCGGGTGCACGGCGGCGGGCGCCGCCGCCGAGATGACGTACGCCGCGGCGGCCGCCGGGTCCTCGATCACGGTGACGTCGAGCATGATTCCACCGTCCCGCCGACCACAATCGCTGTCCAGGAGAGGGGCGCGGTGGCCCCGGCGGTGGCCGAAAACTACGTATTGCTCGGTACGAAGCCGTACGTGAACCGGTACCGGGCCACCGCGTCGTCGCGGACCACGCCGGGGAAATCCCGTACCCGCAGCCACTGCGGGGTCGGCGAGCCGATGCCGTCACCGGCCGCGGCGAGCGCGTCGACGTGCGCCTGCTCGCTCTCCCACTCGGCGTAGTTGACGACCCGCCGGCCGTCCGTGCTGACGTGGAAGTGCGCGGAGAGCAGGCCGGGGTGACCGGCCGGGTCGGTGTCCAGGGCTTCGACCACACCGTCGACCCAGGCGTGCTGCCGGTCCGCGTCGGGCCCTTCGAAGTCGATCTGCACGATGACGACCGTGCCCGGCTCGCGCCCCTCGCGACCGCCACTGACACCACGACGGCTGCCGGTCCAACTGCGGTACAGCCGTGTCTTGTTCAGGCCGAGCCGCGCGATGTCCGGCACGGCCGCGTCGATGTCGGCGTTCCTGGCGTCCCTGCCGTTGCCGGAGTGAGCGAAGAACTCCTCGTAGGCGGCTTCGTCCCGCCACTGCGAGTGGTGCAGGACGGTCGAGCCGTCGGCGCCCGCGTACACCGCGTACGAGAGCAGCCCCTCGTGCGGCCAGGGGCGGCTGCCCCAGGCCGTGGCGATGGCCTCCAGGGTGGCCCGCTGCCGCTCGGGCGAGCCCGTGCTCCACGTACTGATGAAGGTGAGGCCGACGTCGGGGCGGGCGGGCTCGGGGTGGGTCCGGGTGGTGCGGGTGGCGGGGGCGGTGGGGATCGCGGGCATGGCGGGCCGTCCTTCTGGAGGGTCGTCGGCGCCGATGCGGGTGGCCGCTCCGGCGGTGTCACGGACAACGCTCCAACTTCAACCACGGTTGAGGTCAAGCCCGCGAAGCCGACGTCATGTCCCCTCGTCCGTCGTCCACCGCCTCACGCGCGGTCCCACGGCACCACGGGCTCCAGCTCGGGGCGCTTCGCCGCCCGGCCGTCCCCCGACGAGCGCCCGCGGATCCTCCGCCACACCCAGGGCCCCAGGAAACCGGCGAACCACCGCGCCTCCGCCGTCGCCGCCCCCAGCACGGACACCGGGGCCAGGGGAGGCAGCGGGCTCAGCCAGTCGTCACGCCCGATGACGCCGAGCGCGCCCGCCATGCCCGCCGCGATCCTGGCGTGGCCGAGCGGGCTCGCGTGCAGCCGGTCGCCGCTCCACAGCCGCGGATCGGTGGTGAGGCGGTGCGGGAACGTGTCGAGCACGGTCACCCCGTGCCGGTCGGCGGCCGCGCGGATGCGGGCGTTGAGGTCGAGGACGCGGGGCAGCGCGCGCCGCGCGAGCGGCGAGATGCGCCCGAGATCCGGGAAGGTCACGGTCGCCACATGGGCCCCGGCCGCGGTGAGTTCGGTGAACATCTCCTCGATGTCGGCGACGACGAGCCCGGCGTCGAACCCCGGCCGCACCAGGTCGTTCATCCCGGCCATGACCGTCACCAGATCCGGCTTCAGGGCGAGGGCCGGCCCCAGCTGCTCCGCCTTGATCCCCGCCGTGCGACGGCCGCGCACGGCGAGGTTGGCGTACGTGAACTCCGGGTGCCCGGCGGCGAGAATCTCGGCGAGCCGGTCGGCCCAGCCGCGGTGGCCGTGCGTGTCGTCGCCGTCCCCGAGCCCTTCCGTCTGACTGTCGCCGATGGCGACGTAGCGCGCGTACGAGTGGTGCGGTGTGCGGGTCATGGCCAGAGCTTGCTGCAGCGGCGGGTGGCCGTCAACGGGCGCCCGCCCGGCCCCCGTGCCTGGTCACAGCAGGTGGCCGCCGCCGTCCACGAGCAGCACTTCCCCGGTGCTGTACGAGGAGTCGGTGAGGTCGACCAGCGCCTCGGCGATGTCCTCGGGGCGTCCCACCCGGCCCAGCGGGAGCCGGTCCGCCGTCGCCGCCATGGACTCCTCACCAGGGGGTGTCGATCATGCCGGGCGCCACCGCGTTGACCCGCGCCTCGGGGCGGGCGGCCGCGAGGTCGCCGTGGTCGATGAACCGGGTGGTCCCGGCGCAGACGCTCGCCCGTACATGGACGGCGTCCGGCAGTTCGGCCGCCAGCTTCTCGCCGGCCGCCACCGACGGGGCGGAGTTGACCACCACGCGCCCGCCGGCGGCGGCGAGACGGCGGGCGACGGCGGCGCCGATCCCGGACGAGGAGCCGGTCACCAAGGCGACTCGCCGCTCCTCGGTCCGGGCGTCGCCGACGCGGAGGGTGTGCGTGGCTGTGCCGCCGCCGATCGTGTGCGTGGCGGTGGTGCCGGTGCTCTCGCCGTTGTTGTCGTGCATCGAGCCCCAAGCCTCTGTGTCGTCCGGCCTGTCGGCGCCCGCGTCGATCATGCCAGACGGCCCCGGCGCGCGGCTCGGCGGACGGCCCCGGGGGTCAGCCCGGCCAGCGGCCCGTCACCCGGCGCACGCCGACCGCACCGCCGCGGTCCACCGCCGCCCTGACCACGGCGAAGATCGCGCCCTGCAGCGCGGCGGCGGCCAGGATCTCGCCCCAGCCGCGGTCCTCGTCGTGCGCGTCCGGCGCGTCGTCCTCGCCCGCCACCGCCTTCCAGGTGCGGTTGAAGACCGCGCTCGCCGCCAGGCCGCCCAGCATGCCGAAGGCCATGCCGAGCGGCTTGTAGAGCATCGTGGCGCCGCTCATCAGCGGCCCGCCCGCTTGCGGCGGCGCAGCATCGCGACGGCGAGCAGGACGCCCGCGCCCGCCGCGGCGAGCTTCCCCGGATGCCGGCCACCGGTCCGCACGACGCCGCTCGCGGCGGCCCGTACGGGCTCCGGCGTACCTTCCTGCACCCGGCGCGCGGCCTCGGCCACCTTCTCCTCGGCCTGGACCACGGCCCGGTGCTGTTCCGCGCGCGCCTTGCCTTCGAGCACCGCGCCCTTGGCACGCCCGGCGCCCTCGATCGCCTTGCCCTTCGCGAGCGCCGCGCCTTCCACGGCCTTGCCCTTGGCGCGGGCCGCGCCCTCGACCGCCTTGCCCTTGGCACGCGCGGCGCCCTCGGCCGTCGCGCTCCTGGCCTGCCCGGCCTCGCCGGTGGCCTTGTCCTTGGCGCGCGCCGCCTGTTCCGTCACCTTGTCCTTCACCTGTGCCGCCGTCCCTCGTACCTGCTCCTTGACCTCCGCCGCCCGGTTTTGGACGCGGGCCTTCACATCCGCCTTCGCCGCCAGTTCCTCGACGGTCTCGCCGAGGCGGCCGCGGGTGTCCTCGATCTGCCGGCGCAGTTCGTCCGGCCCCTTCACACCCGTTTTCTCGGGGTCCTTCGGCGCGTTCGTCATCGGTGGGCCCTTCCCTTGATCTCCTCGACATCCGCCTTGACGCTGTCCATCGCCTCCTGCGGCACGGGCGGTACGGCGCGCGCCAGTTGGCTGCGCCCCATCGCGCCGAGCACCCCGGCGATCACGAAGAGCACGCCGGTGACGATCAGGATGGCCGCCCATACGGGCAGTGCCAGGGAGAGAGCCGCGGCCGCCGTCGCCGACAGCGCCATGAGCCCGACGTACGAGACCGCGCCGGCCGCTCCGAGGAGCCCACCGCCGCGTCCCGCCCGTTTGCCCTTCTCCACCATCTCCTGGGCGGCGAGCCGCATTTCCTGGCGTACGAGTTCCGAAAGCTGCGCGGTGGCCTGTTCGACGAGCTCTCCCACCGAGTGCTGCGCGTGCTCGCGCGTCGGCTGCTCGCCCATGGTCCCGGTCACAGTGTCGCCTCCCTTCCGGTCGGGAGGCCCGAGTACCCGGGCGCGGCGGCGCTATCCCCGCTGATCGCCGGTGAACCGCGCCAGTTCCTCCTGGAACCAGTCGAGCCGGGCCTGGAGCAGTGCCGCCTCGGCCATCAGTTCGGGCATGCCGAGCCCGGTTTCCGCGCCCTCGTACGAGGCCGGGGTGGCCGCGGCCACCCGCAGCCCCTCCCCCGCGAGCCGGCCGAACTCCGCGACGGCCAGGGCCCGCCGCCCGCCCCGGCACCGCCCGCACACGGCCTCGACGACCCGCCACCCGGGCCTGCCCCACCCCGCGTCGGCGAGCAGCGGGGCCGCCGCGCCGCACGCGCAGGGCGGCAGCGTCGCGGTGCGCACCCGCTGCCGCGCGTACCGGAAGCCGCGCTCGAAGCGGATGTACGCGCCGAGCACCGTCACCTCCAGGAGCGCCGCCCCGCGGTGTTCGGCCGTGCACAACAGGGCCTCGGCGGTGGTGCGGTCGTGCACGCAGTGGAAGCCGCAGTCGCAGCGGCGGTGCGGGGCGCGGTGGCGTCTGCCGTAGACGCAGCGGGCCTCGTCGAGCACGCCGTACGGCAGCGCCCCGCCGAGGGAGACGCCGGTGAAGCCCGCCCGGGTGCCGTCGTGGGACAGCACCGGGCGGGCGATCTTGTAACCGGTGGGCGGCTCCGTCGGGCGTTCCTCGGGGAGCCGCAGCCTCATCGGGCGGCCGTGACCTCGGCCGGGCGGTCCCGCGCGGGACGCTCCGGCTCGGGGACGACCACGGGTGCCGCCTGCTCCGGTACTGGCTCTTCGTGGAGCACGGGCCGCTCTTCGGCGATGCCGGTGGAGAGTGCCTTGCCGAGCTTCATGACGCCTCCTGGGGGCCGACTGCCCTGCCATGGTGCCCCAGGCGGGGGCGAGTTGGCACCAGGGCGTCGGTCCCGCCCCGGGACACGTCCGCGTCAGCGGCGGGCGAAGAGCGGCGTCCAGCGCTCGGTGGAGTCCGGCTTCGCGGGGCGGTAGCCGGTGAGCGGCACGGTCTCCTTCTTCCCGATGGTGACGAGGACGAGCCGCTGCCGGAACTCGCTGGTGCCGGGGGCGATGTCCCAGGCGATGAGCCGCTTGTTGTCGGCCCAGGCGAGGAGTTGCTGGCCGGGGAGCTTGGCGAGGCGCCTTCCGGTGCGGGGGTCGACGATCTCGGAGGCGGTGGTCCTGGCCTCACCCACGAAGGCGCCCGCGACGAGCTTTCCGTTCGGAGAGAGTCCCGCGGTGTCGGTTCCGGCCAGGTGCTTCTCCCCTGCGGGAGGACTCTTCTTGTGTCCCTTGAGGTCGTAGTACTGCCGAGCGGGCAGGGCAACGCGGCCCGAGAGGAGCATGCCGCCGTCCTCGCTGAAGGCGAAGTCCTCACGGGTGTTGATGGTCGGAGGGCCGGCCTCGACCTGCTTCGTCTTCACCTCGTTCCAGCCGGAGTCGCCCGAGGCCACGTCGATGACGTAGAAACCGGTCCTGCTCGGCCTGGCGAACCCGGGCTTCTTTCCGTTGGAGAACGGACTGTCCAGGTCGAACCGGTCCGGGCTCTCCTTGTACGTCGTCGCGACGAGCTTCCTGCCGTCGGGGGAGAACGCGACGCCGCCGGCCCCGCGAGGGGTCTTGATCCACCGCTCGACCTTGCCGGTGTCCAGGTCGAGCAGGCCGACGCGCGGTGCGGGCAGCGTGTGTTCGAGGACGGCCGCCGTGCGCATGCCGGGCGCGACGTCCAGCCACGCCCACCGGGTGTCCTTCTTGTAGGTGCCCGTCCGCCGGTCGAAGAGGCGGTAGGTACGGGTGGCGATCTCGACGCCGCCGCCCTGGGGGACGCGCCTGGTGGTGCTGAAGGCGGCGACCGCGGTGTCCCCCGCGGCGATCAGCTCGCGCGGCGGGGTCTGTCCGGGGTGCGCGAGGACGTCGCCGCCGCGCAGTTCGGCGGCTGGCCGCGTCTCGCGCTTCCCGGGATCGTCGTCGAGGGCCGGTACGGTCACCGCCGCGACGGTGGCCACCACGGCGGCGAGCGAGACGCCCCCGATGGTCCGGTTCCTGCGGCGGCGCCGGGCGGCGAACACCCGGTCGGCGAGGTTCTGCGGGGCGGGCCCGTGCTGCGCGGCCTGCTCGCGCAGGGAGTCACGCACCAGTTCTTCCACGTTCATGGTCAGACCTCCAGGGGCGAGAAGTCGCAGGACCGGACACCGGTGTCGGCGTCGGCGTCGGCGTCGGCGTCGGCGTCCGGGCGGTCGAGCCGCGCCAGCTCGGGGGCGAGGGTGCGCAGCCGGGCGAGCGACCGGTGCGTCGTACTGCGCACGGTGCCGACGGAACAGCCGAGGACCGCGGCCACCTCCGCCTCCGGCAGGTCCTCGAAGTACCGCAGGACGAGGACGGTCCGCTGGCGCGCGGTGAGCTTGGCGAGCGCCCCGCGCATCACGATGCGCAGCTCCGCGGCGGAGGCGCCGTCACCGGACGCGGCGCGCTCCGGCGGCTCGGCGACGGCCAGTTCGCGCCGCGGCCACTTCAGCCGCCACCTGCTGACCTGCTGCCGGTACAGGATCCGCCGTACGTACGCCTCGGGTTCGTCGATCCGCTGCCACCGTCCCGCGGCTCTGACGAGCGCGTTCTGCAGCAGGTCCTCGCCCGCGTGCCGGTCGCCCCCGCTGAGCAGCACGGCGGTCTTCAGCAGCGCAGGCGACCTGGCCGCCACGAACTCCCGGAAACTGTCCTGCTCCTGGACATTCATCGTCACCTTCACTCCCTGGGCGGCCTGTCGCCTCCCCGCACTCAGCAGGACGGGGCCGGGCGCCCGCCGCTATGCCTGCGGTCCCGAAAAAAATCACCGCGGCGCGGGGCGGCCATCGGAGGCCGCCGGACACGACGAAGGAGCGGCCACCCCGAAAGGGGTGACCGCTCCGATGCGTGCCTCTCAACCGACGGGGAAGCCCGCGGCCTTGGTCCAGCGCAGCGTCTGGGCGCCACGGCTGAAGGTGACCTTCTTGCCGCCGGGGGCGACGACGATCTTCTCCCAGCCGTCGAAGTCCTTCGTGACGTGCTTGTCCCATGTGGTCAGCGGGCCGACGGCCACCGCGGCGACCGACTCGGTGGGCGGCTCGCCGTCGGCGCAGTAGGTGCCGAAGTCGCCGAAGGCCGCGACGGTGCCGTCCTTGGCCTTGAGCGTGATGCCCTGGCAGGCGTCGGTGGTGGTCCGGTGCACCGCGGCCGGCTTGGACCAGCCCTTGGCGGTGGGGCTGTAGTCCTGTACGAAGAGCCCCTTGTCGCGCAGGTAGTACATGGCGACGCGACGCCCGTCGGCGAGTTTGACCTGTGCGTCGAAGGGGCTGGGGCTGCCGCTCCAGGGGATGTCGCTCTTGCCCAGCGGATGGCTGTGGTCATCGGCCACGGCCCGGCCACCGGCCGCCGCGGCGGCCCGGTCGGCGGCCTGCGCGGCAGCCCGCGGGGCGTCCCCCCGGTCCTGCCCGACACTCTGACCGCCCCCGGCCACGAGCCCGAGCGCCACCACCGCGCCGAGCGCCAGAGCCCGCGTACCCGTCCTGTTCATGCTGTTCCCCCTGGGATCCGTGGGACCCCCGCGGATCCCAGGGGAGCAGACGTTACCGGCACCTGCGCGGTTCCGGCAGGTCCGTGATCAGTTGTGGCTGTGCAGGACCTCGTTCAGGCCGCCCCACACCGCGTTGTTCGGGCGGGCCTCGACCGTGCCGGTGACCGAGTTGCGGCGGAAGAGGATGTTGGAGGCGCCGGAGAGCTCGCGGGCCTTGACGATCTGGCCGTCGGGCATGGTCACGCGGGTGCCCGCGGTGACGTACAGGCCGGCCTCGACCACGCACTCGTCGCCCAGCGCGATGCCGACGCCCGCCTCGGCGCCGACGAGGCAGCGCTCGCCGATGACGATGCGGACGTTGCCGCCACCGGACAGGGTGCCCATGGTGGAGGCGCCGCCGCCGATGTCCGAGCCGTCGCCGACGACCACGCCGGCGGAGATGCGGCCCTCGACCATGGAGGTGCCGAGCGTGCCCGCGTTGAAGTTCACGAAGCCCTCGTGCATGACCGTGGTGCCCTCGGCGAGGTGCGCGCCGAGCCGGACGCGGTCGGCGTCGGCGATGCGGACACCCTTCGGCGTGACGTAGTCCGTCATGCGCGGGAACTTGTCGATGGAGGTCACGGCGAGGTGCAGGCCCTCGGCGCGGGCGTTGAGCCGCACCTTCTCGACGTCGTCGACGGCGACCGGGCCGAGCGAGGTCCAGGCGACGTTGGCGAGGAAGGCGAACTGGCCGTCGAGGTTCACGCCGTGCGGCTTGACCAGGCGGTGACTGAGCAGGTGCAGGCGCAGGTAGACGTCGTGGGCGTCCAACGGCTTGTCGTCGAGGGACGCGATGACCGTACGGACGGCGATGATCTCGACGCCGCGGCGGGCGTCCGGGCCGATGGCCTTGGCGGCGCCGTCACCGAGCAGCTCCACGGCACGCTCGGCGGACAGCCGCTCGCTGCCGGCGGGGCCGGGCTCCGCGGCGAGCTCGGGCGCGGGGAACCAGGTGTCGAGAACAGTGCCGTCGGCGGTGACGGTGGCAAGGCCTGCGGCGACGGCGCCGGTGGTGCGAGAAGCATTCGTGTCGGTCATGGGTGAAACCTAACCGGAGGTGCCGCGCGCGGGCGAACCGGTCTCAGGGTCCGGGCCACCCGAGGTCACGACCGCGTGCGAACCGGTCACGGGATCCGGGCCGCCCGAGGTCAGCGGCGCGGGCGACACCCGCTCCCCCATCCGCCCCGCCAGGAGGACCACGCACCCCGCCGCGCCCGCGAGCACCGCGCAGACCGGCCACAGCAGTCCCGGCGCCGCGCTGTACAGGGCGCCGCCGAGCGGAGCCGACAGCACGACGCCGCTGACCGAGACGCCCGAGTACAGGCTCTGGAAGCGGCCCTGCACGTGCGCGGGCGCGTGGTCGGCGACGTAGGCGGTGGCCGGGGTCTTGTAGAGGATCTCGCCCGCGGTGAGCAGCAGCATCATCGTCACCGCGGTGGCGAGCCCGGTGCCGGTGGCGAGTACGGCGTACCCCGCGCCGACGAGCAGCAGCCCGCCCCCGATGATCCGCAGCGGGGCGCGGCCGCGCAGGGCGAGGGTGGCGGGGAGTTCGAGGAGGAGGATGACGCCGCCGTTGACGGCCAGGAGCCAGCCGTAGACGCCGGTGTCCAGGCCGTGCCGGTCGAGGTCGACGGGGAGCGTCGCGTACTGCTGCCGGTAGACGAGGTCGGTGAGGAGGATGGCGCCGAGGAGGACGAGGACGGCGGGGCGCCGGCGCAGGGCGGCGACGACCCCCTCTCCCCGACCACCCTTGCCGGCCAGACCCGTATGCGTATCCGTCCGCACTGCGCCGTGCGTAGGCAGCACCCGCCAGGCGTACGCGGCGAAGGCGAGCGTGCCGAGTCCGTCGACGACGAAGAGCCAGCCGTACGAGACGTGCGCGATGAGCAGCGCGCCCAGCGGAGGCCCGACGGTGAAGCCGGCGTTGGCGGCGAACCGCATCACGGCGAAGCCCTGGCGCCGCACGCCCGGCGGCACGGTGACGGCGACGAGCGCGCTGTTGGCGGCGCGCGCGCAGCCCCCGGCGTACTGGCTCAGGACCGGTACGACGTACAGCAGCGCGACCGGCAGGACGGACAGCGAGAGGACCCCCGCGCCGGAGAGCACCGAGCCGGCGAGGAGCACGCGGCGGTGCCCGTACCGGTCGCCGAACCAGCCGCCGGTGAAGTTGCCCGCGACCGTGCCGGCCCCGCCGATGCCGCTGATCACTCCGGCCTGGGCGAGGGAGAGGCCGCGCTCGTCCGTCATAGACGAAGAAGTAGACGAAGGTGAAGGTGACGACCATGGTGCAGAACTGGCCGGCGGCGAGCAGCCAGACGGTTCTCGGTACCTCACGCAATGCCGCCCCCACGGTTCGTCGAGTCAGTTCCTTTTGGGAACGGACTATGTCAGCATGGGGGCCATGGCGCAACGGACCCGGCTCGACGACGATCACTGCGCCATCGCGCAGGCCCTGGACGTGGTCGGCGACTGGTGGACCCTGCTGATCGTGCGCGACGCGGCGCGCGGCGTGCACCGCTTCGAGGAGCTCCAGCGCGAACTGTCCGTTTCCCGCAAGGTGTTGACCGAGCGCCTGCGGCTCCTGACGGAGGCGGGCGTGCTCGCGCGCGTCCCCTACCAGGACCGCCCGGTGCGCCACGAGTACCGCCTGACGCCCCGCGGCCGCGCGCTGCTGCCCGTCCTGGTCGCCCTCCAGGACTGGGGTGACACCTGGGTGCTGGGAGAGGGAGAGACGATGGCGACCACGGCGGAGACATCGCTGGAGGCCCGGCGCGTGCACGAACTGCTCGGCACGCGCGTCCCGGAGCTGTGGCTGGCCGGCGCCGACGACGCGCCGCGCGATCCGGTGGCCGCGGACACCCCGTACACCGTCCTGTACTGCTTCCCCGGCGCCTTCGCCCGCGCGGACTCCTATCCGCCCGGCTGGGCGCGGATCCCCGGCGCGCGGGGCTGCACGCTGGAGTCGTGCACCTACCGCGACCGGCTCGCGGAGTTCACCGCGGCGGGCGCCACGGTGCAGGGCGTGTCGTCCCAACGCCCGGACGAGCAGCGGGCGTTCGCCGAGAAGGAGGGCCTGCGCTTCCCGCTTCTGTCGGACGCCGGCCTCGCGCTCACGGCGGCCCTGCGCCTGCCGACGTTCCGCGCGGCGGGCGTGAGCCGGATGAAGCGGCTGACGCTGGTGGTGGACCGCGACCGGGTGGTGCGGGACGTGCAGTATCCGGTCACCGACGTCACGGCGAGCGTCGAGGCGGCGCTGGAAGCGGTCAGGTCCCTCGAACCCCGCAAGTCCCTCAGCCCAGAAGCCGGTTGAGCACCTCACGCGTGTACTTCTCGTCGTAGTCGCCGCCCGTCAGCAGCACCTGCAGGCTGATGCCGTCCATCAGGGCGACGAGGGCGCGGGCGGTGACCGGATCGGTACGGCCCACGAGGACATCGGCGAGGCCCTCGCACCACTCGGCGGCCACGGGGCGCAGCGCGGGCCTGCGCAGGGCGGCGAGGTAGAGCTCGTACTCCAGCTCGACCCCGGACCGCTCCCCCGCGAACCACTCGCCGAGCACCCGGGCGAGCGCGCCCGCGAGATCCGCCTCCGGATCCTCGAAAGCGCTGCTCGCCGCCATGACCTTCGCGAAGCCCTCGTTGCTCTGGCGCAGCGCGGCGACCATCAGCTCGTCGAGCGTCTTGAAGTGGTACGTGGTGGAGCCGAGCGGCACGTCGGCCTCGGCGGCGACCGAGCGGTGGGTGAGCCCGGCGATCCCCTTGGTGCCGACCACGCGGATCGCCGCGTCGATGATCCGCTGACGGCGCTCGGGATCGTAGCGACGGCCCATCAGTGCGCCCCGCCGAGGTTGAGCACGACGACCCCGAGGATGACCAGCGCGATGCCGGCGATCTTGACCGGGCTGGCCGACTCGCCCAGGAAGAGCATGCCGATCCCGGCGACGGCGGCGGTGCCGATCCCCGCCCAGATGGCATAGGCGGTGCCCACGGACAACGTCTTGAGGGTCTGCGCGAGCAGGGTGAAGGCGAGCAGATAGCCCGTGACGGTGATCAGTGAGGGCCACAGCCTGCTGAACCCCTCGCTGTACTTCATTGCGGTGGTCCCCGCCACCTCCGCCGCGATGGCCGCGGCCAGCAGTGCGTATCCCATGCGTACGAGTGTACATATCGTTGTGTACGGGCGTACGCAAAACGTCGGACGTACACACCGGGACACGACAAGGCACCCGTCGGCACACGGCAGAAGGGCCCCCCGCGCCATCGGCGCGAAGGGCCCTCAGGGGCGTT
Source organism: Streptomyces sp. NPDC041122 (assembly GCF_055592445.1). Taxonomy (NCBI): domain Bacteria; kingdom Bacillati; phylum Actinomycetota; class Actinomycetes; order Kitasatosporales; family Streptomycetaceae; genus Streptomyces; species Streptomyces sp. NPDC041122. The sequence goes on along the minus strand of NZ_JBVIYQ010000009.1, from coordinate 317,952 downwards.
CCCTCAGACGTTGAACCCGAGCGCCCGCAGCTGCTCGCGGCCGTCGTCCGTGATCTTGTCCGGGCCCCACGGCGGCATCCAGACCCAGTTGATCCGGAGCTCGTTCACGATGCCCTCGGTCGCGGACTTCGCCTGGTCCTCGATGACGTCCGTCAGCGGGCAGGCCGCCGACGTCAGCGTCATGTCGATCGTCGCGATGTTCGCGTCGTCGATGTGCACGCCGTAGATCAGGCCGAGGTTGACGACGTCGATGCCCAGCTCGGGGTCGACGACGTCGTACAGCGCCTCGCGGACCTCTTCCTCCGAAGCGGGCTTCGTCGTGAGTGTCTCGTTCTCGCTCATGCCGTCTTCCTTTCCGCGGCCCCGTCGTTCTCGCCCAGCGCCTTGGCCGTGGCGTCCTTCCAGGCCATCCAGCTCAGCAGGGCGCACTTCACGCGCGCCGGGTACTTGGAGACCCCGGCGAACGCGACGGCGTCCTCCAGGACCTCCTCCATCGCGTCGTCCGGCTCCAGCTTGCCCTTGGACTGCATCAGCTCCAGGAAGACCTCCTGGATCCGCTGCGCCTCGGCCAGTTCCTTGCCGACCAGCAGGTCGTTCAGGACGGACGCGCTGGCCTGGCTGATGGAGCAGCCCTGGCCCTCGTACGACACGTCAGCGATCGTCGACCCGTCGTACTTCACGCGCAGCGTGATCTCGTCACCGCACGTCGGGTTGACGTGGTGCACCTCGGCGTCGCCCTCGCGCAGACCACGCCCGTGCGGGTGCTTGTAGTGGTCCAGGATGACTTCCTGGTACATCGAATCCAGCTTCACGTTCCCGGTCAGCCCCTCAGCCGAAGAAGTTCCGTACGTGCTCCAGGCCGTCGACGAGGGCGTCGACCTCGCCGGGCGTGGAGTACAGATAGAACGACGCTCGCGTGGTCGCAGGAATTCCGTAGCGCAGACAGACCGGGCGCGCGCAGTGGTGACCCACGCGGACCGCTATGCCCTGCTCGTCGAGGACCTGGCCCACGTCGTGCGGGTGGATGTCGCCGAGCGTGAAGGAGATCGCCGCGCCGCGCTCCTCGGCCGTCGTCGGACCGATGATGCGCAGGTCGGGCACCTCCAACAGGCGCTTGACCGCGTACTCGGTGATCGCCTGCTCGTGGGCCGCGACCTTGTCCATGCCGATGGCCGAGAGGTAGTCCACGGCCGCGCCCAGGCCCACGGCCTGGGAGACCGGCGGGGTGCCGGCCTCGAACTTGTGCGGCGCGGGGGCGTACGTCGACGAGTTCATCGAGACGGTCTCGATCATCTCGCCGCCGCCGAGGAAGGGCGGGAGGTCCTCCAGGAGCTCCTGCCGTCCCCACAGGACGCCGATGCCCGTCGGGCCGCACATCTTGTGGCCGGTGAAGGCCACGAAGTCGGCCTGCAGCGCCTGCACGTCCAGCGGCATGTGCGGGGCGGCCTGCGAGGCGTCGATCAGGACGAGCGCGCCGACCTCCTGGGCGCGGCGCACGATGGCCTCGACCGGGTTGTGCGTGCCCAGGATGTTCGACACCAGCACGAAGGAGACGATCTTCGTCTTCTCGGTGATGATCTCGTCGATGTTCGACAGGTCGAGGCGGCCGTCGTCGGTGAGACCGAACCACTTCAGCTTCGCGCCGGTGCGCTGCGAGAGCAGCTGCCACGGCACGATGTTGGAGTGGTGCTCCATCTCCGTGATGACGATCTCGGTCTCGTGGTCCACGCGGTAGGGCTCGTCGGCCCAGCCCAGCATGTTGGCCACGAGGTTCAGCGACTCCGAGGCGTTCTTGGTGAAGATCACCTCGTCGCGGCTGGGCGCGTTGATGAACGCCGCGACCTTGTCACGGGCGCCCTCGTACAGCGCGGTGGCCTCCTCGGCGAGGACGTGCACGCCGCGGTGAACGTTGGCGTTGTGCTGCTCGTAGTACTCGTTCAGTACGTCGAGGACCTGGCGCGGCGTCTGCGAGGTCGCCGCGTTGTCCAGGTACACGAGCTTCTTGCCGTCGTGGATCGTGCGATCCAGGATCGGGAAGTCCTTGCGGATCGCCTCGGTGTCGAGGAGGCCGGAAAGCCCCTGGTGGGCCACTGTCACGCGGATGCGCCACCCTTCGTGTATGCCTCGTAGCCCTCGGCCTCGAGCTTGTCGGCGAGCTCGGCGCCGCCGGACTCGGCGATGCGGCCGTTCGCGAAGACGTGCACGAAGTCGGGCTTGATGTAGCGCAGGATGCGCGTGTAGTGCGTGATCAGCAGGGTGCCGACCTCACCGGTCTCGCGGACGCGGTTGACGCCGTCGGAGACCTGGCGGAGCGCGTCGACGTCCAGGCCGGAGTCCGTCTCGTCGAGGATCGCGATCTTCGGCTTGAGGAGCTCCATCTGGAGGATCTCGTGGCGCTTCTTCTCACCGCCGGAGAAGCCCTCGTTGACGTTGCGCTCGGCGAAGGCCGGGTCCATCTGGAGCTGCTCCATCGCGGACTTGACCTCCTTCACCCAGGTGCGCAGCTTGGGGGCCTCGCCGCGGATCGCCGTCGCCGACGTGCGCAGGAAGTTGGAGACCGAGACGCCGGGGACCTCGACCGGGTACTGCATGGCGAGGAACATGCCGGCGCGGGCCCGCTCGTCGACGGACATCTCCAGGACGTCCTCGCCGTCGAGGGTCACGGTGCCCTGCGTGATCGTGTACTTGGGGTGACCCGCGATGGAGTAGGCGAGCGTCGACTTGCCGGAGCCGTTCGGGCCCATGATGGCGTGGGTCTCGCCCTGCTTCACGGTCAGGTCGACGCCCTTGAGGATCTCCTTGGTGGAGTTGTCGGCCTCGACGGTGACGTGCAGGTCCTTGATTTCAAGCGTTGCCATGGGTGCCTCAGGACTCCTGGGAAAGGGAGGCGTGCACGTCTACGAGTACATCGCCCCCTTCGATCTTTACGGGGTATACGGGGACGGGGCGCGTCGCGGGGAGGCCGGACGGCTTGCCGGTGCGGAGGTCGAAGCTGGAGCCGTGCAGCCAGCACTCGATCTGGCAGTCCTCCACCTCGCCCTCGGAGAGGGAGACGTTCGCGTGCGAGCAGATGTCGTGGATCGCGTACACCTCACCCTCGGTGTGGACGACCGAGACGGGCGTGCCGTCGAGTTCCACCCGCTTGGGGGTGTCCTCCTCCAGCTCGCTCAGTCCGCAGGCCCGGACGAACCGGGCTTGGTCGAGGCTCATGCGACGGTCGCCTCCAGCTCCTCTTCGATCTTCGCGATGAGGCGCTCCTCGACGTCGGGCAGGCCGATCTGCTGGACCAGCTCGGCGAAGAAGCCGCGGACGACGAGGCGTCGGGCGTCCTCCTCCGAGATGCCGCGCGACTGCAGGTAGAAGAGCTGCTCGTCGTCGAAGCGGCCGGTCGCCGAGGCGTGGCCCGCGCCGACGATCTCGCCGGTCTCGATCTCCAGGTTCGGCACCGAGTCGACCCGGGCGCCGTCGGTGAGCACGAGGTTGCGGTTCATCTCGTACGTGTCCGTGCCCTCGGCGGCGGCCTCGATGAGGACGTCGCCGATCCACACCGCGTGGGCGTCGTCGCCCTGGAGCGCGCCCTTGTAGACGACGTTGGACTTGCAGTGCGGGGTGTTGTGGTCGACCAGGAGGCGGTGCTCCTGGTGCTGGCCCGCGTCGGTGACGTACAGGCCGAAGAGCTCGGCCTCGCCGCCGGTGCCCGCGTAGCTCACCCGCGGGTGCAGACGGACCAGGTCGCCGCCGAAGGTGACGACGACGGACTTGAAGGTGGCGTCGCGGCCGATCAGCGCGTTGTGCTGGGCGACGTGCACCGCCTTGTCGTCCCAGTCCTGGACGGAGACGACGGTGAGCTTGGCGCCGTCGCCGACAAGGAAGTCGACGTTGGCGGCGAGCACGGCGTCACCGGTGTGGTCGATGACGACGAGGGCCTCGGCGAACGCACCCAGCTCGATGACCTGGTGCGCGAAGGCGGTGCCGCCCTCGCCGTGCACGCCGATCCGGATCGGCTCGCTCAGCACCGTCTCCTTGGGCACCGAGATGACCGAGGCCTTCTCGAAGGAGGAGTAGGCCTGCGCGGCGACGCGGTCGACGGGCTTGCCCGCCTTGCCGACGCGCGCGTCGTCCCGGCCGACGGTCTCCTGGGTGACGCCCTCGGGGGCGCTCACCTCGACGCGGATGCCGCCGTCGGCCACCGCCGTGCCGTCGTGCAGACCGCGCAGCCGCTCCAGCGGCGTGAACCGCCACTCCTCCTCGCGGCCGTGCGGCACGGGGAAGCTGTCCACGTCGTAGGACGGGGGCGCGCTCATACGGGTGGCGACGGTGGACTCGGCGGCCACCGCGATGGATCCGGCGGTGGTGGAGCCCACCGGGATGTTCTGAGCCTCAGCCATGGCTGTCGTCGTGCTCTCTCTCTGCGTAAGAAATCTGCTCGCTGCGGGACGGTGTCCGGTCTTAACCGACCGAACCCTCCATCTGCAGCTCGATCAGCCGGTTCAGCTCCAGGGCGTACTCCATGGGGAGCTCCTTGGCGATCGGCTCGACGAAGCCGCGCACGATCATCGCCATCGCCTCGAACTCCGTCATGCCGCGGCTCATCAGGTAGAAGAGCTGGTCGTCGGAGACCTTGGAGACGGTCGCCTCGTGGCCCATGGAGACGTCGTCCTCGCGGACGTCGACATAGGGGTAGGTGTCCGAGCGGGAGATCGTGTCGACGAGCAGCGCGTCGCAGAGCACGTTCGACTTCGATCCGGCGGCGCCCTCACCGATCTCGACGAGGCCGCGGTACGACGTACGACCGCCGCCGCGCGCCACCGACTTGGAGACGATGTTGGAGGAGGTGTTCGGCGCCATGTGGACCATCTTGGAGCCGGCGTCCTGGTGCTGGCCCTCGCCCGCGAAGGCGATGGACAGCGTCTCGCCCTTGGCGTGCTCGCCCATCAGGTAGACGGCCGGGTACTTCATGGTGACCTTGGAACCGATGTTGCCGTCGATCCACTCCATGGTCGCGCCCTCGTACGCCACGGCGCGCTTGGTGACCAGGTTGTAGACGTTGTTCGACCAGTTCTGGATCGTCGTGTAGCGGCAGCGGCCGCCCTTCTTCACGATGATCTCGACGACCGCGGAGTGCAGCGAGTCCGACTTGTAGATCGGCGCGGTGCAGCCCTCGACGTAGTGGACGTAGGCGTCCTCGTCGACGATGATCAGCGTCCGCTCGAACTGGCCCATGTTCTCCGTGTTGATACGGAAGTAGGCCTGGAGCGGGATCTCGACGTGCACGCCCTTGGGGACGTAGATGAACGAGCCACCGGACCAGACGGCGCTGTTCAGCGAGGCGAACTTGTTGTCGCCGACGGGGATGACCGTCCCGAAGTACTCCTTGAAGAGCTCCGGGTGCTCCTTCAGCGCCGTGTCGGTGTCGAGGAAGATGACGCCCTGCTCCTCCAGGTCCTCACGGATCTGGTGGTAGACGACCTCGGACTCGTACTGGGCCGCGACACCGGCGACGAGGCGCTGCTTCTCCGCCTCGGGGATGCCGAGCTTGTCGTACGTGTTCTTGATGTCCTCGGGCAGGTCCTCCCAGGACTCCGCCTGCTTCTCCGTGGAGCGCACGAAGTACTTGATGTTGTCGAAGTCGATGCCGGAGAGGTCCGAGCCCCAGTTCGGCATGGGCTTCTTGTCGAAGAGGCGCAGGCCCTTGAGGCGGAGCTTGGTCATCCACTCCGGCTCGTTCTTCTTGGCCGAGATGTCCCGGACGACGTCCTCGTTGATGCCGCGCTTGGCAGAGGCACCGGCGGCGTCGGAGTCGGCCCAGCCGTATTCGTAGTTGCCCAGACCCTCGAGCTCAGGGTGGGCAGTCTCCGTGGGGAGAGTCATGCGGGGTTCCTCCCGGCCGTGCTTGCTGATGCTGATGTGGTGGTCCGTGTGGTGCTGCTACCGCCGCTGCCGCTGTTGCCGCGCGGGATGAACGTCGTACAGACGCCGTCCCCATGGGCGATCGTGGCAAGGCGCTGCACATGCGTGCCGAGCAGGCTGGAGAACATCTCGGTCTCCGCCTCGCACAGCTGCGGGAACTGCTCGGCGACATGGGCGACAGGGCAGTGGTGCTGGCAGAGCTGCTCGCCGACCGGTGCGCTGCGCGCCGTAGCAGCGTACCCGTCGGCGGTCAATGCCCTTGCCAGAGCCTCGGTGCGCTGTTCGGGGGGTGCGGCGTCGATCGCCTTCCGGTACGTCTCCGCCTGGGCGGCGATGCGGTCCCGGGCGAAGGCGTCGACGGCACCCTCGCCGTGACGCTCGGTGATCCACCGGAGCGCGTCCGCGGCCAGCTTGTCGTACGACTGGTCGAAGGCGTCGCGCCCACAGTCGGTCAGCGCGAAGACCTTGGCGGGCCGGCCCCGGGTCCTCGTCCCGTAGACCCGCTGCTCACGGGGTTCCACGACGTTCTCGTGGACGAGGGAGTCGAGGTGGCGGCGGACGGCCGCCTGGGTGAGGCCGAGGCGCTTCGCGAGATCGGCGACGGTGGAGGGGCCGTGGTCCAGGACGGACCGCGCGACCCGGTTGCGTGTGGAACGCTCCCCGGTCGCGAGTTCCTCCTGCGGAGCCTCGCCAACGTTTTTCACAACGCCATTGTTGCGTAATTCCTCAGAGCCTGACAACCCGCGTCCGAAACGGCCCCTGGTGCGCTGCATCACTTAGGCATACCTAAATTGACCTGCGGAAATGATCAGCGACCGATCAAATGGGTGGCGCCCACGGAATGCGTCCGCAAGACTCCTCAACCATGCCGACACCCTCTCCCACCGGCCCTTTGTGCACACGCGCGTCGCTCGCCGAGGAACTCCTGAGGCTGGGCGTCCGCCCCGGCGAGACCCTCCTCGCGCACACCTCGCTCAGCGCGCTGGGCTGGGTCGCCGGCGGCGAGGTCGCGCTGGTCCAGGCGCTCCTCGACGCGCTGGGCCCCGAGGGCACGCTGGTGGTCCCCGCCCATACGGGGGACAACAGCGAGCCCTCGGCCTGGCAGAACCCGCCCGTGCCCGAGGAATGGTGGCCGGTCCTGCGCGCCTCCCTCCCCGCGTACGACCCGCTGACCTCCCCCTCCTACGGCGTCGGCGTCGTCCCGGAGGCCGTGCGCACCTGGCCCGGCGCGCTGCGCAGCGCCCACCCGCAGACCTCGTTCGCGGCGCTCGGCCCGGCCGCCGCGACGATCACCGCCGGGCACGCCAGGGACTGCCGGCTCGGCGAGCGCAGCCCGCTGGCGCGCCTGGAGGAGGCGGGCGCCCGCGTCCTGCTGCTCGGCGCCGGGTACGACGCGTGCACCGCCTTCCATCTGGCCGAGTACCGCATCCCCGGCCCCGAAGTGGAGAACTCCTTCGCCGCCATGACGCCGCAGGGGCGCCGCTGGAAGACGGTCCGGGAACGCTCGATCTCCGAGGACGGCTTCGTGGAGCTCGGCGCGGCGTTCGAGAAGGACGCCGCCCAGGCCGCCGCGGACACGGTGGTGCGCGGGCTAGTCGGCGCCGCCGAGGCGCGGCTCTTCCCGCTGGCGGAGGCCGTCGCGTACGCCGAGCGGTGGCTGGCGGAGAACCGGCCGCGGCAGGCGTAGCCGCCCGGCGCCCGCAGAGCCGGGAGCGCCGCCCCGCCGGTCCGGGGCCCCGGCGCCGTCCCTAGACTGGCTCACCATGCGAAACGAGCCCGTCGTCCAGATCCGGAATCTGGTCAAGCGGTACGGAACCAAGACCGCGGTGGACGGTCTCGACCTCACCGCCGAAGCCGGCATCACCGCCGTCCTCGGCCCCAACGGCGCGGGCAAGACCACCACGATCGAGACCTGCGAGGGCTACCGGAAGCCGGACTCCGGCACCGTCCGGGTGCTCGGGCTCGACCCGGTCCGCGAGGCGGACGCGCTGCGGCCGCGCATCGGCGTGATGCTCCAGTCCGGCGGCGTCTACTCCGGCGCCCGCGCCGACGAGATGCTCCACCACGTGGCCAAGCTGCACGCCCGCCCGCTCGACGTGGCCGCGCTCATCGAGCGGCTCGGTCTGGAGAGCTGCGGCCGCACCACCTACCGCAGGCTCTCCGGCGGACAGCAGCAGCGCCTCGCGCTCGCCATGGCCGTGGTCGGCAGGCCCGACCTGGTCTTCCTCGACGAGCCGACCGCGGGCCTCGACCCGCAGGCGCGCCGGGCCACCTGGGACCTCGTACGCGATCTGCGGCGCGACGGCGTCGCCGTCATCCTCACCACGCATCACATGGACGAGGCCGAGGAGCTCTCCGACGACGTCGCGATCATCGACGCGGGCAAGGTCATCGCCCAGGGCAGCCCCGACGAGCTGTGCCGGGGCGGCGCCGAGAACACCCTGCGGTTCACCGGCCGCCCCGGGCTCGACGTCGGCTCGCTGCTCAAGGCGCTGCCCCCGGACTCGGCCGCCGCCGAACTGACCCCGGGCTCCTACCGGGTGACCGGCACGATCGACCCGCAGCTGCTCGCCACGGTCACGTCCTGGTGCGCCCAGCACGGGGTCATGCCGGACCGTATCTCGGTCGAACGCCACACGCTCGAGGACGTCTTCCTGGAACTCACGGGTAAGGAGCTGCGCGGATGAGCGCCGCCGGTACGTACACGCCGGAGCCGGGCGCCGCCCCGCTCCCCCGCATGATCGCCGCGCAGGCGGCCCTCGAGACGAAGATGCTGCTCCGCAACGGCGAGCAGCTGCTCCTCACCGTGGTGATCCCGGCCCTGCTGCTCGTCCTGTTCAGCTCGGTCGACATCGTCGACACGGGCGACGGCGACGCGGTCGACTTCCTCGCGCCCGGCATCCTCGCGCTCGCCGTCCTGTCGACCGCCTTCACCGGTCAGGCCATCGCCACCGGCTTCGAGCGCCGCTACGGCGTGCTCAAGCGGCTCGGTGCCTCGCCGCTGCCGCGCTGGGGCCTGATGACGGCGAAGACCCTCTCGGTCCTCGTCACCGAGGCGCTCCAGGTCGTGCTGCTCACGGTCATCGCGTTCGCCCTCGGCTGGTCGCCGCACGGCAACCCCCTCTCCGTGCTCCTCCTGCTGGTCCTCGGCACGGCGGCCTTCTCCGGGCTCGGTCTGCTGATGGCGGGCACGCTCAAGGCCGAGGCGACGCTCGCCGCGGCCAACCTCGTCTTCCTGCTGCTCCTGATGGGCGGCGGCGTGATCGTCCCGCTCGACAAGTTCCCCGACGCGGCGCAGTCGGTGCTCGGTCTGCTCCCCGTCTCGGCCCTCTCGGACGGCCTGCGGGACGTGCTGCAGCACGGCGCGGGTCTGCCCTGGGGCGATCTCGGAATCCTCGCGGTGTGGGCGGTGCTCGGCCTCGGCGCGGCGGCGAAGTTCTTCCGCTGGGAGTGAGGCGGGCCTGCGTGCATTGCGCGTACGAGGTGAGACCACTCCGCTCGCTCTGCTTTTCGTGTTTCGGGGCTTTCCCGGAATCCGATCTTCTCGCCGGGGAATTCGACGGTCCGGTGCCTGTCGGCGGACATGCGCAACCCTCGTGAAGACATGCACAAGCGGCCCCCTACGATGGTGCGCGTGCCAAATGTGACCCGAGCCGACATCGCTTCGGCCGCGCGGAACCCGCTCGCCTTCATCGCCGAGCGCTGGACCCCGACCCGGCGGACCGTCCAGCAGGCGGCCATGATCTCCCTCGTCATGACGGTGGTCATCGTGGTGACCGGCGGGGCCGTCCGGCTGACCGGTTCGGGCCTCGGCTGCCCGACCTGGCCCAAGTGCACCGAGGAGTCCCTCACCGCGACGCACGAGATGGGCTTCCACGGCGTCGTCGAGTTCGGCAACCGCCTGCTGACGTACGTGCTGTGCGCGGCCGTCGGCTGGGCGATCATCGCGGCCCGTGCGCAGAAGCCGATGCGGCGCAGCCTCACCCGGCTCGGCTGGATCCAGTTCTGGCTGGTGATGGGCAACGCGGTGCTCGGCGGAATCGTGGTCCTCGTCGGCCTGAACCCGTGGACCGTCGCGGCGCACTTCCTGCTCTCCACCGCCCTGATCGCGGTCGCCGTCACCATGTGGCAGCGGACCCGCGAGGGCGACTGCGAGCCGCGCCCGCTGGTCGGCAAGGCCGTGGCGCAGCTCGTCTGGGTCCTGGTCGGCGTCTCCGTGCTGCTGATCGCCATGGGCACGATCGTGACGGGCTCGGGGCGGCACGCGGGCGACTCCAGCGACGTCCCGCGGATGGGCTTCGACTGGGAGTCGGTCAGCAAGCTGCACGCGGTCCTCGCCTGGATCGTGGTGACGCTGGCGTTCGCCCTGTGGTTCGTCCTCAAGGCGGTCGACGCGCCGCCCGGCCCGCTGGCCCGCACCCGCCAGCTCTTCCTGGTCCTCCTCGCGCAGGGCGCGATCGGCTACGTCCAGTACTTCACGGACACGCCGGAGATCCTGGTCGGCGTGCACATGTTCGGCTCGTGCCTGGTGTGGATCGCCGTGATGCGCGTCCTGCTCTCGCTGCGGGAGCGCCCGCTCACCACGGCCGACGTGCCCGCCCAGGCGGACGACTCACGCCTGTCCGCCGTCTGAGCCGGCCGCACCGCCCTCACTGTCCGGCGCCGTCGGGGAGCCCGTAGACCCGGCGGGCGTTGCCCGCCGCGATCATTCCCGCCACGCGCTGCGCGTCGGTGAGCGACCAGGCGCCCTCGGCGACCCAGGTGCCGAGCACCCGCCCGAGCGCCTCGCGGAACAGGTGCGCCCCGACGACGTGCAGCTCGGGCAAGCCGTGGGCGCCGCTGGAGAACAGCAGCTTGCCGAACGGGGCCAGTTCCAGGACCTCCGCGAGGACCGCCGCCGCCCGGGCGCCGGTGCGCACCAGGGCGGGCCCGAGGTCGGCGTACACGTGCGGGAAGACGGCCGCCAGGTGCGCGGCGCTGCGGTGGTACGGGTAGCCGTGCAGCAGCACCAGATCGGTGCCGAGGCCCGCGGTGGCCCGCGCGAACTCCCCGAGGTAGGTCTGCGGGTCCCCCGCGCCGGCGTGCAGCTGCAGCGGGCGGCCCGAGGCCACGGCGATCCACAGCAGATGGCGCAGCAGCACCGGATCGGCGAGCGCCCCGCCGACCTGCCGCCCGGCCAGCCAGCGCCCCACCGCGCCCCGCACCTCGCCGGGTCCCGGCGGCTCCGGGGCGAGGGCGAGCGGATGGCGCACCCCGGCGACGGAGGTGAAGGCGACGGCGCCCACGGCGGCTGCGTGCACGGACTCGGCGAGATTGGCCAGGAACGTGTCGGCGGTGCCGGAGGTGTCCGCGACCTGTTCGGCGAGCAGCTCCAGACGGACGATCTCGCGGGCGTCCGCGTCCCCCGTACAGGCCATCTCGTCGGGGCCGGTCAGATCCCCCGGCAGCCCGGTGTCGACGAGGTACGTGGTGATGCCGCTGCCGCGCAGCAGGCGCCGGCCCGACTCCAGGACGCCGAGTTCGCGGCGGCGGGCCAGATAGCGGGCCGGCGGGCAGTGCGGCTCCATGCCGAGCAGCGGCGGGCACCAGCGGCGCACGGCGAAGCCGGTCTGGGTGTCGAAGAAGGTGGTGCCGGGGGCGGGCGGCCCCTCACCCCGGCCGAGGTGGGCCTCGAAGGTGCCGAGGCCCAGCTCCGTACGGAGGACGCCATGGCAGTACTGGTCCACCAGGGACGGCGTTTCGATCATCCGGACTCCCGATGAGTGGACCTTGTTCTTACGGTCCTAACGGGTGACCCGGCTGTCAGGTGTTGCTTTCGGCCGTTCTCCGCGGGCGCGGGGCGGCGCGTCAGCCGTTGCTGGGGCCGCCGAGCTGGATGCCGGCCATCCGCTTCCATTCGTACGGTCCGGTGCGCACCTTGGCCGCGAACTCCCCGGCGAAGTCCTCGTGGACGGTGATCCCGGCCTTCTCGACGGCGCTCTGCGCGACGGCGTAGGAGGGCGCCATCAGGTCGCCCCAGCCGCCGTCCTCGCCGACGAGGACGATCCGGGCGCCGCGCTCTCCGACGTACGCGACCTGGCCCTCGGCGCCGCCGTGGGCCTTGGCGAAGGCGCCGATCTCCTTGGCGAGCCTGGCCGCCTTCCGCTCCGCGCGGGCCGCCTGCTTGCTGTCCTCAACCTGCTCGGTCTCTGCCATGGACAGGATGCTACCGACGGGTAGATCAACTGGCGACGGGCGGGGCACGTGGCGTTCAACACCACCGTGCCCCGCCCGTCGGCGATGTGGGTGCGCTCAGCGCAGGAAGGGGTCCACCGCGACCGCGACGAAGAGCAGCGAGACGTAGGTGATGGACCAGTGGAAGAGCCGCATCTCCTTGAGCTTGCCGCCCGTGACCTCGGCCTTGGCGCGGTTCTGCAGGCCGTGCGCCTCCCACAGCCACCAGCCGCCGGTGACCAGCGCGACCGCGGTGTAGAACCAGCCGGTGTAGCCGAGCGGCTGGAGCAGCAGCGAGACGGCGACCATGACCCAGCTGTAGAGGACGATCTGGCGGGCGACCACCTTGTTGGAGGCGATGACCGGCAGCATCGGCACGCCCACGCGCGCGTAGTCCTCCTTGACCTTCATGGACAGCGGCCAGTAGTGCGGCGGCGTCCAGAAGAACATCACCAGGAAGAGGATGACCGGGGCCCAGGACATCGAGTTGGTGACCGAGGACCAGCCGATGAGCACCGGCAGACAGCCCGCGATGCCGCCCCAGACGATGTTCTGGGAGGTGCGCCGCTTCAGGATCATCGTGTAGACGACCACGTAGAAGAGCAGCGCGCCGAGCGAGAGCCACGCGGAGAGCCAGTTGACGGCGAGGCCGAACAACAGGGTCGAGACGACCGCGAGGGTGATGCCGAACACGAGGCACTCGCGCGGGCTGACCATGCCGGTCACCAGCGGGCGCTGCGACGTGCGGTCCATCAGGGCGTCGATGTCGCGGTCGATGTACATGTTGAGCGCGTTGGCGCCCCCGGCGGAGAGGTAGCCGCCCAGGCAGGTCACGAAGACCAGCCAGAGGTCGGGCACCCCCTGTTCGGCGAGGAACATCACCGGAACGGTGGTGATGAGCAGCAGCTCGATGATCCGCGGCTTGGTCAGCGCCACGAACGCCTTGACACGAGCCCCGAACGGCCGATGGCTCGGGCTAAGGTCCGTCCCGGAAACCCCCGCTGGACGGGATTCAACGGCCGTCACGCACACCCCTGACAGAGACATCCCAGCGGGCCGACCAGCACCTTCAGACATGAAGATCCGGTAAAGCCCGCGCGTACCACGCCACTGTAGACGTTGCCCATACCTCGCTCTTCGCGGGGGTGGGGTCGTGTTGGGCGGCCGGTCGGGCGGCGTCCGTGGCGAGTTGAGCCGCCAGATGAGCGGAACCTCGCGTTCATTGAGCGGACAAATGGGCGATACCGGTGGCCTTATGAGCGGACATATGAGCGACCCCGTATTCACTTGCCTAATGCCCGCGTTTTCCTTTCGACAGGCGGATCCTCGCGTGTCACTGCAGTCTGGAATGACTCGAAAAAATGAGCGTTCTAGCAGCGGTAGGCTCGACATCGGCCGGTGGGATCTACGCCGCCGGCATTCGACATGTGGAGAGGAGCCCTGACTCAGGGTGAGCACCAAGCCGACCACCACAGACCTCGAGTGGACCGAACTGGACCAGCGAGCCGTTGACACCGCTCGCGTCCTGGCCATGGATTCCGTACAGAAGGTCGGCAACGGCCATCCCGGTACGGCCATGAGCCTCGCGCCCGCCGCGTACACCCTCTTCCAGAAGGTGATGCGCCACGACCCGGCGGACGCCGACTGGACCGGCCGCGACCGGTTCGTCCTCTCTGCGGGCCACTCGTCCCTGACCCTCTACATCCAGCTCTACCTGGCCGGTTTCGGCCTGGAGCTGGACGACCTGAAGGCCTTCCGCACCTGGGGCTCGAAGACCCCGGGCCACCCGGAGTACGGCCACACGGTCGGCGTGGAGACGACCACGGGCCCGCTGGGCCAGGGCGTCGCCAACGCCGTGGGCATGGCGATGGCGGCCCGCTACGAGCGCGGTCTGTTCGACCCGGAGGCGGCCGACGGCGCGTCCCCGTTCGATCACCACATCTACGCCATCGCCGGTGACGGCTGCCTCCAGGAGGGCATCTCCGGCGAGGCCTCCTCGCTGGCCGGGCACCAGAAGCTCGGCAACCTGATCCTGCTGTGGGACGACAACCACATCTCGATCGAGGGCGACACGGAGACCGCGGTGTCCGAGGACACCCTCAAGCGGTACGAGGCGTACGGCTGGCACGTCCAGCGCGTGGCGCCCAAGGAGAACGGCGACCTGGACCCGGCCGCCCTCTACGCCGCGATCAAGGCCGCCCAGGCCGAGACCGAGCGCCCCTCCTTCATCGCGATGCGCTCGATCATCGCCTGGCCCGCCCCGAACGCGCAGAACACCGAGGCCGCCCACGGCTCGGCGCTCGGCGACGAGGAAGTGGCCGCCACCAAGCGCGTCCTCGGCTTCGACCCGGAGCAGAACTTCGAGGTCTCCGACGAGGTCCTCGCGCACACCCGCAAGGCCCTCGACCGCGGCCGCGAGGCCAAGGCCGAGTGGGACAAGGGCTTCGCCGCCTGGCGCACCGCCAACGCCGAGCGCGCCGCCGAGTTCGACCGCATCCGCGCGGGCGAGCTGCCCGAGGGCTGGGAGGAGAAGCTCCCGGAGTTCGAGACCGGCAAGGGCGTCGCCACCCGTGCCGCGTCCGGCAAGATCCTGCAGGCGCTCGGCCCGGTCATCCCCGAGCTGTGGGGCGGCTCCGCCGACCTGGCGGGCTCGAACAACACGACGATCGACAAGACGTCGTCGTTCCTGCCCGAGGGCAACCCGCTGCCCGGGGCCGACCCGTACGGCCGTACGGTCCACTTCGGCATCCGCGAGCACTCCATGGCCGCGGAGATGAACGGCATCGCGCTGCACGGCAACACGCGCATCTTCGGCGGCACCTTCCTGGTGTTCTCCGACTACATGCGCAACGCCGTCCGGCTGTCCGCGCTGATGCACCTCCCGGTGACGTACGTGTGGACGCACGACTCCATCGGCCTCGGCGAGGACGGCCCGACCCACCAGCCGGTCGAGCACCTGGCCTCGCTGCGCGCCATCCCGGGCCTGAACGTGGTCCGCCCGGCCGACGCCAACGAGACCGTCGTCGCGTGGCGCGAGATCCTGCGCCGCTACACCAAGGAGTTCGGCAAGGGCGCCCCGCACGGCCTCGCGCTGACCCGCCAGGGCGTGCCGACGTACGAGCGCAACGAGGACGCCGCCAAGGGCGGCTACGTGCTCTTCGAGGCCGAAGGGTCCGACGGAAAGAGCGCAGCGCCCGAGGTCGTGCTCATCGGCACCGGCTCCGAGGTCCAGCTCGCCGTCGAGGCGCGCGAGCAGCTGCAGGCCGCCGGCGTCCCGACGCGCGTCGTCTCGATGCCGTCGGTCGAATGGTTCGAGGAGCAGGACCAGGGGTACCGCGACAGCGTCCTTCCGCCGTCCGTACGGGCGCGTGTGGCGGTCGAGGCCGGCATCGGCCTGACCTGGCACCGCTTCGTGGGCGACGCCGGACGCATCGTCTCGCTGGAGCACTTCGGTGCCTCGGCGGACGGCAAGGTGCTGTTCCGCGAGTTCGGCTTCACCGCCGACGCCGTGGCCGAGGCGGCCCGGGAATCGATCGCCGCCGCTCAGCGCTGACGCCCATATACGACCAAGTAGGAGATGTAATTCCATGACAGACGCACTCAAGCGCCTCTCCGAAGAAGGCGTCGCGATCTGGCTGGACGACCTGTCGCGCAAGCGGATCACGTCCGGCAACCTCGCCGAGCTGATCGACCAGCAGCACGTCGTGGGCGTCACGACCAACCCGTCGATCTTCCAGAAGGCCATTTCGCAGGGCGACGGTTACGACCAGCAGCTCTCGGACCTCGCCGCCCGCGAGGTCACCGTCGAAGAGGCCATCCGCATGATCACGACGGCGGACGTCCGTGACGCCGCCGACATCCTGCGCCCGGTCTTCGACGCGACCGGCGGCCAGGACGGCCGGGTGTCCATCGAGGTCGACCCGCGCCTGGCGCACAACACCAAGGCCACGGTCGCCGAGGCCAAGCAGCTCGCCTGGCTCGTGGACCGCCCGAACACCCTCATCAAGATCCCGGCCACCAAGGCGGGCCTCCCGGCGATCACCGAGGTCATCGGCCTCGGCATCAGCGTCAACGTCACGCTGATCTTCTCGCTGGAGCGCTACCGCCTGGTCATGGACGCGTACCTGGCGGGCCTGGAGAAGGCCAAGGAGCGCGGTCTCGACCTCTCCAAGATCCACTCGGTGGCGTCCTTCTTCGTGTCCCGCGTGGACACCGAGATCGACAAGCGCCTCGACGCCATCGGCACGGACGAGGCCAAGTCCGCCAAGGGCAAGGCCGCGCTCGCCAACGCCCGGCTCGCCTACGAGGCGTACGAGGAGGTCTTCTCCTCCGACCGCTGGGCCGCGCTGGACAAGGCGCAGGCCAACAAGCAGCGTCCGCTGTGGGCCTCGACCGGCGTCAAGGACCCGGCCTACAAGGACACGCTGTACGTCGACGAGCTCGTCGCGCCCAACACGGTGAACACGATGCCCGAGGCGACCCTGGAGGCCACCGGCGACCACGGCTCGATCTCCGGCAACACCATCGCGGGCACCTACGACCAGGCGCGCGCCGAGATCGCCGCGGTGGAGAAGCTCGGTATCTCCTACGACGAGGTCGTGCAGCTCCTGGAGGACGAGGGCGTCGACAAGTTCGAGGCGTCCTGGAACGACCTGCTCAAGTCGACCGAGGCCGAGCTCAAGCGCCTCGCTCCTGCGAAGGGCTGACCACTTTGTCAAGCAGCAATCCGCTGCGTGACGCCGCAGACCGACGGCTCCCGCGTATCGCGGGGCCGTCGGGCCTGGTCATTTTCGGCGTCACGGGCGATTTGTCCCGTAAAAAGTTGATGCCCGCCGTCTACGACCTCGCCAACCGGGGTCTCCTTCCGCCGGGCTTCTCGCTCATCGGCTTCGCCCGGCGCGACTGGGAGGACGAGGACTTCGCCCAGGTCGTCCACGACGCGGTCAAGCAGCACTCGCGGACCCCGTTCCGCGAGGAGGTCTGGCAGCAGCTCATCCAGGGCATGCGCTTCGTCCAGGGCAACTTCGACGACGACGACGCCTTCGAGCAGCTCAAGGCCACCATCCAGGAGCTGGACAAGGCGCAGGGCACCGGCGGCAACTTCGCGTTCTACCTCTCGGTGCCGCCGAAGTTCTTCCCGCAGGTGGTGCAGCAGCTCAAGAAGCACGAGCTGGCCGACGCCCCGAAGGGCGCCTGGCGTCGCGCGGTCATCGAGAAGCCGTTCGGCCACGACCTCGCGTCGGCCCGCGAGCTGAACGCGATCGTGCACGAGGTGTTCGCCCCGGACCAGGTGTTCCGGATCGACCACTACCTCGGCAAGGAGACCGTCCAGAACATCCTGGCGCTCCGCTTCGCCAACCAGATGTTCGAGCCGATCTGGAACCGGTCGTACGTGGACCACGTCCAGATCACCATGGCCGAGGACATCGGCATCGGCGGCCGCGCCGGCTACTACGACGGCATCGGCGCCGCGCGCGACGTCATCCAGAACCACCTGCTCCAGCTGATGGCGCTGACCGCGATGGAGGAGCCCGCCTCCTTCGACGCGAACGCCCTGGTCGCCGAGAAGGCCAAGGTGCTGGGCGCCGTCCGGCTGCCCAAGGACCTCGGCAGGAGCACCGTCCGCGGGCAGTACGCCGCGGGGTGGCAGGGCGGCGAGAAGGCCGTCGGCTACCTCCAGGAAGACGGCATCGACCCCAAGTCGAAGACCGACACCTACGCGGCCATCAAGCTGGAGGTGGACAACCGCCGCTGGGCGGGCGTGCCCTTCTACCTGCGCACGGGCAAGCGGCTCGGCCGCCGGGTGACGGAGATCGCGGTGGTCTTCCAGCGCGCCCCGCACTCCCCCTTCGACCACACCGCCACCGAGGAGCTCGGGCAGAACGCGATCGTCATCCGCGTCCAGCCCGACGAGGGCATCACGGTCCGGTTCGGCTCCAAGGTGCCCGGCACCTCCATGGAGATCCGGGACGTGTCGATGGACTTCGCCTACGGCGAGTCCTTCACCGAGTCCAGCCCGGAGGCGTACGAGCGCCTGATCCTGGACGTCCTGCTCGGCGACGCCAACCTCTTCCCGCGCACGGAGGAGGTCGAGCTGTCCTGGAACATCCTCGACCCGATCGAGGAGCACTGGGACAAGCACGGCAAGCCCGCGCAGTACGCGTCCGGGACCTGGGGCCCGTCCGAGGCGGACGAAATGCTCGCACGAGACGGACGGAGCTGGCGTCGGCCATGAAGATCGACCTTACGGACACCACGTCCAGCAAGATCAACAAGGCGCTCGTGCAGGGCCGCCGCGCGATCGGCACGCCGGCCGTCGGCATGGTGCTCACCCTCGTCATCGTCACCGACGAGGAGAACGCCTACGACTCGCTGAAGGCCGCCAACGACGCGTCCCGCGAGCACCCCTCGCGCAAGCTGGTCGTCATCAAGCGCGCCGCGCGCTCGCCCCGCGACCGCACGACGTCGCGCCTCGACGCCGAGGTACGGGTCGGCGCGGACGCGGGCACCGGCGAGACGGTCATACTGCGGCTGTACGGCGAGGTCATCGACCACGCCCAGTCGGTCGTCCTGCCGCTGCTGCTGCCGGACGCCCCCGTGGTCGCCTGGTGGCCGGTGAACGCCCCGCTGGACCCGGCCAACGACCCGCTGGGCTCGCTGGCCCAGCGCCGCGTCACCGACACCTACGCGGCCGAGGACCCGATCCACGAGCTGACCGCGCGCTCCGAGGCCTACCACCCCGGTGACACGGACCTGTCCTGGACCCGCATCACCCCGTGGCGCTCCATGCTCGCCGCGGCGCTCGACCAGGTCACCTGCAAGGTCACCTCGGTCCAGGTGGACGGCGAGGAGTTCAACCCGAGCTGCGAGCTGCTCGGCATGTGGCTCGCCGACCGGCTCGACGTACCGGTGAAGCGCGCGCTGTCGGCGGGCCCCGGCCTGACCGGCGTCCGCATGGAGACCGACTGCGGTCCCATCGTGCTCGACCGGGCCGACGGCTCGCTCGCCACGCTCTCCATCGAGGGGCAGCCCGACCGCGCGGTGGCGCTCAAGCGCCGCGAGACGGCCGAGCTGATCGCCGAGGAGCTGCGCCGCCTGGACCCGGACGACACCTACGCCTCCGCGCTGAAGTACGGCGTGGACCGGCTCGGCCAGCCGTCCGAGCCGGTGACGGAGACCGCGTCGGGGACCAAGGGGACCAAGGAGGCCGGCAAGGCCCCCGAGGCCGAGCAGGCGCCGGCGAAGAAGGCACCGGCCAAGAAGGCGGCCGCGAAGTGACCGCGACCCCGCAGCTCGTCGTCCACCGCGACAAGGAGCTGATGGCACAGGCCGTCGCGGCCCGCCTCATCACGAAGATCGTCGACGCGCAGGCCGCCCGCGGCCACGCGTCGGTGGTCCTCACCGGCGGTCGCAACGGCAACGGCGTGCTGGCCGCGCTGGGTTCCTCCCCGGCGAAGGACGCGGTCGACTGGTCGCGTCTGGACCTGTGGTGGGGCGACGAGCGGTTCCTGCCGGACGGCGACCCGGAGCGCAACTACACGCAGGCCCGCGAGGCCCTGCTCGACTCGGTGCCGCTCAACCCGGCCCGGGTGCACCCGATGCCGGCCTCGGACGGCGCGTACGAGGTGGACGCGGCGGCGGAGGTCTACGCCGCCGAACTCACCGCGGCCGCGGGCCCGGAGGACCACGGCCCGGTGCCGACCTTCGACGTCCTGATGCTCGGCGTCGGCCCGGACACGCACGTCGCCTCGCTCTTCCCCGAGCAGCCCGCGGTGCGCGAGACGGTGCGCTCGGTGGTCGGCGTGCACGGCGCGCCGAAGCCGCCGCCGACCCGCATCTCGCTGACCCTCCCGGCGATCCGGGCGGCCCGCGAGGTGTGGCTGCTCGCGGCGGGCGAGGACAAGGCGCGGGCCGCGGCCATCGCCCTGTCGGGCGCGGGCGAGGTGCAGGCCCCCGCTGCCGGCGCCTACGGCCGCTCGCGCACGCTGTGGCTCCTGGACGCCGCGGCGGCCTCGCAGCTCCCCCCGGAGCTGTACCCGCCGGCCGTGTCCTAGCCGCGTCACCCGCAGTTCCCGAGGGCCCCCGCACCGGCTGGTGCGGGGGCCCTCAGGCGTCCACGAGGACGCGTCGGTAGCTGCTGCCGTCCTGCTCGCGCACCAAGAGGCCGTCGGTGACGCAGTACCGCCGCAGCGCCGCGGTGTCGTCGTGGACGGTGCGGAACGCGTCGTTGACCTCGCGCTCGCTGTAGACGCGGCCGGCGGCGAAGAGGGTGTCCGTGAGATGGACGAGGAGTTCGTGGCGCACCACGGGCCGTACGGGGATCGTGGTGAGGCGGCCGTGCGCGAAGAAGCCGGTGAGGCGGCGCGGCACGGTCGGGTGGACGTACGCGTCCACGGGGTCGGGCGAGCGCCGGAAGACGGCCGGGTCGGCCCGCAGCGATCCGTCGGGCAGCCGCTCCACGAGCCCGGTGGCGAGGAGCCGTCCCAGGTGCTTGCGGGCGGTCGCGGAGTCGGCCTCGCTCGGGGGGAGGTCGTCGAGGACTATGCGCGCGTACAGCCGAAGTCTGTCGGGGTCGGCGAGTGCGGCGTGCAGCTGGTCCATGACGGGGGTCCCTCCCGGCGGGTGACAGAGCTGAAGCAGTGTCACCCGCCGGGGGGCGTGCCCGCATCCGATTAACGTCCGTACGTCGACGCAGCGGGCCCCAGGGCCGGCGGGATCAACGGCCGCGCAGGTCGCGGTACTTGGCGACCAGCGCCGTGGTCGACCCGTCCAGGTCCGGCACCTCGGCGCCCTCGGTCAGCGCGGGCTCGATCCGCTTGGCGAGGACCTTGCCGAGCTCGACGCCCCACTGGTCGAAGGAGTCGATGTTCCACACGGCGCCCTGGACGAAGACCTTGTGCTCGTAGAGCGCGACGAGCTGGCCGAGGACCGAGGGGGTCAGCTCCTCGGCGAGGATGGTCGTCGTCGGGTGGTTGCCCTTGAACGTCTTGTGCGGGACGAGTTCCTCCGCGACGCCCTCGGCGCGCACCTCGTCGGGCGTCTTGCCGAACGCCAGCGCCTGTGTCTGCGCGAAGAAGTTGGCCATCAGCAGGTCGTGCTGGGCGACCAGGCCGGGCAGCAGGTCGGCGACCGGGCGGGCGAAGCCGATGAAGTCCGCCGGGATCAACTTCGTGCCCTGGTGGATGAGTTGGTAGTAGGCGTGCTGGCCGTTGGTGCCGGGCGTGCCCCAGACCACCGGGCCGGTCTGCCAGTCGACCTCTTCGCCGTCACGCTCGACGTACTTGCCGTTGGACTCCATGTCCAGCTGCTGGAGGTACGCGGTGAACTTGGAGAGGTAGTGCGAGTACGGCAGCACGGCGTGCGACTGCGCGTCGTGGAAGTTGCCGTACCAGATGCCCAACAGGCCCATGAGGAGCGGCACGTTGGACTCGGCGGGCGCGGTGCGGAAGTGCTCGTCGACGAGGTGGAAGCCGTCGAGCATCTCGCGGAACCGGTCGGGCCCGATGGCGATCATCAGGGAGAGGCCGATCGCCGAGTCGTAGGAGTAGCGGCCGCCGACCCAGTCCCAGAACTCGAACATGTTGTCCGTGTCGATGCCGAAGTCCGACACCTTCTCGGCGTTGGTCGACAGGGCCACGAAGTGCTTGGCGACGGCGCTCTGGTCGGCTCGCAGCCCCGTGAGCAGCCAGTCCCGCGCCGAGGTGGCGTTGGTGATCGTCTCGATGGTGGTGAACGTCTTCGAGGCGATGATGAACAGCGTCTCGGCGGGGTCCAGGTCCCGCACGGCCTCGTGCAGGTCCGCGCCGTCCACGTTCGACACGAACCGGACCGTGAGGTCGCGGTCGGTGAAGGAGCGCAGCACCTCGTACGCCATCGCGGGGCCGAGGTCGGAGCCGCCGATGCCGATGTTGACGACGTTCCTGATGCGCTTGCCGGTGTGGCCGGTCCACTCGCCGGAGCGGACCTTCTCGGAGAAGGCGCTCATCTTGTCGAGGACGGCATGCACCGCCGGCACGACGTTCTCGCCGTCGACCTCGATGACGGCGTCCCGCGGGGCGCGCAGCGCGGTGTGCAGGACCGCGCGGTCCTCCGTGGTGTTGATCTTCTCGCCGCGGAACATGGCGTCCCGCAGCCCGAACACGTCCGTCGCGGCGGCGAGCTCGCGCAGCAGCCGCAGCGTCTCGTCGTTGACGAGGTGCTTGGAGTAGTCGATGTGCAGGTCACCGACCTGGAGGGTGTACGTCGTGCCGCGCGCCGGATCCGCGGCGAACAGCTCGCGCAACTGCACTTCTCCGAGTTGTTCGCGGTGCTTGGTGAGCGCCGTCCACTCGGGCGTCTGATTGAGCCTTGCGCGGCTTTCTGCATTCATCTCGGACTTCAGCCTTCTCTCGTACCCGCGTACGTGTATTGCCCCGCTGCACTCACCAACCTAATCGATCGATGAGCGGTATGAGATGTCTGAAACCGTCTGTCCGCAGACGTACCCACACATGTACGCGGACACGAAACCGGCCGGACACCTTCTCGGTGTCCGGCCGAATCCCAAGTACTAGATCTCGCCCCGCAGTTTGGCGAGAGCTTCCGCCAGAATGGCCTCGCCGTCCGCGTCGCTGCGCCGCTCACGCACATACGCCAGATGCGTCTTGTACGGCTCGGTGCGCGGCGGGTCCGGGGGGTTGTCCCGGTCCTGACCTGCCGGAAAGCCGCAGCGGGTACAGTCCCATGTGTCGGGGATCTGCGCGTCGCTGGCGAAGCTGGGCTGCGTCTCGTGCCCGTTGGAGCACCAGAAGGAGATGCGCGCTCGCGGCGCGGACTCACCGCGCTCGGCCTCGCCCATCGGCCCCGCCCCGACCCGACTTCCTCGGATCGCGTTGCCACTTGCCACGGTCGTAACTCCCTGCGTGATGGTGCTGCTGCGGGCGCCTCAGTTTACGTAAGGCCCAACGCGCGTCCAGTGTGCGGAGTTACACCCCACCCCCGGACGCAAGCCCCATGATAAGCCGCGCACGCGGCCACGCACCGGACAAGCGACCAGTGCCTGGCGCTAGTTGTTCGCCTTCATCAGCAGACCCAGCGCGACAATGCACGCGAACCACAGCAGACCGACCACGACGGTGATGCGGTCGAGGTTGCGCTCCGCGACGGAGGAACCGCCGACGGACGACTGCATGCCGCCACCGAACATGTCGGAGAGACCGCCGCCCTTGCCCTTGTGCATCAGCACCAGCAGCATCATCAGCAGGCTGAAGACGATGAGGGCGATCGAGAACCCCATAACCACGGCTGGACCAACTTCCTCGGATCTGAATCGACGACGGGGGCCGGGGCTTTTTTCGCGGGCGAGCTTTCCAGCCAGCCATCCGAGCCTCCGACCCCCGCAAGGGTACGACGTATCGCCGCTACCGCATACTCACTGGTCGCGGAACCGGACGATCTTGACGAACTCGTCCGAGTCCAGCGCGGCGCCGCCCACGAGGGCGCCGTCCACGTCGGGCTGCGCCATGATCGCCGCGACGTTGCCGGACTTCACGGAGCCGCCGTACTGGATGCGCACCTTGTCGGCGAGTTCCTGCGAGTACAGCTCGGCGAGACGGCCGCGGATCGCGCCGCAGACCTCCTGCGCGTCCTCGGGGGTGGCGACCTCGCCGGTGCCGATCGCCCAGACGGGCTCGTACGCGATCACGATGGACTCGGCCTGCTCGGCCGGGACGTCCTTGAGGCCGCCGTCGAGCTGGTTCAGCGTGTACTGGACCTGCTGGCCGGCCTTGCGGATGTCCAGGCCCTCGCCGACGCAGAGGATCGGGGTCAGGCCGTGCTTGAAGGCGGCCTTCACCTTGGCGTTGCAGAGCTCGTCGGTCTCGTTGTGGTACTGGCGGCGCTCGGAGTGGCCCACGGCGACGTAGGTGCACTTCAGCTTGGCCAGCATCGGGCCCGAGATCTCGCCGGTGTAGGCGCCGGAGTCCTGCGCCGAGATGTCCTGGGCGCCGTACTTGATCTTGAGCTTGTCGCCGTCGACCAGGGTCTGCACCGAGCGGAGGTCGGTGAAGGGCGGCAGGACGGCGACCTCGCAGGCCTCGTAGTCCTTGTCGGCCAGGGCGAAGGCGAGCTTCTGGACGTGCGCGATGGCCTCGAGGTGGTTGAGGTTCATCTTCCAGTTGCCCGCCATCAGCGGCGTGCGAGTGGTCTTGTCAGTCATGAAGTGTCAGTTCTCCAGTGCGGCGAGGCCGGGGAGCGTCTTGCCCTCGAGGTATTCGAGGGAGGCGCCGCCGCCGGTCGAGATGTGGCCGAAGGCATTCTCGTCGAAGCCCAGGTTACGGACGGCGGCGGCGGAGTCGCCGCCCCCGACCACGGTGAAGCCGTCGCAGTTGAGCAGCGCCCGCGCGACGGCCGCGGTGCCGTTCGCGTAGTCGGGGTGCTCGGCGACGCCGACCGGTCCGTTCCAGAAGACGGTCTCGGCGTCGGCGATCTTCGCGGCGAAGAGCTCGCGGGACTTGGGGCCGATGTCCAGGCCCTCCATGTCCGAGGGGATCTGGTCCGCGTCGACGGTCTTGAAGTCGGCGGGGGCCTTCGTCTTCAGGTCGGGGAAGTCCGTGGAGACCAGGACGTCCACGGGGAGCACGAGCTCGACGCCGTTCTTCTCGGCGCGCTCCATGTACTCCGTGACGGTCGGGATCTGGTCCTCCTGGAGGAGGGAGATGCCGACCTCGTGGCCCTTGGCCTTGAGGAAGGTGTACGCCATGCCGCCGCCGATGAGCAGGCGGTCGGCCTTGCCGAGCAGCTCGTCGATGACGGCGAGCTTGTCGGAGACCTTGGCGCCGCCGAGGATGACGGTGTACGGGCGCTTGACGTCCTCGGTGAGCTTCTTGAGGACGCCGACCTCGGTGGCGATGAGGTAGCCGGCGTAGTGCGGCAGCTTGGCGGGGAGGTCGTAGACCGAGGCGTGCTTGCGGTGCACGGCGCCGAAGCCGTCGCCCACGTAGACGTCCGCGAGGGCGGCGAGCCGGTCGGCGAAAGCAGCCCGCTCGGCGTCGTCCTTGGCGGTCTCGCCCGCGTTGAAGCGGAGGTTCTCGATGACGGCGACCTGACCGGGCTGCAGGCCGTCCACCGCGTCGTGCGCGGCGGGGCCGACGGTGTCCTGCGCGAACGCGACGGGCGCGCCCAGGAGCTCGCCGAGCCGCTCGGCGGCGGGCAGCAGCGAGAAGGCCGGGTCCGGGGCGCCCTTGGGGCGGCCCAGGTGCGAGGCCACGACCACCTTGGCGCCCGCGCCGGCGAGGGCCTTCACGGTCGGCAGGACGGCGCGGATGCGGCCGTCGTCGGTGATGGCGCCCTGGTCGAGCGGCACGTTGAGGTCGGCGCGGACGAAGACCCGCTTGCCGTCGACTCCTTCGGCGAGAAGTTCGTCGATCGTCTTCATGAACTGGACTCCTTGGGTGGGCTGACGCACAACAGGGCCCGGAGCGCGCGGCGTTGCGCGGTCCGGACCCTGTGCTCACATCTAGGTGCCTGCTCTGGTGGTTAGAGCTGACCGCCGACGAAGACGGTGAGGTCGACGAGACGGTTGGAGTAGCCCCACTCGTTGTCGTACCAGCCGAGGATCTTCACCGACTTGCCGTCCTGGACCATCGTCATGGACGAGTCGAAGGTGCAGGAGGCCGGGTCGCTGACGATGTCGGACGACACGATCGGGTCCTCGGTGTAGAAGAGGTAGCCCTTCAGGTCGCCGTCGTCGGCAGCCTTCTTGAACGCGGCGTTGACCTCGTCCTTGGTGACCTCGCGGGAGACCTCGACGACCAGGTCGGTGGCCGAGCCGGTCGGGACCGGGACGCGCATCGCGATGCCGTCGAGCTTGCCCTTGAGCTGGGGCAGGACCAGGGCGGTGGCCTTGGCGGCACCGGTCGTGGTCGGGATGATGTTCTCGGCGGCGGCGCGGGCGCGGCGCAGGTCCTTGTGCGGGAAGTCCAGGATGCGCTGGTCGTTGGTGTACGCGTGCACCGTGGTCATCAGGCCCTTGACGATGCCGAAGTTCTCGTCGAGAACCTTCGCCATCGGCGCCACGCAGTTGGTGGTGCAGGAGGCGTTGGAGATGACGTGGTGGTTGGCCGCGTCGTACTTGTCCTGGTTGACGCCCATCACGATGGTGATGTCCTCGTCCTTGGCCGGAGCCGAGATGAGGACCTTCTTCGCGCCGCCGGTGATGTGCTTCTCGGCGTCGGCCTTCTTCGTGAAGATGCCGGTGGACTCGATCACGATGTCGACGCCGAGGTCGCCCCACGGGATGTCGGCGGGGTTGCGCTCGGACAGCACCTTGATGGTGCGGCCGTCGACGGTGATGGTGTCCTCGGTGTGCGACACCTCGGCCTTGAGGCGGCCCAGGATGGTGTCGTACTTCAGAAGGTGTGCGGTGGTCGCGGTGTCACCCAGGTCGTTGACAGCCACGATCTCGATGTCCGCACCCTGCTCCAGCAGCGCGCGGAAGTAGTTACGACCGATGCGGCCAAAGCCGTTGATGCCTACGCGGATCGTCACGAAACCGATCTCCTCGTTGGTACGCCGGTTTTAGACGCCGGCGAGTTGTATGGGATGTCCCCGACCGCCTCCGACCCTACCTCTCTGAAGCCTCTGAGGTGACATCGAGAGGGGCTACAGGCGACACAGAGGCCCGTACCCCCGAGTAGGGGTACGGGCCACCGGGACCTTGGTCCCGATTACGCACTGTCAGCTGCGCAGATGTGCCAGGGAGGCGCCCATAAGAGCGGCCCGCTCGGCGTTTCCGGGCACGTGCTCGAACCCGAAGCCGAGCAGCACGCTGTCACGCGCTGTGACCGCCGCGGAGGTACGGAAGAGCTCCCCGGTCCGCGCCCAGTCGCCTGTGATAGAGGGGCTGCCGGGCGGGGCCGGCGCGACGGCCCAGGTGCCGAGCGAGGTCTCGAATCCCTCGGACTCGACGACGTTCCCGCCGACGACCAGTTGCGCGTTGTCGGCGAAGAGGCCGCGGCCTCCGGTGGAGGGGTCGGTGACGGAGCTGAGCGACACCTCGACCTTCTTGCCGGCGTACGCGCCGAGGTCGAACGCGACGGGCTTCCAGCCGCCCGACGAGCCGGTGAAGCTGTTCCAGGCGCCGCTGGTGCCGGAGGCGGTGCAGCCGTCGGCGCCGACGGTCAGGTAGTGGCGCAGGAAGGGGTGCCCGTTGACGAAGAAACCGGCCGCGCACTCGGCGGGGACGGCGGCGGACGAGTTGCCGTTCTTGTCCGGCAGCGTGGTCCAGTCCTCGGCGCCGGTGGTGTGCGCCTCCAGGAGTCCGTGGTCGTAGCCGGTCTCCAGGTTCCAGTTGAGGGCGAGGCGCAGCTCCGGGGCGTCGGCGGCGGTGACGCCGGTCAGGTCGATGGTGTGGGTGAGGCGCTTGTAGTCCTGGTCGGTGTGGGTGGCCGAGGCCATGCCCTGGCCCTCGAAGGGGGCGTAGGGGTTGGCGAGGCCCGGGTAGGAGCCCGCGGCGGCGCTCTTGAACTGCGGGAAGTCGCGGGGCGGCAGGATGTCGGAGGTGACGGTGTAGCGACCGGCCTTGTCGAGCGGGTTGGCGCCGGCGGCCGCGAGCGGGGTGCTGACGCCGTCGAGCGCGCCGGTGCCCTTGAAGCGGTCGGCGCCGGGTGCGGTGGCGCGGTCGTAGGCGCCCAGGTAGTACTGCGCGAAGTCGTCGGTGAGGGCCTCGCCCAGGTCGACGTTGCCGCCGGCGCGCTCACCGGCCTCGATGAGCTTGCCGCCCTCGTTGAGGTGGTCGCGCAGGGCGAGTTGGGTGGCCGCGCCGGGGACGGGGTCGCCGGTGTAGTGGACCACCACGGGGAAGTGCGCCAGGACGCCGAGCGGGTGCGGGACGCCCTGCTTCGCCACGTCCCAGACGGCGGCCGAGCGGCCGTTGGCCTTGATCGCGTCGACGTACTTCTGGGTCTCGGTGGCGCTCGCGCCCTCCTCGGCCACGACGAGCGTGCCCGCCTTGGGGCGCTCGGCGACGGTGTACGTGAAGTGCTCGCTCCGGGTGCGGCCCTTCTTCGTACGCCCGGAGAACCACACCTCGACCTTGTCGCCGACGCGGGCGCCCTCGACCTTCGCGCGGTACTCGTCGAAGTAGAGGTTGTCGTCGCCGCCGTAGGTCTCGCCGCCCTTCCAGGCGCGGAGGTTCTGCTCGTGCGTGCGGCCGCCGTTGACGCGGTAGTTGAGCTCCTTCTCGCGGACCGACCTGCGGGCGGTGACGGCGACCTGCTGGTCGCCTCCGCGCGCGTAGGAGGTGGTGAAGGCGTCGGGGGTGAAGTCGGGGGCGTCGATGCCGGTGACGGAGACCGGCTGGTCGGGGTGGAGCGCGGTCTCGGCGACGGCGAGCGCGAAGGGCACGTTCTTCGCGAACTCCTGCTGGATCAGCTTCTCGTCGTCGGGGAAGGTGAAGATGGAGGCGCAGTCCTCGGGCTTCCAGGCGTCGTCGGGGTCGACGTTCGACGCGGTCTGGCAGGTGGACATCTCGGGGGTGAACATCGCCATGCCGTTGACGTTGCCCGCGTGTCCGTCGGCCTCGCCGTTGGTGGTGTAGAGCTCGGAGGAGACCTGCGGGTGATAGCCGGGGATCGCGGACTTCTCCGGGGTCCCGGCCAGCGCCTTGTAGAGGACGTCGTCCGGGGTCGGCGTGGCGACCTGCCAGCCCACTCCGTAGAGGAGCAGTTCGGCCGCGGAGTGGTAGTTGATGCCGTACGTGAACCCGATGCGCTTCTCGAAGCGGTCGACGGCCGCGGTCTCCGGCTCGGACATCGGGCGGGTGCCGCGATAGGTCTCGTTCGAGGAGTCCGGGGAGGAGCCCTCGTTGTCGTAGCCCCACTTGTACGCGAAGTTGCGGTTGAGGTCGACGCCGTCGCCAGGGGCGATCTTGCCGTCGCCGTCCACGTCGCGGAGGTTCTTGCGCCACTGGCGGTTGGCCGCGGCGGCGTGCGTGTAGTCGTAGCCGTCGGGGTTGGCGGAGAGCACGAACCACAGCTCGGTCGCGTCCACGAGCCGGGTGATGCGCTTGTCCTTGCCGTAGTTGTCCAGGTAGTGGTGCATCAGGCGGCGGGTCATCTCGGGGGTGATCCACTCGCGCGCGTGCTGGTTGGACATGTACAGCGTGGCCGGCTTGGCGCCGTCCTTGGTCTTCCGCGCGTTCTTGGAGAGCTTCAGGGCGAGGATGTCCTGGCCCTTGAGGGTCTTGCCGATGGAGACGACCTTGGTGAGTCCGGGGTGGGCCTGCCCGGTCTTGACGATCTCCTCCTTGAGACCGCCCGCGCCGCTGTACGGCCGGAAGACGCCGTCCCCCGCGGCCTTGAGCCGCTTCTCGGTGCCCGCCGTGATCTTGTGCTCGCTGAGCTCGACGCCCTTGCGCTCGACGGCCTTGGCCTGGCCCTCGGTCAGATAGAGCTCGACGCGGCCGGTGCCGCGCTCGGGCGTCTGCCCGGCGAGTTCGTGGGCGTCCTGGCCCGCCGCGACGAGCAGGGGTATCTGCTTCTTGGTGACGTCTGCCTGGTAGACCTGCACGGCGGCCGGGTCGTCGGCCCCCGGGGTGGCGCCCGGTCCGCTCGCCCCGGCCTGTGGTGCGACGGCGAGACCACCGATCAGCACCACACCGGCCGCGAGAACGGATCTCGCGCTCGCTCTTCGTCTCATGAGCCCCCCTTGCGGTTGTCCGGCACAGATGTGCGGGATGCCAGGCTCGTGACGGTGCATGATCATGTCAATACAGCGGGTGAAGGCGGGCGGCGCGAGCACACGAAAGCCGCCGGTGCCCGGTGGGACACCAGCGGCTTGCGGGGTTGACGGGGCCTGCGGGGCCCTGAAACGGGCCCGGGTCCGGGCCGGATCCGGACCTGGCGTCAGACCGCCATGTTGTCCGCGAGCTCCTCGGACAGATTGGACTCGGTCCCCGGAATGCCGATGTCCTGCGCGCGCTTGTCGGCCATGGCGAGCAGACGGCGGATGCGGCCCGCGACGGCGTCCTTGGTCAGCGGCGGGTCGGCGAGCGCGCCCAGCTCCTCCAGGGAGGCCTGCTTGTGCTCCATGCGCAGCCGCCCGGCGGCCGCGAGGTGCTCGGGCACCTCCTCGCCGAGGATCTCCAGGGCGCGCTGCACACGGGCGCCGGCGGCGACGGCCGCGCGGGCCGAGCGGCGCAGGTTCGCGTCGTCGAAGTTGGCCAGGCGGTTGGCGGTGGCGCGCACCTCGCGGCGCATCCGCCGCTCCTCCCAGGCGAGCACCGACTCGTGCGCGCCGAGCCGGGTGAGCAGGGCGCCGATGGCGTCGCCGTCGCGCACGACGACCCGGTCCACGCCGCGCACCTCGCGCGCCTTGCTGGCGATCTGCAGCCTGCGCGCGGCGCCGACCAGCGCGAGCGCGGCCTCCGGGCCCGGGCAGGTCACCTCCAGGGAGGAGGAGCGGCCGGGCTCGGTGAGCGAGCCGTGCGCGAGGAAGGCCCCGCGCCAGGCGGCCTCGGCGTCACAGGTGGCCCCCGAGACCACCTGCGGCGGCAGGCCGCGGATGGGGCGGCCGCGGCCGTCCACGAGACCCGTCTGGCGGGCCAGCTGGTCACCGCCCGCAACCACCCGTACGACGTAACGCGAGCCGCGGCGCAGGCCGCCGGGGGCCATCACGATCAGCTCCGAGCCGTGCCCGAAGATCTCCAGGATGTCCCGCTTGAGGCGGCGCGCCGCCATCGCGGTGTCCAGCTCCGCCTCGATCACGATGCGGCCGCTCACCAGGTGAAGGCCGCCCGCGAACCGCAGGATCGCCGAGACCTCTGCTTTTCTGCAGCAGGTCCGGGTGACGGGGAGCCGGGAGATCTCGTCCTTCACCGCTGCCGTCATCGCCATGGGCCGATCCTTCCATGCATCCGAAAAATACGGTCGTACGCGGCTGCCAGGAGCTCCGGGTCGTGCCGCGGAGTTCCGTCGGGCCGGGCCACCGGCGCCAGCTCGACCGTGGCGCCGAACCGCTTGGCGGCATCGGTGAGTGACTCACGGTCGGGCACGGCGGCCTCGTCGGCCAGCACCACGTCCAGGGCGAGTTTAGGGGCGTGTCGGGCCAAAACCTCCAAATGACGCTGCGGAGAGAAGCCTTCGGTTTCTCCCGGTTGCGGCGCGAGGTTGAGCGAGAGGACCTTGCGGGCCTTCGTCTCGGTGAGCGCGTCGAGCAGTTCCGGGACCAACAGGTGCGGGATCACCGAGGAGAACCAGGAGCCGGGGCCGAGCACCACCCAGTCCGCGTCCAGGACGGCGGCGACCGCCTCGGGGACGGCCGGCGGGTCGTGCGGCACGACGTGCACGGACTGCACCTCGCCCGGGGTGAGGGCCACGGTGGCCTGGCCGCGGACGGTGTCCACGTCGTCCGGGCGCTCCGGGTCGTGGCCCTTGACCAGGGCCTGCAGCTCCAGCGGCACGGCCGACATGGGCAGCACCCGGCCCCGCGCGCCGAGCAGCCTGCCGACGAGGTCGAGGGCCTGGACGTGGTCGCCGAGCTGCTCCCACAGGGCGACGATCAGCAGATTGCCGACCGCGTGCTCGTGCAGGTCGCCCTTGGACTGGAAGCGGTGCTGGATGACGCGGGACCAGGTCTGGCCCCAGTCGTCGTCGCCGCAGAGCGCGGCGAGCGCCTTGCGCAGATCGCCGGGCGGCAGCACGCCCAGCTCGTCGCGGAGCCGGCCGCTGGACCCGCCGTCGTCGGCGACGGTGACGACGGCGGTGAGGTCCCCGGCCCCGGTGATGCGGCGCAGCGCGGCGAGCGAGGCGGACAGGCCCATGCCTCCGCCGAGCGCGACCACCTTCGGCTGGGTGCCCCGCTTGCGGCCCAGTCGGCTCAGGCGGACGGTCCGGCGGTTGCGTGTCATTCGCGCCCCATGTCCCGGTGGACGATGACGGTCTCCACGCCCTCGGACGCCAGGCGCGCCGCGAGCTTCTCCGACATGGCGACGGAGCGGTGCTTGCCGCCCGTACAGCCGACGGCGATCGTCACGTACCGCTTGCCCTCGCGGCGGTAGCCCGCGGCGATGAGCTGGAGCAGTTCCGCGTACCGGTCGAGGAACTCCTTGGCGCCGGGCTGGTTGAAGACGTACGCCGCGACCTCCTCGTTCTGGCCGGTGAACTGGCGCAGCTCGGGGACCCAGTGGGGGTTGGGCAGGAAGCGCATGTCGACGACGAGGTCGGCGTCGACCGGCAGGCCGTACTTGAAGCCGAAGGACATGACGGTGGCCCGCAGCTCGGGCTCCTCCTCGCCCGCGAACTGGGCGTCCATCTTGGCGCGCAGCTCGTGCACGTTCAGGCTGGAGGTGTCGATCACCAGGTCGGCGTCGCCGCGCAGCTCGCGCAGCAGATCGCGCTCGGCCGCGATGCCGTCGACGATGCGGCCGTCGCCCTGCAGCGGGTGCGGGCGGCGGACCGACTCGAAGCGGCGGACCAGGGCCTCGTCCGAGGACTCCAGGAAGACGATGCGCCGGGTGACGTTCTTCGACTCCAGCTCGGCGAGGGACTCGCGGAGGTTGTCGAAGAAGCGCCGGCCGCGCACGTCGACGACGACCGCGATGCGGGCGACGTTGCCCTGCGAGCGGGCGCCGAGCTCCACCATGGTGGGGATCAGCGCGGGCGGCAGGTTGTCGACCACGAACCAGCCGAGGTCCTCCAGGCACTTCGCCGCGGTGCTCCGGCCCGCGCCGGACATCCCGGAGATGATCACCAGCTCCGGGATCGCGGCGTCCGGGACCGCCGGCGTGTCGATGGGCGTGCCCGCGCTCACTTGCTCTCCACCTTCGTCGTGCTCGCTCATGTCTCCTGCCCCCGTCGTTCCTCCGAGGATCCCGCGGTCACGGGCTCCTCCTCTTCCATGATCTCTCCGGTCGCCGTGTTCACGGCGGGTCCGGCGGGTGTCGCCCCGGCGAGGGCCGCCACGACGGCCTCGGCCGTCTTGCGGCCCACGCCCGGCACCTCACAGATCTGGTCGATTGTCGCGGATCGGAGCTTCTTCACCGAACCGAAGTGCTTGATCAGCGTCTGCTTGCGGGCGTCCCCGAGGCCCGGCACGGCGTCCAGGGGGCCCGCCCGGAACCGCTTGGCCCGCTTGTTGCGCTGGTAGGTGATGGCGAAGCGGTGGGCCTCGTCACGGACGCGCTGGAGGAGGTAGAGGCCCTCGCTGGTGCGGGGCAGGATCACCGGGTCGTCCTCGTCGGGGACCCAGACCTCCTCCAGCCGCTTGGCGAGGCCGCACACCGCGATGTCGTCGATGCCGAGCTCGTCCAGGGCCCGCTTGGCCGCGGCGACCTGCGGCTGACCGCCGTCGACCACGACGAGCTGCGGCGGGTAGGCGAACCGCTTGGGGCGGCCGTCCTCCTCGGTCGGGCCGAGGTCGGAGACCTCACCGGTCTCCTCGTCGACCCACTCCCCCGTCCTCTCCTTCTCCGCGAGGTAGCGCTTGAAGCGGCGCGTGATCACCTCATGCATGGAGCGGACGTCGTCCTGGCCCTCGAAGCCCTTGATCTGGAAGCGGCGGTACTCGCTCTTCCTGGCCAGGCCGTCCTCGAAGACGACCATGGAGGCCACCACGTCGTCGCCCTGGAGGTGCGAGATGTCGTAGCACTCGACGCGCAGCGGGGCACTGTCGAGCTCCAGGGCGGCGGCGATCTCCTCCAGGGCGCGGGAGCGGGTGGTGAGGTCGGAGGCGCGCTTGGTCTTGTGCAGGACGAGGGACTGCTGGGCGTTGCGCGCGACGGTCTCCATGAGGGCCTTCTTGTCGCCGCGCTGCGGGATGCGCAGCGAGACGTTTGCGCCGCGGCGCTCGGTCAGCCACTCCTGGACCGGCTCTATGGGGTCCGGCAGGGCGGGGACGAGGACCTCCTTGGGGACGGCGTCGCCGCTCTCCTCGCCGTACAGCTGCTGCAGGGCGTGCTCGACGAGGTCGCCGCTGGTGACCGCCTCGACCTTGTCGGTGACCCAGCCGCGCTGGCCGCGCACGCGTCCGCCGCGCACGTGGAAGATCTGGACGGCCGCCTCCAGCTCGTCCTCGGCGAGGGCGATGAGGTCGGCGTCGGTGGCGTCGGCCAGGACGACGGCGCTCTTCTCCATCGCCTTCCTGAGGGCCTCGATGTCGTCGCGCAGGCGCGCCGCGCGCTCGTACTCCATCTCCTCGGCCGCTTCCGCCATCTGCTGTTCCAGGCGGCGGATGTACGTGCCCGTGCGGCCGGCCATGAAGTCGCAGAAGTCCTCGGCGAGTTCACGGTGGACCTCGGGGGTGACGCGCTCCACACAGGGCGCGGAGCACTTGCCGATGTAGCCGAGGAGGCAGGGGCGGCCGGTGCGGGCGGCGTTCTTGAACACGCCCGCGGAGCACGTGCGCACGGGGAAGGCGCGCAGCAGGAGGTCGACGGTGTCGCGGATCGCCCAGGCGTGGCTGTACGGGCCGAAGTAGCGCACGCCCTTCTTCTTGTGGCCGCGCATGACCTGGACCCGCGGGAACTGTTCGTTCATCGTCACCGCGAGGTACGGATAGCTCTTGTCGTCGCGGTACTTGACGTTGAACCGGGGGTCGTACTCCTTGATCCAGGAATACTCCAGCTGGAGCGCCTCGACCTCGTTGGTGACGACCGTCCACTCCACGGAGGCCGCGGTCGTCACCATGGAGCGGGTGCGCGGGTGGAGCCCGGCCAGGTCCTGGAAGTAGTTGGCCAGGCGCTGGCGCAGGCTCTTGGCCTTCCCGACGTAGATCACCCGGCGGTGCTCGTCGCGGAATTTGTAGACCCCCGGGGCGTCGGGGATCTGTCCCGGCTTGGGGCGGTAGCTGGAAGGGTCGGCCATGTCGGACAGCCTACTTGCGGGTGCTGACAGTCCGGGTCCGCCCACGGGGCGGCGGCCGGTGTCCCCGGCCGCCGCCCCTGCCTGCGCCCGGCCCGGTCAGCCCCGCTGCCGTCCGGCGCCGCGGCGCCGGACGAACGCGGCCCCGGAGAGACCGAGTGCGGCCAGGGCGCCCGCGCCGGCCAGCGACGAGGCGACCGTGACCGGGACGTCGAAGGACGACCGCGCCGCCGCCGTCTCCGTGCGGCCCCCCTCCTTGGCGTAACCGCCGGCCTTGCCCGACTTCGCGTACGCGGAGCCCGGCAGCTTGTCGCCGTAGTCCCGCCGCACCCGGGTGCGGTAGGCGGCGAGCGAGGTCCCCTCGGCGCCGACCGCGCGGACCGCGTCCTCATCCAGCGGCAGCACGCGCGCGTGCCGTGCGTCCTCGACGTACCAGGCGTTGATCTGCGGCTCGTGGAAGACGGTGCCGCCGGGGGACTTCTTCGCCCCCTCGCGCGCGTAGCGGATCTCGTCGTCGCCGGTCGCGATGTTCACCACCTGCCAGGAGCCGCCCCGCTCGACGGTCCAGAGGGAGGCCTCCTGGCCGTCGGAGGAGACCGCCCTGCTGGCGAGGAACTCCAGGCGGGCGACGGGGGCGCCCTTCCTGCCCGCGACGAAGTCCGCGGAGAGGTAGTGGACGGGCACGGCCCCGCCGTCGATGCGCGGGTCGGCGGCGGCCTGGGAGACCGCCCCCTCCCGTGCGAAGAAGCGGGACAGCGTGTCGAGGGTGCGCGGCGCGGCGGCCACCCGGTGCGCGGCGGCACGGGAGGCGGCGGAGGGGGCCGCGGGGTCGGGACCGGAGCCCGGGCCGGCGGAGGCCGCCGGGGCCACGGCGCCGAGCAGCAGGGTGGCGGCCGTGCCGGCGAGCGCCGCCCTGGCCAGCTGGTGCCGGGCCGTGCCGCGGGGAAGGTGACGGGTCATCGCTCTCACGCCCCGATCCGGTAGAGCGAGTGGGTCCAGGAGAAGGTGTCGTTGTCGACGTACCAGGCGTGCGAGGCCCAGTTGTAGCGGTCGTTGGAGGGCCAGGGGTCGCCCCAGTAGACCCAGCTGCTCGCGTCGTCGTAGCCGTACAGGACGTGCATGTGGCCGCCGCCGTTGGACCACTGGATGCGGGTCTCGACCGGGCGGCCCGCGTTGATCTCGGCCTGCACGGTCGGATAGCGCAGCCAGCCGGTGACGTACGAGCCGGAGTTGATGCCGGCCCAGCGCAGACCGCTCTGCACATTGCCGAGCGTGGCCTGGTTGTTGGGGCACTCGGTGTTCTGGTTGCGCCCGAAGGCGGCGTTGCAGAACTGGTTCTGGCTGTAGTTGCGGCCGAGGAAGGTCGCGATGGTGTTGCCGCCCGCGGCCCAGCACCAGTTGGTCTTCTGCTGGGCCTGCATGGTGATGTTCAGCCGCTTGGCGGCGCGGACGGACAGGTCGGGGGCCGTGCCGGGGCTCGTCGCGGCGGCCGCGGGCGCGGCCGTCGTGGCGGGTGCGGGGCCGAGCGGAGCAGCCGTGGCCGTGGCCACGGGGGCGGCGAAAAGGGCCGCGGCGACGACGGCGAGCGCGGACAGGCGTCTGCGCCTGCCGGTGCCGTTGCTCCTGGTGTGGGGTTCGCGCATGGCGTTCCTCCCGTGCGGGGTGGGGTGTGGAGGAGCGCGTCCGGACGCTGCGATTGAGCATCGAGTGTTGTCGGGTGCAGGTCAACACGCTTCAATGCGGAATTACTTGGGCCGTGAACGGCGGCGTACGGATGTGAACATCGCCCGCGCGCCCACCTGGCAGCCCGCCCCCACCGGCGCGAACGCCGGAACGGCAGAAGTGAACGTTCACAGAAGGAGCCCGCTTTGCGGCACGGCACACCACTCGCGGACGGCCGGAACGAACAGCCCGGCGGGCACGACGACGCGGGCCACGAGAGCGCCCGGGACCACGAGGAACCCGCGGACCTGGCGGCCGCCCTGCGCACCGGCCCTTTCCACCTCGCGCTGCGCACCGCGATCGCCGCACGCCGGCTCCCGCTGCACCGCATACGCCACCATCTGATCCGGCACGGCGTCAACGTCGGTGTGACCAGCCTGAGTTACTGGCAGCAGGGCGCGCGCCGCCCGCAGCGCACCGAGTCACTGCGCGCCGTACGCGCCCTGGAGGAGATCCTGCAGCTCCCCGAGGAGTCGCTGATCCGACTGCTCGTCCGGCCCGCCGAGGGCACCGACCGGGCCCGGCCCGCCGCCCGCTCGTACCGCTCCCTGGTGGAGGCCTCGGACGTGCTGCGCTCGCTCCTGGCCGAGCTCGGCTCCCCGGCCGACGGCGGGCTGCACACCATCGGCCACCACGAACGGGTACGGATCGGCGCGCGCCGCGAGATGGCCGGCCGCGAGTCGCAGCACATCGTGCGGGCGCACCGGGACGGCGTGGACCGCTATGTCGCCATTCACCACGGGGACCCCGGGTGCTCCCCCGACCGGGTCCGGGTGCACGCCCTGGAGAACTGCCGCACGGGACGGGTGCGGTGGCACCAGGACACGGGGGTGCTCGTCGCCGAGCTGCTCTTCGACGCGCGGCTGCGGGCGGGCGACACGCATCTGTTCGGCTACGGCTTCGAGGACGGCACGGCGGGGCCCGCCACCGAGTACATGCGCGGCTTCACCTACGCGGGCGGCCAGTACGCGCTGCAGATCCGCTACGCCGAGACGGCGCTGCCCGTACGCTGCCACCGCTTCGTCCAGCACTCGGCCGCGGCCCCGCGCGGCGGCCGCCAGGAGCTGACCCTGAGCGGCAGCCACCGCTCGGTGCACGTGGTCGAGCCTCAGGTGCGGGCGGGGATCCTGGGGATCGCGTGGGACTGGGAGTGAGCGGGGGCCGGGCCCGCCGGCACGGGGTCAGGCCTTCTTCGCCGGGCCCGCGATGATCTTGCCGTTCGCCACCTTCACCGGCAGTTCGGCGAGCGGCTCGACGGCCGGCTCGTGCAGCACCTTGCCGTTGGTGGCGTCGAACTGACTGCCGTGGCACTGGCAGGTCAGCTTGTGCCCCTCCAGGTTCTTGATCGGGCACCGCGCGTGCGTGCAGATCGTGCTGTACGCCGTGTAGCGGTCCTCGGAGATCCGGCTCACGACGACGTTGTGGTCGGTGTACAGCTTCGAGGCGCCCACCTCCACCTCGTCGGACTTCCCGAGGTCCACCGGCGCGGTCGGCGCCGACCGGTTCACTCCGTCGCCGCCGGACGAGCAGGCGGTGAGACCGAGTCCGACGGCCGGGGCGAGTGCGGCGGCCCGCAGCACGGTGCGGCGGGCGTGGGGCGTGCCGGACATGGTGTCTCCACAGGTGAGGGGCGTCGGTGACGGATCCGACCCTACCGGCGCGGGGCGCCTCGGCCCGGCGGGGCGCGGCACCGCGACCGGGTGGGACGCGAGCAGGCCCGAGTGGTGCCCGGTTCCGGTCGC
The DNA here is from genome assembly GCF_055592445.1 of Streptomyces sp. NPDC041122. Lineage (NCBI taxonomy): Bacteria > Bacillati > Actinomycetota > Actinomycetes > Kitasatosporales > Streptomycetaceae > Streptomyces > Streptomyces sp. NPDC041122. Next base: position 279,530 of record NZ_JBVIYQ010000009.1, on the reverse strand, counting down.
GGCCCGGGGCACCGCCTAGCCTGGGCGGCACGCCGCGCCCCGCCCGCCTCGGGTGCCGCGGTGTCCGAGCCGGAGCAGGCAGCGCCCGAGAGGAACCGCCCGTGATCGTCGTCGCAGGAGAGGCCCTGATCGACCTCGTGCCGCAGGGCACGGCCGGCGAGCCGGGGCCGCTGCCCGTGCTCGCGCCCCGCCTCGGCGGCGGCCCGTACAACACCGCCGTGGCGCTCGGCCGGCTCGGCTCCCCCGTCGCCTTCTGCTCGCGGGTCTCGCGGGACCCCTTCGGCGAGGCGCTGCTCGACGGCCTGCGGGCGGCCGGCGTCGACGTCTCGCCCGTGCGGCGCGGCCCGGAGCCGACGACGCTCGCCGTCGCCTCGATCGGCGCGGACGGCTCGGCCGGGTACTCCTTCTACGTCGAGGGCACGGCCGACCGGCTCTTCGAGACGCCCGCCCGGCTCCCCGACGACGTACGGGCGATGTCCTTCGGCACCTGCTCGCTGGTCCTGGAGCCGGGCGCGAGCGCGTACGAGGAGTTGATGCGGCGGTCCGCGGCGCGCGGCGTGTTCACCGCGCTCGATCCGAACGTACGGGCGGGCCTGATCCCGGACGCCGACGCCTATCGCGCGCGGTTCAAGAGCTGGCTGCCGTCGGTCTCGCTGCTCAAGCTGTCGCAGGAGGACGCCGACTGGCTCGGCGGCACCCCGCACGAGTGGCTGTCAGCCGGGCCCGCGGTCGTGGTCGTCACCCACGGCGGCGACGGTCTTTCGCTGTACACGCGCGGCGGCGTGGAGCTGCGGGTCCCCGGCGAGAGGGTGGACGTGGTGGACACGATCGGCGCGGGCGACACCGTCAACGCGGCGCTGCTGCACGGGCTTTCGGCACGGGACGCGCTCTCGGTGCGGGCGGCGGACGCGCTGGACGCGGCGGGCTGGACCGAGGTGCTGCGGTTCGCCGCGCGCGCGGCGGCCCTCACCTGCTCACGGGCGGGCGCGGAGCCGCCGTACGCGGCGGAACTCGCCCGCGCATAGCGGGAACGACCGCCTCCGGCACCCGTGCGGCGTCTCGGCCGCGGTCACCCGCCGACGGCGTGCAGGCCGCCCGGCCTGCGGCCGTTGAGCCGGTCCAGGGCCGCCGACGTGGCCGCGTCGGCCGGGACGTAGACGATCAGGCGCTGCGGATCGCTGTCCGCCGGCGCGAGCGTCTCGTACTCCAGGTTGAGCACGCCGGCCTCGGGATGGGTCAGCCGCTCCGCGCCGCTGCGCCGGGGCAGCACGGGCGCACCCGCCATCCGGTCGGCGAACGGGGCGCCCGCGTCGACCGTCAACTCATCGGTGAAAGCCCGCACATGGGGGTCGTCGAGAAAGGAGTCCGTCCTGAGGTGGCCGACCATGTCGTCGGCGAGCCGGTCCCAGTCCCGGTGGGCGGCGCGGGCCCGCTCGTCGGTGAAGACGAAGCGGGCGAGGTTCGGCCGGTCGCCGTCCAGGATGCCGAGGGGTTCCGCGATCCGGCGGTAGCCCGCCGTGCAGGCGAGGATGTCGGCGACGCGGTTGATCAGGACGGCGGGCGTGGGCTCCAGGCTGTCCAGGACGGCGCGCACGGTGGGGCGCACCGACTCCGCGGGCGGCACGCTCGTGGGACAGCAGGGGTCCCCGCCACTCACCTCCTTCTCCAAGCGGCGCAGGTGAATGCGTTCCTCCACCCGCAGGCGCAGCGCGTCGGCCAGCGCGCCGAGCACCTGGGCGGAGGGGTGGCGGTCCCTGCCCTGTTCGAGCCGGGTGAGGTACTCGACGCTGATGCCGGCGAGCGTCGCGACCTCGGAGCGGCGCAGCCCCGGTGTGCGGCGGCGCGGGCCGCTGGGCAGTCCGACCTCGGTCGGGGTCACGGACTCCCTGTGGCGGCGCAGGAAGGCACCCAGTTCGTTCTCGCTCACGGTGCGAACGTAGCAGCGGCCGGCACGCGGATCGTGGCCCTGTCACTACCAGCATCGGCCCGGCCTCCCTCGGCTCCGCGCGGCGGCGCAAGGTGGGCCCATGACTCTTCGTACGACTGACACGGCATCCGTCCCCTCCGCCGCGGCCGAGTTGCCGCTGACCACCGGTGTCTGGGAGATCGACCGCGCCCACTCCGCCGTCAACTTCTCCGTCCGCCACCTCGGCATCTCCAAGGTGCGGGGCCGGTTCTCCGATGTGCACGCCGAACTGGTGGTCGGTGAACGCGCCGAGGACTCCTCGGTGACGGCCACCATCGCGCTCGCCTCCATCGACACCGGCAACAAGGACCGGGACGCCCACGTGATCAGCCCGGACCTGCTCGACGTGGCGAAGCGCCCGACGATGGCCTTCCGTTCGACGCGGATCGAGGGCGCGGGCGAGGAGTGGGTCATGGCGGGCGAGCTGACCATCGGGGAGGTGACCAGGCCGGTGACGCTGGACGTGGAGTTCGGCGGCGTCGAGGTCTTCCCCGGCCAGGAGCGCGGGCACGCCGGGTTCGAGGCGTCGGGTGAGATCCGCCGCGGCGACTTCGGGCTCGACTTCGCCCCGGGGCTGCTCGGTGACGTGGTGAAGATCCAGCTGGACATGCAGTTCCTGGAGCCTGCCGGGGAGCAGTGAGCCATGAGCTCTCACCGGGGAGCGGTGGGCTTTCACCGTCGGGAGCGGTGGGCCTTCACCACCGGGAGCGGTGAGCCCGGCGCTCCGTCGGCGGGCCGCGCCCCCGCCCGCCGTCAGCGACCCCGGAACGCCCCGTGCCGGCCCGCGCCCGCGGCGAAGCGGGCCGCACCCTCGGCCGCGTCGGCCAGGGAGACCATGCCGTGGGCCCACTCGACGGCCAGCGCTTCCCTTTCGGGCAGGCCGCCCTGTTCGTACAGGGCGAGCCGGTCGCGTCGCAGACAGGTCTGCGGGAACGCGGCGATCTCCGCGGCGAGCCGCTCGGCCGCGGCGCGCGAGGTGCCGGCGGGCACGGTCCGGTTGACCAGGCCCATGCCGAGCGCCTCGTCGGCGTCCACGGGGCGGCCGGTCAGGATCAGGTCGAGGGCGCGGCCCTCACCGATCAGCCGGGGCAACCGCACCGTACCGCCGTCGATGAGCGGGACGCCCCAGCGGCGGCAGAACACCCCGAGGACGGCGTCCTCCTCCGCGACGCGCAGATCGCACCAGAGGGCGAGTTCGAGACCGCCCGCGACGGCGTGACCGGAGATCGCCGCGATCACCGGTTTGGACAGCCGCATCCGGGTGGGTCCCATCGGGCCGTCCCCGTCCTCGGTCACCGCGTTGCCGTCGGGGGTGCCGATGGCCTTGAGGTCGGCTCCCGCGCAGAAGGTGCCGCCCTCGCCCCACAGCACGGCGACGGCCGCGTCCGGGTCGGCGTCGAAGGCACGGAAGGCGTCGGCGAGCGCGCGGGCGGTGGGCCCGTCGACGGCGTTGCGGGCGGCGGGGCGGGACAGGATGACGGTGGTGACGGGGCCTGCGCGTTCGCTGCGTACGGGCATGGGTCCAGCCGATCACGCCGACGGGGCGGCGGACAAGGGGCGTTCGCGCCGCCGGGCCCGCTCCCGCGGCGACGGCGAAGCGCCCCATCCCTGGTGGGGGATGGGGCGCTTGGCGTCGGGCGCGCACGTCGCCGGGCCGTGCGGCGCGGCCCTCAGGGGCTGCCGGTCAGGCCTTGCGAGCCCGCGCCGCCTTCTTGGCGGCCGGCTTCTTGGCCGCGGCCGTCTTCTTCGCGGCGGTCGCGCCCTTCGTGGCCGCGGTCTTCTTCGCGGCGGTCTTCTTCGCGGGGGCGTCCGCCTTGGCCGTGGCCGTCCGCTTGGTGGCGGTGGCGCTCGCCGCCACCGTCTTCTTGGCGGCCTTCTTCGCGGACGTCTTGCGCGGGGCGGCCTTCTTCGCCGACCGCCCCCGCGAGGGCACCGCGTCGCTGATCCGGTCCGCCGAGATGATGTCCCGGAGGAACTTGCCGGTGTGGCTGGTGGCGACGCCCGCCACCTCCTCGGGCGTGCCCTCGGCGACGACGAGACCGCCGCCGTTGCCACCCTCGGGGCCCATGTCGACGACCCAGTCCGCGGTCTTGATCACGTCGAGGTTGTGCTCGATGACGATGACCGTGTTGCCCTTGTCGACCAGGCCGGAGAGGACCGTGATCAGCTTGCTGATGTCCTCGAAGTGCAGACCGGTCGTCGGCTCGTCCAGGACGTACACCGTCCGGCCGGTGGAGCGCTTCTGGAGCTCGGAGGCCAGCTTCACGCGCTGGGCCTCGCCGCCGGAGAGCGTGGGCGCCGACTGGCCGAGGCGCACATACCCGAGGCCGACGTCGTTGAGGGTCTTCAGGTGCCGCGCGATGCCGGGCACCGCCTCGAAGAAGTCGAGCGCCTCCTCGATCGGCATGTCGAGGACCTCGGCGATGGACTTGCCCTTGTAGTGCACGTCCAGCGTCTCGCGGTTGTACCGCGCGCCGTGGCAGACCTCGCACGGCACGTACACGTCCGGGAGGAAGTTCATCTCGATCTTGATGGTGCCGTCGCCGGAGCAGTTCTCGCAGCGGCCGCCCTTGACGTTGAAGGAGAAGCGGCCGGGGAGGTAACCCCGGACCTTCGCCTCCGTCGTCTCCGCGAAGAGGCGGCGGACGTGGTCGAAGACTCCGGTGTACGTCGCCGGGTTCGAGCGCGGGGTGCGGCCGATCGGCGACTGGTCGACGTGCACGACCTTGTCGACCAGGTCGTCGCCCTCCACGCGCGTGTGCCGGCCCGGGACGGAGCGGGCGCCGTTCAGCTCACGGGCCAGGTGCGTGTACAGGATGTCGTTGACCAGCGTCGACTTGCCGGAGCCGGAGACACCCGTGACCGCGGTGAGCACACCGAGCGGGAAGGAGACGTCGATGTCCTGGAGGTTGTTCTCGCGGGCGCCGTGCACCGTGAGCTGCCGGGAGGGGTCGGCGGGGCGGCGCACGTCCGGCACCGGGATGGACCGCTTGCCCGAGAGGTACTGACCGGTGATCGACTTGTCGTTGGCGAGCAGTTCCTTCATGGAGCCGCTGTGCACGACCTTGCCGCCGTGCTCACCGGCGCCGGGGCCGATGTCGACGACCCAGTCGGCGACCTTGATGGTGTCCTCGTCGTGCTCGACGACGATGAGCGTGTTGCCCATGTCGCGCAGGCGCACGAGGGTCTCGATCAGACGGTGGTTGTCGCGCTGGTGCAGACCGATGGACGGCTCGTCCAGGACGTACAGCACGCCGACCAGGCCGGAGCCGATCTGTGTGGCGAGGCGGATGCGCTGGGCCTCGCCGCCGGAGAGGGTGCCCGCGGCGCGGTTCAGCGAGAGGTAGTCGAGGCCGACGTCGACCAGGAAGCGCAGGCGTTCGTTGACCTCCTTGAGCACGCGCTCGGCGATCTTCTTGTCGCGCGCGCCCAGCTTCAGCTGCGCGAGGAAGTCCGCGCAGTCGCTGATCGACATCGCGGAGACCTCGGCGATCGACTTCCCCATGACCGAGACGGCCAGCACGATCGGCTTGAGGCGGGTGCCCTCACAGGTGGGGCAGGGCACCTCGCGCATGTAGCCCTCGAAGCGCTCGCGGCTCGCGTCGCTCTCGGCCTCGCTGTGGCGGCGCTTGACGAAGGGGACGGCACCTTCGAAGGCGGTGGTGTAGACCCGCTCGCGGCCGTACCGGTTGCGGTAGCGGACCTCGATCTGGGTGCGGTGGCCGTTGAGGAGGGCCTTCTTGGCGCGCTGCGGAAGTCCGGCCCACGGGATGTCGGTACGGAAGCCGAGCGCGTCGGAGAGGGCTCCCACGAGCCGCCCGAAGTACTCCTTGGTGTGGCCGTGCGACCAGGGGTGGATGGCTCCCTCGTCGAGCGACTTGTCCTCGTCCGGGACGATGAGCTCCGGGTCGACCTCCATGCGGGTGCCGATGCCGGTGCAGTCCGGGCAGGCGCCGAAGGGCGAGTTGAAGGAGAAGGAGCGGGGCTCCAGCTCCTCGAAGGAGAGGTCGTCGTACGGGCAGTAGAGGTGCTCCGAGTACATGCGCTCGCGCTCGGGGTCGTCCTCCGCGAGGTCGACGAAGTCGAGCACGACCATGCCGCCGGAGAGGCCGAGGGCGGTCTCCACGGAGTCGGTGAGCCGGCGCTTGGCGGAGTCCTTCACCGTGAGGCGGTCGACGACCACCTCGATGGTGTGCTTCTCCTGCTTCTTCAGCGTGGGCGGCTCGGAGAGCTGGATCGTCTCGCCGTCGACCCGGGCGCGGCTGTAGCCCTTGGTCTGCAGGTCGGCGAAGAGGTCGACGAACTCGCCCTTGCGCTCGCGCACCAGCGGGGACAGGACCTGGAAGCGGCTGCCCTCGGGCAGCTCGAGGACCTTGTCGACGATGGCCTGCGGCGACTGCCGGGAGATGGGGCGGCCGCACTCGGGGCAGTGCGGCTTGCCGATGCGCGCGAAGAGCAGGCGCAGATAGTCGTAGACCTCGGTGATGGTGCCGACCGTCGAGCGCGGGTTGCGCGAGGTCGATTTCTGGTCGATGGAGACCGCGGGCGAGAGACCCTCGATGAAGTCGACGTCGGGCTTGTCCATCTGCCCGAGGAACTGCCGGGCGTACGAGGAGAGGGACTCCACGTAACGCCGCTGGCCCTCGGCGAAGATCGTGTCGAACGCGAGCGAGGACTTGCCCGACCCGGAGAGTCCGGTGAAGACGATGAGGGAGTCGCGCGGGAGGTCGAGCGAGACGTTCTTGAGATTGTGCTCGCGCGCGCCACGGACGATGAGACGGTCGGCCACGCCGGTCCGCACCTTTCTTGAGAGAAGTGACAGGGGCAGAACCCCGTCGTTCACAGACTAGGGCGAGCCACTGACAACGCCGGGCTGCTTCCCTGGTTCCACGTACACAACAAACCCGGACCTTCAAGAATGCCCGATGCCGCTCTCGACCATATAGCACGTGTATTCGATTTCCGCCCGCGTTCGGAGCTCTTCACCCGTCCGTGTGACGCGGCTATCGTCGACCGCATGATGGATCATGTGCGCGACCTGGCGTCTGTACGTGACGCGACCGACCGACTGCTCACCGCAGCGGCGAAACTGAACAACGATTCGATCGCCGAGCCGTCACGCCTCCCCGGCTGGAGCCGCGGCCACGTGCTGGCCCACCTCGCGCGGAACGCGGACGCGCTCGTGAACGTGCTCGCCGGGCGGCCGATGTACGTCAGCGCCGAGGCGCGGGACGCGGACATCGAGCGGGACGCGCCGCGCGGGCTCGCGGCGCAGCTGGACGACGTGCGGGAGAGCGCGGAGCGTTTCCGGGCCGAGGGCGAGAGGCCCGCCGACTGGTCCCGCACGGTGGAGCTCCGCAACGGCGTCACGGACTCGGCGTCGCGGGTGCCGTTCCGCCGCTGGATCGAGGTCGAGCTGCACCACGTGGACCTGGGGATCGGGTACGAGCTGGAGGACCTGTCGGCGGAGTTCACGCAGCGCGAGATCAACTTCCTGACGGCCCGGTTCCGGAACGCGCCGGGGCTGCCCGCGATCGCGATCAGGCAGGACGACGGCCGGATGTTGGCCACGGGGTCGGTGGAAGGCGTCACCGAGCAGCAGGTCCGGGACGGCCGGGAGCCCTCCTGGGATGTCACCGTCAGCGGGCGCCAGGCCGACATCCTCGGCTGGCTCGCCGGCCGCCGTGACGGCTCCGCGCTCACGGCCGAAGGCGGCCTCCTTCCCGCGCTGCCCCCGCTATAGGCTGGCGGACATGACGTACAGCGGAGCGGTGAAGGTCGGCGGGCCCGCGGATGTGCACGAGCTGCCGGACCTGATGATTTCGAAGGTCGCGGTCGGACCGATGGACAACAACGCCTATCTGTTGCGCTGCCGGGCCACCGGCGAGCAACTCCTGGTGGATGCCGCGAACGACGCCGAGACGCTGCTGACGCTGATCGGTGACGACGGCATCGCGTCCGTCGTCACCACGCATCAGCACGGCGACCACTGGCAGGCTCTGGCGGCCGTCGTGTCGGCGACCGGCGCGCGCACCTACGCGGGTCGCGAGGACGCCCCCGGCATCCCGGTGCCGACGGACGTCCTGGTGGACGACGGCGACACGATCACGGTCGGCCGCGTCACGCTGACCGCCCGCCACCTGGTGGGGCACACCCCGGGTTCGATCGCGCTCGTCTACGACGACCCGCACGGCCACGCGCACGTGTTCACCGGGGACTGCCTCTTCCCGGGCGGCGTCGGCAACACATGGAAGGACCCGAAGGCCTTCGCGAGCCTGATCGACGACGTGGAGACGAAGATCTTCGGCACGCTCTCGGACGAGACGTGGGTCTACCCCGGCCACGGCGGGGACACGACGCTCGGCGCCGAGCGCCCGCACCTCGCGGAGTGGCGCGCCCGCGGCTGGTGACGCGGGCGGCCCGTCAGGGGGTGCGCGTCACGCCCCGGCGGCGAGCAGCGCCGCCACCCGCTCCACCGCGAACGCGTACCCCTGCACGCCGCATCCCGCGATGACGCCGTCGGCGCGCTGCGAGACGTAGCTGTGGTGCCGGAACGCCTCGCGCTGGTGGATGTTGGAGATGTGCACCTCCAACACGGGCATTCCGTCACAGGTGTTGAGGGCGTCCAGGATCGCCACGGAGGTGTGGGAGTAGGCCGCGGGGTTGATGACGATGCCCGCGTGGTGCTCGCGCGCCTCGTGGATCCAGTCGACCAACTCGCCCTCGTGGTTGCTCTGTCGCAGGTCCACGGTCCCACCGTGCGCGGCCGCCGCCTTGGCGCACAGGGCCTCGACGTCGGCGAGGGTGTCGGTGCCGTAGATCTCGGGCTGGCGCCGGCCGAGGAGGTTCAGGTTCGGGCCGTTCAGGACCATGATCGGGGCGGTGGCGAGGCTGCGCGTCATAGGGGAGGTCTATCACGCCCCCCGCGCGCGGGAGACGCCGAACGATTAATGCGCTCTCCGTGGGCCCCGCCGCCCGCGCTCCCGCCCCCGAGGCGCCCCTGCACCACCGCACGCCCCCACAACCCTGCGTGACCATTGATCACGCAGGGTAGTTTTCGCGGCATGCGTCGATCCGCACCACCCTCGCCTCCGTCGCCCTCCCTGCCGCGGCTCGCGGCCGCCTCGCTCGCCGGGACCGCCATCGAGTTCTACGACTTCTTCATCTACGGGACGGCCGCGGCGCTGGTCCTGGGGCCGCTGTTCTTCCCCACCTTCTCCCCGCTCGCCGGGACCCTCGCCGCCTTCGCCACCTTCGCCGTGGGCTTCGTGGCGCGCCCCCTCGGCTCCGTCGTCTTCGGGCACGTCGGCGACCGGCACGGACGGCGGCCCGTGCTCGTCGTGTCGCTGCTTCTCACCGGCCTCGCCACGGTCGCCGTCGGCTGTGTGCCCACGTACGAGTCGATCGGCGTCGGCGCTCCGCTGCTCCTCCTCGTGCTGCGCTTTCTGCAGGGGCTCGGGCTCGGCGGCGAGTGGGGCGGCGCCGTCCTGCTCACCGCGGAGCACGCGCCGGCCGAGCGGCGGGGGCTGTGGGCGAGCTTTCCGCAGATCGGCCCCTCGGTCGGCTTCCTGCTGGCCAACGGCATCATGCTGGCCCTCTCGGCGACGCTCACCGATGCGCAGTTCGCGGCCTGGGGGTGGCGCGTGCCGTTCTGGGCGGCGGGGCTGCTCGTGGCGGCGGGTCTGGCGCTGCGCGCCTCGATCGCGGAGAGCCCGGACTTCCTGCGGCTGCGCGAGCACGCGCGCATGCCGCTCGCCGAAGTGGTGCGCGGGCACTGGCGACTGGTCCTCCTGACGGCGGGCGCGCTCGCCTTCGGGTACGCCGTGTTCTACGCGGTGACGACGTGGTCGCTCTCCTACGGCGTCGAGCGGCTCGGGGTGAGCCGCACGGTCATGCTCGCCTGCGTCATGGCGGCGGTCGTGGTGAAGGGCGCTCTGACGCCGGTGGCGGCCGTGCTCGGCGACCGGTACGGGCGGCGGCCGCTGTGTCTGGCCGGGTGCGCGGCGTCGGCGCTGTGGATGTTCCCCATGATCGCGCTGTTCTCGACCGGCCGGCCCCTGCTGATGTTCGCCGGGTTCCTGGTGGCGCTGATCGCGTTCATCACGGTGTTCGCCGTGGTGGCCGCGTATCTGCCGGAGCTGTACGAGCCCCGGGTGCGCTGCACGGGGGCCGCGGTCGGCTACAACCTCGGCGGGGTCCTCGGGGGCGCGCTCACCCCGATCGTGGCGACGGCGGTGGCCTCGGGGAACGGCAAGCCGTGGGGCGTGGCCGCGTATCTGACGGGGATCGCGCTGCTGAGCCTCGGCTGTTTCGCCCTGCTGCCGGAGACCCGGCCGGTGCGGGTCTCCGAGGCGGCCGCTATGGGTTGATCGCCAGCTCCAGATAGGCGGCGAACAGCACCAGGTGGACGCCGCCCTGCAACGGTGTGGCGCGGCCCGGCACGACGGTGAGCGTACTGACGACCACCGTGAGGACCAGCAGCACCATGTGGGTCGCGCCGAGGCCGAGCACCAGCGGCCCGGTCAGCCACACGGAGGCGACGGCGACGGCCGGGATGGTCAGTCCGATGCTGGCCATCGCCGAGCCGAGGGCGAGGTTCAGGCTGGTCTGCACGCGGTCGCGGCGGGTCGCGCGCACCGCGGCGATGGTCTCCGGGAGCAGCACGAGGAGCGCGATGATCACGCCGACGACGGCGTGCGGCATGCCGGCGCTCTCCACCCCCGACTCGATCGTCGGGGAGACGCCCTTGGCTAGGCCGACCACCCCGATCAGGGCGAGGGCGAGCAGTCCGAGGCTGAGCAGCGCCTGCCGCGCGGAGGGGCCCTCCGCGTGGCTGTCGGCGTCGATGACGTCTCCCTGGCGGGTGACGGGCAGGAAGTAGTCGCGGTGGCGCACGGTCTGGGTGGTCACGAACAGGCCGTACAGGATGAGGGCGGCCACCGCGGCGAAGGTGAGCTGGGCCGTGGAGAACTCCGGGCCGGGCTTGGAGGTGGTGAACGTCGGCAGGACCAGGCAGAGCGTGGCCAGGGTGGCGACGGTCGCGAGGGCGGCGCCGGTGCCCTCGGAGTTGAAGACGGCGACGCGGTGGCGCAGCGCGCCCGCCAGGAGACAGAGCCCCACGATGCCGTTGCAGGTGATCATCACGGCGGCGAAGACGGTGTCCCGCGCCAGGGTGGAGCTCTTGTCGCCGCCGTCGGCCATGAGGGTGACGATGAGCGCCACCTCGATGATCGTCACCGCGACCGCGAGGACGAGCGAGCCGAAAGGCTCGCCGACGCGGTGCGCGATCACCTCGGCGTGGTGGACGGCGGCCAGCACCGCGCCCGCGAGGATCAGCGTCACCACGGCGACGACCGCGCCCGGCAGGTCCCGCCCCCAGGTGAGCGCGAGGAGAACGATCGCGAGGACCGGCACCACGGCCGTCCACTGCATGCCGAGCGCCCGGAGCCGAGTGACCATGACTCGATGCTGCCCCGGGCGCCTGGGTACCGCTACTCGGTGTCCCCCGCCCTGGAGCGGGCGGGAGACGCCGGGCGTCAGGCCTCGATGCTGTCCTTGCGGTTTTCGTCCTCGGCCTCGGCCGCCGCTCGCTGCTCCTGCTTCTTGGAGGCGATGAGGCTGGTGATCGTGGTGATCACCAGGACGCCGCAGATGACGCCGAGCGAGACCGGGATGGAGATCTCGGGGACGTGCACCCCGTTCTCGTGCAGGGCGTGCAGCACCAGCTTCACGCCGATGAAGCCGAGGATCACCGACAGGCCGTAGCTGAGGTGGACCAGCTTCCTGAGCAGTCCGCCGATGAGGAAGTACAGCTGGCGCAGGCCCATCAGGGCGAAGGCGTTGGCGGTGAAGACGATGTACGGGTCCTGGGTGAGGCCGAAGATCGCCGGGATGGAGTCCATCGCGAAGAGGACGTCGGTGGTGCCGATGGCGAGCATGACGACCATGAGGGGCGTCATGATCTTCTTGCCGTTCTTCCGGATGAAGAGCTTTGTGCCCTCGTACCGGTCGGAGACGCCGAACTTCTTCTCGATGGACTTCAGGAGGCGGTTCTCCTCGAACTCCTCTTCCTCCTCGTCGGCGCGCGCCTCCTGGATGAGCTTCCAGGCGGTGTAGATCAGGAACGCGCCGAAGATGTAGAAGACCCACGAGAAGTTGGCGATCACCGCGGCGCCGGCGGCGATGAAGATCGCGCGCAGGACCAGGGCGATCAGCACACCGAACAGCAGCACCCGCTGCTGGAGGTGGGAGGGCACCGAGAACTTCGCCATGATCAGGATGAAGACGAAGAGGTTGTCGACGGAGAGCGACTTCTCGGTGATGAAGCCCGCGAAGAACTCGCCGGACGCCTGGCTCTCACCGGCGACCAGCAGGCCGACTCCGAAGAGCGCCGCGAGGACGATCCAGACGACCGTCCATATTCCGGCTTCCTTGATCGACACGTCATGGGGCTTGCGCCCGATGAAGAAGTCGACCGCGATCAGGGCACACAGACCGAGAACGGTCGTCACCCACAGGGTCATTGAAACGTCCACTGCGCCTCCGGCGTCGTACGGCTACTGATCAGCGTCGTCGCTGCCGGAGGTCTCTTCCACCCGAGGCGGTCACCGCCGTGAGTCGGGCCGACGCCCCGGGACCGATGGCGGTCCGTATTGACGGGTACGTCGCAGCCGGGAGTACTCCCCTCCGCAGGTAGAAGCGTACGCGAAACACCAAGGATTGGTAAAGGGCTTGGCAAACAAGAGCCAAAGGCCCTGGTCAGGGCCGTACAAAAGTCGCTTTGGCGTCAACGTCCACCGGTGCGCCGGGCCGTGGCGACCCGGTCGAGGATCTGGCGCAGGATCCCGCTGCCCGGCGGGACGGCCGGCGGGTCGTACGTCCACGCGTGACCGACCCAGGGGTCGGCCAGGTGGTCGTCGGGCACCGGCGTCAGCCGCAGCAGCGCGCGCCACAGGGGATCGAGCAGCGGCCCGTACTCCGCGGCGTCCTCGCGGTCGGCGACCATCATCAGGTGGACGCCGACGGCCGGGCCCTCGTCCGCGAGGTACCGCAGCCGGGTCACCGCGCGGTCGTCGAAGCCGTGCGGGAAGTCGTTGACGATCAGGAGCTGCTCCGCGGTGTCCAGGTCCGGGGGCAGCGCGTCGGCGGCGCCGCCGCGGACCGCCATCTGGACCAGGTCCACGCGCCGCGTCAGCCTGCCGAGGACGTCGGCGACGCCCGCCGCCCCGGCGGCCGGGGGCGCGGCGAGGACACCGGCCGTCACGAGCGGCGCGAGCGCGGACGCCGCGGTGCCCGACGCGTCGATGACGTGCACCTGGAACTCGTTCGCCGGATAGGCCGCGAGCAGCCGTGCCGCGTGCAGGACCGCGGTGTCCACGGCGAGGCGGCGCAGCGCGGTGGCGTCGGTGGCGTGGTTGGTGAGCTCCCTGCCGCTGTCGATCCACAGGCCGCGCTCGAGGGGCAGCCGGACCAGCATCGGGATGCGCAGATCGACGCGCTCGGGGAGGTGGAGGTCGCCGAGGCGCAGCGCCATCGGGATCTCCATCGGCGTGCGGTAGGCGTGCCAGACGGGGCTGCTCCATGCCGCGAACGCCGGGGGCAGCGCGGGCTCGACGACCTCCGCCTCGGCGACGAGCTGGCCGAGGTCGCGGTCTAGGGCGGCCTTGGCCTGGCCGACCAGGTCGGCGTGTTTGGCGCGGGCGGTCCGGCGCGCGGCGTCACCGGCGCCGCCGATGCGGCTGCGCGGGTCGGACAGGGCCTTGTCGAGCTCCTGTTCCCTGCGGGAGTCGGCGAAGTCGACGGCGCTGCGGTACGCGGCGGTGGTGCGGGCCAGGTCCTCGAACATGCCCCACACCTGGTTGTAGAGCCGCTCCTCCATCGACCAGCCGGTGGCGTCCCCGGCGACGGGCCGGGCGGGCTGCCCGGGCGCGGCCGGGGGCGCGGTGGGCGGGGGCGTGGGAGGCGCGGTGGTGCGGCGGCTCGGGTGGGTGTAGTCGACGGGAGCGGCGGCGCTCGGGGGGTCGGCCGGCGGGGCTGGGGGCGGGGGCGGTGTGTCGTCGGCGGGGTGGTCGGGGTGGAGCGGGTGGTCCGGCTGGGGCGCGGTCCGGCCCTGAGCTTGGGCCGGGGCCGGGGCCGGGGCCTGAGCCTGGGCCGGGGACCCGGTGCGTACGTGGGTGTCGTCGGTGGAGCGCTGCGGCGGGGCGGCCACGGAGCGGGCCAGGCCCCGGGCGACCGCGTCGTCGATCGAGGCCGCCAGCTCGCGCGCCTCTGGCAGCCCCTGGTCGGTGAGCATCTCGGCGAGGCCGCCCGCGTACCCCTGGCCGACCGCGCGGACCTTCCAGGCGCCCTGGCGGCGGTAGAGCTCCAGGGCGACGACGGCGGACTCGGTGTCCAGGTCGGTGAGCGTGTAACCGGCGACCTCGGTGCCGTCCAGCGCGGTGACCGCGACGAAGGGGGCGGCGAGGGCACGGAAGCTGACCGGGCCCCCCACGCCGGCCGGCAGGGCGAGCAGCACGCTGATCCGGTGGACGGTGTCCGGCATGGCGTCGAGATCCACGGCGAGGCGGTGGTCGGCCGCCGCCTGCCGGGAGACCTCGAGGCCCGGCAGGGTGGGCGACCCGGGGTGGGCGACCCACTCCACGCCGCGGACCCGGCCCCGCTCGTCGCCGAGCGTGGCGCCCGCGACGACCGGCTTGCCCGCGGACACGCGGATCTCCAGGCGGTTTTCGGGAAGCGGGTGGTTCTGTCCCCGCACCAGCTCGGCCGTCATCGCGTTCGTTCCCCCTCGAAAGGGCTCCCGTCGAGCCCCCGTGCTTCGCTCGTGCCTCGTACTTCGGCGGGGCCCGGTACTCCGCTCGGACCCGGTGGTTCGCCGGCGCCCTGATGCCGACGGCACCCCGTACCACGTATGTCCTCCCGCGCACCGCGTACGTCGTGCGGACGGGCGGTCGTCGCCGTCAGGCGCGGTGCGGGGGCGTGCTCACAGGTGCGGCAGGATGGACGGCATCAGGTCCTGGAAGGTGCGGCCGTTGGCCGGGTTGCCGATGGCCGTCATCTGCCAGCCGGCGCCCGCGCGGTGGACCTTCGCCATGATCTGCGCGGTGTACTGGCCGCCGCCGTCCAGCGTGTAGCGGGCCAGCTCCTGGCCGTTGGTCTCGTCGACGAGGCGGCAGAACGCGTTCTGCACCTCCTGGAAGGTCTGGCCGGTGAAGGAGTTCACCGTGAAGACGATCTGGTCGATGTGGACGGGAACGCGCTGGAGGTCGACGAGGATCGCCTCGTCGTCCCCGCCCTGGCCGACGCCGCCCACGAGGTTGTCGCCGGTGTGCCGCACCGAGCCGTCGTCGCTGACCAGGTGGCGGAAGAACACGACGTCGACCGGCTGCTTGTCGGCGAACAGCACCGCCGACGCGTCCAGGTCGATCTCGCGCGTCCGTGTGCCGAACAGTCCCCGGCGCGGGGCGGCCTGCCACCCCAGTCCCATGCGCACCGCGGTCAGGGCGCCCCCGTCGTCCTTCTGCAGGCTGATGGCCTGACCCTTGGTCATGTTGACCGTCACGCGCTGTCCCCTCTCGAACTGCCTGGGCAACCGCCTCTTGCGGTTGCCCAGCACCCTATGCACCGCCACCTGGGGCGCAGCACTCCGGGCGGCACTTTGTGGCGGTCTTGCAACAGACCGTCCGGTCGGCCGTCCCGCCCCTCCCCCGGGGCTCGTCCCACCCGTCCCGCGGGTGGGACGGGACACCGCTAGGCCTGGCCCGCCTCCCGCATCTGGCGGAGCTCCTTCTTCATCTCCGAGACCTCGTCGCGCAGTCGGGCGGCGATCTCGAACTGGAGGTCGGCGGCGGCCGCGCGCATCCGCTCGGTCATCTCCTCGATCTGCTCGGCCAGTTCGGCCGCGGGGCGGTCGGTCGGGACCGTCTCCGCGCCCTTCTTGCCCTTCGCCTTCGTCTTGCCCTTGGCGGGCTCGGCCGCCTTGCCCGCGTCGCCGCCGAGTGCGGGCACGGGAGCCTTGGCGCCCTTGCCCGCCTTCGGCTTGCGGTAGTCGGTGCCGAGGAGCTGCTCGGTGTCGACCTCCTCGCGCGCGATCGCCGACACGATGTCGTTGATCTTTTTGCGGAGGGGCTGCGGGTCGATGCCCTTCTCCTTGTTGTACGCGATCTGCTTCTCCCGGCGGCGGTTGGTCTCGTCGATGGCCTTCTCCATCGCCGGGGTGACCTTGTCCGCGTACATGTGGACCTGGCCGGAGACGTTGCGCGCCGCGCGGCCGATGGTCTGGATCAGGGAGGTGCCCGAGCGCAGGAAGCCCTCCTTGTCGGCGTCGAGGATCGCCACCAGGGAGACCTCCGGCAGGTCGAGGCCCTCGCGGAGGAGGTTGATGCCGACCAGCACGTCGTACTCACCGGCGCGCAGCTCGCGCAGGAGCTCGACGCGGCGCAGGGTGTCGACGTCGCTGTGGAGGTAGCGGACCTGGATGCCCAGCTCCAGGAAGTAGTCGGTGAGGTCCTCGGCCATCTTCTTGGTGAGCGTGGTGACCAGGACGCGCTCGTCCTTCTCGGTGCGCGTACGGATCTCGTGCACCAGGTCGTCGATCTGGCCCTCGGTGGGCTTGACGACGACCTCGGGGTCGACGAGGCCGGTGGGGCGGATGATCTGCTCGACGAAGCCGTCGCCGCGCGAGAGCTCGTACTTCCCCGGGGTCGCCGAGAGGTAGACCGTCTGTCCGATCCGGCCGAGGAACTCCTCCCACTTCAGCGGGCGGTTGTCCAGGGCGGAGGGCAGCCGGAAGCCGTGGTCGACGAGGGTGCGCTTGCGGGAGGCGTCGCCCTCGTACATCGCGCCGATCTGGGGGACCGTGACGTGCGACTCGTCGAGGACCAGGAGGAAGTCCTCCGGGAAGTAGTCGATGAGGGTGTGCGGGGCGGTGCCGGGCTCGCGGCCGTCGAAGTGCATCGAGTAGTTCTCGACGCCGGAGCAGGAGCCGATCTGGCGGAGCATCTCCAGGTCGTACGTGGTGCGCATGCGCAGCCGCTGGGCCTCCAGCATCTTGCCCTGCTTCTCCAGCTCGGGGAGGCGCTCGGCGAGCTCCTTCTCGATGCCGTTGATCGCCTTCTCCATGCGCTCCGGGCCCGCCACGTAGTGCGAGGCCGGGAAGATGTACAGGTGGTCGTCGTCGCTGATGACCTCGCCGGTGAGCGGGTGGAGGGTGGAGAGCGCCTCGATCTCGTCACCGAACATCTCGATGCGGACGGCCAGCTCCTCGTAGACCGGGAAGATCTCGATGGTGTCGCCGCGGACGCGGAAGGTGCCACGGGTGAACGCCAGGTCGTTGCGCGTGTACTGGATGTCGACGAAGCGGCGCAGCAGCTGGTCGCGGTCGATCTCCTCGCCGACCTTGAGCGGGACCATGCGGTCCACGTACTCCTGGGGGGTGCCGAGGCCGTAGATGCAGGAGACCGAGGCGACCACGACCACGTCACGGCGGGTCAGCAGTGAGTTCGTGGCCGAGTGGCGCAGGCGCTCGACCTCCTCGTTGATCGAGGAGTCCTTCTCGATGTAGGTGTCCGACTGCGGGACGTACGCCTCGGGCTGGTAGTAGTCGTAGTACGAGACGAAGTACTCCACGGCGTTGTTCGGCAGCAGCTCGCGGAACTCGTTGGCCAGCTGGGCGGCCAGCGTCTTGTTCGGCGCCATCACCAGGGTGGGGCGCTGGAGCTTCTCGATCATCCACGCGGTGGTGGCCGACTTGCCGGTGCCGGTCGCGCCGAGGAGGACGACGTCCTTCTCGCCGGCGCGGATGCGTCGGTCCAGCTCGGCGATGGCCGCCGGCTGGTCACCGCTGGGCTGGTACGGACTGACGACCTCGAAGGGTGCCACCGTGCGTTCGATCTTGGATACGGGCCGCATGGAATCAACCGTACGACCCCCCACTGACAACCGGGGCGGATCGGCCGCTCAGCGGCCTCGCGCGGCGGGTCCGGGGGCGCTCACCCGTGGTGGGCGCTCACCAGTTCTGCGGGGTGCGGGAGCCGGGGCGGGTGCGGGGGCGGGGCCTGGTCCTGCTGCGGCGGGCCGGCGGCACGTGGCGGTCGCCCGAGCGCGGGACGGGGTAGGACTGGCGGGTGCGGGCGCCGTTCGCGGGGTTCCTGACGTCCGCCTGGCCGCCCATGACCATCAGCGGGTCGAACATCACGATCACGCCCGCGAGGAGCAGGAAGGCGAGCGGCCCGATCATCATGGGCGCGAGGATCTCGGCGGACGAGTCGCCGGGCGGCGCGGCGTCCGAGCCGTGCAGATGGACGCTGAGCCCCGCCATCCCCATGTAGTGCATGCCGCTCACGGCCAGGCCCATGACGAGGCTCGCGCCCAGGCTCCAGGCGATGCCCCTGACCTGTCCGGCCGCCCAGAGAGCGGCGGTCGCGGCGACCATGGCGATCACCACGGACGCGGCGACGGTCAGCGTGTTGTACTCCAGCGTCCCGCGCAGACGCATACCGGCCATTCCCAGGTAGTGCATCGAGGCCACACCGAGGCCCGTGATGGTGCCCCCGGTGAAGAGAGCGGTGCCTGTGGCGCCGCGGTAGCCGACGATGAAGATGCCGATGCCGACCATCAGGATCGCGACGGCGAGGCTCGCGAAGGTGAGGGGCTTGTCGTAGTGGATCGGGGCCTCCTCGACGGTGAAGCCCATCATCGCCACGAAGTGCATGGTCCAGATGCCGGAGCCGATGGCGCCCGAGCCGAGCGCCAGCCAGCCGGGCCGCCAGGAGTGGGCGACGAGCAGCGATCTGGTCGTGCAGCGCAGGCCGAGCGCCCCTCCCAGGCAGGCCATGACGTAGGCCACCACCGGTGTGACGACTCCGTAGCTGAACCCGTCGACCGTGCCCTGCATGCGCGGTAGCCCTTCCACCTGTTGTGCCCAAATACCATGAAAGCGTTCCATGCACCCCCGGCCGGCGACCGTCTGAAAGGCCGTCGGCTGAGGCTGAGAGTAAAGCTCACGCCGGAACGCACGAACGATTTTCCGGCAAAGAATCGCGTTCCCCACGCGCGGGGTCCTCGACTTTGACGACTTCGTTCAACCTGTGGCCATCCTGCACCTGTCTCGCGTTGGCCGCCGACTGTCACTCTCGACCGGTCCGCGATCTCACGACGCGAGGAGTACCCGTGTACGCACGCGCTGCCGTCACCGCCGCCGCCCTGCTCGGAGCCGGTGTGCTCGCCCTGCCCACCGCCTCCGCCACCGCGCGGACCCCCTCGGCGCCGAGCGCCCCGAAGCACCACAGCCCTGTCGTCGTCGCCCACCGCGGCGCCTCCGCCTACGCGCCCGAGAACACCCTCGCGGCGATAGACAAGGCCCGCGACATGGGGTTCCGCTGGGTGGAGAACGACGTCCAGCGGACCAAGGACGGCGAGCTGGTGATCGTGCACGACGACACCCTGAAGCGGACGACGAACGTCGAGGAGGTCTTCCCCGGCCGGGCACCGTGGAACGTCAAGGACTTCACCGCGGCGGAGATCGCCCGGCTCGACGCGGGCAGCTGGTTCAGCCCGAAGTACGCGGGCCAGCGGGTACCGACCCTGAAGCAGTACATGCGGCGGGTGTCGCACAACCACCAGAGCCTGGTCTTCGAGTTCAAGAGGCCCGAGCTGTACCCCGGCATCGAGCAGCAGGGACTGCGGTTGCTGCGCAAGGAGGGCTGGCTCGACCGCGGCCACGTCAAGGACAAACTGGTCGTCCAGAGCTTCAGCGCGGACAGTGTGAAGAAGGTGCACGCGCTGCGGCCGGACGTGAAGACCGGCTTCCTCGGCACGCCCGCCGTCGCCGAGCTGCCGCGGTACGCGAAGTTCGCCGACCAGATCAACGCGTCGCACACGACCATCTCGGCCGGTTACGTCTCGGCGCTGCACGCCGTGAAGGGGCCGCACCACAAGCCGCTGGAGATCTTCACCTGGACCGTCAACGACGCCGCGAGCACGGTGCGGGCGGCGGGCTTCGGCGTGGACGGCATCATCACCAACACGCCGGACGTGGTCCGCAAGGCGCTGCGCGAGGGCTGACGGGCCGCGTTGTCAGTGGCCGGTCGTACGGTGGTCGGCATGAACGCCACTGCGCAGGACCCGCGGGCGGCCGTGTGGGCCGTCGTCGACAGCGACATCGGTCCCCTGCTGCTCGCCGCGACCGGGGAGGGCCTGGTCACCGTGGTCTTCCACGCCACCGACGCGGTGCGCGACAAGGCCCTGGAGCGGCTCGGTGCCCGTCTGGGCACCGAGCCGCTCCACGCGCCGGACTCCCCCCTGCTCGCCGATCCGGTGCGTCAGCTCGGGGAGTACTTCGCGGGCCGGCGGCGCGACTTCGAGCTGCCGCTGGACTGGCGCCTGATATCGGGCTTCAACCGCCAGGTGCTGCGCGAGCTCGCCTCCGGCGTGCCGTACGGCACCGTGGTGGGCTACGGCGACCTGGCCCGCCGTGTCGGCCAGCCCGGCGCGGCCCAGGCCGTCGGCATGGCGATGGGTGCCAACCCACTGCCCGTGGTGGTGGCCTGTCACCGCGTGGTGGAGCGCGACGGCGGCATCGGCGGCTTCGGCGGCGGCCTGGAGACGAAGCGGCACCTGCTCGCCCTGGAGGGGGTCCTGCCGCAGCCGTTGTTCTGAGTCACGCGCCGGGTCCGTGCCGTCCTGCCCGCGGTCCCGGGAACCGCCCGCGGCGGCCGTGTTCCGCGCGTGGGAGCGCACTGGCACACTGCGTCAGTGACTTCGACCGTCGACGCCCCTGACATACCCACGCCGGAGGCGCTGCCCGCGCTGCGCCGCCGCACGAACGCGGTGTTGATCGCCGGTCAGATACTGGGTGGGCTGGGCGTGCCGATCGGCATCGCCCTCGCGCCGATGCTGGCGACCGACGTGAGCGGTACGGAGGCGCTGTCGGGCCTCGCGCCGACCGCCTCTGTGGCGGGCACGGCGCTGCTCTCGCTGCCGCTCGCCGCGCTGATGAACGCGCGCGGGCGGCGCGCGGGGCTCGTCCTCGCATACGTGATCGGCGCGGCGGGCGCGGGGCTCGTGGTGCTGGCCTCGGTGGTGGAGAGCTTCGCCCTGCTGCTGCTCGGCATGGCGGCCTTCGGGGCGGGGTCGCTGGCCACGCTGCAGGCGCGGTTCGCGGCGGCCGACCTCGTCGAACCCGACCGGCGCGGCCGGGCCATCTCGCACGTCATCTGGGCCACCACGATCGGCTCCGTCCTCGGTCCGAACATCGCCGCGCCCGCGAGCCGGGTCTTCACCGGCACCTCGATCCCCGAGGAGGCGGGCCCCTTCCTCTTCGCCGCGGGGATCTTCGCGCTCGCCGCGCTGGTGGTGGCGGTGCTGCTGCGGCCCGACCCGCTGCTGACCGCCCGCGCGCTGGCCCCGCAGGACAGCGGGACCGTGCGGAGCCGTTCGCTGAAGGCCGGGATCGCCGCGGTGGCCGCGTCACCGATGGCCCGGCTCGCCCTGGTGACGGTGGCCGCCTCGCACACGGTGATGGTCTCGATCATGGTGATGACCCCGGTCGACCTGGGGCACCACGGCGCGAGTCTGCAACTGGTCGGGCTGGTCATCAGCGGTCACATCGCGGGCATGTACGCGTTCTCGCCGGTGATGGGGTGGCTCGCCGACCGGTTCGGCCGGCTCTCCGTGATCGGCCTCGCGGTGGGGCTGCTGAGCTGTGCCGCGCTGCTGGCCGGGACGGCGGGGGCCAGTCACGGGCAGACCGCGGCGGGGCTCTTCGTCCTCGGTCTCGGCTGGTCCGCCGGCCTGGTGTCGGGCTCGGCGCTGCTCACCGACTCGGTGCCGCCGCCCGCCCGGGCCGCCGTGCAGGGTCTGTCGGACCTGACCATGAACGCGGCGGCGGGCATCGGTGGCGCCGCCGCGGGCCTGATCGTGGCGCGGGCGAGCTACGGCTGGCTCAACCTCGTCGGCGTCTGCGTCCTGCTGCCGATGGCCGCGCTCGCGGTCCGCAGGGCCGTCAAGAAGGCCTGACGGCACGGCTGCCGGCGGGTGGGCACAGGTGGCGTACGGCCGGTCGATCGGCCGGCCGTCACTCGGCGCCCGGTCGCCTGGTCGCCCGGTCAGGGGAGCGTGATGTGGTACGCCTTGCGCAGCGTCTCGTGCACGGTCCAGGTGGTGCGGTCGCCCTCGCGCAGCACCGCGGCGTCGCCCGGTCCGACCTCCAGGGTGTCGCCGCCCTCGACCCCGACGGTGGCACGCCCGCTGACCACCACGAACAGCTCGTTGGCCTCGGTGTCGGTGACCACGCCCGGCGTGATCTGCCAGATGCCGCGCAGCTGCTTGCCGTCGGCGGACTCCCAGAGCACCTTGCCGGTCACCACCGGGTCACCGGAGACGATCTGCTCCGGGTCGAGCGGTTCGATCTCCAGGTCGACATCCGGAATGTGCACGGCAAAAGACGGAACAGTCTGATCATTCGTGGTCATGGCCGGTCACCCTAGCCGGGGCTGCGCGGCAGCCCGGCCGCGGGGGTTTGGCAGGGCGTGCGGCCCGCCAGGGATGAGAGGGAGACGAAAAGCCCCGAGGGAACCGACGAGCCCGACAGCACCTACAGCACTGACAGCACCGAGAGCACCGACAGAGCGAGAGAGCGACAGACCGTTCGACCGACCGACTGACTGGAGGCAGGCCCGTGCTGGTGGTGTCCGACGAGGTGAGGACGGCGGTCGCGGATCTGCGTCCCGTGGTGGCCCTGGAGTCGACGATCATCGCGCACGGCCTGCCGCGGCCACGCAATCTGCGGGTGGCTCAGGAGCTCGAAGCGGCCGTCCGGGAGGAGGGCGCCGTCCCCGCGACCATCGCGGTCCTCGACGGCGTCCCCCATGTCGGCCTCGACCAGGACCAGTTGGGCCGGGTCGCGAACGAGGACGGCATCCGCAAGCTGGGCCACCGCGATCTGCCGCTCGCCGTTGCGACGGGCGCGAGCGGGGCGACGACGGTCTCGGCGACGGCGCTGCTCGCCGCGCGCGCGGGCGTCCGGGTCTTCGCCACGGGCGGACTCGGCGGTGTGCACCGGCAGTGGACGCGGACCCAGGACGAGTCGGCCGACCTGGGGCTGCTGGCCCGCACCAGGATCACGGTCGTGTGCGCGGGCGTGAAGTCGATCCTGGACGTGGCGGCGACGCTCGAGCGGCTGGAGACGCTGGGCGTCGCGGTGGCCGGCTTCGGGACCGACCGCTTTCCCGGCTTCTATCTCGCCGACTCCGGCCACCCGGTGCAGTGGACGCTGCGGACGCCCGCGGAGGCGGCGGAGGCGATGCGGGCGCAGGACGTGCTCGGCGGTCCGGACGCGGCGCTGATCGTGGCCAACCCGGTCCCTCAGGAGCAGCAGCTGGATCCCCTCCTGCACGCGTGCGTGCTCGACGAGGCGCTGCGGGAGTGCGAGGAGCGGGGCATCACGGGGCAGGCGATCACGCCGTTCCTGCTGGAGCAGTTGGTGCGGCGCACCGGTGGCGCGTCCCTGGAGGCCAACCTCGCCGCGGTCCGCGGCAACGCCCGCCTCGCGGGGCGGATCGCGGGCGCGTGGACGGGACGGTGACGGATCGCGGGCTCGTGGGCGGGACGGTGACGGCGGCGCGGGACGGGGCGCTGCTCGTCGTCGGGGACGTCGTCACGGACATCGTGGCCCGGCACCGTACGGCACTCACGCCCGGCACCGACACGGCCGCCGCCATCCGTACCGTGCCGGGCGGCGCGGGCGCCAACGTGGCGTGCTGGGCGGCGCGGTCGGGCACCGCGCAGGTGCGGCTCCTCGGCCGGGTCGGCGCCGATGCCGTGGCGTGGCACGAGGCCGCGCTCACGCGCGCGGGGGTACGACCCCGCCTCGTCGTGGACGCCGAGGCGCCGACGGGGACGGTGATCTGTCTGGTGGACGGCGGCGCCGGAGCGGAGCGGACCTTCCTCACCGACAGCGGCGCGGCGCTGCGCCTCTCCCCCGCCGACTGGTCGCCCGGGCTGCTCGACGGGGTGGCCCTGCTGCATCTGTCCGGCTACCTGTTCTTCGCGGAGCCGAGCCGGGCGGCGGCCCGCGCGGCGCTCGCGTCCGCCCGCGCCCGTGGGGTGCCGGTCAGTGTGGACCCCGCGTCGACGGGGTTCCTCGCGGAGACGGGCGTGGAGCGGTTCCTCTCCGCGGTGGACGGAGCGGCGACGCTGCTGCCGAGCCGGGACGAGGCGGAGCTGCTGTCCGGCCTGTCCGATCCGGCCGACGCGGCCTCGAAGCTGAGTCACCGCTTCCCCTCGGTGGTGGTCAAGCTGGGCGCGGAGGGCGCGCTGGTGGCCCGGGGCGGCGAGGTGCTGGGCCGGGCGCCCGCACGGCCCGCGCGGGTGCGCGACTCGACGGGGGCGGGCGACGCGTTCACCGGGGCGTTCCTCGCGGCGCGTCTGGCCGGCGCGGGGCTACGCGAGGCGGCGGTGGCGGGGTGCGGCGCGGGCGCGCGGGCGGTGAGCCGCGTCGGCGGCAGACCGCCGGGCCCCTGAGACCGCGACGACCCACCCCGCCCGGCCCGGCCCGCACTCGCTAGCCCTTCCTCCCCCACGTCGAGATCAGCGGCGGCGCCGCCAGGTCCACCGTGCCGGTCGCGATGTTCGCCACGTGGTGGTCGATCTCCTCCCCCGTGGCGAGCCCCGTCGCGGTCAGGTCCTGGCGGAGGTCCTGGAGCGTCGCCGTCTCCAGTGCCACGCACGCGGGAGACGAGAGCGGGAAGTACACGTCGGACTCCACCCGGTGCAGGCCCGCCTCGCGCAGCAGCCGGGGCACGCCGCGCCCGTACGCGATGTCGGCGCCGCGCCGCGCGAGCAGCGTGCGCGTCTGCTGTCGCAGCCGGTTCGCCAACTCCTCGGCGGGGCCCTGCTCGTCGGGGCAGGCCAGCGTCTGGAGCGCCAGGTCGGGTTCCTCGATCAGCAGTCTGCCGCCGGGCCGCAGCGCCTTGAGCATCGACGCCAGCGCGCGCTCGCGGTCGGACACGTCGGCCAGGACCAGCCGGGCGTGCACCAGGTCGTAGCCGCCGCCGGGCGGCTCGTCGGCGGCGACGTCGTGGATCCGGACCTCCAGCGGCGAGCGCGCCGCCCGGGTCTGCCAGGACGTGTCGATGTCGGTCGCCAGGACCCGGCCCGTGGGGCCGACCCGCCGGGCGAGCCAGGTGATGACGGACGTGCCGCCCGCCCCGACCTCCCAGCACCGCCAGCCGGGGCCGATGCCGAGACGCTCGATGTGCCCGAACGTCGTGGGGTCGAAGAGGGCGGCGAAGGCGTCGGAGCGCGACCGTGCCGTGGACTGCCGGGAGTCGGAGAGCTGCCGGTGGTCGGAGAGCTGGCGAGGACCGGCGTACCGCCGGGGGTCGAGGAGATGACCGTCGATTTGCGTCATGTCGTGATCATCCCCGGTTGTCCCGCTTGCTCCCGGGAGGCAGAACCGGGCAATACGGAACGGAGTCCTCCGTTCCCACAGGCCTTGGCGGCGTGCCGGAACGTCCTGGCAGACTGGCACGCCAGGTCATCACGCACGCAACGCCGTACCGCACGCAGTCGTCACCGCGAGGAGCCCACATGTCGATGGCAGGCAATCTGCGCAAGGTCGGGAGCCTGCGCAAGGTCGGCGGGCTGCGCAAGGTCGGCGGCCTCAGGAAGGTGGCGCGGCTGGCCCGGCGCGGCACCCGGGTCGACCTGAGCCACCCGGCCCGCTCCCCGCTGGGTTCGTCGGTGGTCAACTGCGTGACGTACCGGGCGGGGGTGCGGCAGGATCCGGGCCGCGATCTGGTCGAGGCCGTGGAGTGCGTCCGCAGGAGCCGCGACGGCTTCGTCTGGCTGGGGCTGCACGAGCCGACGGAGGAGGAGTTCGCCGACGTCGCCGAGCTCTTCGGTCTGCACCCCCTCGCGGTGGAGGACGCGGTCCACGCCCACCAGCGCCCGAAGGTGGAGCGGTACGACCAGTCGCTGTTCGCCGTGTTCAAGACCGTCTGCTACGTGGAACACACCGAACTGACCGCGACCAGCGAGGTGGTGGACACCGGCGAGATCATGGTCTTCCTCGGACGGGAGTTCGTCATCACCGTCCGGCACGGCCGGCACGGCTCGCTCGGGCCGCTGCGCGAGGAGCTGGAGGCCACCCCCGAGCAGCTCGCCCAGGGTCCCGCCGCGGTGCTGCACGCCATCGCGGACCAGGTCGTCGACGACTATCTGGCGGCGACCGACGCGGTGCAGGCGGACATCGACCAGGTCGAGACCGACGTGTTCGCCCCGGACGGCGCGCGGACCGACCCGGGCCGCATCTACCAGCTCAAGCGCGAACTGCTCGAACTGAAGCGGGCGGTGGTGCCGCTCGGCCGCCCGCTCCAAGTGCTCGCCACCCAGCCGATGCGGCCCATCGCCCCGCAGATACAGGCGTACTTCCGGGACGTCGACGACCACCTGAAGCGGGCCACCGAACAGATCGCCTCCTTCGACGAGTTGCTGAACTCGATCCTTCAGGCGCACCTCGCGCAGGTCACCGTCGCGCAGAACGAGGACATGCGGAAGATCACGGCCTGGGCGGCGGTCGTCGCGGTGCCAACCATGGTCTGCGGCATGTACGGCATGAACTTCGACCACATGCCCGAACTGCACTGGCAGTACGGCTACGAGATCGTCATGGCCCTGATCGGGGCGGCCTGTTTCGCGCTCTACCGCGGGTTCCGGCGCAACGGCTGGCTGTGAGCGGAAGGGCGGCTCGTCGTCCGCCTCAGCCCTTCACCTGGGCGGTCAGCCTCTTCACGCGGACGCTCAACCCTTCGCGTACACGCTCTCGACCCAGCTCGCGAGCTGGTCGTCGGTGAGGTGGGCGGCCAGGTCGGCCTCGCTGATCATGCCGACCAGCCGCTTGTTCTCGATCACCGGCAGCCGGCGGATCTGGTGGCCCTGCATCTCGCGCAGGACCTCGTCGACGTCCGCGTCCGCGGCGATCCAGCGCGGCGTGCCCCGGGCCATCTCGCCCGCGGTGATCCGGGCCGGGTCGTGCCCCATGGCCACACAGCCGACGACGATGTCGCGGTCGGTGAGGATGCCGCAGAGCCGTTCGTTCTCGTCGCTGATGGGCAGCGCGCCCACGTCGAGTTCGCGCATCAGCTGGGCGGCGCGGTCCAGGGTCTCGTGCTTCGGGATCCACTGGGCACCCCGGTGCATGATGTCTGCGGCGGTGGTCATCACTACCTCCCGTGGCCGGGCAGTGTCCGGTGCGGCGCGGAGGCGCCGCTGGTCCCGGCGCCCTTCATTCTCGCGGCGCCCCGGGCGGCACGCATCCGGAGTGATCGGCACGCGTCCGGTGCGCGCGGGACGTGTTCGAT
This sequence comes from Streptomyces sp. NPDC041122, assembly GCF_055592445.1. NCBI lineage: Bacteria > Bacillati > Actinomycetota > Actinomycetes > Kitasatosporales > Streptomycetaceae > Streptomyces > Streptomyces sp. NPDC041122. The sequence continues at coordinate 252,206 of NZ_JBVIYQ010000009.1, read as the reverse complement.
GCGCGCGGGACGCGTCCGGGGAGCCGGTGCGGCCCGGGTCAGCCGCTCCACGCCGGGTGCCGGGGGTCGTCCGCCCGTACCACCACATCGGCCGCGGCCGACGGATCCACCTCGGTCTCGTACCGTTCGAAGGCCGGCAGGGTCCACCGCTCGTCCTCGGCGGTGCGCCGCCGCAGGGCGCCGGGCGACAGCCGCACGTGGACGGTCAGATCGAACGGGAACCAGTGGCCGAGCAGCAGCGGGCCGTGCAGCAACAGCACTCCGCCGGGCGGCAGCTGTGCGTACGGACTGCGGGTCGCGCGGTCGGCCACCGGGTCCCACAGGTCGGGCAGGATCCGCCCGGTGCCGCCGGGGTCGAGCGGCCCGAGGACCTCGCGCCACAGCGCGCCCGTGTCGAACCACCCGCTGTAGTACGCCTCCACGTCCTGGTGCCCGTACTCGAACCGCAGTGACGCGGGTCGCAGGAAGCCCTCCGTCGGGACCACGAGCGAGTCGCGCCCGCGCAGCCGCAGCGCGTCGGCCACCTTGCGCGCCAGGTCGCCGGTGCCGCCGGCCGGTGCCCCGTCGAACGCCACCCGCGGCCAGGCGCCGCCGTCGGCCGGTTTCAGGTCGAGCAGACGGTCGGCGAGGGTGTCGGACAGTCGTTCCCACGTGATCGGTTCGAGTCGCACGGGCCCATGATGCCGGGTGGCGGGCGCGGCCGGAGACGGCGGCGTATGGGGGCGCGAGCGTCGCGTATGGCCGGGGCGGGCCGGTGCGAATTGACTTGTGGTGACGCGGGGCCGCGCCGCATGATCGCTGCCCGGCCCGCCGCGCCGTAACCGTTTCCGCCCCACAGCGGAATGAACTCGCCCCATCATCACGGGAGTTGCCATGATCGACGGTCCGTACTTCGTGCTCACCGTGCTCGGGGCGCTCGCCTGCGGGCTCGCCGCCGGCGTGTTCGTCGCGTTCTCGACGTTCGTGATGAAGGGGCTCGCCGCGCTGCCGCCGGTCCAGGGCATCGCCGCGATGAACCGGATCAACGTCGCGGCGGTCACCCCGGCGTTCATGGCGGTCTTTTTGGGGGCGACCGGGCTCTGTGCGGTGCTCGCCGTGGTGACGTTCGTGCTCTGGCCCGACGACGGCAGGGTCGAGCTGCTGCTCGGCAGCGCGCTGTATCTCTTCGGCGCGTTCGGGGTGACCGTCGTGGCGAACATCCCGCGCAACGACGCCCTCGCGAAGGTGGACGCGGAGAGCGTGGAGGGCGCGGCCTACTGGAGGTCGTACGTCCGCGAGTGGACCGCGTGGAACCACGTCCGCGGGGCCGCCGCGCTCGCCGCGACGGCCTGCTTCATCCTGGGGCTGAGCTGAGCTGACCTGACCGTTGCGTCGCCCGGCCTGAGCTCGGCCTCGGGCCCGCACCGCGCCACACTCGCCCCCCCACGCGCCGCACGTGCCGAGTGTCGCGACCCGTCGTACGGTGGCAGAAAGCCCGCGCAGAAGGTGCGCACGCGTCCGCACGTGGTGGCCTACGTGAGGAGACACGGCGCGGCACCCGTCCGCGCACGGCCGCAAGGGAGACGGCGCCATGGCCGACCCCAAGGGCTTTCTCACCACCCCCCGCGAGGAATGGCCGCGCCGCCCCGTCGAGGAGCGGGTCAGGGACTGGGACGAGGTGTACGTCCCCGGCGCACTGCTGCCGATCGTCGAGCGGCAGGCGGACCGCTGCATGGACTGCGGCGTGCCCTTCTGCCACCAGGCATGCCCGCTCGGCAATCTGATCCCGGAGTGGAACGACCTGGTCTCGCGCGCCGACTGGCACGCGGCGGCGGAACGGTTGCACGCCACGAACAACTTCCCCGAGTTCACCGGGCGGCTCTGCCCCGCGCCGTGCGAGGCGGGCTGCGTCCTCGCGATCAACCAGCCCGCGGTGACCATCAAGAACGTCGAGGTGGCGATCGCCGACCACATCTGGGCCGACGGTCTCGCCCCGCCGCGGCCCCCGGAGCGTCTCTCCGGCAGGACCGTCGCCGTGGTGGGGTCGGGTCCGACGGGCCTCGCCGCCGCGCAGCAGCTGACGCGGGCCGGGCACACGGTCGTGGTGTACGAGCGGGACGACCTGCCCGGCGGGCTGCTGCGGTACGGGATCCCCGCGTTCAAGATGGAGAAGCACCATCTGGAGCGCAGGGTCGGGCAGTTGACCGCGGAGGGGGTGCGGTTCCGGACGTCGACGGAGGTGGGCCGGGACGTGGCCGCCGCCGAGCTGCGGAGCCGTCACGACGCGGTGGTGCTCGCCGTCGGCGCCACGGCGTGGCGGGAGCTGGACGCGCCGGGGCGCGAACTGGAGGGCGTCGAGCAGGCCATGGCGTATCTGCCGCTCGCCAACCGGGTGTGCCAGGGGGACCTCGCCCTCTCGCCGCTGAGCGCCGCGGGCCGGCACGTCGTCATCGTGGGCGGGGGCGACACCGGGGCCGACTGTCTGGGCACGGCGGTGCGCGAAGGGGCCGCGTCCGTCACGCAGTTGGACATCTACGCGCGCCCCGGCGAGGCGCGCGACGAGAGTGCGGAGCCCTGGCCCACGTATCCGAGGATCTACCGGCTCTCCGCGGCGCACGAGGAAGCCGGCCGGCTGCGGACCGCGCCCGTCGCGGACGCCGACGCGCGGCTGTTCGCGGCGTCCACGCTGCGGTTCAGCGGCGACGCGGCGGGGCGGGTGCGGGCGCTGCACCTGACGGAGGTCGATGCGGACCGGCGCCCCGTGCCGGGCACGGAACGGGTACTTCCGGTCGACCTGGTGCTGCTCGCGCTCGGCTTCTCCGGGCCCGACCGCGCGGCGGGCGGCCTGCTCCAGCAGTTGGGCGCGGAGCTGGACGGGCGCGGTGTGCTCGCCCGCGACGCGCACTTCGCGACCAACGTCCCCGGCGTCTTCGCGGCGGGCGACGCGGCGCGCGGCCAGTCGCTGGTCGTATGGGCCATCGCGGAGGGCCGCGCGGTCGCGGCGGCGGTGGACCGCTGGCTGACGGGTGCCACGGAGCTGCCGAGTCCGATCACGCCGTACGACCGGCCGATGACGGTGTGAGCGGCGGGCCGGCCACCGAAGGGCGACCGTGGCCCCCGCCACGCCACCGCCGCCGCGGTGACGGCCGGGCACCACCCGGTCGGCCGGGTGAGTGCGTCAACTCGCCTGTGCACCACGGGAATACGCGCCGCGGGTCAGCACGCCGGAGCAGCGGCCCGCCGCCCTCAAGACCCGCCGGAGCAGCGGCTCACCGCTTGCGCGCCACGCCCCCGTACCCCGGCGTCGGCCCCTCGTCCGACGCCGGCGTCCACTCGCCCAGCTCCGGCTTCCAGCGGTCGAGCACGGCGACGCCGGGCATCACCAGCTCGTACTCCGCGAAGAACCGTTCCACCTCCGCCTGCGAGCGCAGCGCCAGCGTCATGCCCCGCGCCGCGTACAGCTCGGCGGCCTGCCGCGCCGTCCGCGGGGTGAAGTCGGCCGTACCGTGCGACACCATCAGGTGGCTGCCCGGCGGCAGCGCCCGCATCAACCGGTCCACCAGGTCGTACGCGCCGTCCTCGTCCGCGATGAAGTGCAGCAGCGCGACGAGCGAGAGGGCGATGGGCCGCTCCATGTCCAGGACGCGCGCGGCCTCTTCGAGGATCTTCTCCGGCTCGCGGAAGTCCGCCTGGATGTACTCCGTGACACCCTGTGGGGTCGACCGCAGCAGCGCCTCGGCGTGCGCGAGGACGATGGGGTCGTTGTCGCAGTAGACGACCCGCGTCTGCGGTGCGATCCCCTGGGCGATCTGGTGGAGGTTCGGCTCGGTCGGTATGCCGGTGCCGATGTCGAGGAACTGCCGTACGCCCTGGGACGCCAGCCAGCGCGTGGCGCGCTGCATGAACGCCCGGTTGGCGCGCGCCGTCGTCAGGACCCGCCCGTCCATGGCCACCAGCCGGCGGCCCATCTCCTCGTCCACCGGGTAGTTGTCCTTGCCGCCGAGGAACCAGTCGTACATCCGGGCGGGGTGCGGCTTGCTGGTGTCGATGTACGACGATTCGGTCATACGTGCTCCAAACATGCGCGGCGGGCGGGCTCCGGACGGGGACGGCCGACGGCGGGGGTCACGACAGCAGGAAGTCCGCCTCGCCCGACTTCGCCCCCTGGATGAACGCGGTGATCTCGCCGTGCGTGTAGATCAGGGCGGGACCGTCGGGGTCGGCCGACTGGCGCACGGCGACCCGGCCGTCGGCCAGCTTCATGGCCTCCAGGCAGTTGCCGCCGTTGCCGCCGCTCCACGGCTTGTGCCAGCCCTCGGTCCCGAGGTCGCGGGCGGGCATGCCGTTGTAGATCCGGGATTCCGCGCGGGCCTCGGTGCGCGAGTCGTCGCGGGCCCCGGGAGAACGCGGACCGGCGGGGCGCGTTCCTGCTCGATGTCGGTCCATGTCTGTCACAGCTCCTTGCGGAGGTCCCGGAGGATCTCCTTCGTGCGTTGTGCGGTGGCGGCCTGCGCCGCCATGCGGTCCATGACCTCCAGGTGGGTGGCCACCTCGCGGCGCGCGTCCAGGTAGACGGCGCCGGTCAGGTACTCGCTGTAGACCATGTCGGGCAGCTCCGCCATGGCGAAGCGGAAGAGCACGAACGGTCCGTACGTGCCGGGGTGCGGGCCCGCCGCGAACGGCGCGACCTGCAGGGTGACATGGGGCAGTTCGGCGGCTTCGAGCAGCCGGTCGATCTGGTCCCGCATCACCTCGCCGTCGCCCACGGGCCTGCGCAGGGCGGTCTCGTCCATCACCACCCACAGCCGGGGCGCGTCCGCACGGGTGAGCAGCGACTGGCGTTCCATGCGCAGCGCCACGTACCGCTCGATGTCCGCGGGCCGGGTCTGGCCGATGGCGCCGGAGCGCATCACGCCGCGCGCGTACTCCTCGGTCTGCAGGAGTCCGGGCACGAAGTGGGGTTCGTAGGACCTGATCAGGCTGGCGGCGCCCTCCAGGCTGACGTACATGCTGAACCAGCCGGGCAGGATGTCGTGGAACCGCTGCCACCAGCCGGGTTTGTTGGCCTCCTCGGCGAGCGTCACGAAGGCCTCGGCCTCGTCGTCCGCGACGCCGTAGGACTTCAGGAGCAGCTGGAGATACGGGATCTTCAGCGCGACCTCGGCCGTCTCCATGCGCCGGACGGTGGCGGGGGCGACGCGCAGGATCTTCGCGGCCTCCTCGCGCTTCAGGCCCGCGCTCTCGCGCAGGTCCTGCAGGCGACGACCGAGAACGACCTGGCCGACGGTCGGCGCGGACCGCGGTTCGCTCACGTCTGCTACCTCCACCTGACTGGCGCGTTGCCTCAACTCGCACCGCACCGCGAGCCGTAGCGAGCAGTGTGCCATGCGCCGTCTCGGAGGAACACGCCACTGTGCACATTTCAGAGTGGCCCTTGCCAAGGTGTTCAGGGCGGGGCGATAGTGGAGAGCGTGACTCCGCCCGCGCCGTTACGAACCGAAGCCACCGAAGGCCGCCCCGGCGATCTCGCCCTGGCATGGCCCGAGGACGCCGAGGTCTGCGTCAGTTTCGCCCTCGCACCACGTCCGGGCTCCGTCGCACAGGCCAGACGCCTGATGCGCACGCAGCTCGACGGGTGGGCGGTGCGCGACGACGACGCCTGCGACGCGGCGGCACTCGTTCTCTCCGAACTGGTCACCAACGCCGTGGTGCACACCGCGAGCAGGCGGATCATCTGCGAGCTCTGCGCAGATCCGGAGAAGCTGCGCATCGCCGTACGTGATGAAGGGTGCGGTTCAGGGACGCCGCGCCCGGTACACAGGGGGGCCGACGAGGAGCACGGGAGGGGACTGCTTCTCGTCGACGCGGTGAGCAGCGCGTGGGGCGTCCACGACGCGGGGCCCGGTATCGGGCTCACGGTGTGGGCGGAGTTGCCGAGAACGGCGCCGGTGTCGACGTCGGCGTGTGCGTAGAACAGATCGATCGAACGTGGCAGTGATGCGGGCGGGGGGCATGTGAGCGCGGGTACGGTGCGGCCGTTGGATCTGACCACCTTGGTCCGGCTGTCGCGGCAACGGCGGCGCGCCGGGACACCGTCGGCGGCGCCGCTCCCCCGGCTCGATCTGCCCGAGGGCATGACCGAGCCGCTCGGCTGCGACGCGGTGGCGGTCCCCGCCTCCTTCGGGCCCCGGGTGATGTCCCGGCTGCCCCGGGTCGGGTGTGTGTACGAGGACGGGGCGCGCTGGTGGTGGATCGTGCCCGCGGACTCCGATGTCGCCATGGAGTGGCCGGCACCCGTCGACTACTCGGCCGGGGCGGTGGTGCGGGACGCCGTGTGCCGTCCGGTGCTCATCAACCGCCCGCCGGACGACGTCCCCTACACCCCGCCGATCCCGCTCTACCTGGCGCTGTGCCGGGAGACGGGGACGACGCCGGGGTGGTCCCGGGCGCTCAGCGCCTGAGCGCTCCGCTGGGTTGGGCGGATTCTTTTCGGGTGCCGGTCTCTGTTCGGGTGCCGGTTTCCGTTCGGGTGCCGGTTTCCGGGGGGCCGGGCGCGCGGTTCCCCGCACCCCTGAGGGGCCCTCACGGGCCCTCAATGACCGGGCCCTACGCCGCCGTCGGCACCGGCTCCGGGACCGTCACCAAGAAGGTGTCCGTGGCGAGGTCCATGACCACCTCCGCGTCCTGACCCTCCTGCCGGCGGGCCCGCGCGAACTCCTCCGCGGGCCACGATCCGCGCGGTCCGCCCGCGGGAAAACGTTCGAGCACCGTTCGTCCGTTCATCATCATCCCTGTCCCCCGTGTCGTTCTGCCCTGTTCCGTACGCGGTCCGAAGACCCTGTACGGATGAGAACGCGCGGGACGGCGCCAAGGACGCGCAACGTGACCGAACCGAGATGGAGTTGGGGGATATCCCAGGGTTCTCCCTGAGCCCCGGCCGCCGGTCGGGCGCCAGGGACGCTCGTCAGTCGTCAGTCGTCAGCTGTCGATCGTCGGTCGTCGGTCGTCAGTCGTCGTATTCGTCGTGGTAGCGCACGCGCGCGCTGCCCGCCGGGGCCCCGAGCACCGACGACCGCCCCGCGGGCTGCTCCCACTCCTCCTGCCGGCCGAGCGCGGTGAGGTCGAGGAGGCTGGTGGTGGAGCCGAGACCGTCGAGACCGCGGGCGAACGTCGCGTAGGTGTGGAAGACGCGGTCGCCGTAGCGCAGGAAGCAGTTGATGGCGGGCACGTCGCGGGGCTCCTCGGCGAAGGAGGCGCCGAAGTCGTAGTTGAAGTCGCCGCCGTTCGTCGAGAACCAGGGCACGGTCCAGCCCATGCGGGCCTTGAAGGTCAGCAGCTTGGTGAACGGGGCGCGCGAGACGGCGACGAAGTTGGTGGAGCGGGCCCGCAGATGCCCGAGGTGGCCGATCTGGTCGAGGAATCCGGAGCAGCTGCGGCATCCCGCGTCCCACTCCGGGGCGAACATGAAGTGGTAGACGATCAGTTGGTCCCTGTCGTCGAAGAGGTCGAGCAGGGTCGCCTTCCCGTCCGAACCGTCGAAGTAGTACTCCCTGTCGACCTCGACCATCGGCAGCCCCCGGCGCTCGGCGTTGAGCGCGTCACGGGCGCGGGTGGCGGCCTTCTCCTTGGCGAGGAGCTCCTCACGCGCGGCGGTCCACTCTCCGCGCGTGACGATGTCCGGAAGTCCCATGGCCTGTCTCCTCCACCCTTCGGGCGCGTACGTCTGCGAAGGGTGGACCTGCGGGGTTCGCGGAACTCATCGCTCCCGCGCGAAGAAGTTTCAGAAAATCACCGGGAGTTCGAGCGGCGCCCGGGAGCGCGGGGTGGGCCGGCGGCGCGGCACGTCCCTCCCGGGAGGCCCGGCCCTCACCCCTCGTACTCCTGGATCCGCCTGCCGTGGCCGCGGTCGACCAGTTCGGGCAGCAGGGCGGTCAACTCGCCCACGATCTCCGGCACGTCCAGGGTCAGCAGTTCGCGGTCGCGCATCAGGACGCGGCCGGCCACGATCGTGGTGCGCACGTCGGCCGAGCGCGCGCTGTGCACAAGGGTGGCGGCGAGGTCGTGGACGGGCTGGGTGTGCGGTCCCGTCAGGTCGACGAGGACGATGTCGGCCCGCCGGCCCGCGGCGAGGGAGCCGATCTCGTCGCCGAGGCCGACGGCCCGCGCGCTCTGCAGGGTGGCGTGGTCCAGGGCCTGGCGGGCGGTGAGCCACGTGGGGTCGCGCTCCGCGTACTTCTGGACGAGCGCGGTGAGCGCCATCGACTCCCACACGTCGAGGGTGTTGTTGGAGGCCGCGCCGTCGGTGGCCAGGCCCACCGGGACGCCCGCCTCGCGCAGCGCCCGTACGGGGGTGGTGTCCCAGCCGAACTTCAGATAGCCGCGGGGCGCGGAGGCGACGGCGACGCGGCCGCCCGCGCGGCGCAGCACCGGCAGGTCGCGGGCGGTGTCGAGGCCGGTGGTGTGGGCGAGCAGGACGTCGGCGTCGAGCAGGCCGGCGCGCTCCAGGATCTCGATGGGGGTGCGGCCGTGCCGGGCCAGGCTGTTGTCGGTCTGCTCGCGGTTCTCGGCGGCGTGGATGTGGACCAGCAGGCCGTGGTCCCTGGCGAGTTCGGCGGTGGCGGCGAGGTCGGTCTCGTCCACGGTGTAGGGGGCGTGCGGGGCGAGGCAGGTGGTGATGCGGCCGTCGGCAGCGCCGCGCTGCCGGAGCGCGAAGTCGAGGGAGGCGGCGCGCCCTTCGGGGCCCTGCGAGCTGAAGTAGGCCTGGCCGAGGACGGCGCGCAGGCCGCTGCGAGCGGTGGCGGCGGCCACCTCGTCCATGGCGAAGTAGTGGTCGGCGAAGGTGGTGACGCCGCCGCGGATCATCTCCGCGCAGGCGAGCCGGGCGCCGAGTCCGACGACGCGCTCGGTCAGGTTGGACTCGACGGGCCAGATCCAGTCGTTGAACCAGGTGTGCGCCGGCAGGTCCTCGGCGAGGCCGCGCAGGGCCACCATCGGGGTGTGGGTGTGGCAGTTGACGAGGCCGGGGAGGGCGACGGTGCCGCGGCCGTCGAGGTGTTCGGCGGCGTGCGCGGGCGGGTCGTCGGGGGCGCCCGCCGTGACCGAGGCGATGCGTCCGTCGCGTACGACGATCGTCGCGTCGTCGACGAAGACGATCTCGCCCCGCGCGTCGTGGGTCAGCGCCGTGCAGCCGGTGACGACCAGATCGGCGGGGACCGGGCTGTTCGGTCCGGCGGGGCCGGGTGCGGGAGGCGTCGTCATCTCTTCACGGTAGTGCGAGTGCGCATCCCGGGGGGCTGTCGCGGAGCCGGTTTCGCGAGCAGGCTGCGCAGGGACGGCGCGCCCGTGGGCCGGGCACACGGAACGGGCTCGTGGACGGACGGAGGAGTCGGTCGTGATCATCGGCACGTGGAACCTGGAGAACCTCTACCGGCCCGGCGGGGCGTACGGCCCCAAGGACAAGGGCGCCTACGAGGCGAAGCTGGCGTCGCTCGCGACGACGGTCACCGCGCTCGGGCCGAGCGTCCTCGCCGTGCAGGAGGTCGGCGATCCGGCCGCCCTGGAGGACCTGGCGGGGCTCCTCGACGGCACCTGGCACGTCACCCTCTCCCGGCACGCGGACGACCGCGGCATCCGGGTCGGCTTCCTCACCGGCCTGCCCGTCTCCGTCATCACCGACGAGGACGCCTTCCCGGAGCCGCTCCGCGCGGTGCAGAGCGACGACGCGGGGCGGACGACGGGCCGGGCCGGGCGCGGCTTCCTCGCGGTGTCGGTGTCGACGCGGGCGTTCTTCTTCGACGCGGTCGTCTGCCACCTCAAGTCGAAGCTGCTCTCCTACCCCGGCGGCCGTTTCCAGCCGCGCGACGAGGGCGAGCGGGCCCGGTACGGCGCGTACGCCCTGTACCGGCGCGCGGCGGAGGCCACGGCGCTGCGCGCGCTCGCCGACCGGCTGCTGCGAGGGGACGGCCGCGAGCACCGGGTGGCGGTGCTCGGCGACCTGAACGACGAGACCGGGGCGGCGACGACACAGATCCTGCTCGGTCCGCCGGGGTCCGAGATCGGCACGCCCGGCTTCGACCGCCCGGACAAGGGCGACGCGGCCCGGCTGTGGGACGTGGCCCCGCTGATCCCGGCCGACCGGCGCTTCTCCCGCATCCACGCCGGCCGGCGCGAACTCATCGACCATGTGCTGGTCAGCCGCGGCCTCCTGGACCAGGTGCGGTCTGCGGACACGGGGGCGCCGGGCGCCTCCGCGGCCGCGCTGCCGTCGGTGGCGGACGGCGATCCCGCGGTACGCAGGGGCGCGGCGGGGTCGGACCACGCGCCGGTGTGGGTCCGGCTCCAGCCCTGACGCCCCCGGCCCGGCGGTCTCAGCCGCGCGGCAGCACGGTGGCGAGGACGCCGGGCAGCGGGTACCAGTCGGCGGAGACGATGCTGGCCTGCTTCCCCGCGAGCAGCGCCACGCGCTCCCTGGCCTGCGCCTCGGTCGGCCGCGTGCCGTCGATGGCGGGGGCGACGTTGTGGGCGTCGGTCATGACGACGAGGTAGCGGCGCTCCGCGTACCAGCGGGTGTCGATGGAGCCGCCCGCGTACGCGGAGGCGTCCCCGTCGAAGACCACGAACCACGGCCGGATCGACGCGTCCGCGTACCGCCCGCGCGGGTCGCCCGCCTCCGCGCCGAGCACGGCGGGGAACGCGGCGGCCTCGCCGAGGCGGCCCGCGGCGGCGAGGTCGCGCAGATGGATGGCGTACTCGCGGTCCGTCCAGAAGGTGTCGGCCGGGTTGCCCTGCTCGACGGTGCCGGGTATCAGCTCGACCAGGAACTTCCCGGCGAGTTCGGCGCGGGTGGGCCAGCCCTTGTCCCGTACGGCGTCGTCGAGTCCCGCGTGTCCGGCGGCGAGTTGTCCGGGGCGGTAGACGGCGTCGCCGAGCACACCGGTCAGAAGCGCGTCGAGGTCGGCGGGCCCGCGCTTGTTCCGGCCCTGGAACCCGTCCTTCATCTCCACCTTCAGCAGGATCGGGCGGTGCCCGGGGTGGGCGTCGTGCCAGCTGCGCATGTCCTTCAGGCAGCCCGCGAGGCTCTGGTTGCGCGCCTTGGTGCGCAGTTCGGCGGGGCTCTGGGCGTTCTCGCAGTTGTTGTCGTTGCCGAGGGGGTTGCTGTGCGAGACGCGCCATCCGCTGCCGAACACGTTGGTCCACACGTCGAGTTCGAGCATCGAGGCGCCCGAGTCGAGGGCGTCGGCGAAGTACGGGTACTTGGCCTTCTCGTACGCGTTGTGGACGCCGACGCCGGTCGTGGCGGAGTACGCGGAGTCCGGCGCGGGGTCCGCCGCCACGCCCGGCGCCGCTCCCGCCGCTCCGGTCACGAGCCCGCCGAGCACACCCCAGCTCACGAGAGCCCCCACCAGCAGACTGCCCACGCCTTTGCGCACCGTCACGCCCACCACCCTCTCCCTCCATGCCGCCGCCAAGTCCCGGGCAACGTACGGGAGTCGGGTGACGCAAGGGAAGACGGCGTCTTACGAGGACGGGGCGGAGGTCGTCGCCCCCGGGGCCCGGGGGTGTCCGTGCGCGCGCCGGGCCACCCCCTGGCCGTGCGGAGGAGCGCAGGACGCGCCCTAAGCTTCCCTGCGGCACCGGCCGTGATCGTCACGAGCGGGCCGAGCGGCCTGAACGACATGAACTGACTGACCCGAACCGACCCCAGGAGTCCGACCGTGTTCGACCTCGCTCCGGAACACCCGTACCCCGACAGCCTCGACCCCGACGCGACGCCCGCGCCGCACGCCCTGCTGGCGCCGGTGCTCGGGCTCCTCGGTACGTGGCACGGCCGGGGCCGGGGCACATACCCCTCGCTCCCCGCGGACTTCGACTACGCCCAGGAAGTCACCTTCAGCCACGACGGCCGCCCCTTCCTCCGTTACGAGGCCCGGGCCTGGATCCTCGATGCCGACGGCGCCCCGCTGCGTCCCGCCGCCCGGGAGAGCGGCTGGTGGCGGCTGCAGCCGGAGGGGCGCGTGGAGGCGCTGATCACCCAGCCCACCGGCATCGCGGAGATCGCGGTCGGCCGGGCGTCCGACGGCACGGTCGACCTCGCCGCCGGCGACGTGGCGCTCACGCCCACCGCGAAGGAGGTCACCGCCACCCGTCGCCGCTACGTGCCGGCCGACGACGGCACGCTCACCTTCACGCACGACATGGCGGCGGTCGGCCTGCCGTTGCAGCACCATCTCTCGGCCCGGCTGCACCGCGCGGGACGGCCGGCATCCGGCGCGTAAGACGATGAGCACGACGATCAGCACGAAGACCAACACGAGGACCAGCGCGAAGACCAGAACCGAGGCCGAGGGCAAGACCGAGGGCATACCGGGCATACCGTCGGCGCCGGACGTCGACGATCAGGAAGCCCACGAAGAGGAGGAAGGGGCGGACGCCGGCCGAGCGGCGGACGGTGGTGGCTGGCCCGACCTCCCCGGCGACACGGCCCTGACCATCCGCGTCCCCGAGGCGAACCCGCTGGTGACGGCGGGTTTCCCGGCGCACGTGACGGTGCTCTACCCGTTCCTCAACGAGTCCCGCTTCACCGCGTCGACCGACGCCGAGCTGCGGGCGCTGTTCGCCGCCCAGGCCCCCTTCACCCTCACCTTCAGCGCATTCCGCCGCTACCCGGGCGTCCTCTACCTCCCGCCGGCCCCCGACGCTCCGGTACGCGCCCTCACCCGGTCCGTCACCACCCGCTGGCCCGAGGCCGTCCCGTACCGGGGAGTCTTCGATCCGCCCCTCGCGCCTCACCTCACCCTCGCCAACCACGAGGGCCCGAACACGTACGAGGCGGCCTACGACGCGCTGGAGTCGAGGTTCGCCTCCGCCCTGCCGCTGACCGCCGAGGTGACCGCCGTCGACCTGATCGCGACGGACGGCCCGGGCCGGGGCTGGCGGGACGTGACGTCGTACCGCCTGGGCGGGTGAGGGGCCAACCGGGAGCGGCCGGGAGGCCGTAAGGCGGCATGGCGGCAAGGCCGCGAGGCCGCGAGGGGGCCGGCCGAGCCATGCCGCCGTGGGCGGGGCGTTCGACGCACGCGTGTCCGCCGCCGTCCGCCGCCGTTAGGAATCTACGGCCGCCCGGCCGAGCGACCCGACGACCCGGCGCCCGGGGCCGGCCGGCCTCTCCGCTCCTCTCCTCTCCTCCTCCGAAAGGGAACGCCCCATGGCCCTCACCTTCCCCCGGCTCTCCCGCACCCGGACGACCGTGGCGGTCGCCGTCACCGCCGTACTGGCAGCCGGCGCGCCCGCCGCTTACGCCTCGCTGGCCGACGAGGGCGGTGCGTCGCGCGCCGCCGGAAGCGCCGCGACGACGGCCGCCCGCGGCAAGCCCTTCACCGAGACGCGACTGCTCTTCGGCACCGAACGGCCCGACGGCGGGCCCGCGGTGACCGACAAGCAGTTCATGCGCTTCATCGACAAGCAGGTCACGCCGGACTTCCCCGAGGGGCTGACCGTACGGGACGGCCGGGGCCAGTGGCGCGACTCCAACGGGAAGATCGAGCGCGAGCGTTCGTACGAGCTGACCCTGCTCTATCCGACGGCCGAGGACCGCAAGCGGGACGCGCGGATCGAGGAGATCCGCGGCGACTACGAGAAGGCGTTCCAGCAGGACGCGGTGGCGCGGCTCGACGACCGGACGCGGGCCGACTTCTGAGCGACGGACGGCCCACGGGGTGCCGGGGACTGCTGAGGGACCGCCGAGGGTGCCGCGCCGGGGTGCGGCACCCTCGGCGGACGTCAGCAGACCTCAGCGGACCTCAGCAGACCTCAGCGGACCTCAACGGACCTCAGCGGTTCTCGATGACGCTCATGCTCCCGGTCTGGATCACCGTGCCGTGGTGCACCCCGCCGTAGATCTTGTTGTGCACGACGGAGCCCCGCCGCTCGTCCGGGTCGTCGTCGGTGGCCAACTCGGCCAGGAGCGACCGGAGTTCGTCGGCAGCCGCCGGATCCGACGCGAGCCTGCGCCGGAGCCTCGACCGCCACTCCGTCCGCACGTCGCCCGCCGTCTCCTCGTCGCCGGCCCGGCGCGCGGCGACGAGCTCGGCGCGGGCCTCCTCCAGCTCGCCGACGAGGTGGCTCTCGTCGGGGCCCGCGCCGCTCGCGCTCCCGTCCGCGCCGTCGCGCGAGAAGAACCGTACGACGCGGTCGCGCGCCTGCGTCCACCCGTCGGTCACCATCTGCTGCACGAGCGCCGTCGCACCGGCCGCCGCAAGCGCCGCCAACTCAGCATCCACGAGAGCCCCTTACCGCACGACCGCACGTCGCCGCGCACATCCACGCCACGTCCAAGGCCTTCACCGTAACGCCGCCGGCGGCAAATTCGCTGGCGGTCCGCGGACGAGGGCCGCACGCTGGTGCCCCATGAACTCCCGGCACGCCACCCCCGACACGACCGGCACCGCCTCGGCGCCCACCGCTCCCGTCCCCCGCCGCCAGGTCCGCGCCCGGTACACGGACACGACGATCACCGTCTACCAGGCGTACGCCCCCGAACTCGGCGTCCCCGCGGCCCGCACCGGCCGCTTCCCCGCCGCCTGGAAGCGGGACCGCATGACGTGGATCAAGCCATCCTTCCTCTGGATGATGTACCGCTGCGGCTGGGCCACGAAGGACGGTCAGCAGACGGTCCTGGCCGTGGAGATCTCCCGCGCGGGCTTCGACTGGGCGCTGCGCAACGCCTGCCTCTCCCACTACGCCCGCGGCCTCCACGAGGACCAGGCCGCCTGGAAACGCGCCCTGCGCCACTCCCCCGCCCGCGTCCAGTGGGACCCCGAACGCGATCTCCACCTGAACCCGCTCCCCCACCGCTCCCTCCAACTGGGCCTGTCCGGCGAGGCGTCACGCCGCTACGCGGACGATTGGACGGTCTCGATCACGGACGTCACCGACCGCGCCCGGGAGATCCACGCCCTGGTGCGGGACGGGAACGACCTGGAGGCAGCGGCCCGGCTGCTCCCCGCGGAGCGCCCCTACCCGACGGACACCGATCAGCTGAGCCACCTGGAGGCGTGACCCGGCGCGGGGGCCGCTACGCCTCCGTCATCCCCGTCAGCGCACCCACCGGGTCCGTGTCCGCCTCGCCCTCCGGCCACCAGTCGGAGCCGCCCGGCTCGCTCTCGTACGGGTACCAGCGGCCGTCCTTGCCGTAGCGAAGCTGCAGCGTGCCGTCGTCGTTCGTGAGGCGGTTGCGGTGGATCGTCATGCGCGGCAGGTCCGCCGCCACCAGGGCGCCGCGGGCCCGGTCGAAGGGACCCGCCGGAGGGTCCCAGGGGGATTCCAGGACCGTCAGACCGTCCTCGCCGCCCTGGCGCCAGGCCGCCGCCGCCCGGGAGAGCTCCGCGGCGGTGCTCCCCACCGACCCGGCCAGCTCGGCGAACTGGCGGCTGAAGGTGCGGCGGCCGGTGAGTCCGGGGTGCGAGGCCGCAAGGCGGACCGCGTCGTGCCAGGGGGACGTGACGGTGAAGGGGTCCGCGCCCGAGGTGAGGAAGGCGTGGGCGCGCGCCGCCGCGTCCGTCACCAGGAACTCCAGCGCCGTCGGGTCCGGGGCGCCGGGGACGGAGGGCAGAACCGGAGGCTCGCCCGGACGGGGTGGCGGCGGGAGCGGGGCCGGCAGCCGGGAGCGGTACGCCGTCGCCAGCGCCTCGCGGGCCGGGACGCCGGGAAGGGCGGGCGCGGCCGGGGCATCGGGCGGGGTCGCGGCGTCGTGCGGGGCATCCGCGCCGCCCCGTGCCCGTCCGGCGGGCGCCGGAGGCGGCACCGCGCCCTCGCCGGGCGGGCTCCCGCGGCTCGCTCTGCGGTCCTCGGCTTCCTCGGCCGCCGACTTCCGGGCGTTCCTGCGGGACAGCTCCTCCAGCAGGTCCTGTTCCTCGCCGCCGCGCAGCAGCAACAGGACGAACGGGTCCGCGTCCAGGAGACGGGCGGTCTGGTAGGCGAGGGCCGCCGCGTGCTTGCAGGGGTGGCCCCGGTCGGGGCAGGTGCACGACGGCGCCAGTTCCCGGGCGCCGGGGAGCAGCGGGACGTCCGCGCGGGTCGCCGCGTCGGCCAGCGCGTGCGGCATCTCCTTGTCGAGCAGGGCCGCGATGCGCGCGGGCTCGGTGGCCACCGCGTCCAGGAACCGGTCCCAGTGCTCGGGCAGCATCGTCCGCATCCGGATCTCCGCGCGGTACGGGCGGGGGCGGTTGCCGTGGACGTACGCGACGATGCGGCCCGGCGCGACGGTGATCGTGTCGACCTTGCCCTCGCGCGCGTAGGTACGGCCGCGGGCCAGACGGGCCTGGTCCAGGGCGCTCTCCTCCAGCGCGTCGATCCAGGCGTTGCCCCACCACGAGGCGGCGAAGGGGGTCTTGGGGTCGGGGTACGCCGGGAGCGCGGGGAAGACGCGGCCGCTGCCCATGCGGCTCGTCTCGCTCATCCCGCTGGCCCAGCCGAGGCCGCCACCGCGTCGCGCGCCGCCACCGCCCGGCGCTCCGCTCCGTCCGTTCACGACGCCCTCCGCAGTGCCACGAGGTCGGCCAGGTCCGCGTCGGAGAGCTCCGTGAGCGCCGACTCCCCGCCGTCGCCGAGCACCGCGTCGGCCAACGCCTGCTTCGCGGCGAGCAGTTCGGCGATGCGGTCCTCGACCGTGCCCTCGGTGACCAGCCGGTGGACCTGGACCGGCTGGGTCTGCCCGATGCGGTACGCGCGGTCGGTGGCCTGCTCCTCGACCGCGGGGTTCCACCAGCGGTCGTAGTGGACGACGTGGCCGGCCCTCGTCAGGTTCAGGCCCGTGCCCGCGGCCTTGAGCGACAGGAGGAAGACGGGGACCTCGCCCGACTGGAAGCGGTCCACCATCTCCTCGCGCCGCGCGACGGGGGTGCCGCCGTGCAGGAGCTGGGCGGGGATGCCGCGGGCCGCCAGGTGCGCCTCCAAGAGGCGGGCCATCTCCACGTACTGCGTGAAGATCAGCACCGCGCCCGCGCTCTCCGACTCCGTGAGGATCGTGTCGAGGAGTTCGTCCAGGAGCTCCAGCTTGCCGGAGCGGGGGCGGCCCGCCCGCGTCGTGAGCAGGCCGTCCTTCAGATACTGCGCGGGGTGGTTGCAGATCTGCTTCAGCGCCATCAGGAGCTTCATGACCAGGCCGCGCCGGGCCATGCCGTCCGACGCCTCGATCCGGGCCATCGTCTCGCGCACCACCGCCTCGTAGAGGGAGGTCTGTTCGCGGGTGAGGGTGACCGGGTGGTCCGTCTCCGTCTTCGGCGGGAGCTCCGGGGCGATCCCCGGGTCGGACTTCTTGCGGCGCAGCAGGAAGGGGCGGACGAGGCGGGCCAGCCGGTCGAGGGCCTCGTCGTTCTCGGCCGTCTCGCCGCCCTCCACCAGGCGGGCGTGGCGGGCGCGGAACGCCTTGAGGGGGCCGAGCAGGCCCGGTGTCGTCCAGTCGAGCAGGGCCCAGAGCTCGGAGAGGTTGTTCTCGACGGGGGTGCCGGTGAGCGCGACGCGGGCCGGCGAGGGGATGGTGCGCAGCGCCTTCGCCGTCGCCGCGTGCGGGTTCTTGACGTGCTGCGCCTCGTCGGCGACGACCAGTCCCCAGCTCCGGGCGGCCAGTTCGGGCGCGCTGGTGCGCATCGTGGCGTACGTGGTGAGGACGAAGCCGCCGGTCAGGCCGGTGAGGGTGCGGCCCGGTCCGTGGAAGCGGCGCACCGGCACGCCCGGCGCGAACCGCTCGATCTCCCGCTGCCAGTTGCCGAGCAGCGACGCCGGGCAGACCACGAGGGTCGGCGCGGGGTGCGCCCGGTGGAGGTGCAGGGCGATCAGGGTGATCGTCTTGCCGAGTCCCATGTCGTCGGCGAGACAGCCGCCGAGACCGAGCGAGGTCATGCGGTCCAGCCAGGCGAGGCCCCTGAGCTGGTAGTCCCGCAGGGTGGCGTGCAGGCCGGGGGGCTGGGCGACCGTGTCGAGGTCGTCCGTCACGCGCTCGCGCAGCCGGGCCAGCGCGCCGACGGGGACGGCGGGCACCCGCTCGCCGTCCACCTCCGCGGTGCCGGTCAGCGCGACCGACAGGGCGTCCACCGGGTCGAGCAGGCCGAGGTCCCGCTTACGTGCCTTGCGGACCAGCTCGGGGTCGACCAGCACCCATTGGTCCCGGAGCCGGACGACCGGGCGGTGCGCCTCCGCCAGGACGTCGAGCTCCGCGTCGGTCAGCGCCTCCTCCTGGTCGCCGAACGCCACCTGCCAGCGGAATTCCAGGAGTTCGCCGGCCTTGAAGAAGTCGAAGTTGTCGGCCGCGGTGCCCGGGGCGGGGCGCACGACCGCCGTGGCGGTGAGGCCGCGGGTCAGCTCCTTGGGCCAGTGCACGGCCACGCCCGCGGCGGCGAGCCGGCCCGCCGCCGCGCCGAGCAGGTCGTACAACTCCTCCTCGCTCAGCGACAGCACGTCGGGGCGCGGACGCTCCAGAAGCCTGCCGAGCGGCGGCCACACACGGGCGGCGCGGCGCAGCGCGAGCAGCGTGTCGACGCGCGCGCGTGGCCCGAAGTGGTCGGCGCCGGCCCACAGGCCCGGCACGTCCGTCACGAGCGCCGGGTCGGCGAGGCTGTGCACCTGCACGACGGCGGCGGCCGGGCTGGACACGGCGGCGCGGGGCACCGCGCCGCCGGCGGAGGCTTCGGCGACCCCGGAAGCCTCGGCTGTCCCGGTGGCCCCAAAGCTGTCGGTGGCCCCGGAGGTCTCCGCGCTCTCGCCCCCGTCGAAGACCTCGTGCGCCCGCAGGTCGAGCCGGAGCGACACCCGTACCCCCGCGTCCATGCCGGCCGCGACCTCCGCCGCCCACTCCCGCGCTCCCGGCAGCCGCTGCGGCTCGCGCGCGGCGAACGGCGCGCCGACCGCGTGGACCGCCGCCGGAGTCCGCGGCAGGGCGTCGACCACCGCGTCGACGAAGGCCCTGACCAGCGCGAACGGCTGCGGCAACCGCAGCGGCCCGGGGCCGGGCAGCGGCACCGCGTGCGCCTCCGCGGGCAGCGCGGCGGCGATGGCCCGCAGATGGGCGACGTCGGCCTCGTCCAGCGGCCCCGCACGCCACGCGTCCAGGTCCTCAGCGGTCAGGCCGGGCAACAGCCTGCCGCGCGCCGCCAGGTGCAGCGCGTGCCGGGCGGCCAGCGCCCAGCAGGCCACGGCCGGATGGACGTCGGCGGGGACAGGGGCGTGGGCGTGGACCTGGCCGCGCGGATACGAGGGTGCGTGGGCGGCGCTGAGCAGGAGCGGCACCGCTTCGGCGACCGGCACGAGGAGGGCGGGCACGGTGCGGCCACGCGCGCCCTTGCCGTGCTTGCGGGCCACCACGAGGTCCCCTGGCTCCGCCGGGCCCGGGCCCTCACCCGTACCGAACGCGTCTGGCGACTCCGAACCCGGCCCCGGACCCGGCCCCGGCAGATCCGGCAGCGCGCCGCCGTCCGGCCGCCAGAAGGCGATCCGTCCCTCCCGGGGGACCTCCGCGGGCAGGAAGACGGCCGCGCAGGCACGTACCAGGACGGCACCGTCGGCCCACACCGACCCGGCCATCCGCGCCCCCGTCTCCGCCGTCATCACCACCGCCGCCTCACTCAGGCCCCACTCAGTCCCTGCTCACGCCACCTGTCCCCACGCTCGCCACCCTAGGCGAGACCACTGACAACGCCGGGAGGACCGCAACCGGCCACACCCGCCACCCCCTCCCCACCACCACCGGGTGAACACTGGAAGGAAACTTTCCTAACAATAATTCACCCCGCGTTATTGACGCGCACATGCCGCATCGCCAGGATTCCCCGGGACAGCACGGCACCGGAACACCGGCACCCCCACGCCCACCGAGGCACGCCCACCGAGGCACGCCCACCGAGGAGACCGACATGTCGCCCACCCCCCGCGCCATGAACTCCCGCACACCGAAAGCACGTTGGGGCATCCCCGTCGCCGCGGGCGCCTCGCTCGCCCTCGTCGGCGGCGTGCTGCTCTGGTCCCCGGCCGGACAGGCCGACGCCTCCCCGACCGCCGCGTCCAGGGCGGGCTTCACGGCGGTCGCCGCGGGAGACATCGCCGAGCGGTGCACCGCGAGCAGCAGCAGCTGCAAACACCCCAAGACGGCCGACCTGGTCCGGCAGATCAACCCGTCGTTCGTGATGACCATGGGCGACAACCAGTACGACGACGCCCGCCTGACGGACTTCCAGAAGTACTACGACAAGACGTGGGGCGCCTTCAAAAGCAAGACGCGCCCCGTCCCGGGCAACCACGAGACCTACGACCCGGCCGGCGCGCTCGCCGGCTACAAGTCCTACTTCGGCTCCGTCGCCTACCCCGACGGCAAGAGCTACTACAGCTTCGACCAGGGCAACTGGCACTTCATCGCGCTCGACTCCAACAGCTTCGACGACGACGGCCAGATCGACTGGCTCAAGGCCGACCTCGCCGCCAACTCCAAGAAGTGCGTGGCCGCCTACTGGCACCACCCGCTCTTCTCCTCCGGCGAGCACGGCAACGACCCGGTGAGCCGCCCGGTCTGGAAGCTGCTGTACAACAACAAGGCCGAGCTGGTCCTCAACGGCCACGACCACCACTACGAGCGGTTCGCGCCGCAGAACCCCGACGGCAAGGCCGACGCGGACGGCCTCGTCGAGCTGCTCGGCGGCATGGGCGGCGCCAACCCGTACGACATCGAAGAGGTCCAGCCCAACAGTCAGAAGCGGCTCACCAAGACCTTCGGCGTGGTGAAGCTCAACTTCACGGACACGGGCTTCTCCTGGAACCTCGTCGCCACGGACGGCTCGACGAAGGACACCAGCCCGTCCTACTCCTGCCACTGAGTCCGGCGGGAGCGCTGCGATGTACCTCGCTTCCACCGGCGCGGTCACCAAGGGCGACGCGGCCGCCACGGCCCCGGAGCGATCCGGGGCCGGGCGCGGCCGCGTCGCGGGACCCGTCCTCGCGCTGGGCGCGGTCAGCCTGGTCACGGACATCTCCTCCGAGATGGTCACCGCCGTCCTACCGCTCTACTTCGTCCTCCAACTCGGCCTGTCACCGCTGCAGTTCGGCTTCCTCGACGGGCTCTACAACGGGGTCACCGCTCTGGTGCGGCTGGCCGGCGGGTACGCCGCCGACCGCCACGGGCGGCACAAACTGGTCGCCGGCGGCGGCTACGCCCTCTCCGCGCTCTCCCGGCTCGGGCTGCTGCTCGCGGGCGGCGCCACCGCGGGGATCGGCGCGGCGCTCGCCGCCGACCGCGTCGGCAAGGGCGTGCGCACCGCGCCGCGCGACGCGCTCATCTCGCTGAGCAGTCCGCCCGAGGCGCTGGGCCGCGCGTTCGGCGTGCACCGCGCGATGGACACGACGGGCGCGCTGCTCGGGCCGCTCGCCGCGTTCGCGCTGCTGTGGGCGACCGCCGACGCGTACGACGCGGTGTTCGTGGTCAGCTTCTGCTTCGGCCTGCTCGGGGTGCTGATGCTGGTCGCGTTCGTGCCGGGGCAGATGGAGATGCCGGGGCGGGTGAGTGAGCCGAGGCGCCCGGAGCGACCCGAGCGCTCCGGGCACCCCGAGAGGGTTGGCGGCGGCGAGGGCGCCGAGAGCCGGGCTCCCGGTGCTCTCGGCCTCCTCCGCGTCCCCGCCTTCCGGCGCGTCCTGACCGCCGCCGCCCTGCTCGGCGCGGCCACCATCGGCGACTCGTTCGTCTATCTCCTGCTCCAGCGGCGGCTCGACTTCGCGGTCGCGTGGTTCCCGCTGCTGCCGCTGGGTTCCGCCGCCGTCTATCTGCTGCTCGCGGTCCCCGCCGGGCGGCTCGCCGACCGTACGGGGCGGCGCGTGCCGTTCCTCGCGGGACACGCGGCGCTGCTCGGCGGCTACCTCCTGCTGCTCTCGCCCACGGACGGCAGGCCGCTGCTCGTCGGCGTCCTGCTGCTGGTCGGCGTCTTCTACGCCGCCACGGACGGCGTCCTGATGGCCCTCGTCGCCCCCGTGGTCGCCGAGGAGCGGCGGGCGAGCGGCATGGCCGTCCTGCAGACCGGCCAGGCGCTTGCCCGGCTGGTCGCCGCCGCCGGGTTCGGCGCCGCCTGGACGCTGTGGGGTGTGCGTCCGGCGCTGACCTGCGCGGCCCTCGCGCTCACCGCGGCGCTCGCCGGGGCGGCCCTCCTGCTCCGCCCGCCTTCCGAAGGACGCCCATGACCTCGCCCTCCGACGCCGACGCCACGGCCCCCATGTCCAGCGCCGCCGGCACCGACACCGGCACGGCCCCGGACTCCCGCCGCCCCCACCACCCCCTCCGCTCCCGCCTCGTCGCCGTCACCGTGGCCGCCGCCGTCCTCGCGGGTGTCGCCGTGGCGTACACCCTGCACGCGGCCCAGCGCGCCCAACCGGCCGACGCGGCATCGGAGTTCGGCCTCGACCGGGGCCATCTCTACTTCCGCGGCACCGAGGCCGGCGCGGGCCGGGTCGCCCGGCTCCCCATGGCCACACCCGGTCGACATACCGACAACAGCCCCGCGGGACAGCCCGGAAGGGCCGCCCGCACCACCGGCGGCCCCTCCTGCGAACGCTTCTACGCCGCCGCGGGCACCGGCCTGTGCCTGCAGCGGCGCCCCGGCATCCCGCCCAAGGCGTACGCCGTCGTCCTCGACCGCGACCTCCGCGAGAAGCGCCGCATCGCGCTCACCGGGATCCCCAACCGGGCACGCGTCTCCGCGTCGGGACGGATGCTGTCCTGGACGATGTTCGCCACCGGCGACTCCTACGCGGGCTCGTCCTTCTCCACCCGCACCTCCATCCTCGACACCCGCACCGGTTACCTGATCAAGAACATGGAGGAGATCCCCCTCACTCTCGACGGCCACCGCTACCACGCCCCCGACGTCAACTACTGGGGCGTGACCTTCGGAGCGGACGACAACCGCTTCTACGCGACCGTGTCGACGAAGGGCACGACGTATCTCGTCCGCGGCGACATGCGGAAATGGGCGGCGACGGTCCTGCGCGCGAACGTCGAGTGCCCCTCACTCTCCCCCGACAACACCCGCATCGCCTTCAAGAAGCGGGTACGGAAGGGGACCCGGGACCCGTGGCGGCTGTACGTCCTCGACCTGCGGACGATGCGCGAACACCCCCTCGCCGAACGGCGCGGCGTCGACGACCAGGCGGCGTGGCTGGACGACGCCACCCTCGCGTACGCCCTGCCGGGCGGGGACGGCCGCAAGCAGGACATCTGGACGACCCCCGCCGACGGCTCGGGGAAGCCCGTCCTGCGCGTACGAGGAGGGAGTTCACCGGCGGCGCTGCGCTGACCCGCACCTTGGCCGCCCCGCCCCGGTGGTGCGTCGGGGCATGCGTCAAGCGTCGGGGCCGCGGAAAATACGGGTGCGTACGCACTCCAGTTCCCGCACGATGACGACATGAGCGCCCACGACCACGGCACACCTCAGCCCCCGCCCCCACCCCGACGCACCACCGTCACCAGCCTCTTCCCACCCCCCGGTTACGCCCACGCCGCCGTCGTCGAGGCCGGCACGCGGCTCGCCTTCATGGCGGGGTCCGTGCCGCTCGACCCCGACGGGCGGCTCGTCGGCGAGGGCGACGTCGTCCGGCAGACCGAACAGGTCATCGCCAACCTCGACGAGGCCCTGCGCGCGGTGGGCAGCGCGCTGTCCCAGGTGGTGGCCAGCACCGTGTACGTCGTCGGCGACGAGCCCGCCGCGCTCGGCGCCGCGTGGCGGGCCGTCCGCGCCTCCGGCCTCTCCGCGGGCCCGCACACCTCGACGCTGCTCGGCACGACCTGTCTCGGCTACCCCGGCCAGCTCGTCGAGATCACCGCCACCGCGGTCGTGCCGTGATCCGCCGGACAGGTCCTCGGCGGGGGCGCTGAGCGCGGGCCCGGCGGGCCAGGTCGAGGGCGTACTCCGGCCACCACTGGCCGGCCTTCGGTCCGCCTCGGCACGTCCCGTCGGACTCGCCGGGCCGCTTGATCCACAGGTAGGCGTCGAGCGAGGGGTCGCCGGTCCGGGAGGTCGGCGGCGTGCCGAGGGCGCGGCCGGGCGGGTTGCACCAGGCCTCGTCGCCGCCCTTGTAGGGCCCGTTGCCGTTGCGGCTGCTGTCGATGACGAAGTGCTTGCCGCCGCCGAGGGCCTTGACGAGCCGGTGGCCGTAGTCCGAACTCACCTTGTTCGTCTCGTAGTTGGACACGTTGAGCGCGAAGCCGTCGGCCCGGGCGATCCCGGCGCGGCGCAGCGGCTCGACCAGGCGCCGCTCGTCGGGGACCCAGCCGGCGTTCCCCGCGTCGAGGTACACCTTCGCGTGCGGCTGGCGCTTGAGGCGGTCGACGGCGTAGGCGAGCAGCGCGTGCCGTTCGGTGGCGTCCGCGCGCGGGCAGCCGGCCACGAGCTGTGCGACGGCGTCCGGCTCGACGATCACGTACGCGCTGCGCGTACCGATCGCCGCGGCGATCCCGTCGACCCACCCCCGGTAGTCGGCGGCGTCGCGGGCGCCGCCCGAGGAGTACGCGCCGCAGTCCCGGTGCGGGATGAAGTAGGCGACGAAGACCGGGGTGCGCCCCGCCTTCGCCGCCGCCTCGACGTGGGTCCGCACGTCGGCGCCGGATCCGCTCGCGTACAGCCAGACCGCCTGCGGCTGCCCGGCGATGCGCTCGATGAGCCGGGCGTCGCCGGACCGGCCCTCCCGCCGCCACGACGCGACCTGCTTCGCCGCGGCGCTGTACGGGTCGACCCAGAAGGCCGGGCCCTCGACGGTCGAGGGGTCCGGGGGTGTCTCCGTGTCCGTACGGGTGGCGGCCCCCGCGGGCGCGCCGGCCACCGCCGCCGTCAGCGCGCTCAGCGCGAGGGAGGCGGCGAGCACGGCGCGGGAGAACGCGGAGCGCCGGCGGATGCGCGGCGAGGCGTGCGGGCGGAGGCGGCGGAAGGGCTGCGGAGACACCGGGCGGCTCCAGTGGTTCGGTGTGACGGCGCCGGTGGTGTCCGGCGCTTCCCCGGAGTCTGCGGGCGCCGCACCCCGCCGGCGCCTCCTGCCCGGCCGGGACGCGGAGGTTCACCCACGAGAATCACTCCGACGGCGGCGTGACCCCGGGCAGCGGCACCCGGCCCGTGACGAGGCGGAATCCAGCCCGTCCGGCGCTTGAGGACGAACTCGGCGAAGCCGGTGACCGACCGAGCCCCGTGAGACCTGGCAGGACCTCCGGGCCCCGTCCGTCCGAGCGAGCGCCGTGCTACGCGCTACCTCCGGAACCGGTCCGTCGCCCGCACCAGCTCCTCCGCGATCCCGCCCGCCCCCGCGTCGTGCCCCGCCTCGTCGACGAGGACCAGCTCGCTGTCGGGCCACGCCGCGTGGAGCCGCCACACGATGCCCAGCAGGTTGCCGAAGTCCAGGCTCCCCTGCACCATCACCCCCGGGATGCCCCGCAGGGAACCCGCGTCCCGCAGGACCACCTCGTCGCCGCCCAGCCAGTGGTCGTGGGCGAAGTAGTGCGTGACCGTACGGGCGAAACCGGCCCGGAAGTCCGCGTCCTCGTACCGTGCGACGGACCGCGGCGGAGCCGGCACGCACGCCGTCTCCCAGTCCGTCCAGGCCCGGGCCGCCCGCGCCCTGACCTCCGCGTCCGGCGACTCGAGGAGCCGGTTGTAGGCCGCGGCGAGGTCCCCGTCCCGCTCGCCCTCCGGCACGTGATCGCGGAAGGCGCGCCACGCCTCGGGGAAGATCTTTCCCAGGCCGCGCGTCAGGAGGTCCACCTCGGCGCGGCTGCCCGTGGCGACCCCCGTGAGGACCAGTTCGGAGACCCGGTCCGGGTGGGTCTGCGCGTACCGCAGGCCGAGGACCGACCCGAACGAGACGCCCCACACCAGCCACCGCTCGACGCCCAGATGGCGCCGGAGCAGCTCCAGGTCGGCGATGAGATGCGCGGCCGTGTTGACGCCCATGTCGGTCGCCGGATCGCTCGCGGGCGGTGTGGACCGGCCGGCGCCGCGCTGGTCGAGCAGGACGATCCGGTAGGCGTCGGGGTCGAAGTACCGGCGGAAGAAGGGTGTGCAGCCGGAGCCGGGACCGCCGTGCAGGACGACGGCGGGCCTGCCCCTCGGATTGCCGCAGACCTCGTAGTACACGTGGTTGCCGTCGCCGACGTCGAGCATGCCGTGGTCGTACGGTTCGATGTCCGGATAGAGGCCCATCGCGGCACCCTAACCGGCCCGCGGACTACTCCGCCTTCGCGTTTCGCATCCGCCCGTACGCGTACACGCAGCCCGCGAGCGCCAGGTCCGAGAGCAGCATGAAGCCGATCGAGTACGAGTTCTTCGCGCTGTAGATCGCGCCCATCACCAGCGGCGGGACGAAGCCGCCGAGGCCGCCCACCGCGCCGACGATGCCGGTGACGGAGCCGACCTGTGGCTGCGGGGTGACCTGGGAGACGAGGGCGAAGACGCTGCCGCTCGCGGTGCCGAGGCCCGCCGCCATGGCCAGGAAGCAGATCGTGCCCGTCGGGTTCAGCGTCGGGTCGAAGGCCTGCACGACGGCGAAGAGCGCGACCACCGCGAGGGCGATGGTGGTGACCGTGGCCGGGTGGATCCGGTCGGAGAGCCAGCCGCCGACGGGCCGGAAGACGACGGTGACCAGCGCGAAGCCGGCCGCCTTGGTGCCGGCGTCGGTCGGCGAGAGGTCGTACCAGGTCTTCAGGTACGTGGGCAGGTACACGCCGAAGGCGACGATCCCGCCGAAGCCGATCGCGTACAGGGCGGACAGCTCCCAGGTGACCCGGAGCCGCCCGGCCTGCCCGAGCCGGCTGCCGAGGGAGCTGGTGGGCACCGGCCGGTCGGGGCGGTCGGTGATGAGCAGCATCGCGAGCAGCGCGAAGGCGGCGAGCGCGCAGGCGACGACGATGAACGGCAGGTTCACGCCGTGCTTGGCGATGCGGGGCGTGAAGTAGCCGGAGAGCGCCACGCCGCCCATGCCCATGCCGAAGACGCCGAGCGCGAAGCCCCTGCGGGCAGGCGGGAACCAGGAGTTGACCAGCGGGATGCCGATGGCGAACGTCGTCCCGCCGAGGCCGAGCAGGAAGCCGACCCCGAGCATCGCGAGGTAGTTGTTCCTGGCCGGGATGATCAGCAGGACCGGGACGATGGTGAGCGCCGAGACCAGCGGGAACATCAGCCGCGCGCCGTAGCGGTCGGTGAGCGCGCCGACCGGGACCCGACCGAGCGAGCCGACGATCACCGGCACGGCGACGAGGAGCGACTGCTCGAAGGAGCTGAGCCCGAGCCGGTCCTTGAAGTCGCTGCCGAGCGGGGCGACCAGATCCCAGGCCCAGAAGGTGAGCGTGAAACCGATCGTCGCCACGGCCAGGTTGCGGTAGGCGGCGGCGGAGGGCTTGGCTGCGAGGGTCTGGTCCACGACCTCAACGTAGGAAGCGCCACCCGGCGCGGCTCACTCTGCTGGGCCGTTCGGGTGCAGCCCCGCCTCCAGGGCGGCCGTGCGCAGTACGTCGCGCAGCATGGCGGGCGTGAGCCGTCCGGTGAACGTGTTGCGCTGGCTGACGTGGAAGCAGCCGAAGAGGTCGAGGCCCGCACCGGCCGGCCCGCCCGGCAGCACCACGTGCGCCCCGTGCCCGAACGCGGGCCGGGGCCGCGGAACCTGCCAGCCGGCCGCCGCGAACGCGGGAAGCGCGGCCTGCCAGCCGAACCCGCCGAGGACGACGACCGCCTTGAGCGTGGGGGCGAGCAGTTCCAGCTCGCTCACCAGCCAGGGGCGGCAGGTGTCGCGCTCCTCGACGGTCGGCTTGTTGGCGGGCGGCGCGCAGTGCACGGGCGAGGTGATGCGGGTGCCGTACAGGGTGAGGCCGTCGTCGGCGCTCTCGGTGGTGGGCCGGGAGGCGAGGCCGACGTCGTACAGCGCCGGGTAGAGGAAGTCGCCCGACTTGTCGCCGGTGAACATCCGGCCGGTGCGGTTGGCGCCGTGCGCGGCGGGCGCGAGGCCGACGAGCAGCAGGGAGGCGTCGGCCGGGCCGAAGCCGGGCACCGGGCGGCCCCAGTAGTCCCAGTCCTCGAAGGCCGCGCGCTTGGTGCGCGCGACCTCCTCCCGCCAGGTGACGAGGCGGGGGCAGGCGCGGCAGCCGGTGATCCGCTCGTCCAGTTCGCTCAGGCCGTCCATGCCCTCCACCGTACGTACGGTCGGATACGAGGAGTCAGGGCGCCCCGCGCCGGCGTCCGGGCGTCAGTGCCGCGCGCCCGCGTCGAGGCGCCCCGGCGCTCAGGTCAGCGCCGCGCCCACCGCCACGAACCCGCAGATCAGCAGGAACAGGATCAGCAGCAGCGGCCACACGAACCGCAGGTACTTGTCGTAGCCGACCTTGGCGAGCGCGACCCCGCCGATGGTCACCGCCGTCGTCGGCACCCACAGGTTCATCCAGCCGCTGGCCGACTGCCAGGCCGTGACGACGACCGCGCGCGAGACGCCGGCGAAGTCGGCGAGCGGGGCGAGGATCGGCATGGCGAGCGTGGCGTGGCCGGAGGTGGAGGGGATCAGGAAGGCGAGCGGCAGGTTCACGATGAAGACGATGACCGCGAAGAGCCCGGACGAGGTCCCCTTCACGACCCCCTCGATGGAGTGCAGCACGGTGTCCGTGATCTTCGAGTTGTTCATGATCGTGGTGACGCCGCGGGCGAGCAGGATGACCAGCGCGGGCGAGACGAAGTCGGCGGCGCCCTGGATGATCGTCGAGCTCAGCCGCTGCTCCCCCATGCGCGCGACGAGCCCGACGAGGACGGCCGCGCACAGGAAGAGCGCGGCCAGCTGCGGGAAGGACCAGCCGAGTTCGAACCCGTACGGTTTCGCGTCCGCCTTGCCGGTGAGCGCGCTCGACCAGGGCACCACCGAGAAGATCATGAAGGCGAAGACCAGCGCGGTGGCGATCAGGACCGCCTGGTGCAGCCGGGTCAGCTCGGGCGCCTCCTCGGCGTCCTCGGCCGCCCGCTCCCGGTCGCGGTCGCCCGGCAGGAAGCCGGAGAGGGAGCGCTCGGGGTCGCGCCGCACCCGCCGGGCGTAGCGGATGACGTACGCGACGGTGACGCCGGTCAGGACGATCCACATGGCGAAGCGGAGCACGATGCCGTCGCCGAGCGAGATGTCCGCGGCGGACGAGGCGACGCCCGTGGCGAAGGGGTTGACGGTCGAGCAGAGCACGCCGACGCCCGCGCCGAGGATGATCGCGCCGACGGCGGTCATGCGGTCGTAGCCGAGGGCGAGCATCAGCGGCACGATCAGCCCGTAGAAGCCGAGGGTCTCCTCGGCGAAGCCCTCGACCGTGCCGAGCACGGAGAAGACGACCATCACGCCGGCGATGAGCAGCGCGCCGCGCTCCCGCAGCCGGTGGGCGAGGCGCCCGATGCCCCGGTCGAGCGCGCCGGTCGCGAAGACGACGGTGATGAAGGCGCCGATGGCGAGGACGAAGAGGAAGACGCCCGCGCTGCCGTACAGCGAGCCGACGTTGTCGGGCGCGACGAGCGAGGTCTTCTCGTCCTGGATGCCGTAGAGGCCGTTGACGGGAGAGAGGAAGAGGTCGTTCAGGCGGTCCACGAAGGACTGCCCGGAGTCGACGCGGTGGTAGGTGCCCTGGACGGGGGCGCCGGAGCCGTTGCGGTCGTACTGCCCCGAGGGGATGAGGAAGGCGAGCAGCCACACGGCGACGGTGACGACCGCGAGGACGGTCAGGGCGCTGGGGAAGGTGAACTTGCGCTTGCCGGCGGGCGGCCCTTCGGCCGGATCGCCGCCGACCGGGGTCTCCGTGGTGCTCATGCGGCCCCGCCCGTCGTCCGGCCCGCGGTGGACCGGTCGAACGCCTCGGCGTACTCCCGGACGAAGGCGCACAGGGCGACGACCGTGTTGCGCAGCTCGGAGAAGAGGACGCGTTCGTTCGGGGCGTGCAGATTGCACATGCTGTCCTGCGCCCCGAAGAGCAGCACCTCGGCGCCGGGTGCCGCCTTCGCGAGCCCGTTGACCAGCGGAATGGACCCGCCGGTTGCCACATACGAGGCCTCCTGCCCCCAGCCCTCGCGCAGCGCGTCGAGCGCGGCGCGGTAGGCGGGGCCGCCGGTCGTCGCCTCGAAGCCGGGCCCGGTGTCGCCGGGCGTGACGGTCAGCGGAACCCCGAAGGGCCGCAGCGCGCGCAGATGGTCCACGAGCAGGCCGCGCGCCTCCTCCGGGTCCTGACGCGGATGGAACCGCAGGTTCAACTTCGCCCGGGCGTACGGCACCACGGCGGACGCGGCGTGCTCCACGCTCGGCGCGTCCAGGCCGATGACGGTGATCGCAGGGCCGCTCCACAGCCGCTCGCCCAGGCTGCCGCTGCCCACCAGCGGCATCCCCTCGCGCACGCCCGCCAGCGAGCGGAACTCCTCCTCGGTGTACGCCGTCCCGCCCCACTCCTCGCGCCGCAGTCCCTCCACGGCCACGTCCCCGTGCACGTCGTGCAGGGTGGCCAGCGCCTTCAGCAGGACGAGCAGCGCGTCGGGCGCCGCGCCGCCGAACTCCCCGCTGTGGCGCGGCTCGTCGAGGGTGCGGACCTCGACCGTCACCTCGGCGGCGCCGCGCAGTCCGGTGGTGAGGGTGGGGGTGCCGGGGCGGAGGTTGCCGAGGTCGGCGATGACCATGGCGTCGCAGGCGAACCGCTCGGGGTCGGTGGGCGGGTAGCCGTCGAAGGCGCTGCCGTACTCCTCCTGGCCTTCGATGACGATCTTGACGCCGACCGGTGGCCGCCCCGCGTACGCCCGCAACATCCCCAGATGCGCGATGACGTTGGACTTGTCGTCCGCGATGCCGCGGGCGCGCAGGCCGCTCTCCGCCGCGTCGACGGGCGTCGGCTCGAAGGGCGGGGAGCGCCACAGGGCGGCGTCGCCCGGCGGCTGTACGTCGTAGTGGCCGTAGAGCAGGACGGTCGGCACGTCCGGGGAGGGGGGCGGGATCTCGCCGTAGACCACGGGGGCGGTGTCGGGGAGCTCCAGCCGCTCCACGTGCGCCACCCCGGCGTCCCGCAGCAGTCCGGCCACCAGGTCGTGGGCCTCCTCCACCGGCCCGGCGGGGAAGCCGGGGAAGGCGATCGAGGGGATCGCGGCGAGCCGTTCCAGGTCGGCGCGGAGTCCGCCCATCAGACCGTCGACGGTGGCTTCGAAAGACGTCATGGGCAGGCACTCCTGGGAGTCGCGAGTCATGTCCTCGCATCCGGACGGCTGGACGCGATCACGGAGTCGCGGCCACTTCATCGCGGACGTTTTGTCGTGATCGGTCCGCATTATCGGCGCCGAGGGATGGCGGATTCCGGACGGCTCGCCGGGAGGCGGGGGTGCCGCTCCGAACCCGGACTAAGGTCGACGTATGGCTTCGGAGACTTCAGGGAGCGGCGGAACGGGCCGCGCGCCGGGTGCGGCGGCGGCCGATCCGGCAGGCGGCGGGGGTTCGGTGCGCGTGGACAGCTGGATCTGGTCCGTCCGCCTCACCAAGACCCGCTCGGCGGGGGCCGCCGCGTGCAAGGGCGGCCACGTCCGGGTCAACGGCGAGCGCGTCAAGCCCGCCCACGGCGTGCACGTGGGCGACGAGGTGCGGCTGAGGCAGCCGGGCGGCCGGGAGCGGGTCGTCGTCGTGAAGCGCCTCATCCGCAAACGCGTCGGCGCGCCCGTCGCGGTCGAGTGTTACGTCGACAACTCACCGCCCCCGCCGCCGCGCGAGGCGGTCGCCCCCGCGGGCATCCGCGACCGGGGCACCGGCCGCCCGACGAAGCGGGACCGCCGCGAGATGGAACGGCTGCGGGGCGCGGAGGGCTAGCGGGCGGCTCGGCGGATCGGCGGCCCGTGCGAACGCACTGAGCCGACCCCGCTGCCGGACGCACCGCAACGCGGAAGCGGCTCGACAACACCCCGCAACCTGGGTGCTGCCGAGCCCTGTGTGCTGCCGGAGCCCAGCGCCGCCTACCGCACCGGCACGGCCCGCACCCATATCCCGTCGTCCGTCAGGTACTCGTCGACCTTCAGGTCCGCCTCCGCGAGGGCGTCCTCGAACTGTCCCGGGGTGAGCGGGCGGGCGCGGAACGTCTGGGTCCATACGGCGTCGGGGAAGACGTACTCCGCGCGCACCTCGTCGACCCCGTCGCCGACCGGCGTCGCCGAGACGATCCGGACCGTGTAGCCGCCCGGGTCGACGCGCTCCCTCGGCAGGTTCGTGTGGTAGTCCGCGCCCTCGCGCTGGATCAGCACGCATCCGCCGTCCGTGACGTGCTCCCGGCAGGCCCGCAGCATGGCGCGCCGCACCGCCGTGTCGCCGTTGTGCACGAGGAACGACGCGAGCATCACCACGGAGAACTTCTCGTCCAGGTCGAGCCGCTCGATGGGGCTCCGCACCGTCCGCACCCCGCCGCCCAGCGCGGCGACCTTCGCCAGCATCTCCGGGGACTCGTCCACCGCGGTGACCCGGAAGCCGCGCTCCAGGAGCGGGCGGGTCACCCGGCCCGCCCCGCAGCCGAGTTCGAGGATGTGTGCTCCGGCCGGCACCGCGGCTTCGATGACGTCGGGCTCGTCCCCGACGGACAGGCGCGTGTACAACTCGACCGCGCAGCCGTCCGGCGTGATCGCGCCGGGCCCGGTCCCTTCGTGTCCCTCACGCATCTCCAGGCTCATGCCCGGCCAACGAAGCGCGCCGGGACCCCGTTCCCGGCTCCCGGACGCCCCCGCCCGCTACAGCGGGAACCAGCCATGCCCGCCGTACCAGTGGCCGCCCGCCCGCAGATGGTCGCCCACGGCCCTCTCCGCCCTTGTCCGCCGGGGCAGTTCGGCCACGGGGAGATCCCGGTCGCCGAAGACGAAGGCGACGGGGTCGTCGTCCTGCGGGTCCGTGGGGTAACCGTCGGCGAGGCGGAATCGCCCCTGGAAGCGGACGATGTTCGAGTCCGCGGGCAGGTGGTCCCTCAACTGCGGGTCGAGCAGCCAGGAGTGGCAGACGGCTGTCTCATATCGTTCCTCGGGGAAGTGCCGCGCGAAGAACTCCCGGGCCAGAGAGATCGAACGGTCACAGGCCTCCGGCGTCAACGGCCCCCGGAAGTCGGTGATGTGGAGGTTCAGGCACGGGTCGCCCGGCCCCGCTCGGTGTCCGGCGCCGGCCGTCGCGCCGCCCATGCGCCGCCCCAGGACGGCCCGCTGGAACTGCAGCCGCCCCAGCTGGTAGAGCTCGCCCCGGAAGTGCAGGCCGGGCCATCCGGGTACGAGCAGACCGCGGCTGCCGCGCGCCCTGCGGTGCACCGCCAGGTTGCGCCCGAGGTCGGCGAGGGTGCGGCGCGAGACGTCCGCGGGGATGCCGCGGTCGCGGTGGTACGCGCGTACGTGGGGCAGCGCCGCGACGTACACGAACACGAAGAAGCACCGCCCTAGCTCGCCGCACGCCTCGGGCAGCACGGGGGCGCGGCCCCCGCCGCCGACGCTCCCCATGTCGCGCACGACGGCGTCGACGCACCGGTCGAGCAGCCACCGCGCCTCCGGGTCCGCCCGGAACCGGCCGCGCAGTGCCACGAGGGCGTTGACGTCCTCGTGCGGCACGGCGAGATCGAGGAGCACCTCGGGCAGCTCGTCGGCGTCCGGCAGCGCCGCGGCGGACCGGGGCTCTCCCGCGCTCTCCAGTTCCGCCAGCCAGCCGGCGAGCACGTCGTCGCCCCGAAGCTCTTCCAGCACGTTTCCACCCTCTTTATCCTGAAAGGAGGAGATGACCTCTCATGGTGCGTACAGGCAGTGAACCGGTGACCGCGCGGAGTCCGCTGCGGATGCGCTTCTGGTTCAGCGTATGGGGTCTGGTCTGGGCCGCCTTCGGCACCGCCGCCTTCGCACTCACCGGGCGGACGGGGTGGGCGGTGGCGTGCGGGGGGCTGCTGGTCGTGGTCGTCGCCGACCTCGCCCTGGTCGTGCACCGCCTCCACCAGGGCCCGCACTACCAGCCGGGCAAGGACGTCCCCCCGTACGATCCGCCGCGCGGCGGGTGACGGGGCGTGCGCGGCGGCCGGGTGTCCCGCGCCGGTTCAGCGGCTGCCCGCCGGGCCGCCCTCCCCCTCGAACCGCGCCGCCGCCAGGTACTCCGGCTGGGGGTCGAGGGCGGCCGCCAGGCGGAAGTGGCGGCGCGCCTGCTCGGGGCGTGCGGCGCGCTCGTAGGTGCGGGCGAGCGCGAAGTGCGCGAACGCGTTGTCCGGTTCGCGCTCCAGGACGATGCTGAACTCCAGCTCGGCGGCGCGCAGTTGCGCGGCGGCGAAGAAGGCGCGGGCCCGCAGCAGGCGGGCCGCCGTGTTCTCGGGGTGGGCGGCGATGACGGTGTCGAGCAGCTTCACCGCGCCACGCGGATCCCGCGCGGCAAGGAGCTGCTCCGCCGCGCGGTAATCGATGACATGAGTCTCCGGGCTGATGTCGGGCACGCCGGGCTCCTTCCCTCGCTCCCCCGTCTCAACGCCCGTCACGCCCACCCCTATTCCGGCCGCCCGCCCGCGCCCTGTCCCGGACGCTCCTCCCCGGCCTCCGCCGCCCTGCGCGTGAGGCCGGCCCAGACCTCGGCGACCCGCTCGGCGAGTCCGTCCAGCGGACCGTCGTTGTCGATCACGATGTCCGCGATCTCCCGGCGCTTCTCGCGGGTGGCCTGCGCGGCCATGCGCGCGCGGGCGTCCTCCTCGCTCATGCCGCGCAGCCGCACCAGGCGGTCCAGCTGGGTCTCGGGGCTCGCGTCGACGACGGCCACCACGTCGTAGAGCGGCGCGAGGCCGTTCTCGGCGAGCAGCGGCACGTCGTGGACGACCACCGCGTCCTCGGCGGCGGACCGTTCGAGCTCGGCGGAGCGGGCGCCGACGAGGGGGTGCACGATCGAGTTGAGGGCGGCGAGCTTCTCGGCGTCGGCGAAGACGACCGCGCCCAGCTTCGGCCGGTCCAGGGAGCCGTCCGGGGCCAGGATCTCCCGCCCGAACGCCTCGACCACGGCCGCGAGCCCGGGAGTTCCCGGCTCCACCACCTCACGCGCGATCTTGTCCGCGTCGATCAGGACGGCACCGGACGCGACGAACAGCCGCGAGACTTCACTCTTGCCGGCGCCGATCCCGCCGGTCAGGCCCACCTTCAGCATGACCGGCAGCTTAGGGCCTGTGGTTACGCGTCGCCCTCCCGCTCGGCGAGGAAGCGTTCGAAGTCACGGCCGATCTCGTCGGCGGAGGGGATGTCCAGCGGCTCGGCGAGCATGTTGCCCCGGTCCTGGGCGCCCGCCGCGGCGTCGTACTGGTGCTCCAGGCCCTGGACGAGCGCGACGAGCTCCTCATCGCCCTCCTGGATCTGCCGGTCGATCTCGGTCTGGGTGCGGTGCGCCTCGGTGCGCAGCCCGTGGGCGATGCCGGGCAGCACCAGGCCGGTCGCGGCGGTGATCGCCTCCAGGACCGTGAGGGCCGCGTCCGGGTACGCGGAGCGCGCGATGTAGTGCGGGACGTGCGCGGCGACGCCGAGCACGTCGTGCCCGGCCTCCAGGAGGCGGTACTCGACCAGGGAGGCCGCGCTGCCGGGCACCTGCGCCTCGTCGAAGGGGCTGCGGTGGCCGGGGACCAGGTCGGTGCGGTTGCCGTGCGGCGTGAGCCCCACGGGGCGGGTGTGCGGGACGCCCATCGGGATGCCGTGGAAGTTCACGGACAGGCGGACCCCGAGGCGCTCCACGATCTGCTGGACCGCGGCGGCGAAGCGCTCCCACTCGATGTCGGGCTCGGGCCCGGAGAGCAGCAGGAAGGGCGCGCCGGTGGCGTCCTGGACGAGGCGGACCTCCAGCGCCGGCACCTCGTAGTCGCTCCAGCGGTCGCGCCGGAAGGTGAGCAGCGGGCGGCGTGCGCGGTAGTCGACGAGCCGGTCGTGGTCGAATCTCGCCACCACCTGCCCGGGAAGGCCGTCCGTGAGGCGCTCGACGATCTGGTCGCCGGTTTCGCCCGCGTCGATGTAGCCGTCGAAGTGGTAGAGCATGACCAGTCCGGCCGATTCCTGGGCGAGCGCCATGTCGACGACGGCGAGGCCCTTCGGCTCCCATGCGTACAAACCCTGCGGATCAAGCACTGTGACCGCTCCTCCTCGTGTTCGTAAGGAAGAACACCGCAGGGGGCACGGGCATTCCCCGGCCGACGGCCTTCACGCGCGTGAACAGGCCCACAGCGGCATGGAGTTCATGCCCGGGCGTTCGCGGCGTCCCGGCCCGCGGACCGACCCCCGCACACGAAACGGGCCCGCATCCCCCCGAAGGGGAACGCGGGCCCGCAGCGTCACTCAACTACGCCCAGGGGCGAGCCTCAGCTCTGGCCGCCGGCGAGCTTCTCGCGCAGCGCGGCGAGCGCCTCGTCCGAAGCCAGCGCACCGGAGTTGTCGTCCGACTCCGAGGAGTACGAACCGCCGCCGCCACCACCGGACGCGGCCGGAGCGGCGCCGGCCGGAGCCGCCGCACCCTCGGCCTCGGCCTGGGCGTCGGCCTCGCGGGACTTGATGACCTGAGCCTGGTGCTGCTCGAAGCGCGTCTGCGCCTCGGCGTACTGGGTCTCCCAGGCCTCGCGCTGGGTCTCGTAGCCCTCGAGCCAGTCGTTGGTCTCGGGGTCGAAGCCCTCGGGGTAGATGTAGTTGCCCTGGTCGTCGTAGGACGCGGCCATGCCGTACAGGGTCGGGTCGAACTCGACGGCCGACGGGTCGGCGCCGAAGGACTCGTTGGCCTGCTTCAGCGACAGCGAGATCCGGCGACGCTCGAGGTCGATGTCGATGACCTTGACGAAGATCTCGTCGTTGACCTGGACGACCTGCTCCGGGATCTCCACGTGGCGCTCGGCCAGCTCGGAGATGTGGACCAGGCCCTCGATGCCCTCGTCGACGCGCACGAACGCACCGAACGGAACGAGCTTGGTGACCTTACCGGGAACAACCTGCCCGATCTGGTGCGTACGGGCGAACTGCTGCCACGGGTCTTCCTGCGTCGCCTTGAGCGACAGGGACACGCGCTCGCGGTCCATGTCCACGTCGAGAACCTCGACGGTGACCTCCTGGCCGACCTCGACAACCTCGGAGGGGTGGTCGATGTGCTTCCAGGAGAGCTCGGAGACGTGCACGAGACCGTCGACGCCGCCGAGGTCCACGAACGCACCGAAGTTGACGATCGAGGAAACGACGCCGGAGCGGACCTGGCCCTTCTGCAGGGTCGTGAGGAAGGTCTGGCGGACCTCGCTCTGGGTCTGCTCGAGCCAGGCACGGCGGGACAGGACCACGTTGTTGCGGTTCTTGTCCAGCTCGATGATCTTGGCCTCGAGCTCCTTGCCCACGTAGGGCTGGAGGTCGCGGACGCGGCGCATCTCGACGAGGGAGGCCGGCAGGAAGCCACGGAGGCCGATGTCGAGGATGAGACCACCCTTGACGACCTCGATGACGGTACCGGTGACGATGCCGTCTTCTTCCTTGATCTTCTCGATCGTGCCCCAGGCACGCTCGTACTGAGCGCGCTTCTTGGACAGGATCAGACGGCCTTCCTTGTCCTCCTTCTGGAGAACCAGGGCCTCGATCTCGTCACCGACGGCGACGACCTCGTTCGGGTCGACGTCGTGCTTGATGGAGAGCTCGCGGCTCGGGATGACGCCTTCGGTCTTGTAACCGATGTCGAGCAGGACCTCGTCCCGGTCGACCTTCACGATGACGCCGTCGACGATGTCGCCGTCGTTGAAGTACTTGATCGTCTCGTCGATCGCGGCGAGGAAGGCTTCCTCGTTACCGATGTCGTTGACCGCTACCTGCGGGGTGGTGGCGGTGGTCTCGGTGCTGCTCGTCATGTGGGTAAGGGCTCCGGTACGGACATTGAAGTCGTAGGTACTGCAACGCCGGAGCCGATTTCGCTCTGTCAGAAGCCGGACAGCCTTGGAAGCGCGGCTTCCGTGACCGGAAGGCGCCTCGAGAACCGAGGGGACATGCAACAGACGCGAGCGCAGCCTGCTATGTCTGAGGAGCGCAGGCTCGCAGCGCAACTTGTAGCATACGGGGGCAGCCGGACAGGGTCAATGCGCGAAGGCGCACACCCGGGGCGGAACGCCGCATACCCGGCACAAAACTTGTCGCATGAGGCCACACGGGCCGCACCGCGCCCCCTTGCGACGGAATCCGACGAAGGTTACGACGATGGAGCCGATCATCCAAGAGTCCGAGCTGCCCGAGCCCGAGGCCACCCGGCGTGCCGCCGATGTGACGGAGAGCAGTCGCGCCAACCGCGGCTGGTGGGACCGGAACGCCGACGAGTACCAGATCGAGCACGGCACGTTCCTCGGGGACGACCGCTTCGTGTGGGGGCCCGAGGGGCTCGACGAGGTGGAGGCGGAACTGCTCGGTCCGCCGGAGGAGCTGAAGGGCAAGGACGTCCTGGAGATCGGTGCCGGCGCCGCGCAGTGCTCGCGCTGGCTGCTCGCGCAGGGCGCCCGCCCGGTGGCGCTCGACCTCTCCCACCGCCAGCTCCAGCACGCGCTGCGGATCGGCGGGAGCGTCCCGCTGGTGCAGGCCGACGCGGGGGTGCTGCCCTTCCGGGACGGCGCCTTCGACCTCGTCTGCTCCGCGTACGGCGTGATGCCCTTCGTCGCCGACCCCGTCCTCGTCCTCAAGGAGGTGCGGCGGGTGCTGCGGCCCGGCGGCCGGTTCGTCTTCTCCGCGACGCATCCCATCCGCTGGGCGTTCCCGGACGAGCCGGGCCCGGAGGGTCTCTCCGTGGCGGCCTCCTACTTCGACCGCACCCCTTATGTGGAGCAGGACGAGCAGGGCGACGCCGTCTACGTGGAGCATCACCGCACGATCGGCGACCGGGTGCGGGACATCGTGGCCTCCGGGCTGCGGCTCGTCGACATCGCGGAGCCGGAGTGGCCCGCCTGGAACACCCAGGAGTGGGGCGGCTGGTCGCCGCTGCGCGGAAACCTGATCCCGGGAACGGCCATCTACGTGTGCGTACGAGACTGACTGCGTGACCGGTCTCCGTAACGACGCCCTGCGACTGCCCGTACGCGACGCGCTGCCCGCCCTCCGTTCCGCTCTGGAGGGGCCGGGCAGCGCGGTGCTGTGTGCCCCGCCCGGGACGGGCAAGACGACGCTGGTGCCGCTGGCCCTCGCCGGCCTCCTCGACGAGCGGCTGGAGGGCGCGGTGCGCGGGGTGCGGCGGGTCGTCGTCGCCGAGCCGCGACGGATCGCCGCACGGGCGGCGGCGCGCCGGATGGCGTGGCTGCTCGGCGAGAAGGTGGGCGACAGCGTCGGCTACACGGTGCGCGGCGAGCGTGTGGTGGGCCCACGCGCGCGCGTGGAGGTCGTCACGACGGGCGTCCTGTTGCAGCGGCTGCAACGGGACCAGGAGCTGGCCGGCGTCGACGTCGTCATCCTCGACG
This sequence comes from Streptomyces sp. NPDC041122, assembly GCF_055592445.1. NCBI lineage: Bacteria > Bacillati > Actinomycetota > Actinomycetes > Kitasatosporales > Streptomycetaceae > Streptomyces > Streptomyces sp. NPDC041122. Next base: position 212,776 of record NZ_JBVIYQ010000009.1, on the reverse strand, counting down.
AGTGCCACGAACGGCACCTGGACGCGGACACCGTGGCGGCCTTCCTGATGGACGTGCGGGCCGCGCTGCGGCCCGAACTGCGGCTGGTCGCGGCGTCCGCGACCACCGACGCGGAGGGCTGGTCGCGGGTCCTCGGGGACGCGCCGGTGGTGGAGGCGCACGGCGTCGCCCATCCCGTGGAGGTGGTCTGGGCGCCGCCCCCGCGCGCGGTGCGCCCGCCGCACGGGATGCGGGTGGACCCGGCGCTGCTGTCCCATGTGGCCTCGGTGGTGCGGCGGGCGCTGGCGGAGCGGGACGGGGACGTCCTGTGCTTCCTCCCGGGGGTGGGTGAGATCGCGCGCGTGGCCGGGCAGTTGACGGGGCTCGGCGACGTGGAGGTGCTGCAGGTGCACGGGCGGGCCCCTGCCGCGGTGCAGGACGCGGTGCTCGCCGGTTCCGCGGGGCGCCGGGTGGTCCTCGCCACGTCGGTGGCCGAGTCGTCCCTGACCGTGCCCGGGGTGCGGGTCGTGGTGGACTCGGGCCTCGCGCGCGAGCCGCGGGTCGATCACGCGCGGGGGCTGAGCGCGCTGGCCACGGTGCGGGCCTCGCAGGCGGCGGGACGGCAGCGGGCGGGCCGGGCCGGCCGTGAGGCGCCGGGTGCCGTGTACCGGTGCTGGGCGGAGGCGGAGGACGGGCGGCTGCCGCGCTTTCCCGCGCCGGAGATCAAGGTGGCCGACCTCGCCCCGTTCGCGCTGCAGGCGGCGTGCTGGGGGGATCCGGACGCCACCGGTCTCGCGCTGCTCGATCCGCCGCCGGGCGGTGCGATGGCGGCGGCCCGTGACGTCCTCGTGGCGGTCGGCGCGGTCGAGCCGGGCACGGGGCGGGCGACGGAGCGGGGCGCGCGTCTTGCCCGGGTCGGCCTGCACCCCCGCCTGGCGCGGGCCCTTATGGACGCGGCGCCGCGGGTCGGCACCCGGCGGGCGGCGGAGGCGGTGGCCCTGTTGAGCGAGGAGCCGCCCCGGGAGTACGGGGACGACCTGGCCGGTGCCTGGCGGGCGGCGCGGCGGGGTGCGGACGCCTACGCGGCGCGGTGGCGGACGGAGGCGGGACGGCTCGCCTCGTCGGTGTCCGGCGCGTCCCGCGCGGGTGACGGCGGCGGGAGCGACGAGTACGTCGCGGGTCTGGTGGCCGCGCTGGCGTTTCCCGAGCGGGTCGCCCGGAACGTGGGCGGCGGGACGTATCTGATGGCGGGCGGGACCCGGGCGGAGGTGCGGCAGGGCTCGGCGCTCCTCGGGGCGCGGTGGCTCGCCGTGGCCGTGGCCGACCGGCCGGTGGGCGCGGGGCACGCGCGCGTGCTGCTCGCCGGGCCCGTGGACGAGGACGGGGCGCGGGAGGCCGCGGCCCCGCTGCACGCGGAGGGCGACGAGGTGGCCTGGGCGGGCGGTGAGCTGGTGGCGCGGCACGTGGAGCGGCTCGGCGCGGTGGAGCTGGCGGTGCGCCCGTTGCGGAACCCCGATCCCGGGCTCGTGCGGGCGGCGCTCGTCGAGGGGTTGCGGGAGGAGGGTACGGGGCTCCTGAAGTGGTCGCGGGGCGCGCGGGAGTTGCGGGAGCGGCTCGCGTTCCTGCACCACCATCTCGGGGCGCCCTGGCCCGACGTATCGGAGAGCGCGCTGCACGCGCGCGTGGACGAGTGGCTGGAGCCCGAGCTGTCCCGGGCGCGGCGCCGGGCGGACCTGGCGGGGATCGACGCCGGGCAGGCGCTCGGCAGGCTCCTGCCGTGGGCGACGGGTGAGGCGGGGCGCCTCGACGAGCTCGCCCCGGAGCGTCTGGAGGTGCCGAGCGGGTCGAGGATCCGGATCGACTACTCCGATCCCGGGCAGCCGGTGCTCGCCGTCAAACTGCAGGAGATGTTCGGCCTCGCCCGCACCCCGCGGATCGCGGACGGGGCGGTGCCGGTGGTGGTGCACCTCCTGTCACCGGCGGGCCGGCCCGCCGCCGTCACCGCCGACCTGGCGTCGTTCTGGAGCACCGGCTACCGCGCGGTCCGCGCCGACCTGCGCGGCCGCTACCCGAAGCACCCGTGGCCTCAGGATCCGGCCGCGGCCGAGGCGACCCGGTACACCAAGGCCCGGCAGGCGCAACGGAGTTCGGGCACGTGAGGGCCCGCGGCCGGGGCTCTAGGCGTTGACCGGCTCCGGTTCGGGGGCGCCTGCCGCGGTCGGCGCCGGGTCGCCGGGCCTGCGGCTGCGGGCCTCCAGCCAGAGGGAGAGGGCCAGCAGCAGGACGCCGAGGACGAGGAAGCCCCAGGGCAGGTACGAGGTCAGCATCAGGACCAGGACGCGCTGGGACTTGACCAGGTCGACGGTGTCCTTGATGTAGTCCTCGCGCATCTTCACGTGTCCGGCGAAGACGGTGACCTTGTCGCGGTCGCCGAGCAGGGTGCCGCCGCGCAGCTCGTTGTTCTGGATCTCCTCGCCGTAGACGGGCGCGCCGGTGGTCGGCTCGACCCAGAACTTGCGGACCGTGGTGTACCAGCGGGTGGTCCCGGTCTTGGCGAGGGACTCCGGAGTGATGCCCTTGACGGGCATCGTCTTGGGGAAGGGCACCTTGGTCCAGGGGATGGTCTGCTCGAAGTAGTAGACCTTCAGGCCGCGGAAGTCGCGGGTGCCCTTGTAGTGGATGGGCCGGGTGATGCGGGCCTGGGCGTCGAAGTACTCGTAGTCCCGCTTCTCGGTCAGGAACGGCCACTTGAACTCGATGCCCTCGCGCTTGACCGCGTCCCCGTCGACCGCCTCGCCGGTGGCGTGCACCGGTTCCTGGCTGTGCGCGTCGAAGATGTAGCGCTCGGGGATCTTGGAGACCATCTTGCCCTTGTCGTCCTGGACGTAGGAGAGCGCGTCCCAGACCACGACGTCCCGGTCGGCGCTCTTCTCGATCTTCTCGGAGGCCTCCACGTTGCCCTTGAGGGTCTGCACGATGGTGACCTTGTCGATCTTCTTGGCCTTCATCGAGCCGTAGTCGATGAGCGTCGGGCCGTGCGCCTCCAGGACGGCCTCCTGGTACTGGCTCGGCGGGATCTTCGCGAGCCGCGGGAAGGCGTACCAGCGCATGAGCGGGGACATGGCCGTGCAGAACACGGCGAAGGCGAGCAGGACGAGGCTGGCCTTGCGTCGCATCGCGGCGGCCTCCCGGCGGCTAGGGGTGCTTGGGGACGGTGGTGAGGAGCGGCTCGGGCGAGGTCTCGCCCGGCGGGGCGCCGATCGCCGTGATGGTCAGGACCAGGGCGAGCGCGACGGCGAGGCCGGTGGCGGCGGCGATGAGGGCGCGCATGCGGGGCCTCCCGATGGGGCGTGCGGCCGGAACTGATAGGGCGTCAGGGCGGGCACCGTAGCAACGGAGAGGCGAGATGAGAACACGTCGCACAACAACGCGGACCGCCCCTTCGCCGTGCTCGGCGAAGGGGCGGTCGTGGCGGCAGGGGACGGTCGTGGCCGTCCCCCGGGGCTGCGCGCGGCTAGGCGCTCGGCGTGCCGCTGGGTGAGGTGCTCGGCTTCCCGCTCGGGGAGGCGCCGGGCTTCCCGCTCGGGGAGGCGCTCGTCGACGGGGTCGGGGTGGGCGTCGCGTCGGGCTCCGGGGCGGTCACCTTCAGTTCGACGGTGACGGTGGCGCCGCCCTCGGTGACGACGCGCAGGAGGTATGTGCCCGCCGCGTCGTCCGCGTACATCTTCGGGAGCTTCAGGACGCCGTTCGCGTCCGTCTTGAGGCCTGCCAAGGTGCGCACGGGCTTGCCGTCCGCGCCCTTGAAGTAGGGGCCCTTGTCGTTGGCGGTCGCGTCCGTCGCCGACTTGATCATCGTGGCGGTGGCCGCGACTCCGCCGGCGGCCCGGCCGCGGTAGGTCGCCTTGACCTCGACCTGGTCGGCGAACTCCTTGCCCGGCTCGCAGACCAGCGGCTTGTCGCTGGTCCTGGCGAGCGCGTCGGCCCGGCGCGCGGTGACCTCCGCGCCGAAGTCGACGCCGGGCAGCTTGCGGCCCACGACGGTGGCCCGCACGCTGAACTCGCCCGCCTTCTCCCCCGCTTCGAGCGCCGGGGCGGTGGCCTTGCCGCCGTTTCCGGTGGTGACCATGACGCTCCGTGCACCGCCGGCGAAGCGGGTGTCGGTGTCGCCGACGACCCTGAACTTCACCTTGACCCCGCTCACCGACGCGGCCGACTTGTCCGTCGCGCGCACCTCGACGCGCTCGGCGAAGGTGTCACCGGCCGTCGCCTTGAGGGTGCCGGTCCCGGCGTTCGCCAGGCGCGCGACGCGTTCGGTCGGCGTGGGGGTCTGGTGACCGCCGCCCCCGCCGTGCGGCGGCTTGGGATCGTTGCTGCCGCCGTGGTGGCCCGGCTTGTCGCCGGAGCCCGGCCTCGTGCCCTGCGCGGGCGGCGTGTACGTCGGGGTGCTGGGCGTCCTCGGGTGCGGCAGGAGGCCCGGGACCGGGGTGTCGCTGCGGTCGCCCGGCAGGTCGCCCGTGCCGTCGGGGATCTCGTGGGTGCCCTTGCGGTAGTGCTCCAGCCACGTCAGGACCGTGTTCAGGTAGTCCGTCGAGCGGTTGTAGCTCAGGATCGCCTGGTGCAGGTCGTCCTCGACGGCCAGATCGCGGTCGTTCGCGCAGAGGTAGTAGCCGGCGGCGAGCGCCGCGTCGTAGATGTTGTTGGGGTCCTTCTTGCCGTCGTTGTTGCCGTCCCGTCCGGAGGTCTCCCACGTCGACGGGATGAACTGCATGGGGCCGACCGCGCGGTCGTGCGTCGTGTCCCCGTCGTACGCGCCGCGGTCGGTGTCGGTGATCTTCGCGAAGCCCTTGCCGTTCAGGACCGGGCCGAGGATCGGCTTGAGCGTCGTGCCGTTGTCGTCGACGCGACCGCCGCGGGCCTGGCCCGACTCGACCTGGCCGATGGCGGCGAGCAGTTGCCAGGGCAGGTTGCAGCCCGGCTTGTCGGTGTTGAGCGCGGCCTCGGCCTTCTTGTAGGCGTCGAGGACGGTGGCCGGCAGCTCCGCGTCGCCCTTCTTGTCACCGGTCGGGACGGGGCTCTTCAGCTCCGGGAGATCGGTGTAGTACGGGGAGTCGCCGGTCGCGGAGTCGCCCGAGGGCGGCGGCGTGTCCGAGGCGCCCGCCGCCGGTCCCTCCCGCGCCACGTCCGTCACACCCGGGGCCTGCGATGCGGCGAGGGCCGCCACCGCCGCCGCGGCCACCGCGGCGCTCATCGTTCCTCTACGCAGCCGCCTGCCGAATACCGGCGCCATGACCGAGCCACCCCTCCCCTATGTACGACTATTGCGCGTCGCCCCACCCGCCGTGCACGCTTTCCCCTCGTACACGCCTGCCGTCGTACGTGCGTACTCTCAGTGAGTCGACTCAGGCGACACTACGACAACTTCCGGCGCCCAGACACCCGTTCGTGCCCGGTTTTTACCGGTTGGCCGGGCCCCCGCGACAGCACTGTTACGCGGCGGGCTTCCCGCCCTCCCCCTCCGCCGGCGCCGACCCGTCCGCGACCTCACTGATCTCGCTCTCCGGGGTGAGCCCCTGCCCTATGGCACGGCCCTTGTTGAGGCCGCGGTGCACGGCTTGGGCGATGCGCTCGATGGTACGCACTCCGTACGACATCGAGGGGTTGCCGTGGGACAGGACGACGATGCGATAGGTGCGGCCCACGCCGGTGAACACCCCCACGCTGTGCACGCGCCAGCCGAGCCTGGCCCGGGGCAGCCAGCCGTTCTTGAGGTGCGCGCGGATGCCGCGCGGCATGCCCGCGGGCACGCCCCAGCGCTGGTCGCGCCGCACCTCGGCCATCTGTCGCAGCCCGTACGCGCGCGAGCTCGGCCGCAGGTCGCCGCGGGCCCCGGTGAGCACACCGAGCAGCTTCATCTGGTCGGCGGCGGTGGTCCGGGTCAGCCCCCAGAACCCGTACGGGCCAAGGGTGGTTGATGTGGTGCCGGCGCGCCGCAGGAAACGGGAGAGGCGGGGCTGCCCCAGGTTCCGCCAGAGCCAGGTGGTGGCGGTGTTGTCCGACGCGGTGATCATGGGGCGGATCCGGCGGCGCTCCCAGGTGGTGAGGCCGCGCCCCCACTCCTGCGCGCGGCACAGCGCGGCCTCCATCATCAGGACCTTGACCACGCTGGCCGAGTCGTAACGGCGCCGGCTCGCGAGGTCGCAGACGAGACCGGTGCGGGTGTCGTGCACGGCTATGGAGACGACTCCGCGCCGGGACGACAGCGCCGCCCGGATGTCCCTGGACATCCGGGCGGCGAAGGCACGGTCACGGCCCGCCGTGCAGAGCTCGGCACCCTGCCGGCGGCCGGCCTCGGCGGCGGTCGCCGGTATGGGGGTCAGAAGAACGGTGGTGAGCGCCGCGGCGAGGGCCGTCCGGCACGTTCGCAGATGAAAAGCCATGGCCACATCCTGCGCCCCGGCGCGGGGGCGCGGCGCTTTGCGTGGGGCCACGCGAGTGAGGGTTCGCTGCGCTGGCCTGGGCGGTTTTGGGTGCGGGTGGGTGGGGGTTCCTCGCGCAGTTCCCCGCGCCCCTGGGAGCGTGCCCCGCTGGCGCCCGCGGTTTGCTGCGGGTGCGTGGGGGTTGCTCGCGCAGTTCCCCGCGCCCCTGGGAGCGTGCCCCGCTGGCGTCCGCGGTTTGCTGCGGGTGGGTGGGGGTTGCTCGCGCAGTTCCCCGCGCCCCTGGAGGCGTGCCTGGCTGGCGCCCGCGGTTTGCTGCGGGTGCGTGGGGGTTGCTCGCGCAGTTCCCCGCGCCCCTGGGAGCGTGCCCCGCTGGCGCCCGCCGTTTGCTGCGGGTGCGTGAGGGGGGATCCCGCAGACGAGCGCGCACACGAGGCCCCACCAGGGGCGCGGGGAACTGCGCGAGCAACCCCCCACCCACCCGCAGACAAAAGAACGGCCCCCAGACACCCCCGCACCCCCACCGTCCCCCGGCCCGGGAGGGCTAGTGCGCTGCGGATTCCCAGTTCGGGCCCACCCCGACCGACACGTCCAGCGGCGCCCGCAGGGCCACCGCTCCCGCCATCTCCTTGCGGACCAGCTTCTCCACCTTCGCCCGCTCGCCCGGCGCGATCTCCAGGACGATTTCGTCGTGGACCTGCAGCAGCATCCGCGAGTCCAGCTTCGCCGCGGTCAGCGCCCCGTGGACGTTCAGCATGGCGATCTTGACGATGTCCGCCGCCGTGCCCTGGATCGGCGCGTTCAGCGCCATCCGCTCGGCCATCTCACGGCGCTGGCGGTTGTCGCTGTTGAGGTCGGGGAGGTACCGCCGGCGGCCCAGCATCGTCTCCGTGTAACCCGTCGCGCGGGCCTCGTCGACCGCGCGGCGCAGATAGTCCCGCACCCCGCCGAACCGCTCGAAGTACGTGTCCATCAGCGCACGCGCCTCACCCGCATCGATGTTCAGCTGCTGGGAGAGGCCGAACGCGGACAGCCCGTACGCCAAGCCGTACGACATGGCCTTGATCTTGCGTCGCATCTCCGCGTCGACCGCCGAGCCGTCGACGCCGAACACCTGCGAGGCGACCGTCGTGTGCAGGTCCTCGCCGGAGGTGAACGCCTCCAGGAGGCCCTCGTCCTCGGAGAGGTGCGCCATCACGCGCAGTTCGATCTGGCTGTAGTCCGCCGTCATCAGCGACTCGAAGCCCTCGCCGACCACGAAGCCCCGGCGGATCGCGCGGCCCTCGTCGGTGCGGACCGGGATGTTCTGCAGGTTCGGCTCCGTGGAGGAGAGCCGGCCCGTCGCCGCCACCGTCTGGTTGAAGGTGGTGTGGATGCGGCCGTCCGCGGCGATCGACTTGATCAGGCCCTCGACGGTGACCCGCAGCTTCGCCTGCTCGCGGTGGCGGAGCATGATGACCGGAAGTTCGTTCTCCGTCTGGGCGGCCAGCCAGGCCAGCGCGTCCGCGTCCGTGGTGTAACCGGTCTTGGTCTTCTTCGTCTTGGGGAGGTTCAGCTCACCGAAGAGGACTTCCTGGAGCTGCTTGGGCGAGCCCAGGTTGAACTCGTGGCCCGCCGCCGCGTGCGCCTCCTTCACCGCCTGCTGCACCGCGCCCGCGAACTGCTGCTCCATCGCCTCCAGATGGGCGCGGTCCGCCGCGATGCCGTGCCGCTCCAGACGGGCGAGCAGTGCCGACGTCGGCAGCTCGATGTCGGCGAGCAGATCGCTCGCGCCGACCTCCGTCAGCTTCTCACCGAAGGCCGTACCCAGGTCCAGGACGGTGCGGGCCTGCGACATCAGGAAGTCGGCCTCGGCCCGGTCGTCCTCCTCCGTGCCGAACGCGAGCTGGCCGTCGGCCGCCGAGGCGGGCGCCAGCTCGCGCCCCAGGTACTCCAGGGAGAGCGCGTCCAGCGCGAAGGAGCGGCGGCCGGGCTTCACCAGGTACGCGGCGAGCGCCGTGTCCATGGTGACGCCGTCCACCGTCCAGCCGTGCTCCGGGAAGACCCGCATCGCGGCCTTGGCGTTGTGCAGGACCTTCGGCTTGGTGGGGTCGCCGATCCAGGCCGCGAAGGCGTTCTCGTCGGCCTCGTCCAGGGTCGCCGGGTCGAACCAGGCGGCCGCGCCACCCGCCGCGGCGAGCGCCACCTCGGTGACCGTGCCCGTGCCCAGCGACCAGGTGTCGACCGTGGCCACACCGAGCGCCGCCGTGCCGTGCTCGGCCAGCCACGGGGCGAGCTCGCCCGCGCCGAGGACCGCACCGTCCAGCTCCACACCCGGCTCCGCCGGGGTCTGGTCGGCCTCCTCCGCGCCCGGGTCGACGGCGAGCAGCCGCTCCCGCAGCGAGGGGTTACGGATCTCCAGGGTGTCCAGGACCATCGCCAGCGCCGTACGGTCGTACGCCACGCGCTCCAAGTCGGCCACCTGCTTGGGCAGTTCGACGTCGCGCACCATCTCGGTCAGGCGGCGGTTGAGCTTGACCGACTCCAGGTGGTCCCGGAAGTTCTGTCCCGCCTTGCCCTTGACCTCCTCGGCCCGCTCGACGAGCTCGGCGAACGAACCGAACTGGTTGATCCACTTCGCGGCGGTCTTCTCACCCACACCGGGGATGCCCGGCAGGTTGTCCGACGGGTCGCCGCGCAGCGCCGCGAAGTCGGGGTACTGGGCGGGGGTGAGGCCGTACTTCTCGGTGACCTTCTCCGGGGTGAAGCGCGTCAGCTCCGAGACGCCCTTCGTCGGATACAGCACCGTCACATGGTCGGTGATCAGCTGGAAGGAGTCGCGGTCGCCCGTGACGATCAGCACCTCGAAGCCGGCCGCCTCCGCCTGCGTGGCCAGCGTGGCGATCACGTCGTCCGCCTCGAAGCCGTCGACCGCGAAGCGCACCGCGTGCATCGCGTCGAGCATCTCGCCGATCAGCTCGACCTGGCCCTTGAACTCGTCCGGGGTCTTGGAGCGGTTCGCCTTGTACTCCGGGAACTCCTGCGAGCGCCACGTCTTGCGCGAGACGTCGAACGCCACCGCGAAATGCGTGGGCGCCTCGTCGCGCAGCGTGTTCGCCAGCATCGACGCGAAGCCGTAGATCGCGTTCGTCGGCTGGCCCGTCGCGGTCGTGAAGTTCTCCGCGGGCAGCGCGAAGAACGCCCGGTACGCCAGGGAGTGCCCGTCCATGAGCATCAGGCGCGGGCGCTGCTCACCGCCGGCCTTCTGGGCCTGGGCCGCCGCGGACTCGGACTTCTTCTTCGATGCTGTTTCTGCCACGTCCCCGATCCTGCCACGCCCCACCGACAGTCCGGTCCCACGTCGCCCCGCCCCGGACCGTTGTCACCGGCGCGTGGGAGGATCGAAGACGTGGCTCACGCAGGCGGGAGCCGTAGGCAGCGCAGGTGCTCGAAGGGGAGCCGACCATGGCAAGCAAGCCGCCCAAGGGCGATCCGGTCCAGGACGCGCCGCAGGTCGCGCCGGCCCAGCACGCGGCCGCGGGCCTGCCCGCCATCGGTCACACACTGCGGATGGCGCAGCAGCAGATGGGCGTGCGGCGCACGGCGCTCACCCTGCTCCGCGTCAACCAGAAGGACGGCTTCGACTGCCCCGGCTGCGCCTGGCCCGAGCCGGACCACCGGCACGCCGCGGAGTTCTGTGAGAACGGCGCGAAGGCCGTCGCCGAAGAGGCCACGCTGCGCCGCGTCACACCCGACTTCTTCGCCGCGCACCCCGTCGCCGACCTGGCCGAGCGCAGCGGGTACTGGCTGGGCCAGCAGGGCCGCCTCACCCACCCCATGTATCTGGCGGAGGGCGCCGAGCGGTACGAGCCGGTCTCCTGGGAGCGGGCCTTCGACATCGTCGCCGAGGAGATCGCGGCCCTGGACTCCCCCGACGAGTCCGTCTTCTACACCTCGGGCCGCACCAGCAACGAGGCGGCGTTCCTCTACCAGCTGTTCGCCCGCGAGCTCGGCACGAACAACCTCCCCGACTGCTCGAACATGTGCCATGAGTCGTCCGGCTCCGCGCTCACCGAGACCATCGGCATCGGCAAGGGCAGCGTCCTCCTGGAGGACCTCTACAAGTCGGACCTGATCATCGTCGCCGGGCAGAACCCGGGCACCAACCACCCGCGCATGCTCTCCGCCCTGGAGAAGGCCAAGAACAACGGCGCGAAGATCATCACGGTCAATCCGCTGCCCGAGGCCGGCCTGGAGCGGTTCAAGAACCCGCAGACCGCCCAGGGCATGCTCAAGGGCACCGCCCTCACCGATCTCTTCCTGCAGATCCGCCTCGGCGGCGACCAGGCCCTCTTCCGCCTCCTCAACAAGCTGATCCTGGAGACCGACGGCGCCGTCGACGAGGAGTTCGTCCGCGCGCACACCCACGGATACGAGGACTTCGTCGCCGCCGCGCGGGCCGCCGACTGGGACGACACCCTGCGGGCCACCGGCCTGGAGCGCGAGCGCATCGAGGAGGCACTGCGCCTGATCCTCGGCTCCCAGCGCACCGTCGTGTGCTGGGCGATGGGCCTCACCCAGCACAAGCACGCCGTGCCGACCATCCGCGAGGTCGTCAACTTCCTCCTGCTGCGCGGCAACATCGGCCGCCCCGGCGCGGGCGTCTGCCCGGTCCGCGGCCACTCGAACGTGCAGGGCGACCGCACGATGGGCATCTTCGAGCGCCCCGCGCCCGCCTTCCTCGACGCCCTGGAGAAGGAGTTCGGCTTCGCCCCGCCCCGCCACCACGGCCTGGACGTCGTCCGCGCCATCAGGGCGCTGCGCGACGGCGAGGCGAAGGTCTTCTTCGCGATGGGCGGCAACTTCGTCGCCGCGTCCCCCGACACCGACGTCACCGAGGCGGCGATGCGCAAGGCCCGCCTGACCGTGCACGTGTCGACGAAGCTGAACCGCTCGCACGCCGTCACGGGCGCGCGCGCCCTGATCCTGCCCACGCTCGGCCGCACCGAGCGGGACGTGCAGGGCGGCGGCGAGCAGTTCGTGACCGTCGAGGACTCCATGGGCATGGTGCACGCCTCGCGCGGCCGCCTGGAGCCCGCGGGCCGCGAGCTGCTCTCCGAGCCCGCCATCGTGTGCCGCCTCGCCCGCCGCGTCCTCGGCAGCGCCTCACGCACCCCGTGGGAGGAGTTCGAGAAGGACTACGCCACCGTGCGCGAGCGCATCGCGCGTGTCATCCCCGGCTTCGAGGACTTCAACGCCAAGGTGGCGCGCCCCGGCGGCTTCGCCCTGCCGCACGCGCCGCGCGACGAGCGCCGCTTCCCCACCGCCACCGGCAAGGCCAACTTCACTGCGGCGCCCGTGGAGTACCCCGAGCTCCCCGCGGGCCGGCTGCTGCTGCAGACCCTGCGCTCCCACGACCAGTACAACACCACGATCTACGGCCTCGACGACCGCTACCGCGGGATCAAGAACGGCCGCCGGGTGGTCCTGGTCAACCCCGACGACGCCGCGGAGCTCGGCCTCACCGAGGGCGCCTACGCCGACCTGGTCAGCGAGTGGCAGGACGGCGTGGAGCGCCGCGCGCCGGGCTTCAGGATCGTGCACTACCCCACGGCCCGGGGCTGCGCGGCCGCGTACTACCCGGAGACCAACGTCCTGGTGCCGCTGGACGCCACCGCGGACACCAGCAACACCCCTGCCAGCAAGTCCGTCGTCGTACGCCTGGAACAATCGGCGATCGACTGAGCGTTTGCTCAGCGTCAGGTGGACGACGAACGAACGGAGCCGGTCCCCATGGGTGAGCAGCACAGCGTGAAGTTCCCGCAGGAGGTCCTCGACGAGTACGCCTCGCTCGGTGTCGACCTGCCCGCCCTGTTCTCCGCGGGGCACCTCGGCACCCGCATGGGCGTGCAGATCGTGGAGGCCGCGGCGGACCGCGTCGTCGGCACCATGCCCGTGGAGGGCAACACTCAGCCGTACGGACTGCTGCACGGCGGCGCGTCCGCGGTGCTCGCCGAGACCCTCGGGTCGGTCGGCGCGATGCTGCACGGCGGCGCGAGCAAGCTCGCCGTCGGCGTCGACCTGAACTGCACGCACCACCGCGGGGCCCGCTCCGGTCTGGTCACCGGGGTGGCGACGCCCGTGCACCGGGGCCGCTCGACGGCGACGTACGACATCGTGATCAGCGACGAGCAGGGCAGGCGGGTGTGCAGCGCCCGGCTGACCTGCATGCTGCGGGACGCGACCCCGCAGACCGGTTCGGCCGGCTCGGCGGGCTGACCCCCGCCCGCCCCCATGAGGGCGGGCGGAGAACCCGGAAGGGCGGGCGCAGGCGCATTGTCGGAGCGTGCGGCTCCGGACTAGCGTCAGTGCATGAGGCACCGGATATCGCTCTGTGCGCTCGCCCTCGTCGCCGTCGCCGCCGCCGGATGCACCGACCCCGACCCCGACGATCCCGGCGCCACCCCCCGCTCCTCCTCCCGCACCACGTCCCCCGCCGACCTGTGCGCCCGCGTCATCGGCACCTGGGCGCGGCAGATCTACGCCTCGGGCGAGGGGGGATACGGCGACTACCAGTCGATGGGTCTCTCCAACGGGCAGTACCAGATCCTGCGCGACATCCTGGACGCCGCCCGCACCGAGCGCAGGCGTGAAACCGACGCCGCCGGGCGGAAGTTGATCGGCCGTCAGGCGCGCGAGCGGTGCGCCGACCGGTACCGCGACGGCGGGCCGAGCGACGGGCCGTGGGTATGAACGCCATCGGCCCGGTCGAGCCGGGCGAGGACACCTACGACCACGACCCCGCCCTCGCACTCCCGGCCCCGCCCGCCCCGCACCAGCGGCGACGGCGCCGTGCCGCGCTCGGCGTCACCACGGTCGCGGTGGCCGCCGCGGCGGGGCTCGCCCTGTATCTGACCCGCCCGGAACCGCCCCCTCCCCCTCCGCCTCCCCCCACGCCGTGGCCGTCGCAGAGCGTGTCCGTGACGTACGCCGGGGAGATGTCGCGACCACGGGCCGGGGACCGGAGTTTCACCTTCGCCGTCGCGTTCGCGCAGGAGTCGGGGCCGCCGGTGGCCGTCCGCCGGGTCGCTCAGCCGTCGGCAGCTCTTTCGGTCAGCACAGGCCCTCCCACCCCTTTCACGGTCAAAACGGGAACACCCCGGAAGTTGATCATCAGGATGCACATTCGCGAATGCGGCGAAGTACCCCGGAATGCAGGGCTCCCTTTCCTCGAAGTAACTCTGCGTAATAAACGCGCAATCGAGAAGCAGAGTTACATCCTGGGTCCGGAATACGCGAATGATCTTTCCGGGGCCCTCGCCTCAGCATGCCCGCGAACACCGGTGTCATGAGTCAAACGGCTTTTCAGTCCTGCCACTTGCGCTGGAAGTTCTCAGCATGTGGATACGTCGAGATCCACCGAACAAGGCCATATTCAGCCCCAACCGCCCCCCGCGTTCCAGCCCGGAATACTCCGTGGCATAACAAGAGCGTCACAGCCTTGGCCCGACCACTCCACCAAGAACAAAGCCCCGCTTAGAGTCACGGCCAGTCACCGCGCCCACCGGATTCCTGTCAGTTCGGTTCCGCGCTCGACTCGGCATCCCAACAAGGGACAGCCGTGCCAGGGGAAAGGACTGATCGTGCGTCAACGTTCGCTCATAGCCATCACCGCAGCACTCACCGCGGGGGCTCTCACCCTCACCGCCTGTGGCTCACGCGACGACAAGGACGACGGGGACGAGGCCGGTGGGGGCGGCACCACCGTGGTCATCGGCGTCGACGCGCCCCTGACCGGTGAACTCTCCGCACTCGGCCTCGGCATCCGCAACTCCGTCGACCTCGCCACCAAACAGGCCAACCAGAAGAAGTACGTCGACGGCGTCACCTTCAAGATCGAGGCCCTCGACGACCAGGGACAGCCCTCGTCCGGCCAGACCAACGCCACCAAGTTCGTCGCCGACAAGGACGTCCTCGGCGCCGTCGGCCCCCTGAACTCCTCCGTCGCCGAATCCATGCAGAAGGTCTTCGACGACGCCAAACTCGTCCAGGTCTCCCCCGCCAACACCAACCCCGCCCTCACCCAGGGCCCGGACTGGAACGGCGGCAAGAAGGCGCGCCCCTACAAGTCCTACTTCCGTACGGCCACCACCGACGCGATCCAGGGACCGTTCGCCGCCCAGTACCTGTACAACAAGGCCAAGAAGAAGAAGGTCTTCGTCGTCGACGACAAGAAGACCTACGGCGCCGGACTCGCCGCCACCTTCAAGGACGAGTTCACCAAGCTCGGCGGCAAGGTCGTCGGCACCGAACACATCAACCCCGACACCAAGGACTTCGGCGCGGTCGCCACCAAGATCCGCAACTCCGACGCCGACCTCGTCTACTACGGCGGCGAATACCCGCAGGCCGGACCCCTCAGCAAGCAGATGAAGCAGGCCGGATCCAAGGCCCCCCTCGTCGGCGGCGACGGCATCTACAGCGCCGACTTCATCAAGCTCTCCGGCAAGCAGGGCGTCGGCGACTACTCCACCTCCGTCGGCCAGCCCGTCGAAGAACTCCCCTCCGCCAAGGAGTTCATCGCCAACTACAAGAAGGCCGGCTTCAAGGAGGCCTACGAGGCCTATGGCGGCTACTCCTACGACAGCGCCTGGGCCATCATCGAAGCCGTCAAGAAGATCGTCGACGACAACGACGGCAAACTGCCCGACGACGCCCGCACCAAGGTCATCGACGCCATGAAGGACGTCTCCTTCGACGGCGTCACCGGCAAGGTCTCCTTCGACGAATACGGCGACGCCACCAACAAGCAGCTCACCGTGTACCAGGTCAAGACGACCGACCCCAAGAGCGGCTGGAAGCCCGTCGAGTCCGGCACCTACTCCGGGTCCAACTGACACCCGGCCCGCAGCCCACGACCCACCGCGCGGGGCGCTGACAAGCAAGCGCCCCGCGCGGCGTCGCATCCGTCGCACTCGTCACCAGGAGCGTACGGCCACGCGCCGGCCCCCGAGCCCCGCGCGACACAGCCGCACGACAACGAAAGACTCGGAGGACCTGCGGTGCACGAACTGCCGCAACAGCTGGTCAACGGCCTGCTATTGGGATCCATGTACGGCCTCATCGCCATCGGCTACACAATGGTCTACGGCATCGTCCAGCTCATCAACTTCGCCCACGGCGAGATCTTCATGACCGGCGGATTCGGCGCCCTCACCGTCTGGCTCTGGCTCCCCTCGGGCACCAGCATGTGGGCAGCCGTCCCCCTCATGCTCATCGGCGCGATCTTCGTCTCCACCACCATCGCCGTCGGCGCCGAACGCTTCGCCTACCGGCCCCTGCGCGACGCCCCCCGACTGGCCCCCCTCATCACCGCCATCGGCCTCTCGCTCGCCCTCCAGCAAGCCGTCTGGGCCTGGTACCCCGAAGCAAAATCCGCCCGCTCCTTCCCCGAACTGCCCGGCGGCTCCATCCACATCGGCTCCGTCACCATGCAACCCGGCGACATCTTCCTCCTCGTCGCCGCACCCATCTGCATGGTCGCCCTCGGCTGGTTCGTCATGAAGACCCGCATCGGCCGCGGCATGCAAGCCACCGCACAGGACCCCGACACCGCCAAACTCATGGGGATCAACACCGACCGCGTCATCGTCGTCGCCTTCGCCATCGGCGCCGCCTTCGCCGGCATCGCCGCCGTCGCCCGCGGCCTCAAATACGGCCAGATCGACTTCCGCATGGGCTTCATCCTCGGCCTCAAAGCCTTCACCGCGGCCGTCCTCGGCGGCATCGGCAACATCTACGGCGCCATGATCGGCGGCGTCGTCCTCGGCCTCGCCGAATCCATGGCCACCGCCTACATCAACGACGTCCCCGGCATGGACAAACTCGGCGGCCAGTCCTGGGCCGACGTCTGGGCCTTCGTACTCCTCATCATCGTCCTCCTCGTCAGGCCCCAAGGCCTGCTCGGCGAGCGCGTCGCGGACAGGGCGTGACCACCATGACCACACAGACCACAGCCGCAGACGGCCCCCGCCCGCAGAACCTCCACCAGGACAAGGCCGCCACCGGACTCATCCCCATACCGGTCGGCCCCGCCCGCGCACTCGCCACCGGCGGCGGCATCCTCACCGTCATCTCCGCGTTCCTCGCCTGGACCTGGACCGCGAAATTCCCCGGCGACCTCACCGTCTACGGCTACCCCGGCGGCCTCCAATGGCTCGTCCTCATCGCCGGCGCCCTCACCACCGTCTACGGACTCGCCTCCTACGGCACCAAGGGCCTGCGCGCCCTCGCCCCCGCCGGAGCCGACGCCGCCCTCAAATACGCCGCCCTCGCCGCCTTCGCCACCGCCTGGTACACCATCATCGCGATCAGCGACAAACTCGGCGGCCTCGCCAACCTCGAACCCGGCGGCTGGATCGTCGCACTCGCCACCCTCGCCGCCCTCGCCGGCGCCCTCGCCCTGCCCTTCGAACGACCCCACACCTACCCGGTCGACCCCGAAGACAGCAGCTGGGAACAGTTCAAACACCGCGCCCGCAACGGCCGCACCACCATCAAGGGCGCCTTCGCCGCCGACACCCCGGCCCCACCCCGCAAGCTCAACTCCTACCTAGAGATCCTCGTCATCATCGCCGCCCTCGCCACCGGCCTGCTCGTCTTCACCTACGGCATCGGCACCGAGTACGACGAACTCTTCATCGGCTTCCTCATCACCGTCGGCTTCGGCTTCGCCGCCCTCACCAAAGCCGGCCTCGTCGCCCAGATCTCCACCTACACTGCACGCCACCGCAACATCACCCTCATCGGCGCCTTCCTCGCCGCCGCCGCCTTCCCCTTCACCCAGAGCGACGACCAATACGCCACCATCGGCGTCTACATCCTCATCTTCGCCACCGTCGCCCTCGGCCTGAACATCGTCGTCGGACTCGCAGGCCTCCTCGACCTCGGATACGTCGCCTTCCTCGGCGTCGGCGCCTACGCCGCCTCCATGGTCTCCGGAACCCCCTCCTCCCCCTTCGACATCCACCTCCCCTTCTGGGGCGCCATCCTCGTCGGCGCCGGCGCCAGCCTCGTCTTCGGCGTCCTCATCGGCGCCCCCACCCTCCGCCTGCGCGGCGACTACCTCGCCATCGTCACCCTCGGCTTCGGCGAAATCTTCCGCCTCGCCGCCAACAACAGCGACGGCTCCTCCGGACCCGACATCACCAACGGATCCAACGGCATCTCCTCCATCCCCAACCTCAAGATCTTCGGCTTCGACTTCGGCCTCGAACACAGCATCGGCGGCTTCACCATCGGCCGCTTCGCCAACTACTTCTTCCTGATGCTGCTCATCACCCTCGTCGTCGTCCTCGTCTTCCGACGCAGCGGCGACAGCCGCATCGGCCGCGCCTGGGTCGCCATCCGCGAAGACGAGACCGCCGCACTCGCCATGGGCATCAACGGCTTCCGCGTCAAACTCATCGCCTTCGCCCTCGGCGCCTCCCTCGCCGGCCTCGCCGGCACCGTCCAAGCACACGTGACCTACACCGTCACCCCCGAGCAGTACCAGTTCGCCAACTCCGTACCCCCCAACTCCGCCTTCCTCCTCGCCGCCGTCGTCCTCGGCGGCATGGGAACCATCAGCGGACCCCTCGTCGGCGCCTCACTGCTCTACCTCATCCCCAACAAACTCCAATTCCTCGGCGACTACCAGCTCTTCGCCTTCGGACTCGCCCTCGCACTCCTCATGCGCTTCCGCCCCGAAGGCCTCATCCCCAACCGCCGCCGCCAACTCGAATTCCACGAGGCCGAACTCAGCCCCGGCGAGACGCCGCCCCCCGCAGCCCTCAGCAAGACAGGGGTCTGACCCATGACCACGGACACCACCAAAAAGGACCCCACCCCCGCCACCCCGGCAGGACAAACCGTCCTCGACGCCCGCGGCGTCACCATGCGCTTCGGCGGCCTCACCGCCGTACGCAACGTCGACCTCACCGTCAACACCGGCGAGATCGTCGGCCTCATCGGCCCCAACGGCGCCGGCAAAACCACCTTCTTCAACTGCCTCACCGGCCTGTACATCCCCACCGAAGGCGAAGTCCGCTACAAGGGCCAGATCCTGCCCGCGAAGTCCTTCAAAGTCACCGCAGCAGGCATCGCCCGCACCTTCCAGAACATCCGCCTCTTCGCCAACATGACGGTCCTGGAAAACGTACTCGTCGGACGGCACACCAGGACCAAAGAAGGACTCTGGTCCGCCCTGCTCCGCGGCCCCGGCTTCCACAAGGCCGAAGCCGCCTCCAAAGCACGCGCCATGGAACTCCTCGAATTCGTCGGACTCGCCGCGAAAGCCGAACACCTCTCGCGCAACCTCCCCTACGGAGAACAACGCAAGCTGGAAATCGCCCGCGCCCTCGCCAGCGAACCCGGCCTCCTGCTCCTCGACGAACCCACCGCCGGCATGAACCCCCAGGAAACCCGCGCCACCGAAGAACTCGTCTTCGCCATCCGCGACATGGGCATCGCCGTCCTCGTCATCGAGCACGACATGCGCTTCATCTTCAACCTCTGCGACCGCGTCGCCGTCCTCGTCCAGGGCGAAAAACTCGTCGAAGGCACCAGCGAAACCGTGCAACAGGACGACCGCGTCATCGCCGCCTACCTCGGCGAGCCCTTCGAGGAGAACAACAAATGACCGCACTCCTTGAAGTCGAGGACCTCCGCGTCGCCTACGGCAAGATCGAAGCCGTCAAAGGCATCAGCTTCACCGTCGACGCCGGCGAAGTCGTCACCCTCATCGGCACCAACGGCGCGGGAAAAACCACCACCCTCCGCACCATCTCCGGCCTCCTCAAACCGGTCGGCGGCTCCATAAAATTCAACGGCAAGGCCCTCCGCAAATACCGCCCGGACCAGATCGTCGCCCTCGGCCTCGCCCACTCCCCCGAAGGCCGCCACATCTTTCCCCGCATGACCATCGAGAACAACCTCCGCCTCGGCGCCTACCTCCGCTCCGACCGCGCAGGCATCGAAAAAGACATCAAACGCGCCTACGACCTCTTCCCCATCCTCGGAGAACGCCGCAAGCAAGCCGCGGGCACCCTCTCCGGCGGCGAACAGCAGATGCTCGCCATGGGCCGCGCCCTGATGTCCCAGCCCAAACTCCTCATGCTCGACGAACCCTCCATGGGCCTCTCGCCGATCATGATGCAGAAGATCATGGCGACCATCGCCGAGCTCAAGGCCAACGGCACGACGATCCTCCTCGTCGAACAGAACGCCCAGGCCGCGCTCTCCCTCGCCGACCACGGCCACGTCATGGAGGTCGGCAAGGTCGTCCTCTCCGGCACGGGCGGCGACCTCCTCCACGACGAATCCGTACGCAAGGCGTACCTCGGCGAGGACTGAGGCCCGCCCTCACGGGATACGCAGAGGAGGCCCGCACCCCGGATCGGGGTGCGGGCCTCCTCGTACGCGTACTCCGGGCTAGCCCTTCGACGCCTTCTTCTCCTCGGCGTCCTCGATGACCGCCTCGGCCACCTGCTGCATCGACAGGCGACGGTCCATCGACGTCTTCTGGATCCACCGGAACGCGGCGGGCTCCGTCAGGCCGTACTCCGTCTGCAGGACCGACTTCGCCCGGTCCACCAGCTTCCGCGTCTCCAGGCGCTGGGAGAGGTCGGCGACCTCCTTCTCCAACGTCTTCAGCTCCGTGAACCGCGAGACGGCCATCTCGATCGCCGGGACGACGTCCGTCTTGCTGAAGGGCTTCACGAGGTACGCCATCGCGCCGGCGTCGCGGGCACGCTCGACGAGGTCGCGCTGCGAGAACGCGGTGAGCATGAGCACCGGGGCGATGGACTCCTCGGCGATCTTCTCCGCCGCGGAGATGCCGTCCATGACGGGCATCTTCACGTCGAGGATCACCAGGTCGGGCTCGTGCTCGCGGGCCAGCTCGACGGCCGTCTGCCCGTCACCGGCCTCGCCCACGACGCTGTAGCCCTCTTCCTCGAGCATCTCTTTGAGGTCGAGCCGGATCAGGGCCTCGTCCTCGGCGATGACGACGCGGGTCGTCAGCGGCGGCACGTGCGACTTGTCGTCGTCGGACACGTCGGTGGGCTGGGGCGACTCGGGGGCGGTCACGGGGGCTCCTCGGTACGGGCAGATACTGCTTCCCAAGAGCCTACCTAGCTACGGTATGGTGGTGACACGGCGGGTGACCGTCGACCTTCGTTTCGATGGAGCCCCGGTAGCCCAGCGGTAGAGGCCATGGATTCAAAACCCATACAGCGTCGGTTCGAATCCGACTCGGGGCACTTTTCCTTGTTTTCCAAGGTCACCATTTGGTAAGTGGATGTTCGCGTTCTCGTGAACATCCACTTTTTGCTGTGCGTCAAGATGCCTCCGCGCCGCAGAGTGAGCGCATGTACGACATGGGCACACGCAAACGGGCGCTGCACTTGGTCAGCCAGGGCCGCAGCCTCAACTCCGTGAGCAAGGAAACCGGAGTCTCCAGAGCCGCGATCCGGTCCTGGCAGACACGGATCGAACCACTCGGCTACGACCGCTCCCGCCCGTGCCCAAGATGCTGTGACATCCCGGGCGGGCCCGAGAACCCAGCCGCGTACTCGTACCTACTGGGCCTCTATCTCGGTGACGGCTGCGTGAGTCTCAACCGGCGAGGCGTCTACTCCTTACGCATCGCATGCGCCGACGACTGGCCCGGCCTGATCGAAGCCTGCGCCGAAGCCATCCTGGCCGTGCGCCCGGACAACAAGGTCTGCCGGGTCCAGAGCGTGGGCTGCCAGCACGTGACCTCCTGGAGCAAACACTGGCCCTGCCTCTTCCCCCAGCACGGCCCCGGCAGAAAGCACGAGCGCAAGATCGCCCTCGAACCCTGGCAGCAGGAGATCGTCGACGCCCACCCGTGGGACTTCGTTCGCGGGCTCATCCACTCCGACGGCTGCCGCATCACCAATTGGACGACCCGAATCGTCAGCGGCGTACGCAAGCGCTACGAATATCCCCGGTACTTCTTCACCAACAAGTCCGACGACATCAGGGAACTCTTCACCAGCACCCTCGACACGCTCGGCGTCGGCTGGACGCACTGCACCCGGCACGGCGACCCGTACAACATCTCCGTGGCGCGTAAGGCCGATGTCGCCCGGATGGACAGCCACATCGGCCCCAAACACTGAGCAGCCGCGCTACTTCGGGCTGTCGTCCTCGCCGATGTGGTGGATGCGGACCAGGTTCGTGGAGCCGGCGACTCCGGGAGGGGAGCCGGCCGTGATGACCACGATGTCGCCCCGCTCGCAGTGGCCGCCCTCGAGCAGCAGCTCGTCGACCTGTTCGACCATCGCGTCGGTGGAGTCGACGTGCGGGCCGAGGAGGGTTTCCACGCCCCAGGTGAGGTTGAGCTGGGAGCGGGTCGCCTTGTCGGGGGTGAAGGCGAGGAGCGGGATGGGTGAGCGGTAGCGGGAGAGGCGGCGGACGGTGTCGCCGGACTGGGTGAAGGCGACGAGGAACTTCGCGCCGAGGAAGTCGCCCATTTCGGCGGCGGCGCGGGCGACGGCGCCGCCCTGGGTGCGGGGCTTGTTGCGTTCGGTGAGTGGTGGCAGGCCTTTCGCGAGGATGTCTTCCTCCGCCGCTTCGACGATGCGGCCCATCGTTTTGACCGTTTCGATGGGGTACTTGCCGACGCTCGTTTCGCCGGAGAGCATCACCGCGTCGGTGCCGTCGATGACGGCGTTGGCCACGTCGCTCGCCTCGGCCCTGGTGGGGCGGGAGTTGTCGATCATCGAGTCGAGCATCTGGGTGGCGACGATGACCGGTTTGGCGTTGCGTTTGGCGAGTTTGATGGCGCGCTTCTGGACGATCGGGACTTGTTCGAGGGGCATTTCGACGCCGAGGTCGCCGCGGGCGACCATGATGCCGTCGAAGGCGGCGACGATGTCCTCGATGTTGTCGACGGCCTGGGGCTTTTCGACCTTGGCAATGACGGGGAGGCGGCGGTCTTCTTCGTCCATGATGCGGTGGACGTCTTCGATGTCGCGTCCGCTGCGGACGAAGGAGAGGGCGATGACGTCGAAGCCTGAACGCAGGGCCCAGCGGAGGTCTGCTTCGTCCTTGTCGCTGAGGGCGGGGACGGAGACGGCGACGCCGGGGAGGTTGAGGCCCTTGTGGTCGGAGACCATGCCGCCTTCGATGACGGTGGTGGCGACGCGGGGTCCGTCGACCGCGGTGACCTCGAGGGTCACTTTGCCGTCGTCGACGAGGATGCGTTCGCCGGTGGTGACGTCGTCGGCGAGGCCGCTGTAGGTGGTGCCGCAGTGTTGGCGGTCGCCCTGTATGCCGTCTTCGACGGAGATGGTGAAGTCGTCGCCGCGTTCGAGTAGTACGGGGCCTTCGCGGAAGCGGCCGAGGCGGATCTTCGGGCCTTGAAGGTCGGCGAGGATGCCGACGCTGCGGCCGGTCTCTTCGGAGGCCTTGCGCACGCGCTGGTAGCGCTCCTCGTGCTCGGCGTGGGTGCCGTGGCTGAGGTTGAAGCGGGCGACGTCCATTCCGGCTTCGACCAGTGCCTTGATCTGGTCGTAGGAGTCGGTGGCGGGTCCCAGGGTGCAGACGATTTTTGCTCGGCGCATGGTTCGACCCTAGGGCTTACCGGTGGGTAGGGAATTGGTCGGGGGTGACTACTCAACAACCTTTGCATGAAGGGTTATTGACAAGTGTTGAATTGTGCGGGGAGCCGCTCCGATGAGCGGCTCCGCCGTGTTCCGAGGTGTTTTCGGGGGGTGATTATCCGCGGGCGATGTGGTCGAGGTGGTGGTCGAGTTCGGCGAGGCCGGGGTGGTCGAGGAGTTCTTCCAGGGTGCGTTGTCGTTTCTCGGCGGCGTAGGCCGCGGTGACCTCCTGTGGGGTGACGGTGAGGGTGCGGGCCAGTGCGGCCGTCTGTTCGGGGGTGAGGCCCGTGTCGAGGGCGATGGCGGCGATGGTGACGATCCGCAGGTGTGCTTCGACGTCTTCGGTGTGTCCGGCCAGTCGGTACTGGCGCAGCAGCCAGCGGGCGAACGCGCCTCTGCCCCAGTGGTCAGCCATGGTGCTGGACCCACCAGGCGGCGAGGCCGGCGAGGCTGGTGCCGAGGCCGTAGCAGGTGCCGCGCAGCAGGTGGGTGGCTGCGTCGCGACGGGGGTTGTTGTCCGGTGGGGCACTGGTCGTGCGTCGGGGGTTCGGCTTACGCTTCCGCATGGGTGGCCCTCCTGGGGCGTGCCTGTGGAGGAGCCTGTCGGCGGTCGGTGGCCTGGGAACCGAGGACCGCTGGGCAGGCTCTTTGCTGTGTGGTGTCTGTCGCCGCCGTTGTGGGTCAGTGTTGTTGGGCGCAGTGCTGGAGGCGGTCGGCGATCTCGCGTTCGGGGCGGCAGACGAGGACGGCGTCCGCGTCGTCGCGGGTGGCGAGGCGTTCCACTTCGGCGGTGATGCCGGGTTCGCGGGTGCTGTGGGGCGGGTGGTGGGCGGTGGTGTCGTCCGGGTCGTCGTGGCAGTGCTGGAGTTGGTCGAGCCAGTGGGCGGCCTCGGTGCTTTCGCCGCGTCCGAGGTGGTGGAGGTGGAGGCAGTGGGCGGCGGCGCGGTTCTGGGCGCCGGCGGCGAGTTGCCACCAGAACTGGGCGCTTTCGGGGTGGTCGGCGAGGTGGAGCATGCAGGCGAAGATGTGGGCGCCGCCGATGTCGAGGTCTTTGAGGGGGGTGCGGTTTCCGTCGGGGCCGCCTTCGCCGATCTCTTGTGCGAGTCGTTCGATGTGGACGGCGGCGCCGGCTTGGTCGAGTGTCGCGCGGACCAGGGCGGTGAGTTGGCGGCGGGCTCGTGCGACGGGTGGGACCTCTTGGGAGTGGGGTACGTAGCCGGCGTCCTCGGCGAGGCGGCGCAGTCCGGCTCCTACGTCGAACGGCCGTCGGCGTGTGCGGAGTTCTGTGCCGATCTGCGCCAGAAGTGTCTCCATGGTGGTCATTTCGGGTCCCCCTCGGTCTTGATGTGTGAGGCCACTGCGGGCTCCAGCCGCTCCTTCGCTTTGCGGCAGTGGTAGTCGACGGTGCTGGGCGTGACGCCCATGTACCAGCTGATTCTTTGGGTGTCGTACTGCAGGACGTGGCGCAGGACGATGACGTCGAACTGGCGTGGCGGGAGTTTGCACATGGCGTGGAAGAGGCCGATGTCGCTGGGCAGGAGTGCCAGGTGTTTGCGGAAGGCTTTCAGTGCCTCGGACATGACGACGCGTCGCAGGATCGCCCATGTCTGTTGTTGGAGGTCGTTCTCCCCGGTCAGTGCGTCCCAGTGCTGCAGGATTTCGAGGAACGCGCGGTGCACCGCGTCTTCGGCGGCCGAGTCGGTGCCGAGTCGCAGCAACGCGTAGGAGTGAAACGCTTCCTGGTTGATCAGGTAGAGCGTTTCGAATTCCAGCGGCAGAGGCAGCACGGTCTCGGCTACCGGGCTGCTGCCGTCCTCCGCGTGGACATCATCGTTCATGAGTCCTCTTCATGAGGGCTTGAAGCGAAGGGCGACCGTCAACTCGTGTCCCGTCACCCACTGGTGAGGGTTACTCAACCGGGCGATGTGGACGAACACGCATGCGTGAGGATTCGAAAATTACGCAGCGATCATTGAACGCTGCACAACGTCACGGGGTACTCATGGGTAACGGAGTGTGACCACGGGGTTCACAAAGGCGCTCGGCGTGAGGTCTACGCCAATGAGCGCCCGCTTTGTGATCCAACTCACACCGTATGCTCGGCGTGCACCCGGGCGCACGCCACCTCGCTCGACACGTACGAGTGGAACCCTCTCGAACTCACCCCGATCGGCGCGCGAGTGTGCTCTCGACCAGGCCGTCGACGTATTCCGGCGTGAGCGGTACGACGCCGAACAGCACCCGGAGGTAGATCGGCGCCAGGACGCCGTCCAGCACGTCCAGCACGCCGGGGGCGTCCTCACCGCGGGCGCGGGCCCGCTCCAGCATGCCCTGGAGCTGCTCGGAGCGGACGGCGAGGAACTGGTCGCGGGCCGATTCGCCGCCGGGGCCGGTGGCCAGCGCGGCGAGGACGGTGCGCAGCAGGGCGAGGCCGTCCGGGCCGGTGACGTCCTCGGCGGCCTTGGCGGCGAAGGAGCCCAGGTCGGTGCGGAGGCTGCCGGTGTCGGGCATGGGTGAGTGCTCGGTCAGGCGGCTGACGACGGCGTCCATGAGGAGCGCCTCCAGGGTGCCCCAGCGGCGGTAGATGCTGCTGTCCGCGACGCCGGCGCGGGTGGCGACGTCGCCGACGGTGAAGGTGCCGTAGCCGCGTTCGGCGATGAGTTCGGTGACGGCTTGGTGGACGGCGGTGCGGACCCGGGCGCTGCGGCCTCCCGGGCGGCGGGCGGGGGCGGGTGCCGGTGGGGCGGCCGACGTCTGGGGCTCCTTCATGACGCCCATCTTAACGCAGTGACCGCTTGCGTTTGCGTCGTCGACGGGTCTACGGTCGCACTAAAGCAGTCACCAACTGCGTTAGGAGCTGTCCCATGAAGCCTCTCTTCTTCGCCGACCACCCGTCGTTCTGGTACGAGACGCTGCGGTCGTTCGGTCACATCGCCTACGGGGGCGCCGACTTCGGCGAGGTCGTCACCACCACCGGGCGCATCACCGCCGGGGACTACGACAGCTGGCACGACCAGTGGCTGGCCACCGCGGACCGCGTCGCCGAGCAGGCGCGCGCCTCCCTGGCGGGCGGCCACCGCGTCAGCGCCCGCGACGGGTTCCTGCGTGCCTCGAACTACTACCGCTCGGCCGAGTTCTTCCTGCACGGCGACGCCGCCGACCCGCGCATCCGCCACGCCTACGACGCCTCCGTCGCCGCCTTCCGCCGGGCCGCGGAGCTGTTCACGCCGTCGATCGAGCCGGTCGAGATCCCGTACGAGGACACGACCCTGCCCGGCTACCTCTACCGCCCCGACGACTCCGGCTCGCCGCGCCCGACCGTGGTGATGTTCAACGGCTTCGACGGCACCGCGGAGGAGATGCACTTCTTCGGCGCGGCCGCGGCCGTCGAGCGCGGTTACACCGTCCTGGTCTTCGACGGTCCCGGGCAGCCGGGCACCCGTCACCGTCAGGGACTGACGTTCCGTCCCGACTGGGAGAGCGTCGTCACCCCGGTGCTCGACCACGCGGTGACGCTGGCCGGGGTCGATCCGGAGCGGATGGCCGTGTTCGGCCTCAGCATGGGCGGCTATCTGGCTCCCCGCGCCGCCGCGTTCGACCGCCGGATCGCCGCGGTCGTCGCCCTCGACGGGGTCTTCGACCTCGGGGACATCAGTACCGCCTTCCTTTCGATGCCGCGCGCGGAGGCCGAGCGGCGGCTGCGGGCGGCCCGGGACCCCGAGCTCGACGCGCTGCTCACCGAGGGCATGGCCGCCTCCCCCACGCTCAAGTGGGCGGTCGAGCACGGCATGTTCGCGATGGGTGCGGACAGCCCGCGGGCGTTCCTTGCGGCCTACCTCGACTACCACCTGCGCGACGGTGTCGCCGAGCGGATCGCCTGCCCGGTGCTGGTGTGCTCCGCCGAGGCGGACGGCTTCTTCCAGGGGCAGCCGGAGAAGCTGTTCGACCGCCTCGTCTGCGAGAAGACGCTGCTGGCCTTCACCGACGCCGAGGGCGCGGCGGCGCACTGCCAGTCGGGGGCCCAGCGGCTGGCGCTCGCCCGGATCTACGACTGGCTGGACGAGGTGCTGGCCCGCCGGCCCGTGGTGACCCAGCTCATCGACCGGGCGCTGGCGGTGACGGGCGGGGTGGTCGACGCGGTCGCCGACGCCGACGGCTGGTCCTCCCCCACTCCCTGCCCGGAATGGGACGCGCGGACGACCCTCAACCACCTCGTCGGCGGCATACGGATCTACACCGCCGAACTGACCGGTACCGACCCCGGCGGCAAGCACCACGACGACTGGCTCGGCACGGATCCGGCCGGCGCCTTCCGGAGCGCCGCCGAGGCCGACCGCGCGGCTTGGCGCCGGGCGGCCCCCACCGACGCCGCCCTGGCCGGGCTGACGGTCCGGCTGGGGTTCGGTTCCGTCCCCGGACCGCCGGCGGCGCTGATCCATCTCACGGAGGTACTCGTCCACGGCGTCGACCTGGCGGTCGCCGTCGACCGGCTCGACCTGATCGACCAGCGGCTCTGCGAGGACCTGCTCGCGCGGATGCGGCGGGTGGACATGGACGCCTTCCGCGGGCCCGGCCTGTTCGGACCGGAGCAGCGGGTCCCGCGGTCCGCGGCGGCGCATGTGCGGCTGTCGGCCTTCCTCGGCCGCAGCTCCTAGCGCCGGGGCGGCGGATCAGGGCGCGGGTTCGAGGGCGTCGCCCATGCGCTGGGTGCCGAGGACCGAGAGCAGGCGCAGCGCCTCCTCCGACGGTGAGCCGGGGGCGGCGGTGTAGATGACGACGCGCTGGTCCCGGTCGGTGATGTCCAGGATGTCGCACCGGACGGTGACGGTGCCGACGAGGGGGTGCCGGAACGTCTTGCACGGGGTGGGCCGGTCGCTCACGTCGTGGGCGGCCCAGAGCCGGGCGAACTCCTCGCTGCCGGAGAGGAGTTCCTCGACCAGGCCGTTGACCTCCGCGTCGTGCGGGTAGCGGGCCGCGGCGGCGCGCAGGTGCCGGGCGGAGGTGCGGGCGAACTCCTCGGTGTCGGAGACGCCGTACAGCCGGTGGCCGGGCCGGTGCGGGGTGAGGAAGGCGCGCCGGATGAGGTTGCGTTCGCGCGGGGGCAGGGCGGAGAAGTCCTCCATGAGGGCGGCGGCCAGCGGGTTCCAGGCGATGACCTCGTAGGTGGCCGACAGGACGACGGCGGCGGCCTCGGGCAGCCGGTGCAGCAGGTCGACGATGCTTGGGCGCACTTCTCGGGAGGGTCCGGGCGGCGGTCCGGGCGGGAGGCCGGCCAGCTGGTGGAGGTGGTCGCGTTCGACGTCCGACAGGCGCAGGGCGCGGGCGAGTTGGGCGAGGACCTCGCGGGAGGGGTGCGGGGCGCGGGCCTGTTCCAGGCGTGCGTAGTACTCGGGTGAGATGTGGGCGAGCTGTGCCACCTCCTCGCGGCGCAGGCCGGGGGTGCGGCGGCGGGTGCCCGCGGGCAGCCCCACGTCGGCGGGGGTGACCCGGGCGCGTCGGCTGCGCAGGAAGTCACCGAGTTCTTGTCGTACGCGTCGGTCCACGGGTTCATTGTGGACGGGGGCGTGCTGCTCAGCCAGGCACTGCTGGTGCCTGGATGGGCGGCGCGGCCGGGCGCAGGCTCGTCGGCATGAACAAGATCGTTGAGAAGGACGTCCCGCCCGCCGTTTCCCCCTCCCCCGTCGTGGCGCCGGGCGGGCTGCTCGCCGGGAAGGCCGCCGTCGTCATCGGGGCCGGTCGTGGCATCGGTGCGGCGGCGGCGCGGCTGTTCGCCGAGGAGGGTGCGCGGGTGCTGCTCGCGGCGCGTTCGGAGGACCAGCTCGCGGCGGTGGCCGGGGAGATCAGGGCGGCCGGGGGTGTCGCGGAGCACGTGGTGTGCGATCTGGCCGATGCGGCGAGTGTGCGCGCGGCGGTGGACCGTGCGGTGCGGGTGTTCGGGCGGCTGGATGTGGCGTTCAACAACGGGGCGACGGGTCAACCTCCGGGCCCGTTGGATGAGTTGGCGGAGGCGGACTTCGACCGGCTCTACGCGGTCAATCTGAAGGGCGCGTGGGTGGCGATGGCGGCCGAGATCGCGGCGATGCGGGCGACGGCGGGGCGTGGGGCCATCGTGAACACGTCGAGTGTCGGTGCGTTGACGGCCAACCCGCAGCTGCCCGCGTACGGGGCGGTGAAGCGGGCGTTGAACGCTCTGACGGCGTCGGCCGCGGCCACGTACGGTCCGGAGGGGATCCGGGTGAACGCGGTGGCGCCCGGGACGACGCTCACCGAGTTGCTGCGGGAGTGGGACGAGCGGTCTCCGGGCACTGTCGACGCGCTCAACGCGCGGACGCCGCTGGGGCGCGCCGCCGAGCCGCGGGAGATCGCCGAGGCCGCCGCGTGGCTGTTGAGCGACCGCGCCTCGTATGTGACGGGCACGGTGCTGCGGGTCGACGGCGGCATGCTGGCCTGAGACCACTCGCGCGGTGGGCGCGCCCTCTCGTGTCGCCGCGGCTCAGTGGCCGAGCCGCGGAGGGATGAGCGTGAAGCGGGCGTTGACCTGGGCGTAGACGTGCTGGCGCTGCGGTTCGAGGTCGAGGGGCGGTGCCTCGTCGAAGGGGGCCGCGCCGCCGTAGGCGACGGTGGGCATGGCGGCCGCGGGGCTGCCGTAGCCGTAGGAGGGGGCGGGGTTGTCGGCGCCGATGTCGGCGAGTTCGACGAGGGCGGCGAGGTCGGTGCCGAGGGCCTCGGCGTACTCGCGGGCGCGCTGCACGGCTTCGCGGACGGCCTGTTGGCGGGCCTGGCGGTAGGTGGGTGAGCCGGGGCGCAGCGCCCACCAGGGGCCTTCGACGCGGGTGAGGTCGAGGTCGGCGAGGCGGGTGGTGAGTTCGCCGAGGGCGGTGAAGTCGCTGAGTTCGGCGGTGGTGTGGACGCGGCCGTGGTAGGCGCGGATGCGTTCGCCGCGGCCGTGCCGGGTGAGTTCGGGGCTGATGGAGAAGGTGCCGCTCTCGACCGCGTCGACGGCGTCGCCGTAGGCCTTGACGAGGTCGATGACGGCGGCGTTGCGCCGGGTGAGGTCGGTGAGGGCGTCGCGTCGGTCGGTGCCGCGGGCGCTGACGGTGACGCTGATGCGGGCGATCTCGGGGTCGACTTCGAGGTGGGCTTCGCCGCGGACGGCGATGCGGGGGGCGTCGGGGGTGCCGTAGGGGGCGGGGCTTTGTTCCATGCGGTCACTCTCGCATCGGTGGGGGCGCACCGGACAGTCACCTGATCGAAACCTGGTGGGGGCTGTTGCGGGGGTGGGTGCCGGGGTCAGAATCTACGCGCGTTACGTCGGTCTACTGAGGAGTACGAAATGCCGCTGAACCGCCGGAAGTTCCTGGGTACGTCTGCCGCCACGGGTGTGGGGGCGGCGCTGACGGGCGCCGCCGCCGCGCCCGCCGCCGCGCGGCCGGCCGGGTCCGGGCACGAGAAGGGCGGGCGGCACCAGCGGCGGTACGCGTTCACCGTGCTCGGCACGACGGACCTGCACGGCAACGTCTTCAACTGGGACTACTTCACGGACAAGGAGTTCGACGACAAGGACCACAATGACGTGGGCCTGGCGAAGATCTCCACGCTGGTGAACCAGGTCCGCAAGGCCAAGGGCCGCAAGAACACCCTGCTCATCGACGCCGGCGACACCATCCAGGGCACGCAGCTGTCGTACTACTACGCCAAGGTCGACCCGATCACCGCCGCGCACGGCCCGGTGCATCCGATGGCGCAGGCGATGAACGCGATCGGATACGACGCGGCGGCGCTCGGCAACCACGAGTTCAACTACGGCATTCCGGTGCTGCGCAAGTTCGAGGAGCAGTGCGACTTCCCGCTGCTCGGGGCGAACGCGCTGGACGCGAAGACGCAGCGGCCGGCGTTCGCTCCGTACGTCATGAAGCGGCTGCGCACCCCGCACGGCCGGGACGTGAAGGTGGCGGTCCTCGGTCTGACCAACCCGGGGATCGCGATCTGGGACAAGGCGAACGTGCAGGGCAGGATGACGTTCCCGGGCCTGGAGGAGCAGGCGGCGAAGTGGGTGCCGAAGCTGCGGTCGATGGGTGCGGACGTGGTGATCGTGTCCGCGCACTCGGGCTCCAGCGGCACGTCGTCCTACGGTGACCAGCTGCCGTACGTGGAGAACGCGGCGGCCCTGGTGGCGGAGCAGGTGCCGGGGATCGACGCGATCCTGGTGGGGCACGCGCACACGGAGATCCCCGAGTACTTCGTGGAGAACAAGCGGACCGGCAAGAAGGTCGTGCTGTCCGAGCCGCTGAAGTGGGGCCAGCGGCTGACGTTGTTCGACTTCGAGCTGGTGTGGGCGAAGGGCCGCTGGACGGTCGAGAAGACCGGCGCGCAGGTCCTCAACTCCAATACGGCCGCCGAGGACGTCAAGATCACGCGGCTCCTCGCCGACGAGCACAAGAAGGTCGTCGCGTACGTCAACCAGGTGATCGGCACGTCGACGGCGGCGATGAGCACGGCCGAGGGCCCGTACAAGGATGTCGCGCTCATCGATCTGATCAACCTGGTGCAGCAGGAGACGGTGACGGCGGCCCTCAAGGGCGGTGCCTACGCGGCGCTTCCGGTGCTCTCGCAGGCCTCGTGCTTCTCGCGGACGGCGCAGGTCCCGGCGGGCGACGTGACGATCAAGGACGCGGCGGGGCTGTACCCGTTCGAGAACACGCTGGAGGCGCGGCTGCTGACGGGCGCGCAGCTGAAGGAGTACCTGGAGTTCTCCGCGCGGTACTACGTGCGGACGCCGGCCGGGGGGCCGGTGGACCCGGCGAAGCTGACCAACGCGGAGAACATCCCGGACTACAACTACGACGCGGTGCGGGGCGTGACGTACGAGGTGGACATCGCCAAGCCCGTGGGGTCGCGGATCGTGAAGCTGGCGTTCGAGGGCAAGGACATCGATCCGACGGCGGAGTTCGTGCTCGCGGTGAACAACTACCGGGCGAGCGGCGGCGGGAACTTCCCGCACGTCGCGGGCGCCAAGCAGCTGTGGGCGAACTCCGAGGAGATCCGGAACACGATCATCACCTGGGTGAAGGCGAAGGGGACGGTCGATCCGGGCCGGTTCGCGTCGGTGGACTGGAAGCTGACCCGGGACGGCACGCCGGTGTTCTAGGTCTTCGCCGGTGTTCCGCGTCGGCCGGGCGCTAGATCTTCAGGGTGGCCAGGTCGACGGAGTCGGCGAGGGCCTGGGCGCCGGCGTCGTTGACGTGCAGTCCGTCGCCGCAGTCGTAGGTGTCGTGGATCCGGTCGGGGTCGGCGGGGTCCGCGACGGCGGCGGCGAAGTCGGCGTAGGCGTCGAAGGGGCTGTCCGCGCCGCGGATCCAGTCGTTGACCTCGCGGGCGACGGCGACGCCTTCCGGGGTCGAGTAGCCCTCGTAGACCGTGTCCTTGTACGGGCCGACGGTGGTGGCGACAACGGTGAGGCCCACCGCGTGGAGACGGTCGGCGAGTGCGGTGAGGCCGGCGATGAGGTCGGCGGCGGTGGGCACCGGCGCGGGCTCGGGGTAGGCCTCCTGGCCGGGGATGCCGAGGTCGTTGAGGCCGAAGTGGATCAGGACGTGGGTGGCTCCGGGCACCCGGAGGGCGTCGCGCTCCAGGCGGGCCAGGGCGTGTTCGCCGGCCTCGTCGGTGAGCAGCCGGTTGGCGGACAGGCCCTGGTTGATGACCCAGCCGTTGTGACCGGCCGCGCGCAGGCGGTCGTTGAGCAGGTCGGGGAAGCGGTGGTCGGTGTCGGACGTGGTGCCGGTGCCCTCGAACCAGGAGTCCCCGAAGGCGACGGCGATGGCGGTGCCGGCGGGGGCGAGGACGTCGGCGCCGGTGACGAAGTGCCGGGTGACGAGCTCCTCCAGGCCGTCGGCGCCGTCCAGGGTTTGCGCGGCGAGGGCGTTGCCGGGCACGGCGTAGCCGGTGCGCAGCGGGACGGCGGAGTAGGTGGACGGGCCGGTGTCCTCGGGCAGCCACAGGTCGAGGGCGAGCTCGTCACCAGCGGCCACGGTCAGGTCGAGGGGGTCGGTGACGAGGTCCTCGCCGACGGGGACGGTGAACTGCTCGGCGCCGTCGACGCGGACGGTCAGGCCGCTGCCGGACTCGATGCCGCTTCCTTCGGAGCGTCTGGCGAGGCGGGCGCCGCCGATATGGAGCGGTTCCTTGCCGTAGCGGTTGGTGAGGCGGAGGCGCAGGGCGGTGCCACCGCCGTCGAGCCGGATGATCTGGCGGAGGGTCTGCTCGGCGAAGGAGCGGCGCTCGAAGAGCTCGATGCTCTCGTACGGGCTGAGGACGGCGGAGCGGAAGGCTGCGGCCCAGGAGGCCGTGGAGTCGATGATCATGCCCGTCCGAACGGCGCGGCCCCGGCCGTTATTTCCCCGTGGGGGCACTTTTCGCGGGGGAATATCCGGCGGCGCCCCGACGCTTGGGACCGGACATTTCCCCGTACGAGCGGCACTTCCGTCAGCTCTTGAGGGGTACGAGGGTGCCGCGCTGTTCGCCGATGCGTCCGGCGGCGCCTCGCGGCCCCTCGGGGGTGCGCAGACCGAAGCTGGTGAACGCGGTGCGCTCGGGCAGCGGATAAGGGGCCCTGCCGGTCAGGGAGTTGAGGATGCTGGCGCTGCGCCAGGCGGCGAGGCCGAGGTCGGGGGCGCCGACGCCGTGGGTGTGGCGTTCGGCGTTCTGCACGTAGACCGCGCCGGTGACGGACGGGTCGAGGACGAGGCGGTACTGCTCGTCGACGCGGGGGCGGGCGGAGGAGTCCTTGCGGATGTAGGGGTCGAGCCCGGCGAGGAGCTGATCCAGGGGGCGTTCGCGGTAGCCGGTGGCGAGGACCACGGCGTCGGTGGTGAGCCGGGAGCGGGTGCCCTGCTGGAGGTGTTCGAGGTGGAGTTCGACGCGGGTGGTGGCGACGCGGCCGGCGGTGCGGACGCGGACGCCGGGGGTGAGGACGGCGTCGGGCCAGCCGCCGTGCAGGGTGCGCTGGTAGAGCTCGTCGTGGATGGCGGCGATGGTGTCGGCGTCGATGCCCTTGTGCAGCTGCCACTGGTGCGGGACGAGGTTGTCGCGTACCGCCTCGGGCAGGGCGTGGAAGTAGCGGGTGTAGTCGGGCGTGAAGTGTTCCAGGCCGAGCTTGGAGTACTCCATGGGTGCGAAGGCCTCGGTGCGGGCGAGCCAGTGGATCTTCTCCCGTCCCGCGGGGCGGGAGCGCAGCAGGTCGAGGAAGATCTCGGCGCCGGACTGCCCGGAGCCGACGACGGTGATGTGGTCGGCGGAGAGCAGCAGGTCGCGGTGGTGGAGGTAGTCCGCGGAGTGGATGACGGGGACGGCGGGCGCCTCGGCGAGCGGCTTGAGGGGTTCGGGGACGTGCGGTGCGGTGCCGACGCCGACGGCGATGTTGCGGGTGTAGGTGCGGCCGAGGGCCTCGGCCTCCCCTTCGGCGTCGAGCTGGGTGAAGTCGACCTCGAAGACGTCGCGTTCGGGGTTCCAGCGGACGGCGTCGACCTGGTGTCCGAAGTGGAGTGCGGGGAGGTTCTCGCTGACCCAGCGGCAGTACGCGTCGTACTCGGCGCGCCGGATGTGGAAGCGCTCGGCGAAGTAGAAGGGGAAGAGCCGTTCGCGGGCCTTGAGGTAGCTGAGGAAGGACCAGGGGCTCGCCGGGTCGGCGAGGGTGACCAGGTCGGCGAGGAAGGGGACTTGGAGGGTGGCGCCGTCGATGAGGAGTCCGGGGTGCCACTGGAAGTCGGGGCGCTGTTCGTAGAAGGCGGTGTCGAGTTCGCCGAGGGGCTGGGCGAGGGCGGCCAGGGAGAGGTTGAACGGGCCGATGCCGATGCCGACCAGGTCGCGGGGCGCGTCGGGGGTGGTGAGCGGCTGGGGGCCGGGGTGGTCGGGTGTGCCGGTCATCGGGGGGTGCTTCCTTCCACGGGGTGGGGGGTGGCGCGGGCGACGGTCGTCGCGTCCTCGGCCGTGGCGGCGGCGTCGGACTCCTCGACGAGTTTGAGCAGTGCGGCGAGGTCGCCGGGCCGGGTGTGCGGGTTGAGCAGGGTGGCCTTGAGCCATCGGCGGCCGTCGAGGTCGGCGCGGCCGAGGACGGCGGTGCCTTCGGTGAGCAGGGTCCTGCGGATGTGGGCGATGCGGTCGTCGGTGGCGCCCGCGGGGCGGAACAGGACGGTGCTGATGGCGGGGGTGTCGTAGAGCTCGAAGCCGGGGTGTGCGTCGATCGCCGCGGCGAACTCCTGGGCCTGGTCGCAGACTTGGTCGACGAGCGCGCCGATGCCGGTGCGGCCGAGGGCCTTGAGGGTGACGGCGATCTTCAGGACGTCGGGGCGCCGGGTGGTCCGCAGGGAGCGGCCGAGGAGGTCGGGCATCCCCGCCTCGGTGTCGTCGTCGGCGTTGAGGTAGTCGGCGCGGTGGGCGAGGGGGTGCAGGTCGCGCGGGTCGCGGACGGCGATGAGGCCGGCCGCGGCGGGCTGCCAGCCGAGTTTGTGCAGGTCGAGGGCGACGGTGTCGGCCCGCTCCAGGCCGCGCAGCCGTTGTCTGCGGGTGGCGCTGAAGAGGAGCCCTCCGCCGTAGGCGGCGTCGATGTGGAGGCGGGCGCCGTGGCGTGCGCACAGGTCGGCGATCTCGTCGAGGGGGTCGATGAGTCCGGCGTCGGTGGTGCCCGCGGTGGCGGCGACGAGGAACGTTCCCGCGGGGCCGCCGAGTTCGGTGAGGGCCTCGTCGAGCGCGGCGGGGTCGAGGGTGCCGGCGGGGGCGGGGACGACGACGGGGTCGGGCAGGCCGAGGAGCCAGGCGGCGCGGGCGAGCGAGTGGTGGGCGTTCTCGCCGACGAGGAGGCGTACGGGGCCGTGGCTCGCCGGGCTCTCGCGGGCGAGGAGGAGGGCGAGCTGGTTGGCCTCGGTGCCGCCGGTGGTGATCAGGGCGTCGCCGCCGTGGTGGATCTCGGCGGCCAGCGCGCGGGTGACGAGCGCTTCGAGCGCGGTCGCAGCGGGCGCCTGGTCCCAGGAGTCCATGGAGGGGTTGAGGGCGGAGGCGGCCAGGTCGGCGGCGGCCGCGACGGCGAGCGGCGGGCAGTGCAGATGGGCGGCGCAGAGCGGGTCGGCGGGGTCGGCGGCGCCCTCGGCGAGGGTGTGGACGAGGGTGCGCAGGGCCGCTTCGGCGCCGGTGCCGCGCTCGGGCAGGATCGGTTCGGCGGCGGCCCGGACACGGGTGGCGACGGCTTCGGGGCCGCCCGCGGGGAGGGGCCCGCGGCGGGCGGCCGCCCCCGCGCCGAGGGCGTCGAGGGCGGCGGCGAGCAACGGCCGCAGGGCGTCGGGTCCTCGGGCGCCTCCGGCGAGGGGCGGCGGGGTGCTCATGGGGCGTGTCCTTCGGGTCCGCGCGTACGGGGACACCAGCCTGTACGGCGGCGCGGGCGGTGCGCCCGGATACCGGCGCGAGGGAACCCGAAAGGGGTATGGCCGTGCGAAGGAGGCGTGAGGGGGTGACGGGGGTGCTAAGGCCTGTCCGGCGGGTCGGGGCGCGGGCGGGGTGTGCCGGGGCTCGTGTGATGTAGTGATCGTCCGGCGGTCTCGCGTGGGCCGACGGAGCGGAGACGGTGAGCCGGCGCGGCGGAGATGGGGAGCGGATGACTCTGAGGGCGGGCCAGCGGGTGGTGCTGGCGGCGGACACCCGGCTGACCGATACGGCCGAGGTGTCGGGGGTCGTCGTCGGGTTCCTGTCCCTGGCGGCGGGCGTCGGCGGGACGGTCGAGCAGGTGGTCGCGCACCAGGACGAGGGCGACGACGTGCGCGAGTACGAGCGGCTCAAGTCGCTGCTCGACGCCTACGGCGCCGGGATGCCCGCGGGGAGCAGGAGCCGGCTCGAAGAAGAGGTCGCGGCGCTGGAACCCGCGTGGGCTGCCTTCCAGGAGCGGGGGCCTCGGGTGAGCGTGCGGGTCCGCTTCGACAACGGGTTCATCCTGGACGGGGCCCACGAGGACGTCTTCGTCCCTGCCTGAGGTCGCCTCCCACGCGTTCGCCCCCGGGCCGCCGGCGCCGGCCCCGAAGGACCGGACCGGCTCCCGATCACCCTGAGGCGGTGCCGTGGGGGTCCCGGACCGTCACAGGGCTCGCTGTCACCCCCGGCGTCCGGCCTCCCGTACCCGCAACGCCCGTGCCAGGTCGTCGAGTTGGTCGACGAGCTTGCGGCGCAGTGCGGGCGTGGGGTCGGCGTCGCGCAGGCACCGCCCGCCGAGCCGGAGGGTCTCCTCGTCCACGAACGGCAGGGGGAAGGCGTGCCGTCCCGCCGCCTCGGCCATGGCGGGTCCACGGCGGGCGGCGAGGGAGACGGCGTCCTCGAAGTAGCGCGGCACGTACTCCCTTACGAGGTCGGCCTGTTCGGGCTGCCAGAAGCCCTGCGCGGTGGCGGTGAAGAGGTAGTTGGAGAGGTCGTCCGTGGCGAACATGGCCTCCCACGCGGTCCGTTTGGCGTCGGCGTCGGGCAGCGCGGCGCGGCAGCGTGCCGCGCCCTCGCGGCCGGTGGCGCTCGGGTCGGCGGCCAGCTCGGCGGCGATGGTGGCCTCGTCGGTGGCGTCGAGGGCGGCGAGCCGGGCGAGGGCGCGCCAGCGCAGCTCCGGGTCGAGCTCGGGCCCGCCGGGCACGGTGCCCTCCCGCAGCCAGGCCTGGAGCGGTCCGGCCTGGGTGGCGACGTCGATGGCGGCGCGGACGGCGGTGAGGCGCAGACCGGGGTGGGAGCCGTCCTCGGTGCGGCGGATCAGGTCGCGGCAGAGTTCGCCGAGGAGGGCGAGGGCGGCGGGCCGCTCCTCGGGGGTGGTGTAGCGGTGGGCGATGTGGGTGCCGGCGAAGGTGAGGACGCCCTGCACGATGGCGAGGTCGGTCTCCTCGGGCAGGTGGGCGCTCGCGGTCGCCAGGTAGTCGCCGGCGGCCAGCTCGCCGTCGCGGACCATGTCGCGCAGGGTGTTCCACAGGACGGCGCGGGTGAGGGCGTCGGGTACGCCGGACAGGCCGCGCAGGACGGTCTCCTCGGACGTCTCGTCGAAGCGGATCTTGGCGTAGGTGAGGTCCTGGTCGTTGAGGACGACGAGGGCGGGGCGGCCGCCGTCGCGGGTGATGTCGCCGGTGGCGGGGACGTCCGTCTGGAAGCGTTCGCGCAGGACGAGGGAGCGGCCGTCGGAGAGGTCGCGGTCGTAGACGCCGACGGCGACGCGGTGGGGCCGTCCGGCGCCCTCCTGCCCGTCGGCTCCGGGTCCGGCCGTGCGGTCGACGGTGAGGTTCCACGCGCGTCCGGTGTGGCCGACCTTCGGGGTGAGGGTGTCGACGCCGGTGGTTCGTAGCCAGGCCTCGGCCCAGGCGTGCACGTCGCGGTCGGTGGCGTGGGCGAGGGAGTCGATGAAGTCGGCGAGGGTGGCGTTGCCGAACTTGTGCCGGGCGATGTGGGTGTTGATGCCGGCGAGGAAGTCCTTCTCGCCGAGCCAGGCGACGAGTTGGCGCAGGGCGCCGGCGCCCTTGGCGTAGGAGATGCCGTCGAAGTTGAGCATCGCGGACGCGGTGTCGGGCACGGCGTCGGGGTCGGGGGCGACGGGGTGGGTGGAGGGGCGCTGGTCGGCGTCGTACCCCCAGGACTTGCGGGCAACGGCGAAGTCGGTCCAGGGGTCGGTGAAGGAGGTGGCCTCGGCGGTGGTCTGGAAGCCCATGTACTCGGCGAACGACTCGTTCAGCCAGATGTCGTCCCACCAGGTGAGGGTGACGAGGTCGCCGAACCACATGTGGGCCATCTCGTGGGCGATGACCATGGCGCGGGTCTGCCGCTCGGTGTCGGTGACGGCGGAGCGGTAGACGAACTCGTCGCGGAAGGTGACGAGTCCGGGGTTCTCCATGGCGCCGGCGTTGAACTCGGGGACGAACGCCTGGTCGTAGGAGTCGAAGGGGTAGGGCTCGTCGAACTTCTCGTGGTAGCGGTCGTAGCAGGCGCGCGTGATGTCGAGGATCTCGTCGGTGTCGGCGTCCAGGAAGGGCGCGAGCGAGCGGCGGCAGTGGATGCCGAAGGGCAGCCCGCGGTGCTCGGTGCGCACGGAGTGCCAGGGGCCCGCGGCGACGGCGACGAGGTAGGTGGAGATGCGCGGGGTGGCCGCGGCCCGCCATGTGCCGCCGCCGGTGTCCTCGGTGACGCCGTTGGCGAGGACGGTCCAGCCGTCGGGGGCGGTGACGGTCAGCTCGAACACGGCCTTCAGGTCGGGCTGGTCGAAGGCGGCGAAGACGCGCTGCACGTCCTCCATGAACAGCTGGGTGTAGGTGTACGTCTCGCCGTCGGTGGGGTCGGTGAACCGGTGCATGCCTTCGCCGGTGCGGGAGTAGCGCATCGCGGCGTCCACGCGCAGCTCGTGCTCGCCCGCGGTGAGCCCGTCGAGGAGGAGCCGGTTGTCGACGAGTGCCGCGGGGTCGAGCGGCTGCCCGTCGAGGCTGACGGAGCGCAGTTCGGCGGGCTTGAGCTCGACGAAGGTGGCGCCGCCTGTGCGGGCGCCGAACCGGATGACGGTCCGGGAGTCGAAGGTGTCGCGGGCGGGGTCGCCCGCCCGGGTCAGATCCAGCTCGACCGCGTAGTGGTGGACGTCGATGAGCCGGGCTCGGGTCTGCGCTTCGTCGCGCGTCAGTACGGGCATGGGGCCATGCTGCCCGATGGACCCCGGTCAGGCGTAGGGCCCATGGCCGGTGGGCCGTGCCGCCGGCCGGGTACGCCGTGCGTGGTGGGGCGAGCCGCTGAATGGGGGTGCCCCGCGTGCGGCCCGGCGTGCGGGGCCGGTGAATGGAGCGGGAGAACTGACGGAACCGCTTCGTATCGAGGGAGAACCATGCGTACACGCACCACCCTGGCCGGTATCGGTCTGGCCGCCGTCGCCGCTCTCGGGCCGCTCGCGGCGGCGGCTCCCGCCGTCGCCGCGGACCCGCCACCCCCGCCCACGGCTCCCGCGGCGCCCGCGGCTCCCGACGCCAAGATCCTGGAGACCGTGTGTGCGAGCGTGCAGAAGATCATCGAGCAGATGGGTGTCGCTCAGCTCGTCAAGGCCGACGCCCTGAACCCGGCCGCGGTCCACGACCAGTGCATGAAGTCCGGGAAGGTCTCCCTGGCCGACGCCGCGCAGCAGCCGGCGCAGCAGCCGGGTGCCCTGTCCGGTCCCGGGAAGGCGGCGGACAACGGCGCGGTGCCGGGCACGGGCGTCGTGCACCTGGGCGGCATGGATCTGGGCGGCGTACGCCTGGGCGAGCTGACGGTGGGCGACACCGGTCCGGCCAAGGGCTGAGCGGCCGACGGCACGACGCCTCGCGACACCTCGCGACGACAGCTGAAGACCCCGTCTGCGCACGGCTGACGGGGTCTCAGTGCGGTCCGCGCCGGGTGGCGTGGTCCGGTGTCAGGCCGTGGGGGCGTCGCCGCCGGCCGGGCTGTTGTCCGCGATGCTCTCGTGGTGGCGGATGACCTCCGCGATGATGAAGTTGAGCAGCTTCTCCGCGAAGGCGGGGTCGAGTTTGGCGTTCTCGGCGAGCTGGCGCAGGCGGGCGATCTGGCGGGCCTCGCGGGACGGGTCGGCGGGCGGCAGCTGGTGCTCGGCCTTGAGGTGGCCGACCTGCTGGGTGCACTTGAAGCGTTCGGCGAGCATGTGGACGACGGCGGCGTCGATGTTGTCGATGCTGTCGCGCAGCCGGGACAGCTCGGCGCGCACGGCCTCGTCCGCCTGCGCGGGGGCGCTCGTCCCGGGGCCGGCTCCGGTCCCGGTCGCGCTGTTCTCGTCACTGGTGTGGCTGGTGGTCATGGGCCACGAGCCTACGTTGCCGCTCCAGGACCGCCACCGGCGGAAGAGCGCAGGATCGGCGGGTGCTCGGGATCCGGTATCTGGTGGGACCAGCCGCCGGGCACGGCCCTGCCCTGCTGGTCGCGGAAGCGGACGGGGGCCATGCCGACGCGGCGGGTGAAGAGCCGGGAGAAGTACGCGGGGTCGTCGTAGCCGACGCGGCGGGCGACGGCGGCGACGGGGAGCTCGGTGGCGGCGAGGAGTTCCTTGGCGCGGCCCAGACGGATGCCGAGGAGGTAGTCCTTGGGGCTGCACCCGGCCCCGCGCCGCACGGCGGTGCGCAGTTCGGCGGGGGTCATGCCGTGCCGGGCGGCGTGCTCGGCGACGGACAGCGGCTGGAAGGCGTCGCGGGCCAGGGCCTGCAGGACGGGGTCGCCGTCGGGGGCGATGTCGGCGCGGGCGCGGCGCAGCGCGACGAGGAGTTCGTGGACGGCCGCGCCGGTCTCGACCTCCAGGAGGGGGTTGCCGCGCCGGGCCGCGCGGGCGATGCGGGCGACGGCGGCGCGCGCGCCCGCCGCGTCGGAGAGCGGCACGACGGGACGGGTGGGTTCGATGTACCCGAGCTCGGTGTACGTGGCGGTGGCGGGCCCGGTGAAGTCGACGAAGCACTCGTCCCAGCCGGTCTCCGGGTCGGGCCCGTAGTGGTGGCGCACGCCGGGGGTGAGCCAGATCAGCGCGGGCGCGGTCACCGTGGTCCTGCGTCCGTCGGCGGCGCGGAACCAGCCGCCGCCGGAGCTGACGACGACGGCGACGTGGTGGTCGAGGGTGCGCGGCCCGACGACCGGCAGCGCCCCGTGCTGCAGGCCGACGCCGAGGCAGGCGAGGCCGAGCCGGTGGTGGGCCGGGCTCGGGGTGAAATACCGCATCCACGTGTGGTACATCCGCGTGCGTCCCTTCCGGTGCCGGCCTGGTCCGGTGTGCTCGTGCGTCGCCGGACGCGTCCGGTCCCCTCGCTGCGTCCAACCGGACCCGATCTTTGTCCATGGACCCTGCCGCCCGCCAGAGGTGATCGTGGGCGAGCGGTACGTGAGCGAAGGGACACGATGAACGGGTTCAGAGTCGGCGAGGACGATTTCGAGCTGGACGGGCGGCCGGTGCGGCTGCTCTCCGGCGCGCTGCACTACTTCCGGGTGCACGAGGCGCAGTGGGGCCACCGTCTTGCGATGCTGCGCGCGATGGGCCTCAACTGCGTGGAGACGTACGTGCCGTGGAACCTGCACGAGCTGCGTCCCGGCGTCCACCGCGACGTGGAGGCGCTGGGCCGTTTCCTGGACGCGGCGCACGAGGCGGGCCTGTGGGCGATCGTCCGCCCCGGCCCCTACATCTGCGCGGAGTGGGAGAACGGCGGTCTGCCGCACTGGCTGACGGGTGCGGTGGGCCCGCGCGCCCGGACCCGCGACGCCGAGTACCTGGGGCATGTGCGGCGCTGGTTCGGCCGGCTGCTGCCGCAGATCGTCTCCCGCCAGTACGGGACGGACGGCGCGGGCCCGGTGATCATGGTGCAGGTCGAGAACGAGTACGGCAGCTACGGCTCGGACCGGGTCTATCTGCGCCACCTCGCCGACCTGCTGCGCGCCGAGGGCGTGACCGTGCCCCTGTTCACCTCGGACGGCCCCGAGGACCACATGCTGACCGGCGGCTCGGTGCCGGGCGTCCTGGCGACGGCCAACTTCGGCTCGGGGGCCCGCGCGGCCTTCGCGACGCTGCGCAGGCACCGGCCCCGGGGCCCGCTGATGTGCATGGAGTTCTGGTGCGGCTGGTTCGACCACTGGGGCGCCGACCATGTCGCGCGGGACGCGGACGACGCGGCGGCGGCGCTGCGGGAGATCCTGGAGTGCGGGGCGTCGGTGAACCTGTACATGGCGCACGGGGGCACGAGCTTCGCGGGCTGGGCGGGCGCCAACCGGGGCGGCGGCGCGCTGCACGACGGGGAGCTGCAGCCCGACGTCACGTCGTACGACTACGACGCGCCCGTCGACGAACGCGGCCGCCCCACGGCCAAGTTCTGGGCCTTCCGCGAGGTCCTCGCCCCCTACGCGTCCGCTCCGCTGCCCGATCCGCCCCCGCCGCTCCCCGAGCTCGCCGCCCCCGCCTCGGCGGCCCTCACCGAGTGGTCTCCCCTGGAGGCGGTCGTGGACGCCCTCGGCACCCCCGAGTCGGAGCACGCCGTCCCGCCCACCTTCGAGGAGCTCGACGTGGACCGGGGCCTGGTGCGGTACGCCGTGACCGTGCCGGGCCCGCGCGAGCCGTATCCGCTGAGCGTGCGGGGCCTTCGGGACCGGGCGGTGGTGTACGTGGACGGCGCACACGCGGGTGTCCTCACCGAGGGCACCCCCACCCTGCTCGCCCCGGTCGCCGGGCACGCGCGCGTGGAGCTGTGGGTGGAGTCCCTGGGGAGGGTCAACTACGGCCCGCGCACGGGCGAGCCGAAGGGCATCACCGGGGGGATCCTGCACGAACGGCAGTACCTGCACGGGGTGCGGGCGCGGGGTCTGCGCCTGGACGCGTTCGACGACGCCGCGGCGGTACG
Source organism: Streptomyces sp. NPDC041122 (assembly GCF_055592445.1). Taxonomy (NCBI): domain Bacteria; kingdom Bacillati; phylum Actinomycetota; class Actinomycetes; order Kitasatosporales; family Streptomycetaceae; genus Streptomyces; species Streptomyces sp. NPDC041122. The sequence goes on along the minus strand of NZ_JBVIYQ010000009.1, from coordinate 169,321 downwards.
TCGGCTCCCCGCGACCGCCCCCGGAGACGGCCGCCCCGGCCTGTACCGGGGCACGATCGAGGTCGGCTCCCCCGGTGACGCGGCCCTCGAACTGCCGGGCTGGACACGGGGGTTCGTGTGGGTCAACGGTTTCAACCTGGGCCGCTACTGGTCGGCGGGCCCGCAGACGTCGCTGTACGTGCCGGGGCCCGTCCTGCGGGCGGGCGCCAACGAGGTGTGGGTGCTGGAGCTGGAGCAGGGCGGGGAGCGGATCGAGCTGGCGTGAGCGGCCGGCCGCCGACATGACGGAGCCCGCCCCGGGGAAGGGGCGGGCTCCGTCATGCGCGGCCTCTCAGACCTCCGTGACCTCGAACGCGTCGAGCACGAACTCCGCCGTGCCGTCGTCACCGGTCTTGCGCAGGCCCACCCAGGCCTCGCCCCGCTCGGGGGCGGTGAACTCGTAGTCGAGGAGAGTCGGTTCGGTCGCCACCGGCAGTTCCCTGCGGTCGAGCTCGCGGGGGGCCGGCTCGTCGGTGGCGGTGAGCCACGCGTACTGGCCCGCCTTCTCGTTCTCGTACCGGAAGGAGACGCGGTAGCGCTTGCCGGGGGTGAAGCGGACGGTGTGCGGGACGGTGCGGTACACCAGGCCGGTGTTCTCGCCGCGTGACTTCAGGGAGTTGGTGCCGTCGACGACGTCGTCGATCGCCTTGCCGTTCCAGCCGCGCTGGGTGAAGGGGGCGTGGCGCTGGGCGATGTGGGTGCGCGGGTCGGTGACATCGCCCGCGTCGCCCTTCACGAAGGGGCCCCAGCCCTGCGGGACGTGCTCGAAGTCCTCGTGCACGAGGGTGGTGCGGGGGCGCTTCACCGGGCGCGCGGTGGCGGCGATCCGTACGTTGTCGAAGCGCACGCGCGCCTGGCCCGCCTCGGCGCGCAGCGTCAGCCGGGCCGTGCCGCCGCCCTCGGGGACGGTGAAGTACGTGAACATGCGCTGGAAGCGGGTGCCGTGCTTGCGGTCGGCGGCGACGTAGTTGCCGGCGGTCGAGGTCTCGGTGAAGTTGGCGGCGGTGACGCCGTCGGCGGTGCGCACCTCCAGGGAGGCCCTGCGCCGCTCCCCCGGCTGCTCGCCGACCTCGACCTGTACGGAGGCGACGTACGTGCCGGCCCTCAGGCGGGCGAGCCGCTGCCCGACCGCGGCGGCGCCGCCCGCGCCGATGACCAGTTCGTGGTCGCCGAGGGTGCTCAGCTTCACCGTGGCGGGGCCGCTGACCTGCCAGCCCTTCAGGGATCCGGAGTGGAAGCCGGGGTCGTGCAGCGGGGTGCCCTGGCCCCACTTCGGGTCGGGCAGGGCGGCGGCGCGCTCGGGGTAGAGGACGTAGGGCTGCCCGGGGTCGGCCTGGAGAGTGACCTTTCCGCCCGCCACGGGGACGTACGACGCGAAGACGCGGCCCTGGTCGGTGAGGCGGTACAGCGCCACCCGGGGGCGGCGCGCCCATCCGCGCGGGAGCTGCCAGCTGCTGGTGCCGCCGGCCGGGTTGTAGTGGTACAGCTTGGCGGGATCGTGCGGCTTGCGGGGCTCCCACGGGAGCAGATAGCGGCCGTCGTCGTAGACGACGTGGCCGTCGGTGGTGATGCGCCGCTTGCCGGAGGCGTCGGAGACCGTGGTCGCCCCGTCCCCGAAGAAGGCGATCTCGTGCTCGCCCCAGCTCTTGACGGGGTTCGCCTGGAGGTACTTGGCGGGCAGCGAGTGGGTCCAGATCAGGTCGTAGAAGGCGTGCCAGTCGGTCTTGCCGACCCAGCCCTCGAAGTTGCCCATGCGGGCGACGCCGAGGAGGGTGGGCCACTTGTCGGCGAAGACGTCCTTCTGGTGGTGGCGGACGAAGCGGATCAGCCGGGAGTTGATGCCGCGCGAGGTGTCGCCGCCGTAGTCGGTCTCGGTGGCCCAGTGCGACCAGAGCGAGGACCGCTCGAAGCCGTGGCCCCACTCCGACGTGATGGTCCAGCCCTGGTCGCGGAAGGCGCGCTGGAGGCGGTCGGAGGTCCATCCCGACTCGCGGAACACGTCGATGTAGAGGGTGTTCAGGCCCTTGTCCGTCTGGGCGCGCAGATCGGCGAAGCGCTTGATGATGTCGCCGGAGACCAGGTCGCGGCGCTGGTCGATGCGGTAGCTCTGGTCGAGCCAGTCCCACTGCTCGTCGCTCTTGTCGACGAGCTTCTCGGAGAAGGCGTGGGCCACCGGGTAGGACTCGGTGGCGTTGACGTGCACGCTGAAGTCGCTGTTCCACTTCTTGCCCTCGTGGACCAGGGTGTTGAGGTCCTCCAGGCCGCCCGCGCGGGTGTTGTAGTTGTCCGCGTAGTCCGGGTGGGCGGAGTCGTGGCCTTCCGACTGGTAGCCCTTGAGGAGCGTGTACTGGCGCAGGCCGTCGGTCGCCAGGTGGATCCGCTTGACGTCGTCGAGCGTGGCGAGGAAGGGGTTGGTGGCCTGCGAGGCGAAGTTGAACGGGATGTGCGGGACGACCCGCAGGTGCTGCTCGTCGGCGCCGAGCGGGGTCACCATGATGTCGCGGAAGGCGATGGCGGCGTCCTGCCAGTCGACGACGCCGTCGCCGTTGCGGTCACCGGTGATCACCACGGTGGCGTACGGGAGGGGTTCGGTGGCTCCGACGGGCGCGGTCGCCGCCCGGTGCGTCCACTGCCCGGGGGTCAGGCGGGCCTCGACGTGGTCGCCGTCCTTCACCGTCTCGCGCCACAGCCGGCCGTTCTCCCAGGTGGTGCCGGCCTCCGAGGTGGGCTTGTCGTAGACGGTGTTCGTCTCGATCGCGCCGCCGAGCCGGTCGTGCGCCACGACGGCATAGGCGCAGCCGGCGGGCTTCTCCGCGGGGGTGCCGGCGGCGGGGCGTACGAGGGTGTCGCCGCTCTTGGCCTTGTCCAGCTGCACCTTGGCGGCGAGGAGGGCGGCGCCGGGCTGGTCGTCGCGCACCGAGAGCAGGGCGAGACCGGGGACGCGCAGGGTGCCGACGCGCAGCGCGGCGGTGTCCGCGATCCTCGTGACGCGCCAGTGGACCTGGCTGCCCGCGACGGCGATCTCGACGTCGATCCGGGTGCCGCCGTCGAAGGAGAGCACGTACGCGATCCGGCGGCCGGAGGCCTTCGCGGTGACCTTCGGGGTGTGCTCGACCTCGTCGATCAGGACCGTGCTGACGGCGCCCGCCGCCCGGCCGTGCAGCACGGCGCCGCTCGCGCGGTCGGTGTACGAGACGACGCTCGGGAAGGCGGTGGCGACGCGCACGTCCAGGTCGGCCGAGCGCAGCACCGCCTCGCCCGCCCGGGGCCCGCCTCCCGCGGGGGCGGCGAAGGCGCTGCCGCCCGCTCCGACGGCGACGCCCATTCCGGCGATCGCGCCCGTCGCGACCACCGTTCTGCGGCTCGGTCCGGACGTGTCTGACGGCAGCATGGGGCACCCCTCCATGGGACGGACGTGGCACGAGTCGGAATTCGTGCCGCTCACGATGCGGCGGCCGGTGCCGGTGCGCCCATGGACAAAGGAGGGACAGGTGTTGGACTAACGCGACGGCGCCAGGCGCCTGCTGGGCTCTGGACCGACGCGACGACGCGGGGCGCCGCGGGATGCGGGCGCCCCGCGCCGGGGTCGTTCAGGCGGGCGGTCGTACGGAACCGGTCAGAGCTCCGAGGCCGCCTTCTCTATGTCCGCCGCGAAGGTCGAGACCTCGGTGTAGACACCGGGGAACTTCGGCCGCGCGCAGCCGTTGCCCCAGCTGACGATGCCGACCTGCACGTACTCGCCGGCCTCGTCCTTGCGGAACATCGGTCCGCCGGAGTCGCCCTGGCAGGTGTCCGTGCCGCCCTCGGCGAGCTTGCCGGCGCAGAGCTCCTCGCCGGGCGTGAGGTCGTCGCCGTACGCGGCCTGGCAGTCGGCGTCGCTGACGAACGGGACGGTCGCCTTCAGGAGGTAGCGCTGCTGGTCGCCGCCCTCCTTGTCGGCGCCCCAGCCCGCGATGGTGAAGTCGCCCTCGTTGTACTTGGTGTCCTTGGCTATCGTCAGCGTGGGCTGGTCGATCGGCTCGGCGAGCTTGATGAGCGCCCAGTCCTTGCCCTTGCCGTTGTAGCCGGGCGCCTGAAGGACCTTGGTGGACTTCACGCTGACCGCGTCGGGGCTCTCCAGGTCCACGACGCCGCCGGTGGCGGTGATGCTCGTGTCGTCGCCGGAGCCGTCGACGCAGTGGGCGGCGGTCAGCACGACGTCCTTGGCGAACAGCGCGCCGCCACAGCCCATCGACAGACGGACCATGAACGGGAATTCGCCCTGCTCGGCGGGGGTGCCGCCGACCACGCGCTCACCCGGCCGGGGGCCCGGGTGGGCTGCCGCCGAGGCGGCAACGGGCTGAAGGCTGACGGTGGCGAGGGCGATCGCACCGAGGGTGGCGGCTCTCTTCACTCCACGCGGCTTGCTCTTCAACTGACTTCCCTTCGTGGGGGGTTCGTGGGGGGATGCACGCGCGGCGGGCCCAGTCCCTCCGCGTGGAATGCGCGTGGATGGCATGAGCCCGCCAAAGCGTTGTTGCGGATTATGGAGATCGGTGTCCGCTCAGGACAAGGGGCGGTTTCCGGCCACCGCGTGTCGTGATGCCGCCCGCCGGCGCTCGGCGTCCCGCACACAAAGGCCCTCTCCCCCGCGGCCACCGCCCGTACAGTGGGGGCGAGTCGAGGGACCCGGTGGGTGGCGTCAGGAGGTACGGACGTGGCGGTCGGCGGCGGTCCAGTCGTGCACGGCTTCCCCCACCTGGCGACGGTGCGCGCCGCCGTCACCGCGCTCTACAAACGCCTCTCCTACGACACCGTCCACACCTACGACACCAGCGTCGCCCCCGTCGACGTGGCCTTCGCCGACGAGGACGACCTGTACCTCGGCGTGCAGCGGGTCGCCCGCGAGATGGTCCGGCACCTGCGCCTGCCCGACGCCCGGATGATCGTCGGATTCCGCGCCATGGAGCACGCCGCGTACGTCGAACTCGCCGCGGGGCCCGAGTACTTCATCGAGCTCAACGACCGCTTCCGCACCCACCGCAGGGACATCGGGGCGGCCCTCGCCCACGAGGTCATGCACGTCTGTCTGCACCGGCTCGACCTGTCGTTCCCCGGCACGCGCGACAACGAGATCCTGACCGACACGGCCACGACCTATCTCGGGGCGGGGTGGCTGCTGCTCGACGCCTACCGCGAGGACGGCGCGTCCTCCCAGAAGCTCGGCTACCTCACCCCGGAGGAGTTCGGCTACGTCCTGGCCAAGCGGGCGGCGGCCTTCGGCGAGGCCCCGGAGACCTGGTTCACCAGCGCGCAGGCGTACACGGCGTACACCGAGGGGCTCGCCCGGGCCCGCCTCGACGAGCGGCAGCCGCCGCTGACGGCGGCGGGGTGGGCGGGGCGGCGGCGGTACGCGAGGGACCGGCGGGCCGCGCGGGAGGGTGGGGGTGGGGGCCGCCTTGAGGGTGGCGGTGCGGGCCGTCTCGGGGGTGAGGGTTACTCGTTCTCGCTTGAGGCGGGGGTTCTCAAGGTGACCTTTCCCTGTCCCACCTGCCACCAGCGGATCCGGGTACCGGCGCGGGGGCGGATGCGGGTGCGGTGCGCGCTGTGCCGGACGGTGCTGGAGTGCGACACCTAGCGGGCGTCGAGGGCAGCCGGCCGACCAGTGTCGGGGTCAGCCGGCCGACCAGTGGGCGGGGCGGTCGAGGGTGTCGGACAGCTTGGTGCGGTCGTCGCCCCTGGCCGCGTTCACCTGCGACTGGGTGAGGAAGAGCGCGTCGGTGAGGTCGGCGCCGCGCAGGTCCGCGTCGCGGAAGTCCACGCCGATCAGGTCGGCTCCCCGCAGGTCCGCGTCGCGCAGGTCGGCGCCGATGAGGTAGGCGCCGCGCAGGTCCGCGCCCTTGAGGTCGGCGCCGGTCAGGCGGGCGCCGATGAGGTCGGCGCCTCGGCGGTTCTTCTTCGCGCCCTTGCTGTTGCGGTTGCTGTTGCGGCTGCGGTTGCCCTTGGTCTTGCCTTGGCTGGGCTTGCCCTGACTCAGGTGCTCGGCCCGGACGAGTTCGCCGGCGCGCAGGAGGAGTTGGTTGACCTCGTCGCGGTGGGTCGCCACGTCGGTCTCGACGACGGCCTCGGGGGTGCCCCGGGTCAGTCGCTCCGTCGCGGCGAGGGCACGCTTCAGGTCGGTGGCGATCGGGCGGGTCTGCGGGCGGGCGAGCGCGTCGGTCACGTACCAGAGCAGTTCGTGGAGCTGCCGCATGATCGGGAGCGCCTCGAACATCTGCCGCGCGGTGGCCGGGTCCTGGCGCCAGTCGCGGCCCTCGAAGGTGACCTGCGAGACGTGCTGGCCCGCTCCGAAGCAGTCGTACACCGTGCAGCCCCGGTAACCCTGGTCCCGCAGGTCGCGGTGGATGCCGCAGCGGAAGTCCGTCTGGAGGTTGGTGCAGGGCGTGCCCGCGTCCTTGTTCACCGGGAAGTCCGCGGACCTGGAGAAGGTGAGGGCCACGCAGCACAGCCCGAAGCAGTTGGCGCAGTCGGCGCGGAGTGCGGTGCGGTCGTCGTCGAGCAGGGGCAGGTCGACGGGTTCGCGCTCCGGTGTCATCGGGCGGGCTCCTTCAAAACCGGGTCGTGCGGGGTGCGGTGCGGGGCGGTCGGTGCCGACATTCTCGCCGTCTCGGTGCCCGGGACGCGTCCTGAGGCGCGGGGGCGTGGGAGCTGGGGTCTGCGCCTACTGCCTGTTTGTGGGTGCGGGGCCGCGGGGGTATGTGCGTACTCGCCATCCCTGCGGTGCTGCCTCGCGGACAATGTTGCTATTGCGGGCTCGGTGCTCCGTGCGCACATACCCCCACGTCCCCTCCCGCGCGTTTGCGGGTGCGGGGTTGTGGGGGTTCGCGTGCCGGCTGCGGCGTTCCCGCTGTCGTACGCGGGTGCGGGGCCGTGGGGGCTCGCGTGGCTCACGCCGTCGGGTGTGGTGGGGTCACGCCGCTGAGCGTCGGCCGCCCTGGGGGTCGCCGCCGGGGCGGCCTCGGCGACGGCCGCCGCCGTTGCCGCCGGGGGCGGAGCCGGTCCTGGTCTGGCCGCCCTGGCCCTGGCCCTGGCGGGGGACCTTGCGCTGGCCCTGGCCCGCCGCGGTCGTGGCGCCTCCGCCGCCGCGCGGGCGGCGGCGCCGCTGCGCGCCGCCCCGTGCGGCGGGCTGCTGCTGCGGCTGCGGCACCTCGATGACCACGGGGACGCCCGAGGGCTCCCGTGCGCCGGTGATCCGCGTCAGCTCCTCGTCCGAGGAGGAGACGCGCGCCGTGTTCGGGCGGATCTCCGCGTCGGACATCAGCCGCGTCATGTCGCGCTTCTCGTCGGGGAGCACGAGGGTGACCACGCTGCCGGACTCGCCGGCGCGGGCGGTGCGGCCGCCGCGGTGCAGGTAGTCCTTGTGGTCGGTCGGCGGGTCGACGTTGACGACCAGGTCGAGGTCGTCGACGTGGATGCCGCGCGCCGCGACGTTCGTCGCGATCAACGCGGTGACCTGGCCGGTCTTGAACTGGTCCAGCGTGCGGTTGCGCTGCGGCTGCGAGCGGCCGCCGTGCAGGCCGGAGGCGCGTACACCGTTGGCGAGCAGCCGCTTGGTGAAGCGGTCCACCGCCCGCTTGGTGTCCAGGAACATGATCACGCGGCCCTCGCGGGCGGCGATCCGCATGGCCACGGCCTTCTTGTCCGTCTCGTCGGCGACGTAGAGGACGTGGTGCTCCATCGTCGTGACCGCGCCCGCGGAGGGGTCGACGGAGTGGACGACGGGGTCGGTCAGGAACATCCGGACCAGGCGGTCGATGTTCTTGTCGAGCGTCGCCGAGAACAGCATGGTCTGGCCGCCCTGCTCGACCTGCTTGAGCAGCGCCGTGACCTGCGGCATGAAGCCCATGTCGGCCATCTGGTCGGCCTCGTCGAGGACGGTGACACGCACCCGCGAGAGGTCGCAGTCGCCGCGCTCGATGAGGTCCTTCAGACGGCCGGGGGTCGCGACCAGGACTTCGGCGCCACGGCGCAGCGTGCCCGCCTGCTTGGTGATCGACAGGCCGCCGACGACCGTGGCGAGACGGAGGTTCACGGAGGTCGCGTACGGGGTGAGCGCGTCCGTCACCTGCTGGGCGAGCTCGCGCGTGGGGACCAGGACCATGGCGAGCGGCGACTTCGGCTCGGCGCGCTGTCCGGCCGTACGGGCCAGGAGGGCGAGGCCGAAGGCGAGGGTCTTGCCGGAGCCGGTGCGGCCGCGGCCGAGGATGTCGCGCCCGGCGAGGGAGTTGGGGAGGGTGGCTGCCTGGATCGGGAAGGGCTCGGTCACGCCCTGGGCGGCCAGCGTCTTCAGGAGGGCCTCGGGCATGTCCAGGTCACCGAAGGCCTCGACGGCCGGCAGTGCGGGCGTGCTGGTCTCGGGCAGTGCGAACTCGCCGCCCTGGACCGGCCTCGGCTTGCGGCCGCCGGCCTTCTTCGCGGAATGCGAAGAAGACGCGGAACCCTTTGCCTGGCCGCTGGGCCTGCCCTTTCCACCTGCGGTGGCGGGGCGCTTGCGGGCGGGGCGCGCCGGACGTTCGGGGCGGTTCATTCAGTGATGCCTTCCTGGTCGCTGGACTTCCGGACCTCTGAGCCGGAGCGGCTCTGGGCCCGGTCGGGCCCGATGACAGCGCAAGCCGAGGCCCGCACCTTCCGGTGCGGGCCTCGGCTGTGAGGTTCGCGCGCTGCGGCGATCAGGCAGGAACGATGTTCTCGGCCTGCAGGCCCTTCTGGCCCTGGGTGACCTCGAAGGAGACCTTCTGGCCCTCCAGGAGCTCACGGAAGCCGGAGGACGCGATGTTCGAGTAGTGGGCGAAGACGTCGGGGCCGCCGCCGTCCTGCTCGATGAAGCCGAAGCCCTTTTCCGAGTTGAACCACTTAACGGTGCCGGTTGCCATGTCAATCTCCTCAACAGGGGCAGTGAATGGAGAAACACCGAATTGCGAATCTCCAGCGCTGCAATGACCCCCACATACCGGAGAGAACCGGAAAAACAATAATGCGCCCTCGGAGCATTCCCGTCAGGCGCACATAAAGTTCATGGGTACCAAAACTGCAACACATAACTTTAACACGCCCCCGGGCCTCCTTGTTCCCCCGCCCCGTCGGCACCGCCTCCCGGCCTGCCCCGCCGCGGCCGCCGCCCGCCGGGGCGGGCTCCCGCGGCTCTACATAATTGACTTTTCGTCAGTTTCTTGCGCGCGGCCCTTCCTCGCGCACGGGCACCTCGCTACCTTCTACCAAACAATCGCTTGGTTGGGCCGAAGAGCGACCATCAGGCACCGCACCGCCATCGAAGCGACCACCACCAGGCACCAGGCACACCTGCCGAGCACCCCTGCCGATGGGAAGGCGGACCGATGCGCATCTCTCGTACCTGCACCACGCCCCATCCCGCCCGTACTCGCTCCCATACCCCTGGCCGTCCCCGTACCGCGACCGGGCTCATGGTCTCCGCGCTCGTCCTGGGCACCCTGCCCCTCTGGGCCGGGCCCGCCGAAGCCGCGCCCGCCCGAGCCGTCACGGCCACCGGGGCGGCCACCCCGGTCGCACCGCGCGCCGCCGGGACCGTCCACCACATTCCGCTCCAGGGCGCGGTCAACGTACGCGACGTGGGCGGCTACCGGACGTACGACGGGGAGCGGGTCGCGTACGGGCGGATCTTCCGTGCCGACGCCCTCAACAAGCTCACCGACGCCGATCTCGGCACGGTCGCCGGGCTCGGGGTGAAGACGGTCGTCGACTTCCGGGTGCCCGCCGAGGTGCAGTACGACGGGGCGGACCGGCTTCCCGCCGGGGTCGCGGCGGTCTCCCGGCCGGTCACGGACAACGGCCTGTTCGCCCAGCTCCTCACCGCCATCGGCTCCAAGGATCCGGTCAAGCAGGAAGAGATGCTGGGCAACGGCAAGGCGGCCGCGTTCATGCGGGAGGTCTACCGCACCTTCGTCACCGACTCCGCCAACCGCGCGCAGTTCGCGGCCACCCTGCGCTCCGTCGCCGACAGCCGCACGCCGCTGCTCTACCACTGCACGTCGGGCAAGGACCGCACCGGCTGGACGACGTATCTGCTGCTGCGGCTCGTCGGCGTGCCGGACCGGACCGCCGTCGACGACTACCTGGCCTCCAACACCTACCGGGCCGCGTACGACGCGCAGCTGCGGGCGGCGCTCAAGCAGGGCGGGCTGATGCAGAACCCGGACCTGCTCATCCCGCTGCAGGAGGTCCGCACCGACTACCTGAACACGGCCCTCGACGAGGCGACGCGGCGCTACGGCGGCTTCACGGACTATCTGTCCAAGGGGCTCGGCCTCGACGCGGGCACCGTCCTGAAGCTCCGCCACCGCATGGTCGGCTAGCGCCCCTCACGCCACGATCCCGCCCGCCCGCGCCGCCGCGAGCCACGCCGGGAACTCCCCCACGAGCCGGTCGTAGAGCTGGTCGTCCGGTAGCGCCAAGGGGTCGTGCCCGGCGTGGAAGAAGCCCGCGTTGTCGACCGGACGCTTGGCCGGGACGGCGAGTTCGTCGAGCCTGCGGAGGTAGTCGAACTGCTTGCTCTTCGGGTCGCCGAACCCGATGAACTGCCAGAAGAGCGGCAGCCTGGCCGCCTTGCACAGGTAGCGCTCCGCGGCGAGCTTGTTGACGGGGCCGCCGTCGGTCTGGAAGACGACGAGGGCGGGGGCACGGGATCCGCTGTCCATGTAGTGGTCGATGACCGCGTCCATCGCCAGGTGGTAGCTCGTCTTGCCCATGTGCCCCAGCCCGGCCACGATCGCGTCGATCCGGCCGCGGTGGTCGTCCAGCGCGATGTCCGTCACCGCGTCGACGTCCGTGGAGAAGAAGACGGTGGGCACGATCCCGTCGTCGTCCAGGTGCGCGGAGAGCCCGAGCACCCGGTCGGCGAGGGCCTGCACGCTGCCGTCCTTGTAGTACTCCCGCATGGAACCGGAGTAGTCGACGACGAGGTAGACCGCCGCCCGCGCCCCTTCAAGACCGTGTTTGCGCAGGGAGATCCCGGCGCTCTTGTAGAGGTCGACCAGTGCGGGCGCCGAGTCCTCCACCTTGCGCAGGCTGATCGCGGGCCCCATGCGCGGCTCCGTTCCGTTCGTCGGGCGGTCCGCCACGCCGGCGGCCCGTCAGCGGCGAGCGTACGCGGCCCCTCCCCGCTGTCCCCTCCGCCCTCTCCCTTCTCACCTCTCCATATGACTGCTAGACATATGCCGCCCCGTCACCGGGCGGTGGGCGGGCCGCCGACGCGTACTGGAGGCATGCCATGGGCTCCCGCGAGATCTCCTACGGCCTGGACGGCAGGACCGTCCTGATCACCGGCGCCGGCCGCGGCCAGGGCGCGGCGGAGGCGCGGCTCTTCGCCGCGGCCGGGGCGCGGGTCGTGGTCACCGATGTCCGCGAGGAGGAGGGCCGCGCGGTCGCCCGGTCCCTCGGGGACCAGGGGCTGTTCGTCCGTCACGACGTGACGGACGCGGCGGGCTGGGCCTCGGCCGTGGCGGGCGCCCTCGACGCCTTCGGGCGGCTGGACGCGCTGGTCAACAATGCCGCGCTGTGGCGTACGGCGTCCGTGGAGGACGAGACGTACGAGAACTTCGAGGCGCTGGTCCGGGTCAATCTGCTGGGGCCGTTCCTGGGCATCCAGGCGGTGCTGCCCGCGTTCAAGGAGGCGGGCGGCGGCTCGGTCGTGAACGTCTCGTCCACGGCGGGCCTCGTCGGCATCCCGGGCCACGCGGCGTACGGCTCGACGAAGTTCGGGCTGCGCGGCCTGACCCGCTCCGCCGCGCTCGATCTGGCGCACCACCGGGTGCGGGTCAACTCCGTGCATCCGGGGGCGATCGACACCCCGATGATCTCCGCGGCCTCCGCCGGACGGGACTGGTCGCACCTGCCGCTCGGCAGGATGGGCCGCCCGGAGGAGGTCGGCGAACTGGTGCTGTTCCTGGCGTCGGACGCCTCGTCCTACGTCACGGGGGCGGAGTTCACCGTGGACGGCGGATCGACGACGGGTGACCGGCCCGCGGGCCGTGGGCGTCAGTGGCGGTCGGTGAAGTACACCGAGCGGAGCTTGAGACGGTCGGTGGCGGGGCGGCCGTGCGGGCGCAGGGTCCAGGAGTCGCCGGTGCAGTCCGGCTCGGTGAAGACCATGACCCAGGTGTCGGTGTCGTTGTGCGGGGCGAAGGCGGGCTCGGAGGCGTCCGGGTCGGCGACCTCGGGGAGGGTGACGCAGCCGGGGCTCGACGGGTCGTGGAGGGTGGCCCGCCACGGCGAACCGTCGGGGCCCGCGAACTTGTACGAGAAATCGCCGGTCGCGGCGCTCGCGGAGGCGGGCAGGGCGACGACGAGGGTGAGCGCGCCGAGGGCGGCGGCGAGGGTGTGGCGCAGACGCATGGGGTCCTTCTCCGTCCTGCGCCGGGCAGGCGACGGCCCGGCGGGTGGGGTGGCCGGACCCGTCCGGGAGTCGACGGGTCCGGCAGGGCACTCCCCGGCCGACGGTCCTGCCATGCGCGGCGTCACCCGTGCGGGGGTTGCCGCATCGATCCTGCGTACGCCGGACGGGCTACCCGGCGCGGCGCTACCCCGGTTCCGGCCCGGCCTGCTCCTGGAACGCCGGCAGCGCGAAGATCCGCGTCTTCGCGTCGTCGTCCATCAACTCGACCAGCGGCATGACCAGTTCCCACAGGTCCTGCTTGTCGACCTCCAGGGCGAGCGCGTCCAGGTCGGCCTCCGGCAGCGCCCCCGCCGTCGCGGCGACGACCGTGCCGGACTCCGTCGGCAGCACCTCGACCAGCGGCAGGAACTCCGCCCACAGCCCGGTGACCACCACCGCGCGCACGACCCCGGCGAGCACGTCCGCGTCCCGCAGCGAGGGCAGTTCGGCCACCGAGCGGCGCTCCTCCTCGCCGAGCAGCGCGACCAGGGGCAGCAGGGACTCCCACAGGTCCTGCTCCGCGACCGTGGCGACCAGGGAGTCGAGCCGGTGCTGCGGCTGTCCGGCGGCGAGCGAGGCGATGCGGCGGCGCTGCTCCCCCGTCACCATGCCGGCGACGGCCAGCGCCTCGGGCCACAGGCCGTCCGCGGCCGCCGAGCCGATGACCGCGGCGAGCCGGTCGGGACCCATCAGCTCGATGATGTGGCCGAGCCGCTCGGGCTGGTCGATGGCGAAGCCCGTCCTCAGGACGGCGGCGTCGTCGACGGAGGGCAGGATGCGGCGCAGCGCGGCGTCGGGCAGTTGGCCGACGAAGCGGCCCATCGTGAGGTGGTCGCCGCGTTCGGCGAGGGTCACGGCGATGCGGACGACCAGGTCCTCGTCGAGGCGGTCGACGATGCCCTTGATGCGGCGCGGGTCGAGGTGGCCGCAGGACTCGGCGGTGAAGGACACCGGCAGTTTCTCGATGATGTCGGCGGCGCGGGCGGGTTCCAGCCGCCCCGCGACGGCGGCGGCCAGGCGCGGGCCGAGTGCCTTCTGCGAGATGGCGGCCGCGACCCCGGCCGGTACGAGCCTGGTGGCGGCCGCGATCCGGTCGAGCATGTCGGGCGCCCGGTCGAAGAGCGCCGTGACGCACTGACCGCGGAAGCGGCGTACGTCCTCGACGGGCAGGCCCCGCAGGAAGGCGAGCGTGTCCGGTTCGACGTCGAGCAGGTGGGCGATCTTGAGGGTCTCGGCCCTGCCGCGCAGCTTGTCCATGCTGACTCCTCGCTCCACTCTGCTATCGGAAGAGAATCCGGCGGACGGGGCCGCGTGCCAGTGCGGGCACGAGCCTCAGTGCCTCCTCGGCGGCTGTGTTCAGTCCCGCGGCGCGGCTCTCGCGCTGCCGCTCCAGGGCCTCGGTCAGCGTGGTGAGCTGATCGGGCGTCAACTGCCCGAAGGATTCCGGTGGTTGGTCGCGGAGCTCCGCGGCGAGTCGCTCGCGTCGCTCCGCTGTCTCGGTGTCCACGTCGCCTCCCTCGACCGGCCGCACGGCCGGGTCCGGGACCAGAGACTGGCGCTGAATTGACTTTTAGTCAATAGCGGGGGGGCGCCACCGGACGGGAGCCGCAAGACGCCCCGCAGGTCATGCCCACGTAACCTTGGCCGGATGAAACGCGCCGGTCGCCTGCTGCTCGCCGTGGTCCCGCTCGCGGCCACGGCCGCCTGCCTCGCGGGCGGCGCCCCGGACCCGGGTGACGCCACGAAGGGCGGGCGGGATGCCGGACTCGCCGCGCCCGCGAAGAAGGAGCTCGCGCAGCAGCTGGTGTCGAGCGCGGAGAACGCGACGCTGGACTGGCGCGGCCAGTACGGCTACGTCGAGGACATCGACGACGGCCGCGGCTACACCGCGGGCCTCATCGGCTTCTGCACCGGCACGCACGACCTGCTGACCCTCGTCGAGCGGTACACCGAGGCCCACCCGGACAACGGCCTCGCGCGCTATCTGCCCGCCCTGCGCGAGGTGGACGGCAGCGACTCGCACCAGGGCCTGGACCCCGGCTTCACGAAGGCCTGGAAGGCGGAGGCGGCGAAGCCCGCGTTCCGCGCGGCGCAGGACCGGGCGCGCGACCGCGGCTACTTCGACCCGGCGGTGCGCAGGGCCGAGCGCGACGGCCTCGGCACGCTCGGCCAGTTCATCTACTACGACGCGATGGTCATGCACGGCCCCGGCACCGGGCCCCGCTCCTTCCACGGCCTGCGCGAGGCGGCCGTGAAGCGGGCGGACCCGCCGTCCAGGGGCGGCGGGGAGAAGGCGTACCTCGACGCGTTCCTGGACGTCCGCCGCGCGGCGATGAAGCGGGAGCCGGCCCACCACGACACCTCGCGCGTGGACACGGCGCAGCGGACGTTCCTCGACGACGGCAATCTGGCCCTGAACACACCGCTGACCTGGAAGGTGTACGGGGAGACGTACAAGGTGCCGTGACCCCGCACACCCACAGGGCGGCCCTCAGCCCTTGACGGCGCCCGCCGCGAGGCCCGAGCCGAGCTTCCGGTGCACGATCACGAAGAAGATCATCACCGGCACGGTGACCAGCGTGGAGCTGGCCATGACCGGACCCCAGGCCGTCGAGTTCTCACCGAAGAACTGGTAGATGCCCACGGCGGCGGTGTACTTGTCGCTGCCCTTCATGAAGGTGTACGCGAAGACGAACTCGTTCCACGCCGTGATGAAGGCGAAGATCGAGGTCGCCACGAGCCCCGGCGCGACCAGCGGCAGCAGGACGGACCAGAACATCCGCGGCCAGGACGCCCCGTCGATGTAGGCGGCCTCCTCGACCTCCTTGGGGACGGTCGCGACGAAGCCGCGCAGCGTCCAGATCGCGAAGGGCAGCGAGAGCGCGATGTAGACGATGCTCAGACCCAGCAGCGAGTTGAGCAGGTCGTAGTCCCGCATCTGGATGAAGAGCGGGATGACCAGGGCCTCCAGCGGCACCATCTGCACGATCAGGATCATGATCAGCACGGAGGTGCGGAAGCGGAACTTGAACCGCGCCACCGCGATGGCCGCGAAGAGCGAGAGCAGCGCCGCCGCGACGATCGTGGCCAGGCCGACGAGCGCCGAGTTCAGCAGGTACGTGCCGAAGTTGCCCTTGTCGAAGACGAATGCGAAGTGTTCCAGGCTGAGACCGCTCGGCAGCAGATCCGAGCCGCGCAGTGCGGCCTTCGGGTCGAGCGCCGTGGAGATCATCCAGTAGACGGGGAAGAGCGTGAAGAGCAGGAGCCCGGCGACCGCGGCCGGCAGTCCGATGCGTGAGGCGAGCGTGGTGCGGCGGGTCACAGGTCCTCCTCCCCCTGCCGGAACAGCGTACGGATGTAGACGACGGTGATGATCAGGAGCAGCACGGTCAGCAGGACCGCGGCCGCCGCGCCCGTGCCGTAGTCGTTCTTGGCGAAGGCCTGGATGTAGGAGAAGACGCCGAGGTTGTAGACGTCCTCGTTGGAGCCGTCGCCGCCGGGTTGCAGATACACCTGGGTGAAGACCTTGAAGTCCCAGATGGTGGAGAGGATGGTCACCACGAGGAAGACCGGCTTGATCGTCGGCACGGTGATGTTCCAGAACCGCTGCCAGGCATTGGCGCCGTCCAACTCCCCCGCCTCGTACAGCTCCTTGGGGATCGTCATGAGTCCCGCGAGGACGGTGATGGCGACGAAGGGGAAGCCGTGGTGGACGACGTTGAGCGTGGCGATGGCGTAGAACGGGCCGCGTTCGGTGAACCAGTTGGTGGTCTCGGGGTCGATCAGGCCGATCGATCCCGCGATCTGGCTGGCCATGCCGTCCTGCGGCTGGAAGAGCCAGATCCAGACGTAGGTGCCGGTGACCGCCGGCATGGCCCACGCGGCCAGGATCGCGATGGAGCAGATCATCCGCCAGGTCGGGCCGAGGCGGTTGAGCAGCAGGGCCACCAGGGTGCCGAGCGCGACGGTGAGGCCGACGCAGGCGACGGCGAAGAAGACGGTGTTGGGCAGGACCGTCTTCCACAGCAGGCCGCTGGAGAGCAGATCGCCGTAGTGGTCGAAGCCGGTGTACGTGCCGACGCCGCCGCCGAACTTGACCTTGTAGTCCTGCAGGGAGAGCTTGCCGACCTGGATCAGCGGCCAGAGCAGCAGGCCCACCAGGACCACCAGGGCGGGGGCGAGGAGCAGCCAGGGGCGGGTGAGGGTGACGAGCTTCTTGCGGCGACGGGCCGCCTCGGCCGCGACGTCGGGCTGCCGGGGGCCGCGGGGAGCCGGGATCTTCGGCTCCCCGCTGACGAGCGTGTCTTTCACGGTAAGTCCTTCAAGTTGCGGAACTCGCCTTTTTCTACTCGTCCTTGGCGAAGATGGCGTCCATGTCCTTGGCCGCCTTGTCCGCCGCTTCCTTCACGGACGACTTGCCGGTGAGGATCGACTGGATCATGCCGGGGATGACCTTCGAGGCCTGGATCTCGCCGTACGACTTGGTCTTGGGGACCGTCGCGCCGGCCTCCAGCATCTGCTTGGCGAACGGCTCGACCAGCGGGTCCTTCTTCGCCTCGATCTTCTTCAGCTCGGAGTTCTGACCGGGGAAGTAGTTGGTCTGCTCGGCCCACTTGGCGGCGAACTCGCCGGTGGTCAGCATCTTCACGAACTCCCAGGCGAGGTCCTTCTTGTCCGTGTCGAAGGTGGACAGGTAGGAGCCGCCGAGGAAGGACTTGCTCATGCCGCCGTTCTCGCCCGGGATCGGCACGGCGCCGAGCTTGCCCTTGAGGTCGGGGTTGTTGTCGACGATCGCCTTCGGGGTCCAGTTGCCGCCGATGGCCATGGCGATCTCGCCCTTGTTCCAGGCGTCGCCGACCTCCTTCTCCGTCCAGGTGTTGACCTTGGCCGGGGAGACCTTGTCCTTGGTGGCGAGGCCCGTGTAGTACTCGATGCCCTTGATGGCCTCGGGCGAGTTGACGCCCGACTTCCACTTGCCGCCGGACTCGGTGGCGAGCTCACCGCCCGCACCCCAGATGAAGGGGGTCGCGAACATCTCCGCGCCGCCCGCCACCGGGAAGGAGACCATCTTCGGCTCCTTCTCCTTCAGCGTCTTGGCGGTCGCCTCGAGCTCCTTCCAGGTGGTCGGGGGCTTGAGGTCGTGCTTCTCGAAGATGTCCTTGCGGTAGACGATCGAGCGGACGCCCGCGTACCAGGGCATGCCGTACTGCTTGCCGTCGAGCGTGCCCGCGTCCTTGAGGCCCTCGACCAGGTCGTTGCCGAGGCCCGCGTCCTTGACCTTGTCGGTGACGTCGACGAGCGCGTCGGTCTCGGCGAACTGCGGCACCCAGGTGGTGCCGACCTCGGCCACGTCGGGCACCTGGTCCGCGCCGCCCTCGATGGCGGTGGTGAACTTCTTCTGGGCGGTGGCCCACTGCTGGTACTCGACGTGGATCTTGGCGCCGGTCTTCTTCTCGAAGGCCTTCCCGGCCTCCTTGAAGAACGGGCGCGCGTCGGGGTTGGTCCCCTCCATGATCCATACGGTGAGGGTCTTGCCCTTGCCGTCGGTGGCCTTGCCGCCCTCGTCGCCGTCATCCCCACCGCACGCCGTGGCGGTCAGTCCGAGACTCATGGCGATACAACCAGCGGCGATGACACGTCGATTCATGCCGGCCCCCTCCAGGTTCCGATTGGTGGGAGCGATTGTGGTCACACCTGGCCGAGGCGGTCTAGACCCATTGGTATAAGCGGCCGAACCGTAATGAGGGTTGCGGGTGACGCAACATACGCTCATAGCATTGCGCCCCATGCAACGCATCCGTTGCACGGGGCGCGCCGGAGAGGGCCGGTCGACGGGGTGGTCGGGCGGGCCGGGCGGGGGCCGCCGCGGACAACACGACGCCCGCCCAGGTCCGGTCGGGGACGAGGCGGGCGTCGCTCAGTTCCGTACGCCGTTGTACGGGACGTATGAGGGGTCGTACGGCCGGAACCGTACGGGTCAGACCGTCAGGGAGCGGTCCGTGGGGCGGATCGGCGCGGGAAGGTCACTCGCACCGGTGAGGAAGTTGTCCACGCCGCGCGCCGCGGAGCGGCCCTCGGCGATCGCCCAGACGATGAGCGACTGGCCGCGGCCGGCGTCGCCGGCGACGAAGACACCGGGGACGTTCGTCTGGAACTCGCCGTCGCGCGCGACGTTGCCGCGCTCGTCGAGCTCCAGGGCGAACTGGTCCACGAGGCCGTTCTCCCGGTCGGTGCCGGTGAAGCCCATCGCGAGGGTGACGAGCTGGGCGGGGATCTTCCGCTCGGTGCCCGGCTTCGGGGTGAGCTTGCCCTCGATGAACTCGACCTCGACGAGGTGCAGGAACTGGACGTTGCCGTCCTCGTCGCCCTCGAAGTGGGTCGTGTTGACGGCGTAGACCCGCTCGCCGCCCTCCTCGTGCGCGGAGGTGACCTTGTACAGCATCGGGAAGGTCGGCCACGGCTGGTGCGGCGCGCGGTCCTCGCCCGGCTTCGGCATGATCTCCAGCTGGGTGACGGAGGCCGCGCCCTGACGGTGGGCGGTGCCCACGCAGTCGGCGCCGGTGTCGCCGCCGCCGATCACGACGACATGCTTGCCCTCGGCGGAGACGGGCGTGGTGACGTAGTCGCCCTCCTGGACCTTGTTGGCCAGCGGGAGGTACTCCATCGCCTGGTAGATGCCCTTGAGCTCACGGCCGGGGACGGGCAGGTCGCGGGCGGTGGTGGCGCCGGCGGCGATGACCACCGCGTCGTAGCGCCGGCGCAGCTTCGCCGCGTCGATGTCGCGGCCGATCTCCACGCCGGTGCGGAACTTGGTGCCCTCCGCGCGCATCTGCTCGATGCGGCGGTTGATGTGCCGCTTCTCCATCTTGAACTCGGGGATGCCGTAGCGCAGCAGGCCGCCGATGCGGTCCGCGCGCTCGTACACGGCGACCGTGTGGCCGGCCCGGGTCAGCTGCTGGGCGGCGGCGAGGCCGGCCGGTCCCGAGCCGATGACGGCGACGGTCTTGCCGGAGAGCCGCTCGGGGGCCTGGGGCGCGACGTCGCCGCGGTCCCAGGCCTGGTCGATGATCGAGACCTCGACGTTCTTGATGGTGACGGGCGGCTGGTTGATGCCGAGCACGCACGCCGACTCGCACGGCGCCGGGCAGAGCCGGCCGGTGAACTCCGGGAAGTTGTTGGTGGCGTGCAGGCGCTCCTGCGCGGCCGACCAGTCCTCGCGGTAGGCGTAGTCGTTCCACTCCGGGATCAGGTTCCCGAGCGGACAGCCGTTGTGGCAGAACGGGATGCCGCAGTCCATGCAGCGCGAGGCCTGCTTGGAGATGATCGGGAGGAGCGAACCGGGGACGTAGACCTCGTTCCAGTCCTGGACGCGCTCACCGACCGGGCGGGTCTGCGCGACCTCGCGGCCGTGGTTCAGAAAGCCCTTGGGATCAGCCATTGGTCGCCGCCTCCATCATCTTCTCGGTGATCTCGGTCTCGGAGAGACCGGCTCGCTCGGCGGCGTCCTTGGCGGCGAGCACTGCCTTGTAGGTGCTGGGGATGATCCTGCTGAAGCGCTCCACGGCGGTGTCCCACTCGGCGAGCAGCTTCTCGGCGACGGTGGAGCCCGTCTCCTCCTGGTGGCGGCGCACGACGTCGTGCAGCCACTGCTTGTCGGCGTCGTCCAGGGGCTCGACGGCCGACAGGTTCCCGGCGTTGACGTTGTCGCGGTCCAAGTCGATCACGTACGCGATGCCGCCGGACATGCCGGCCGCGAAGTTGCGGCCCGTCTCGCCGAGGACCACCGCGTGGCCGCCGGTCATGTACTCGCAGCCGTGGTCGCCCACGCCCTCGGAGACCACCGTGGCACCGGAGTTGCGCACGCAGAAGCGCTCGCCGGTGCGGCCGCGCAGGAACAGCTCGCCGCCGGTCGCGCCGTAGGCGATGGTGTTGCCCGCGATCGTGGAGTACTCGGCGAGGTGGTCGGCGCCGCGGTCCGGGCGGACCACGATGCGGCCGCCGGAGAGGCCCTTGCCGACGTAGTCGTTGGCGTCGCCCTCCAGGCGCAGCGTCACGCCGCGCGGCACGAAGGCGCCGAAGGACTGGCCCGCCGAGCCGGTGAAGGTGATGTCGATGGTGTCGTCGGGCAGACCGGCGCCGCCGAACTTCTTCGTCACCTCGTGGCCGAGCATGGTGCCGACCGTGCGGTTGATGTTGCGGATGGCGACCTGGGCGCGCACCGGGTGCGCGTCGGTGGCGCTGGACGCGGCGAGCGCGTCGCCGGCGAGCTTGATCAGCTCGTTGTCGAGCGCCTTCTCCAGGCCGTGGTCCTGGACCGCGACCTGGTGGCGGACGGCGCCCGCGGGCAGGGACGGAACGTGGAACAGCGGCTCCAGGTCCAGGCCCTGCGCCTTCCAGTGGCTGACGGCCTTCTCGGTGTCGAGGAGCTCGGCGTGGCCGACGGCCTCCTCGATGGAGCGGAAGCCCAGCTCGGCGAGGAGTTCGCGGACCTCCTCGGCGATGAACTCGAAGAAGTTCACCACGTACTCGGCCTTGCCGGAGAAGCGCTCGCGCAGCGCCGGGTTCTGCGTGGCGATGCCGACCGGGCAGGTGTCGAGGTGGCAGACGCGCATCATGACGCAGCCGGAGACGACGAGCGGCGCGGTCGCGAAACCGAACTCCTCGGCGCCGAGCAGCGCGGCGATGATGACGTCGCGGCCGGTCTTCAGCTGGCCGTCGGTCTGCACGACGATGCGGTCGCGCAGGCCGTTGAGCAGCAGCGTCTGCTGGGTCTCGGCGAGGCCGAGCTCCCAGGGGCCGCCCGCGTGCTTGAGCGAGGTGAGCGGGGAGGCGCCGGTGCCGCCGTCGTGGCCGGAGATGAGGACGACGTCCGCGTGGGCCTTGGAGACACCCGCGGCGACCGTGCCGACACCGACCTCGGAGACCAGCTTCACGTGGATCCGCGCCCGCGGGTTCGCGTTCTTCAGGTCGTGGATCAGCTGGGCGAGGTCCTCGATGGAGTAGATGTCGTGGTGCGGCGGGGGCGAGATCAGGCCGACGCCGGGCGTCGAGTGACGCGTCTTGGCGACCCACGGGTAGACCTTGTGGCCGGGCAGCTGGCCGCCCTCGCCGGGCTTGGCGCCCTGCGCCATCTTGATCTGGATGTCGTCGGCGTTGACGAGGTACTCGCTGGTCACACCGAAGCGGCCGGAGGCGACCTGCTTGATGGCCGAGCGGCGCGCCGGGTCGTAGAGGCGCTCGGGGTCCTCGCCGCCCTCACCGGTGTTGGACTTGCCGCCCAGCTGGTTCATGGCGATGGCGAGGGTCTCGTGCGCCTCGCGGGAGATCGAGCCGTACGACATGGCGCCGGTGGAGAACCGCTTGACGATCTCGGAGGCGGGCTCGACCTCGTCGACGGAGATCGAGGGGCGGTCGCTCTTGAAGCCGAAGAGGCCGCGCAGCGTCATGAGCCGCTCGGACTGCTCGTTCACGCGGCCGGTGTACTGCTTGAAGATGTCGTAGCGGCGGCTGCGCGTGGAGTGCTGGAGGCGGAAGACCGTGTCGGGGTCGAACAGGTGCGGCTCGCCCTCGCGGCGCCACTGGTACTCGCCGCCTATGTCGAGCGCGCGGTGCGCGGAGGGGATGCCGGATGCCGGGTAGGCCTTGGCGTGCCGGGCGGCGACCTCCTGGGCGATGACGTCGAGTCCGGCGCCGCCGATCTTCGTCGTCGTACCGCTGAAGTACCGGTCCACGAAGGCCTCTTCGAGACCGACGGCCTCGAAGACCTGGGCGCCGCGGTAGGAGGCGACGGTGGAGATGCCCATCTTGGACATGACCTTCAGGACGCCCTTGCCGAGGGCGTGGATGAGGTTGCGGATGGCCTGCTCGGCCTCGATGCCGGGCAGGAAGGTGCCCGCGCGGACGAGGTCCTCGACGGACTCCATCGCGAGGTAGGGGTTGACGGCCGCGGCGCCGTAGCCGATGAGGAGGGCCACGTGGTGGACCTCGCGCACGTCGCCCGCCTCGACCAGCAGGCCCACCTGGGTGCGCTGCTTGGTGCGGATGAGGTGGTGGTGGACGGCCGCGGTGAGCAGCAGCGAGGGGATCGGCGCGTGCTCGGCGTCGGAGTGCCGGTCGGAGAGCACGATCAGGCGGGCGCCGGCCTCGATGGCGGCGTCGGCCTCGGCGCAGATCTCGTCGATGCGGGCGGCCAGCGCGGCGCCGCCGTCGCCGACCCGGTAGAGGCCGGAGAGCGTCGCGGCCTTCATGCCGGGCATGTCGCCGTCGGCGTTGATGTGGATGAGCTTGGCCAGCTCGTCGTTGTCGATCACCGGGAAGGGCAGCGTGACGCTGCGACAGGACGCGGCGGTCGGCTCCAGGAGGTTGCCCTGCGGGCCCAGCGAGCTGTGCAGCGAGGTGACGAGCTCCTCGCGGATGGCGTCCAGCGGCGGGTTGGTGACCTGCGCGAACAGCTGCGTGAAGTAGTCGAAGATCAGCCGCGGGCGCTCGGAGAGGGCGGCGATCGGGGTGTCCGTGCCCATCGACCCGAGCGGCTCGCCGCCGGTCTTGGCCATCGGCGCGAGGATGATGCGGAGCTCTTCCTCGGTGTAGCCGAAGGTCTGCTGGCGGCGCGTGACGGAGGCGTGCGTGTGCACGATGTGCTCGCGCTCGGGCAGGTCGGAGAGCTCGATCTCGCCGGCCTCCAGCCACTCCTGGTACGGCTTCTCGGCGGCGAGGCCGGCCTTGATCTCGTCGTCCTCGACGATGCGGTGCTCGGCGGTGTCGACGAGGAACATCCGGCCCGGCTGCAGGCGGCCCTTGCGGACGACCTTGGCGGGGTCGATGTCGAGGACGCCGACCTCGGAGCCGAGGACGACGAGGCCGTCGTCGGTGACCCAGTAGCGGCCGGGCCGCAGACCGTTGCGGTCGAGGACCGCGCCGACCTGGGTGCCGTCGGTGAAGGTGACGCAGGCCGGGCCGTCCCAGGGCTCCATCATCGTGGAGTGGTACTGGTAGAAGGCGCGCCGGGCCGGCTCCATGGAGGCGTGGTTCTCCCAGGCCTCCGGGATCATCATCAGCACGGAGTGCGGCAGCGAACGGCCGCCGAGGTGCAGGAGCTCCAGGACCTCGTCGAAGGAGGCGGAGTCGGAGGCGTCCGGGGTGCAGATCGGGAAGACCCGGTCGAGCTTCTCCGCGCCGAAGAGGTCGGAGGCGAGCTGCGACTCGCGGGCACGCATCCAGTTGCGGTTGCCCTTGACCGTGTTGATCTCGCCGTTGTGCGCGACGAAGCGGTACGGGTGCGCGAGCGGCCAGCTCGGGAACGTGTTCGTCGAGAAGCGCGAGTGGACGAGCGCGACGGCCGTGGCGAAGCGGCGGTCGGACAGGTCGGGGAAGAAGGGCTCCAGCTGGCCGGTGGTCAGCATGCCCTTGTAGACGATCGTGCGGGAGGAGAGCGAGGGGAAGTATGTCCCGGCCTCGCGCTCGGCGCGCTTGCGCAGCAGGAAGGCCTTGCGGTCCAGCTCCAGGCCCTCGGTGTCGCCGTCGGCGACGAAGATCTGCCGGAAGACGGGCATGGTCGCGCGGGCGGTGACGCCGAGCAGCTCGGGGGCGACGGGCACCTCGCGCCAGCCGAGGACCGTCAGGCCCTCCTCGGAGGCGATCGTCTCGATCTGCGAGACGGCGACGTCCGTGGTGCCGGCGGTGTCGACCGGCAGGAAGGCGATGCCGACGGCGTAGGCCCCGGCGGCCGGCAGTTCGAATCCGGCCACCTCGCGCAGGAAGGCGTCGGGGACCTGGAGCAGGATGCCCGCACCGTCACCCGAGTCCGGCTCGGAGCCGGTGGCGCCGCGGTGCTCGAGGTTGCGCAGTACGGTCAGCGCCTGTTCGACCAGTTCATGGCTGGCCACACCGGTGAGGGTGGCCACGAACCCGACACCGCAGGCGTCGTGTTCGTTGCGGGGGTCGTACATCCCCTGGGGGGCGGGGCGACCGTCCATGGGCGACCAGGCGTGGGTACGCATCGGCACTCCCGTCGTCGTCGAGGCAAGAACAAAAAGCAAGGGACGACGTTGGCCCTGGCGAAATTTCGTGCAGGTTACATGATGGAACGCTTCTCGAAAAGCGGATAGTTCATTCCACCATGTGGACACCGCTCGCTGAGGCGGGAGCGGTTCGGAGAGGGCCCTTGCGGACAGATCCGTGGCCGTGGGCCCTGAGCGGCAAAGCGACACGGGCCTCATTGCCCGCAGCGCTTACGGCTCATGCCCCGTGATCACGGGTTCGAAACCGCCAGGTAACGGCTACTTATGCAAGGTCTCGCATATGACTGCAGCGGCTCATCCTACGGCCGTATCGAACAGACTGCCCAGGGCGTACGTCACACCGGCCGCCGCGCCACCCAGCGCGAGCTGCCGCAGACCGCTGAACCACCAGGAGCGCGCGGTCACCTTCGCCACCACCGCACCGCAGGCGAAGAGGCCGATCAGCGCGAGCAGCAGGGCGGGCCACAGCACGGTGGCGCCCAGCAGATACGGCAGCACCGGCAGCAGGGCGCCGAGGGCGAACGAACCGAAGGACGACACGGCGGCGACGGTCGGCGAGGGCAGGTCGCCCGGGTCGATGCCGAGCTCCTCGCGGGCGTGGATCTCCAGCGCCTGCTCGGGGTCCTTGGAGAGCTGCCGGGCGACCTCGCGGGCCAGCTCGGGCTCGACGCCGCGCGAGGCGTACAGCTCGGCGAGCTCGCGCTCCTCGTCTGCGGGGTGCTTGCGCAACTCGCGGCGCTCGACGTCCAGTTCCGCCTCGACGAGCTCGCGCTGCGAGGCCACGGAGGTGTACTCGCCCGCCGCCATGGAGAAGGCGCCGGCGGCGAGGCCCGCCAGGCCGGTGATGACGATGGTCTCGCGCGAGACGGCGCCGCCCGCCACACCGGTCATCAGAGCCAGGTTGGAGACAAGGCCGTCCATCGCCCCGAAGACCGCGGGTCGCAGCCAGCCGCCGTTCACGTCGCGGTGGGTGTGGTTGTCGCGGTGCGCCTCGTGCAGCGTCGCTTCGGTCTCGATGATCGCCATGGTGAGCCCCCTCGTGCGTGGTCGGACGATCTCGAAAGTACGCGCGAAAAAAATCTGCCGCCAGCAAGGAAGGCCGTACTTACCTGCGAAAACGCGCCGCGCGCGGGGCGCCGGCCGACGACTCGGAGCACCCCGTCGAAGTGGGCGAAGGGGTGATCTGAGCCCCTTCATGCTCTTCTGAGCGCCCCGCGTGGCAGGGATGCACCAAGCACCGCATCCAGCGGTCCGCACACTTCCGCGCCCCGCGCGCACAAGGGAGGCACGGCATGGCGTCCACCGCATGCGTTCCCTCGGTCCCGGTCCCCGGCGACGCCGACGACCTCCGCGAGCGGGCGCGCGGCGCGCTCCTCGGCCTCGCGGTCGGCGACGCGCTCGGCGCTCCCGCCGAGAACATGAAACCGTCCGAGATCCGCCGCCGTTGGGGCCGCATCACGGGGTACGTGGCCGAGAACCCGGCCGGCACCGACGACACCGAGTACGCGATCTTCTCCGGGCTGCTGCTCGCCCGGCACGGCTCCGCGCTGACGGTCGCGCACGTCGAGACGGCCTGGCACGAGTGGATCGCCGACCTCGACGAGGGCCCGTTCCGTGGTGCGGGCTTCAGCGAGCGCGGCACCCTGGAGAACCTGCGCCGGGGTCTCGCCGCCCCCATCTCCGCCCAGCACCGGCACGCGTGGAGCGACGGCCTGGCGATGCGGGCCGCCCCGTTCGGGGTCTTCGCAGCCGGCCGGCCGGACGAGGCGGCCCGCCTGGTCGCCGTCGACGGCTCCGTCAGCCACGACGGCGAGGGCATCTACGGCGGCCGGGCGGTGGCCGCGGGCGTCGCGGCGGCGATGGCGGGGGCGCGGGTGGACGCCGTGGTGACGGCGGCCCTCTCCGTCATCCCGGACGACTGCTGGACGGCCCGCTCCCTGCGGCGCGCGGTTGCGGTCGCGCACGACGGCGAACGGGCGGTCCGCTCCGCGGTGGTCATCGGCGGCTACCCCTGGACGGACCTCGCGCCGGAGGCGGTGGGCCTGGCGTTCGGCGCGTACGCGGTGGCGCGCGGGGACTTTCGCTGCGCGGTGCTCACGGCGGTGAACATGGGGCGGGACGCGGATACGACGGCGGCGGTGGCCGGGGCGTTGTCCGGCGCCACGTGTGGCGTCTCGGCGATTCCCCCGCCCTGGTCGGCGGTGATCGGACCGGCACGGGGCAGTTGCCTGCCCTCCATGCGGGGGCACCACGTCCTTGACGTGGCCGACCTCCTGACGCCCGCGGGGGAGGACACGTGACCCCCGACGAGGCGTCCCCCCGCCCCGCGTCGCCCCCCGGCACCTCCGCCGCAGCCGCCACGTCCAGGGCCCCCAGCCCTGCCGCGTCCAGCACCCCCAGCCCCGCCGCTTCGCGGCGGAGCACTCCCACCCACCCACCCGTTCACCCCGCACCGCCCAGCACCGCAGGTACCGCTGCCCCTGCCCCCGTCCCCACCCTGGGCAGCCACCCTTCCCCGGCGGCCCCCGCTACGGGTCAGGGTTCCCCCGCCGAAGGACTCCTCCTGGGGCTCGCCGCGGGCGACGCCGCCGGGTGGCCCGCCGCCCGGCACCGAGCGGCCCGCATGCCCGAGTGGACCCGACGCCTCACCCGCGAACTCGACACCTTCGCCGAGCAGAACGCCACCACCACCCTCCCCGTCCCCATCGCCCTGAACCAGCCCCCCGAACCCCTGCGCCTCGGCCCCTCCGACGACGCCGAATGGGCCGCGTTCACCGCCGAGTCCCTGCTCCGCGCAGCGGACGGCACCCTGGAGCCGCACCTGTCCGCGGACCGCCGCGTCCGCGCCGCCCTGGACCTCGCCTGGAACACCCTCGCCGCCGAGATCGCCGCCGCCGCGGCCCGCGCCCCCGAGGTCGAGTCCGCCGTCCTCCCCCTGCGCGCCCGCATCTCCGTACGCGCGGGCCTCGGCAACCTCGCCACCGGCCTGCGCCCGCCCGCCACCGGCCACGACAACCCGCACTACTTCGACGACGCGGCCTGCGTACGCGCCTGCGTCCTGGCCCTCGTCCACCCCGGCGACCCCCGACTGGCCGCCGACCTGGCCGAGTTCGACGCCCGCTACACCCAGGACGGCGACGGCACGCACGGCGCCCGCGCGATGGCCGCGGCGATCGCCGTCGCCCTCGCCGACCCCGACGTCGACACCGCGGTGGACGCCGCCCTCGACCAGCTCCCCGAGCACACGGAGATCGGCAGGAACGCCCGGCACGCCGTGAAGATGGCCCGCGCCCAGGCGGACGACGGCGCCTTCGCCCTCGTACCGCTCCTGGAGCACCAGATCGTCGACCACGTCTACAGCTACGGCATCGCCGCCGCCGAGACCGTCCCGGTCGCCCTCGCCCTGACCACCGCGGCCCGCGGCCGCATCGCCGATGCGGTGCCGGCCGCCGCGTGCCTCTCGCGCGTCGCCGACTCCGCGCCCGCGCTCGCCGGCGCCCTCACCGGCGTCCTCGGTACCGCGGCCGCGATCCCCGAGGCCTGGCGCGAGGCCTGCCGCACCCTCTCCGGCTGCGCGCTCCCCCGCCTCGCCGGCACCGACCTGGTGGAACTCGCCCGACATCTGGCGGACACGGAGCCCCCGGCCCGCACCGAACCGACCACACCGGAGGGACGACACCGACATGACGACGACAGCACCCGGAACCCCGAACACGTCCACGACACCCGCGGCCCGGCCCGCTCCCCCCACTGACCCGCCCCTCGCCGACCGCATCACCGGCAGCCTCGTCGGCGCCGCCGTCGGCGACGCGCTCGGCGGACCCGTCGAGGGATACGCGCCCGAGCAGATCGCCGAGCGCCACGGCGGCCGCGTCCACGGCATCGTCGGCCCCTGGAACGGCGACCGCTGGCGCACCGCCCGCCCCATCGCCCCGTACCACAAGGGCGACGGGCACGTCACCGACGACACCTTGATGACCCACGCCCTGATCCGCGTGTACGCCACCGTCCGCGACCACCTCGACGCCTACGCCGTGGCCGACCACCTCGTACCCGACCTGATGACGAACCCGCGCTGGATCCCGGAGCTGGAGGCCGAGGCGCTTGTCCTGCACCGGATCTTCCTGGCCGAGAAGTGGCTCGTCGCCCGCCTCCACTACGGCCACGTCGACCCGCGCGAGGCGGGCACCGGCAACATCGTCAACTGCGGCGCCGCGATGTACATGGCGCCGGTCGGCCTGGTCAACGCGGCCCACCCGTACGGCGCTTACACCGAGGCCCTCGACATCGCGGGCGCCCACCAGTCCTCGTACGGGCGCGAGGCCGCGGCCGTCTTCGCCGCGGCGGTGGCGTCGGCCTGCACGCCCGGCGCGACCCCCACCTCCGTGATCGACGCCTGTCTCGCCCTGGCGAAGGACGGCACACGCGCCGCGATCGAGGCGGTGGCCGAAGTCGCCGCGAAGCACACCGAGTTCGAGGCGGCGCTGGCTCCCGTCCGGGCCGCCGTCGCCCCCTTCGACACGGTCGGCCCCGACTACCGCTCCCCCTCCCTCGGTGCCCGCCGCCCGTCCCGTCTGCACACCATCGAGGAGCTGCCCGTCGCCCTCGGCATGCTGCTGGTGGGCGCGGGCGACTACCGCCGCACGGTGCTCGGTTCGGTCAACTACGGGCGTGACTGCGACTCCATCGCCACGATGAGCGGCGCGCTCGTGGGCGCCCTGCGCGGCGCGGCGGCGGTGCCCGCCGAGTGGGCCGGGCAGGTCGCCGAGGCCTCCCGCCTCGACCTGCACGGCCCGGCGACGGAGCTCGCCTCGGTGGCCGAGGAGGTCTTCGCCCGTGACGTGCGCCGCCGCCGGGCGCACGAGTCCGCGTTCGCGTCGCTGACGGCCGCGCGATGATCCGGCTCACCTGGGTCCAGCCGGAGGACCTGATCGGCCACGAACTCCGCCAGGCGGAGCAGGAGGGCCGCTGCGTCACCTCGGTGCGCGCCCGCTGGCTCGCGGCGGGCGGCCATCCGGCGCCGCCCACCGCGGGCGCCTCCCCGGGCCCCGTCCCGGCCCGACTGCGCGCCCTGGCCGAGCAGTTGCTCGACGAGCTGACGCCCCCGCCGGCCCCGCAGGGTGTAGTGGCGCGCGGCGACCTGGGGCCGCGCCGTCCGTACCGGGTGGCCGGCCTGCGCCACCGGCTGCACGCCGCCTGGCTGGGCCGGGCCGCGGGCTGCCTGCTGGGCAAGCCCGTCGAGAAGCTCCCGCTGGACGGTATCCGCCGGCTCGCCGACGCCACCGGCAACTGGCCGCTGACCACCTGGTTCACCGAGCGCGGCGTCCCGCCCGAGCTCCGGGACGCGTACCCCTGGAACCGGCGCTCCGCCGCCACCTCCCTCGCCGAGAACATCGACGGGATGCCCGAGGACGACGACCTCAACTACCCGCTCCTGAACCTGCTTCTGCTGCGGCGGCACGGAAAGTCCTTCACCACCGCGGACGTGGCGCGGCTCTGGCTCGACGAACTCCCCGCGGGCCGCACCTTCACCGCCGAACGCGTCGCCTACCGCAATCTCCTGCACGGGCTCGAACCCCCGCACACCGCCACCCGCCACAACCCCTTCCGCGAGTGGATCGGCGCCCTCATCCGCGCCGACGTGCACGGCTGGACCAACCCCGGTGCGCCCGGCGCGGCCGCCGAGCAGGCCCGCCGCGACGCCACCCTGACCCACACGGACAACGGCGTGTACGGCGCGATGTTCGTGGCCGCCACCATCGCCGAGGCGGCGGCCGGGGACGTGGACGTCCATCACTGCCTGCGCGCCGGACTCGCCGCCGTACCGGCCGACTGCCGGATCGCCGACGCCGTCCGCCTCGGCATTCAACTGGCGTCGTCCACACCCGAGTTCGACGACGTCGTGGACCACCTCCACGCGACGTACGCCACCCACCACTGGGTGCACGTCGTCCCCAACGCCGCCCTCGTCGCCGCCGCCCTCACCCACGCCGACGGCGACTTCACGGGCTCCATCACGCGCGCCGTCTCCGGCGGCTGGGACACCGACTCCAACGGCGCGACGGCGGGCTCGGTGGCGGGACTCCTCGCCGGCCACCCCGACCGGCTCCCCGAACAGTGGACGGCGCCGCTGAAGAACCGGCTCGCCACATCCGTCGGCGACTTCAACGGCATCGGCTTCGACACGCTCGCGGAGATCACCACCGACCTGGCCACCACCGCCCCGGCCACCGCCACCGCCACCGCCACCGCCACCGCCACCGCCACCCGGGAGGCGTACCACCCATGACCGATGCCACACACACCGCGAAGGACGCCGGGACGGCCCCCCTCACCGGCATCCGCGTCCTCGACCTCGCCACGCTCTTCGCGGGCCCCCTCGCCGCCACGATGCTCGGCGACTTCGGCGCGGAGGTCATCAAGGTCGAGCACCCCACGCGCCCCGACCCCTCCCGCGGCCACGGCCCGTCGAAGGACGGCGTCGGCCTGTGGTGGAAGCTGCTCGGCCGCAACAAGCGCACGATGACCTGCGACCTGTCGGCCCCGGGCGGCCGCAACACCCTGCTGCGCCTGGCCGCGACCGCCGACGTGATCGTGGAGAACTTCCGCCCCGGCACCCTGGAGAAATGGGACCTCGGCTGGCCGGAGCTGAGCGCGGTCAACCCTCGGCTGGTGCTGGCCCGCGTCACCGGCTTCGGCCAGTTCGGGCCGTACTCCCGCCGCCCCGGCTTCGGCACGCTCGCCGAGGCGATGAGCGGTTTCGCCGCGGTCACCGGCGAGCCGGACGGCCCCCCGACGCTGCCGCCGTTCGGCCTCGCCGACTCCATCGCGGGCCTGGCGACGGCGTACGCGGTGATGACGGCGCTCGCGGCCCGTGACCGCACGGGCGAGGGCCAGGTGGTGGACATGGCGATCATCGAGCCGATCCTCACGGTCCTCGGCCCCCAGCCGCTCTGGTACGACCAGCTGGGCCACGTTCAGCCGCGCACCGGCAACCGCTCCACCAACAACGCGCCCCGCAACACCTACCGCACGGCGGACGGCAAGTGGGTCGCCGTCTCCACCTCGGCCCAGTCCATCGCGGAACGCGTGATGCACCTGGTGGGCCGCCCCGAATTGATCTCCGAGCCGTGGTTCGCGACGGGCGCGGACCGCGCGGCGCACGCGGACGTCCTCGACGGCGCGGTCGGCGCCTGGATCGCCCGGCACTCCCGGGACGAGGTCGTCGAGGCCTTCGAGAAGGCGGAGGCCGCGGTCGCCCCCGTCCAGGACGTCACCGACGTCATGACCGACCCCCAGTACGCCGCCCTGAACACCCTCACCACGGTCGACGACCCGGAACTCGGCCCGCTGCGCATGCAGAACGTCCTCTTCCGGCTCTCCGCGACCCCGGGCGCGATCCACTGGGCGGGCCGCCCGCACGGCGCCGACACCGACGCCGTCCTGACCGAACTCGGCCTGACCGAACGGGAGATCACCACCCTGCGCGAGGAGGGCGCCCTGTGACCGCTCACTCCCCCCTGACCTGGCTGTACGTCCCCGGGGACCGGCCCGAGGTGGTCGCCAAGGCCCTGCACGCGGGCGCCGACGCGGTGATCGTCGACCTGGAGGACGCGGTCGCCCCCGACCGCAAGGAGTACGCGCGGGCCGCGACCGCCGAGCTCCTCACCGACCCCCAGCCGCTCCCCGTCCACGTCCGCGTGAACGCCCTGGACGGCCCGCTGGCCGAGGCCGACCTGCGGGCCGTCGCCGCGCTGGCGGGCGTGGCGGGCCTGCGCCTGCCCAAGGTCACCTCGCGCGCGGAGATCGTCCGCGTCGCCGACCGGGCGGCCCCCTCCGGCGGCGGCGCCCCCGCCCTGCACGCCCTCCTGGAGTCGGCGCTCGGCCTGGAGCACGCCTTCGCCATCGCCACCGCGCACCCGGCGCTGCACGGCATCTCCCTCGGCGAGGCCGACCTCCGCGCCGACCTCGGGGTGCGCGAGGACGCGGGCCTGGACTGGGCTCGCTCCCGCGTGGTGGTCGCCGCGCGCGCCGCGGGCCTGGCCCCGCCCGCCCAGTCGGTCCATCCGGACATCCGCGACCTGGACGGCCTCGCCGCCTCCTGCGCCCGGGGCCGTGCCCTCGGTTTCCTCGGCCGCGCGGCGATCCACCCGCGCCAGCTGCCGGTGATCGAGCGGGCCTATCTGCCCACCGCCCAGGAGATCGAGACGGCGGAGGAGATCACCAAGGCGGCCGCGACGGACGAGGGCGCGCTGGCCCTGCCGGACGGCCGCTTCGTGGACGCGGCGGTGGTGGAGGGCGCGCGGCGGATCCTGGCGCTGGCACGCAGGAGGTGACGGCGCGGGCCGTACGCACGAGAGGCCCCGGATCACAGGATCCGGGGCCTCTCGACGTACGACCGACGTCTCAGCTCTTGTCGGCGGACTTGGCCTCGCTCTTGCCCGCGCTCTTCGCCTCGCTCTTCGCCTCACCGTCGGCGCCGGGCTTCGCGGGCGCCGCGGAGGCACCCTCACCGTCAGCGTCACCGTCGCCGGAGGGATCCGCATCCGCGTCCGCGCCCGGCTCCACGATCTCCTCGCGGCCGGGGCGGGTCTTCGCGGACAGCACCAGGTAGACGACCGCGAGGAGGAACACCACGATGGCGGTCCACACGTTCAGCCGCAGACCGAGCACGTGGTGCGCGTCGTCGACCCGCATGTACTCGATCCAGCCGCGCCCGGCGCAGTACGAGGCGACGTACAGCGCGAACGCCCGGCCGTGGCCCAGCTTGAAGCGGCGGTCGGCCCAGATGACCAGGGCGGCGACGCCGATGCACCACAGCGACTCGTACAGGAAGGTGGGGTGGTAGGTGCCGGGGACCCGGCCGTCCTCCGCCGACGTGATCTTCAGTGCCCAGGGCAGGTCCGTGGGCTTGCCGTACAGCTCCTGGTTGAACCAGTTGCCCCAGCGGCCGATGGCCTGCGCGAGGGCGATGCCGGGGGCCAGCGCGTCGGCCCAGGCGGGCAGCGGGATGCCGCGGCGGCGGCAGCCGATCCACGCGCCGACCGCGCCGAGCGCGATCGCTCCCCAGATGCCGAGGCCGCCCTCCCAGATCTTGAAGGCGTCCACCCAGTCACGGCCGTCGCTGAAGTACAGCTGGTAGTCCGTGATCACGTGGTAGAGGCGCCCGCCCACGAGGCCGAACGGCACGGCCCACACGGCGATGTCGGCCACGGTGCCCGCACGGCCCCCGCGGTCGATCCACCGCTTGTTGCCGAGCCAGACGGCCACGAAGACGCCGATGATGATGCAGAACGCATAGCCGCGCAACGGGATGGGTCCGAGTTCGACCACACCGCGCGACGGACTGGGAATGAAGGCAAGGTCCATGACGCGTCCGACGCTACCGTGCCGGGCCTCGGGGGCGGCAACCGGTCCGGCTACGTATCCATAACAGGAACGCCGCCTCGCCTCCGGATGCCGCCCCCGCCGCCCCGCCCGGGCGTCAGCTCCGGTTCGCCTCTTCCACCATCTTCTTCAGCTTCTGGGGCGTCAGCGGGTTGCTCTGGTCGCCGAAGATGTCCTTGCCGTCGAGGCGCACGGTGGGCGTGCCCTGCAACTTGGCGTCCTGGAACGCCTGGTTGGACTTCTGCACCCAGCTGTCGTGCTTGCCGTCCTCGACGCACTTCCTGAAGGTGGCGGTGTCGAGGCCGTCGACCTGCCCGGCGAGCTCGATCAACTTGTCGTTCTTGCTGAACGCGTCGTCCGTCTCCGCGGGCTGGTTCTTGTAGAGCACGTCGTGGTACGGCGGGAACTTGCCGGCGTCCTGGGCGCAGGCCGCGGCGTTCGCCGCGCGCAGCGAGCCGCTGCCGCGGAGGTTCCTGTCGATGAGGGTGGCCAGGTGGTACTCGACCTTGAGCTGCCCCTTGTCGGTGAGCTCGTGGATCGTCGAGCGGAAGCCGTCCTCGAATCCCTTGCAGGCCGGGCAGCGGAAGTCCTCCCACACGGTGAGGGTCGACTTGGCGTCGTCCTTGCCGGCCGGCAGGGCCAGCCGGTCCTTGCCGGTCGCCCCCTTCGGGACGGCCAACGGGCCCGCCGAGTCGCTCTTGTCGTCACCCGAGCCCGCGGCGAGCAGCCCCACCACGGCGGCCAGGCCAAGGACCCCGACCACGGCGGCCCCGACGATCAGCGCACGGCGCTGCTTGTCGCGGGCCTTCTGCCGCTCTCGCTCTTCCGCCAGCCGCACGCGGGCCGATCGCTTTTCCTCACGGTTCTTCTCGCTCACACCCCGCCAACGAACCGGGGAGGCACGAGCGTGCCTCCCCGGTCCCATATCCACCCGTACGGGTTACGACGTCCCGCGTACGCCGTTCGCGAGGTCACCGGCGAGGGCGCGCACGGCGGCCAGGCCCGCGGCCTCGTCCGCCGCGTCGAGCATCCGCTGCACGAACGCGGAGCCGACGATCACGCCGTCGGCGAAGCCCGCGACCTCGGCGGCCTGGCGGGCGTTGGAGACGCCGAGGCCGACGCAGACCGGCAGGTCGGTGGTGGCCTTGGTACGCCGCACCAGGTCCTGGGCCTGCTCGCCGACGGACGCGCGGGTGCCCGTGACGCCCATCAGGGACGCCGCGTAGACGAAGCCGGAGCCCGCCGCGGTGATGGTGGCGAGCCGCTCGTCCTTGCTGCTCGGCGCGACCACGAAGATCGTCGCCAGGTCGTGCTTGTCGGCGTGCTCCCTCCAGAGCGCGGACTCCTGGACGGGCAGGTCGGGCAGGATGCAGCCCGCGCCGCCCGCCTCGGCGAGCTCGGCGGTGAACCGCTCCACGCCGTAGCGGTCGACCGGGTTCCAGTACGTCATGACGAGCACCGGCTTGCCGGTCGCCTCGTACGCCTCACGGACCGTGCGCATCACGTCGGCGATCTTGAGCCCCGCCTTGAGCGCGATGTCGTCGGCGGTCTGGATGACGGGGCCGTCGAGGACCGGGTCGGAGTGCGGGAGGCCGACCTCGACCACGTCCGCGCCGCCGTCGAAGACCGCCTTGACGGCCGCGATGCCGCCGTCGACGGTGGGGAATCCCGCGGGCAGGTAGGCGATGAGGGCGGCGCGGCCCTCGGCCCGGGCGCCGGCGAGCGTCTCGTCCAACAGCCTGATGTTGCCGCTCACTTGGCGTCCCCCTCGATCTCCGCGGTGGCCGCGGCGTCCGCCTCGACGGCGGCGTCGGTGTCGTACAGGCCGAAGTAGCGGGCGGCCGTGTCCATGTCCTTGTCGCCGCGCCCGGAGAGGTTGACGACGATCAGGCCGTCCTTGCCGAGCTCCTTGCCGACGTCGAGCGCGCCGGCCAGCGCGTGGGCGCTCTCGATGGCCGGGATGATGCCCTCGGTGCGCGACAGCAGGCGCAGCGCCTGCATCGCGGCGTCGTCGGTGACCGCGCGGTACTCGCCGCGGCCGCTGTCCTTGAGGTAGGCGTGCTCGGGGCCGATGCCGGGGTAGTCGAGTCCGGCCGAGATCGAGTAGGGCTCGGTGATCTGGCCCTCCTCGTCCTGGAGCACGTAACTGCGGGAGCCGTGCAGGATGCCGGGCTCGCCCGCGGTCAGCGTGGCCGCGTGCTCGCCGGTCTCCACGCCGTGTCCGGCGGGCTCGCAGCCGATGAGACGGACACCGGCGTCCGGGATGAAGGCGTGGAAGAGGCCGATGGCGTTGGAGCCACCGCCGACGCAGGCCACGGCGGCGTCGGGCAGCCGTCCCGCGCGCTCCAGGATCTGCCGCCGGGCCTCGACGCCGATGACCCGGTGGAAGTCGCGGACCATGGCCGGGAAGGGGTGCGGTCCCGCGACAGTGCCGAAGAGGTAGTGCGTGCGGTCCACGTTGGCGACCCAGTCGCGGAACGCCTCGTTGATGGCGTCCTTCAGGGTGCGGCTGCCGGACTTCACGGCGATGACCTCGGCGCCGAGCATGCGCATCCGGGCCACGTTCAGGGCCTGGCGCTCGGTGTCGATCTCGCCCATGTAGATGGTGCATTCGAGGCCGAAGAGCGCGCACGCGGTGGCGGTGGCGACGCCGTGCTGGCCCGCGCCGGTCTCGGCGATGACCCGGGTCTTGCCCATCCGCTTGGTGAGCAGGGCCTGGCCGAGCACGTTGTTGATCTTGTGCGAGCCGGTGTGGTTGAGATCCTCGCGCTTGAGGAACACCCGGGCGCCGCCCGCGTGTTCGGCGAAACGGGGCACCTCGGTGAGACTGCTGGGGCGGCCGGTGTAGTTGACCAGGAGGTCGTCGAGCTCGCGGGCGAACTCGGGGTCGTTCTTGGCCTTGTCGTACTCGACGGCGACCTCGTCCACGGCGGCGACGAGGGCCTCCGGGATGAACGTGCCGCCGAACGCGCCGAAGTACCCTTCGGCGCTGGGGACTCGACCCTCGGGGTCGGGGATGAAGTACTCGCTGGGCATGCGCGGTCCTCGCGTTGGCGTTGACGTTGACGTTTGACGTACATACGCCCTGGCGCCGTGGCTGGTCACGGTGGAGTCGCGACCGCGGCCCGCAGTGGGCCGATCGCGCAGTTCCCCCGCGCCCCTGAAGGGGCGCTCCTCAGCTCGGGCGGCGCTCAGGGCGCCGTCGCCATCGCATACCCGGGATCTGGCCCGGCTCGGATCCGATGTGGTACCGCACCCGTCGGCCCCGCACGCGCCGCGCGGGCGCCCGGCAGCCGCGGGGGCGGCAGCCGGGGGCGAGGCGGGCGAAGGCGGTCATCGGGGAGGGTCAGCTCCGTCCGTGCCGCAGCGCCGGGTGGGCGCCCGCGGCGACCAGGTCGGAGACCGCGGCCTTCGGGTTGCCGCCGGTGACCAGGGACTCGCCGACGAGCACCGCGTCGGCGCCCTCGTTGGCGTACGCGATCAGGTCGTGCGGGCCGCGCACGCCGGACTCGGCGATCTTGACGACGTTGTCGGGCAGCTCGGGCGCGATGCGCGCGAAGGTGGAGCGGTCGACCTTGAGGGTCTTCAGGTCACGGGCGTTCACACCGATCACCCGGGCGCCCGCGTCCACGGCACGCTCGGCCTCGTCCTCGTCGTGCACCTCGACGATCGGCGTGAGGCCGATCGAC
This sequence comes from Streptomyces sp. NPDC041122, assembly GCF_055592445.1. Taxonomy (NCBI): domain Bacteria; kingdom Bacillati; phylum Actinomycetota; class Actinomycetes; order Kitasatosporales; family Streptomycetaceae; genus Streptomyces; species Streptomyces sp. NPDC041122. The sequence goes on along the minus strand of NZ_JBVIYQ010000009.1, from coordinate 131,738 downwards.
TCGGCGCGCTCGATGAGCGACTCCAGGGCGGGCTGCTCCAGGGCGGCCACGATCAGCAGCGCGAGGTCGGCGCCGTACGCCCTGGCCTCCCACAGCTGGTACGAGGTGACGATGAAGTCCTTGCGGAGCACCGGGATGTCGACCTTGGCCCGGACGGCCTCCAGGTCGGCGAGCGAGCCGCCGAAGCGGCGCTCCTCGGTGAGCACGGAGATGACGGCGGCGCCGCCCGCCTCGTAGTCGGCGGCGAGTCCCGCCGGGTCGGCGATCGCGGCGAGCGCGCCCTTGGAGGGGCTGGAGCGCTTCACCTCGCAGATGACCTTGACGCCGTCGCCGCGCAGGGCCGCCGCGCCGTCCTTGGCGGCGGGAGCCTTGGCCGCGCGCTCCTTGAGCTCGTCGAGGCTGACGCGCGCCTGCCGCTCCGCGAGGTCGGCACGGACTCCGTCGATGATCTCGTCGAGCACACTCACGCGAGCGGCCCCCTTCCTGACGGTTGAGCTGACGTTCAAGCTGGTCACTGCGATGGTATCCGCACGAGGGCGAAGCCCTCGCATCCGGTTGACGCCCGTCCCACGACCTGGACAGCGCTCACCCGTGCGGCCTGCGGTTTCAGGGATGCAGCCATGACCCGAACGGCAGATTGCGTACGAGGGTGAAGAGCGTCACCAGGACACCGAAGCCCCACAGGGTGACCGGACCCAACTCGATCCGCACGGGCCGCCCGCGGACCGTCCTGACCGCCCACACGGTCCACACCACGGCGAAGAGGCCGTACCCGGCGACGGCGAGCGCGTTGGCGCCGAGGGCCGCCGCGAGGTCGCCGTGGACCACGGCGTGGGCGCTGCGCAGGCCGCCGCAGCCCGGGCAGTAGATGCCGGTGAGGCGCAGCAGGGGGCAGGCCGGGTAGTGGCCGGGTTCGTTCGGGTCGACGGCGCCGACGTAGGCGAAGGCGCCGGCGACCGCGGCGAGCAGGCCGGCCGGCACGAGCAGGCGGGTCAGGGCGGCGGGCGCGGCGCTCCCGGGTTCGGCGGTCACCCGTGCATTGTGCCGCGCGCCCGGGCGGGTCGCCCGGCGGCCGGGCCGGACACACGAAAGAGGCGGCCCCGGCACCCGCCGGTCCGCCTCCTGTCGTTCGGCGAGGTCAGCTCTCGGAGCTCACGGCCCGGCTCGGCGTGCGCTTCTCGGCGCCCAGGCCCGCCATGCGCATGGCGCCGCCCACGAGGCCGCCGATGACGATGAGCGCCATGCCGGCCCAGAAGCCGGGAACGTTGGCCATCACCATGAAGGCACCGGCGACGCAGAAACCGACGAAGGCGATGATGACACCGGTCCAGGCGGCCGGGGTGTGTCCGTGGCTGCTGCCCGACATGAATAGCTCCTCGTTGCTGTTTGCGTGGTGGTGAGTGGGAAGCCCACCACGAGTCGTACGCTCCCGGTCATTGTCCCGTACGCGCGCGTATGCCGTGAGCGCGGGGTCCGCCGTGCGCGTCGCCCGTGGCGCGGCGCTCGCCGGTCAGGAACCGCGGGTGGGGTCCTCGCCGCGGTCGAGGGCCTTCCACAGCTCCTCGGGCCGCTCGGGGTCGACGGCGCGGCGGGCCTTGCGGGGGCTCGGTGTGCCGTCGCGTTCGTACCGTCCCGACATGGCGGGCCAGGACCGGCCGTAGGTGAGCGCGAGCAGCCCGGCGAGCAGGAGCAGCGCGCCCGCGGCGGCGGCCGCGTACGGCCAGCCGGTGTGGCCGAGGCCGTGGATGGTGGCGGCGGCGTCGCCGGCGGCGGTGGCGGCCTTCTCGTCGAGGGCGGAGCTGTCCCGCGCGCCGAGCAGCGCGGCGGCCACGATGCCGCCGCCGCTGAGCGTCAGCAGCAGGGAGACCAGGATCCGGCCGGTGCGGCGGACCGCGAAGACCGCGACGAGCGCGGCGAGGGCGACTATGGCGAGGGCCGCGGGCACGCCGGTGACGTCGCTGCCCTTGGCGGTCAGCGGCAGGTCACCGCCGGCCACCGACGCGGTGCCGTGGGCCCAGTCCTGGCGGGAGGCGAGCAGCGCGAGGGCGGCGCCGAGGGCGCCGAGCAGCAGCGCGGCGGCGATACTGCGCCTGCTGCTGCGCTGGGCCGGGCTCTCGGCTTGGGCCTCGGTACGGGGCGGAGGTACGGCAGAAGTCACCCGTCCACTATCCCTCACGGCCCGAACTGTCGTGCAGCCGGTTCGCGGTGTGGATGGCGCGCAGCACCGCGGCGGCCTTGTTCCGGCACTCGGTGTCCTCGGCGACGGGGTCGGAGTCGGCGACGACCCCGGCCCCGGCCTGCACGTACGCCGTGCCGTCGCGGAGCAGGGCGGTGCGGATGGCGATGGCGGTGTCGGAGTCGCCCGCGAAGTCGAGGTAGCCGACGCAGCCGCCGTACAGGCCGCGCCGGGACGGCTCCAGCTCGTCGATGATCTGCATGGCGCGCGGCTTGGGTGCCCCGGAGAGGGTGCCGGCCGGGAAGCAGGCGGTGAGCACGTCGAAGGCGGTGCGGCCCTCGGCGACCCGGCCGGTGACCGTCGACACGATGTGCATGACGTGCGAGTACTTCTCGATCGACATGAAGTCGACGACCTCGACGGAGCCGGGCTCGCAGACCCGGCCCAGGTCGTTGCGGCCGAGGTCGACGAGCATCAGGTGCTCGGCGCGCTCCTTGGGGTCGGCGAGCAGTTCGTCGGCGAGCGCCTGGTCCTCCTGCGGGGTGGCGCCGCGGTGCCGGGTCCCGGCGATGGGGTGGACCATGGCCCGCCCGTCCTCGACCTTGACGAGCGCCTCGGGCGACGAGCCGACCACGTCGAACCCGTCGAGGCGGAACAGGTACATGTACGGCGAGGGGTTGGTGGCCCGCAGCACGCGGTAGACGTCGAGGGCGCTCGCGGTGCACGGGGTCTCGAAGCGCTGCGAGGGCACGACCTGGAAGGCCTCGCCGGCCCGGATGCGTTCCTTGATGTCCTCGACGGCCTCCTGGTACTGGGGGCCGCCCCACAGGGCGGTGTACTCGGGGAGCTCGGAGGGCGGCAGGGCGGCCGGGGGCTGGGAGAGCGGCCGGGAGAGGTCGGCCTCCATGGCGTCGAGGCGGGCGACGGCGTCGGCGTGGGCCTCGTCGACGCCGGTCTCCAGGTCGTTGTGGTTGATCGCGTTGGCGATCAGCAGGACCGAGCCGTCCCAGTGGTCGAGGACGGCGAGATCGCTGGTGAGGAGCATGGTCAGCTCGGGGAGGCGCAGGTCGTCCCGGTCGCCGGGGCCGATCTTCTCCAGGCGGCGCACGATGTCGTAGCCGAGGTAGCCGACCATGCCGCCGGTGAAGGGCGGCAGCTGGTCGGCGCTGACCAGGTCGCGCGGGGTGTGCAGTATGCCGACGGTGGCGCGCAGCGCGGCGAGCGGGTCGCCGGAGGTGGGCACGCCGACCGGCGGGGTGCCGAGCCAGTGCGCCTCGCCGTCGCGGACCGTGAGGGTGGCGGCGCTGCGGACGCCGACGAAGGAGTAGCGGGACCAGGAGCGGCCGTTCTCCGCGGACTCCAGGAGGAAGGTGCCGGGGCGCTCGGCGGCGAGCTTGCGGTAGAGGCCCACGGGGGTGTCGCCGTCCGCGAGGAGCTTGCGGCTGACGGGGATCACGCGGCGGTCGGCCGCCAGCTTGCGGAAGGTCTCGAGGTCCATGGCAGCAGACCCTACTGACCGGGCGCGTCCGCGCCGGGCACGGGCAGCACGGGCAGCACGTCGGTGTCGAAGCAGGTGCGGGTGCCGGTGTGGCAGGCGGGGCCGACCTGGTCGACCTGGACGAGGACGGTGTCCGCGTCGCAGTCGAGCGCCACCTCCTTGACGTACTGGAAGTGGCCGGAGGTGTCGCCCTTGACCCAGTACTCCTGGCGGCTGCGCGACCAGTAGGTGCAGCGGCCCGTGGTGAGGGTGCGGTGCAGCGCCTCGTCGTCCATCCAGCCGAGCATCAGCACCTCACCGGTGTCGTACTGCTGGGCGATGGCGGGCACGAGTCCGTCGGCGCTGCGCTTGAGGCGCGCGGCGATGTCCGGTGCGAGGTTGCTGCTGGGCGGCGGAACGCTGGTCATGGGCCCATTGTGCCGCCCTGCCGGGACCCTTCCCGCGGCCGTCCACTGTGCGGACCGGCGGCGCGGTCGTAGGCTGGCAGACATGTCGACCCATGCGAAGCGTGAACGACTTCTCCTCGCCGATCTGTTGGAGGCGGAGGGCCCCGCGGCACCGACTCTCTGCGAGGGCTGGAAGACGCGGGATCTGGCCGCGCACGTGGTGGTGCGCGAGCGCCGCGCGGACGCGGCGGGCGGTCTGCTGATCAAGCAGCTGGCGGGACGCCTGGAACGGGTGCAGGACGAGTTCGCCGCGAAGCCGTACGAGGAGCTGATCCAGCTCATCAGGACCGGACCGCCGCGCTTCTCGCCCTTCTCGCTCAAGCAGATCGACGAGGCGGCGAACGCCGTGGAGTTCTACATCCACACCGAGGACGTGCGCCGCGCGCGGTCCGGCTGGACGCCGCGCGAGCTCGACCCGGTCTTCTCGGACGCCCTGTGGTCCCGTCTGGAGCGCTCGGCCCGCCTGCTGGGCCGCAAGGCGCCGGTGGGCCTGGTGCTGCGCCGTCCGGACGGCCAGACCGCGGTGGCGCACCGGGGGACGCCGGTGGTGACGGTCACGGGTGAGCCGGCGGAGCTGCTGCTGTTCGCGTACGGCAGGCAGGAGGTCGCCGATGTCGAGCTGGACGGCGACAAGACCGCGATCGCGACGCTGCACGAGACGAAGCAGCTGGGGCTGTGACGCTCCCCCGCTCAGCGGGGCAGTTCGGCGCGGCGCAGGGGGCCTGAGCAGAGTCCGATGACGCCGCCGGCGGCGCTCAGCGCCGCGCAGGCCGTGAACACCGGCTCCAGGCCCCACATCCCGATCGCCGCGCCGACGACCGGGTAGCACAGCGGCGCGACGCCCATGGTGAAGAGGGTGACGACGGAGGTGACGCGGCCCAGGTAGGCCGGGTCGGTGCAGGTCTGGGCGAGCGCCGCGAGCAGGGCGCCGCCGAGGCCGGTGCACAGCCCCACGCAGAGCCCGGCCGCCGTGGCCACCGCGACCGAGGGCGCGAAGCCGATGCCCGCGAGGGCGGCCGCGCCGACGACGATGCCGGCGGCCTGCACCGCGCCGGCCCGGGGTATCCGCCCGCGCACGGCGAGCAGCAGGGCCGCGAGCCCGGCGCCGGTGCCGAAGCCCGCGATGATCCACCCCATCCCCGAGGCGCCCCAGCCGCGCTCGTCGGCGAGGAGCACCAGGCCGATGTTGGCGGGCCCCGCGAAGCCGAGCTCCGTCACCGCCGCCACCAGCGTCAGCGGGGCGAGGACGCGGTGGCCGCGGATGTAGCGCAGCCCGTCGGCGAGTTCGCGCAGGGCCGGGCCGCCGCGTACCGCCGCGTCGTCGGCGGGCAGCGGGCGCAGCCGTACGGCGACCAGCAGCACGAGGGAGAGGGCGAAGAGGACGCCCGCGGCGCCGAACGCGGCGGCCGGTCCGCCGAGCGCCACGGCGAGACCGCCCAGCGGCGCGGCGACCACCGTGGCGACCCGCTGCGCTAGCCCCCGCATGCCCTGGACGCGGCCCAGCTGGCCGGGCGCCGTGAGGCGCGGCGGCAGCGCGCCCACGCTCGGCAGGAAGAGCGCGTCGACCGCGCCGAAGACCAGGGCGAGGCCGGCGAGCAGCCAGATCCCCGGCGAGGCGAGCAGCAGCAGCGCGGCGGCCGTGAGGATCACCGCGCAGCGGACCGCGTCGCTGCCGATGACGACGCGGCGCGGCCCGAACCGGTCGGCGACGACTCCCCCGCCGAGCATGAGGACGGCGCGCGGGACGGCGCCGACGGCGAGGACCAGGCCCGCCTGGCCGGGGCTGCCGCCGCGGGCCGCGGCCCAGGAGAGGGCGACGAAGTAGATGCCGTCGCCGACCATCGACGTGGTGTAGGCGCCCAGCCAGCGCAGGACGTTGGCGTCGCGGTGGGCGGGGCGGTCGCCCGCCGTCGGCGGCGCGGGCGTGGAGGTCGCGGCGGTCATCCGTCCTCCCTCAGATCCGGAACGGGAAGCTGGCCAGGTGTACGGCGACGTGTTCGCGGCCCTCGGTGTCCCCGGCGGCCTCGGCGGCCTTGCCGCGCTCCTCGTAGGCCTTGATCAGGTGGCTGATCTCGGCGTTCAGGGCGGTGAGTTCGGCGGGGTTGAGGCGGGCGAGGAAGTCCGACTGGTCGGCCGCCCTGCGCCACTCGGGGCCCCATGCCGCCTGCTGGTCGAGGTAGGTCTCGTACTGGTCCCTGTGGTGCGCGAGGAGGGCGCGGATGACGGAGGCGTGCGTAGCCGCGCCCTCCGGTGTGTCCTTGAAGTCCTCGTGGCGGAAGCTCAGCGTGTCCTGCGCGGCCTGCCACCACCGCTCCCGCGCGTCCGCGCTCTGCGTCGCGGCCTCCTCGATGAGGCCGGGCTCGGCGAGCTTGCGCAGGTGGTAGCTGACCAGCGAGACCGCCTCGTCGACCTGCGCGGCGAGCTGCGAGGCGGTGGCGGGGCCGCCCACACGCAGCGTGCTGTACAGCTTCATCCGCAAGGGGTGGCCGAAGGCCTTGAGGGTGTCGAGGTCCGTGATCCGGCGGCGGTTCTCCATGCCTCCACGGTAGGTACGAAAGAAAAGTTGCACAACTATTTTTGCGCAATTGATTTTGCGCAACTTTCCTTTCGCTTCTGATGCGCATCGGACACGGAGAAGGCCCCGGCCACCACAGGGTGACCGGGGCCCACAGGCCGATGGCAGGGACGGCAGGGCTACCGCACCGGGTGTCCCGCCTCCCGCAGCGTCTCCTTGACCTCGCCGATCCGCAGATCACCGAAGTGGAAGACCGACGCGGCGAGCACCGCGTCCGCGCCCGCCGCGACGGCCGGCGGGAAGTGCTCCAGGCGGCCCGCGCCACCGGAGGCGATCACCGGCACCGAGACGTGCTTCCGGACCGCCTCGATCATCTCGATGTCGTAGCCGTCCTTCGTGCCGTCCGCGTCCATCGAGTTGAGCAGGATCTCGCCCGCGCCCAGCTCGGCCGCGCGGTGCGCCCACTCCACCGCGTCGATCCCGGCGGACCTGCGCCCGCCGTGGGTCGTCACCTCGAAGCCACCCGACGGGGTGCGCCGCGCGTCCACGGAGAGCACGAGCACCTGGCGCCCGAACCGCTCCGCGATCTCGCGGATCAGCTCGGGGCGCGCGATGGCCGCGGTGTTGACGCCGACCTTGTCCGCGCCCGCGCGCAGCAGCTTGTCGACGTCCTCGGCGGTGCGCACGCCGCCGCCCACCGTGAGCGGGATGAAGACCTGCTCGGCGGTGCGGCGGACCACGTCGTACGTGGTCTCGCGGTCGCCGGAGGAGGCGGTGATGTCCAGGAAGGTCAGCTCGTCGGCGCCCTCCGCGTCGTACACCTTGGCCATCTCGACGGGGTCGCCCGCGTCGCGCAGGTTCTGGAAGTTGACCCCCTTGACGACCCGGCCGTTGTCCACGTCCAGGCAGGGGATCACGCGTACCGCGAGCGTCATGCGGGGGCTCCTCGGAAGGCTTCCAGTTCGACTTCGACCAGGATGCGCGAGTCGACGAAGCCGGAGACGACCGCCATGGTCATGACCGGCCGCACCGCGCCGAAGACCTCCTGGTGGGCCCGGCCCACCGCGTCGACGTCCCGCGCGTGGGTCAGGAGCAGGCGGGTGCGGATGACGGTCTCGGGTCCGTACCCGAGCTCGCCGATCGCCTCCAGCGCGCTGCCCATGGCGACCCGCGCCTGCTCGTAGGGGTCGCCCTCGCCGTACAGGACGTCGCCCTTGAAGGAGGTGGTGCCGCCGACGACGACCCGGTCGCCCGCCTCGACGGCGCGGGCGAAGCCGAAGGCCTCTTCCCAGGGGCTGCCGCTCTGCACTCGTCGCAGCTCGCTCATCGCGCCACGGCCTCCAGCGCTTCCTCCAGCGTGAACGCCTTCGCGTACAGCGCCTTGCCCACGATGGCGCCCTCGACGCCGAGCGGGACGAGCTCGGCGATGGCGCGCAGGTCGTCCAGGGACGAGACGCCGCCGGAGGCCACCACGGGGCGGTCCGTCGCCGCGCAGACGTTCCTCAGGAGCTCCAGGTTGGGGCCCTGGAGGGTGCCGTCCTTGGCGATGTCGGTGACCACGTAGCGGGCGCAGCCCTCGGTGTCGAGGCGCGCCAGGGTCTCGTAGAGGTCGCCGCCGTCGCGGGTCCAGCCGCGGCCGCGCAGCGTGGTGCCGCGCACGTCGAGGCCGACCGCGATCTTGTCGCCGTGCTCGGCGATGACCTTGGCGACCCACTCGGGGGTCTCCAGGGCGGCGGTGCCGAGGTTGACGCGGGTGCAGCCGGTGGCGAGGGCGGCGGCCAGCGAGGCGTCGTCGCGGATGCCGCCGGACAGCTCGACCTTGATGTCCATGGCGCCGGCGACCTCAGCGATCAGCTCGCGGTTGTCGCCGGTGCCGAACGCCGCGTCCAGGTCGACCAGGTGCAGCCACTCGGCGCCCGACCGCTGCCAGGCGAGGGCGGCCTCCAGCGGGGAGCCGTAGGAGGTCTCCGAGCCGGACTCGCCGTGGACGAGGCGTACGGCCTGGCCGTCGCGGACGTCGACGGCGGGAAGGAGTTCGAGGGTGCTCACAGGGTTCCGATCCAGTTGGTGAGGAGCTGGGCGCCGGCGTCGCCGGACTTCTCGGGGTGGAACTGGGTAGCGCTCAGCGCGCCGTTCTCGACGGCCGCCACGAAGGGCTCGCCGTGCGTGGACCAGTGCACGTACGGGGCGCGCATCGCGGGGTTCGCCACTTCGAGGGACCAGTCGTGCACGGCGTAGGAGTGCACGAAGTAGAAGCGCGCGTCGTCGTCCAGGCCCTTGAAGAGCGGGGATCCGGCGGAGGCCTGGACGGTGTTCCAGCCCATGTGCGGGACGATCTCGGCCTTCAGCGGCGCGACCGTGCCGGGCCACTCGTCGAGGCCCTCGGTCTCCACGCCGTGCTCGATGCCGCGTGCGAAGAGGATCTGCATGCCGACGCAGATGCCCATGACGGGCCGCCCGCCGGCCAGCCTGCGCCCGACGATCCAGTCGCCGCGCGCCGCCTTGAGCCCCTGCATGCAGGCGGCGAAGGCGCCGACGCCGGGGACGAGCAGGCCGTCGGCGCCCATGGCCGTGTCGTAGTCACGGGTGATCTCGACGTCGGCTCCCGCGCGCGCGAGGGCGCGCTCGGCGGAGCGGACGTTGCCGAAGCCGTAGTCGAAGACGACCACTTTCTTACGGGGAGTGCTCATGTCGGTGACGTCTCCCGTCAGTTCCAGTAGTCGAGCCGCAGGATGCCTGCGGCCAGACACATGGCGGCGCCGATCGAGAGCAGCGTGATCAGGCTCTTCGGCATGCCCTGCTTGACGAAGGAGATGATGCCGCCGATCAGGAAGAGACCGACGACGATCAGGACGGTGTTCAGACCGGTCATGGGTTACAGCGCGCCCTTCGTGGAGGGAAGGATTCCGGCCGCGCGCGGGTCGTGCTCGGACGCGTACCGCAGCGCGCGGGCCAGCGCCTTGAACTGGCACTCCACGATGTGGTGGGCGTTGCGCCCGTACGGCACGTGCACGTGCAGGGCGATCTGCGCCTGGGCGACGAAGGACTCCAGGATGTGCCGGGTCATCGTCGTGTCGTAGGTGCCGATCATCGGCGCCATGTTCTCGGGCTCGGTGTGCACCAGGTACGGGCGGCCGCTCAGGTCGACCGTCACCTGGGCGAGCGACTCGTCCAGCGGGACGGTGCAGTTGCCGAAGCGGTAGATCCCCACCTTGTCGCCGAGCGCCTGCTTGAAGGCGGCGCCGAGGGCCAGCGCGGTGTCCTCGATGGTGTGGTGGGTGTCGATGTGCAGGTCGCCGTCGGTCTTGACCGTGAGGTCGAAGAGGCCGTGGCGGCCGAGCTGGTCGAGCATGTGGTCGTAGAAGCCGACGCCGGTCGACACGTCGACCTTGCCGGTGCCGTCGAGGTCGATCTCGACGACGACGGACGTCTCCTTGGTGGTGCGTTCGACTCTGCCGACGCGGCCTTCGCGGGTCATGCGCTCTGCTCCTTCTTCAGTTCGCGTACCGCATCGAGGAACGCGTCGTTTTCTTCGGGGGTTCCGGTGGACACGCGCAGCCATCCCGGCACGCCGTTGTCCCGCACCAGGACACCCCTGTCGAGGATCTTCTGCCACACGGCGTGCGCGCCGCCCTCGCCCTCGAACCGCCCGAACTGCACGAAGTTGGCGTCCGACTCGGTCACCTCGTACCCCGCCGCGCGCAGTTCGGCGACGAGCCGGTCGCGCTCGGACTTGAGCTGCTCCACGTACTTCAGGAGCGTGTCGGTGTGCTCCAGGGCGGCCAGCGCGGTGGCCTGGGTGACCGCCGAGAGGTGGTACGGCAGGCGCACCAGCTGCACCGCGTCCACCACCGCCGGGTCGGCGGCGAGGTAGCCGAGCCGCAGCCCCGCCGCGCCGAACGCCTTCGACATGGTGCGCGAGACGACCAGGTTCGGCCGGCCCTCGATCAGCGGGAGCAGCGAGTCGCCATGGCTGAACTCCACGTACGCCTCGTCGATGACCACCAGCGACGGCTTGGCGGCCTGCGCGGCCTCGTACAGGTCGAGGACCGTCCCGGCCGGGACGGCGTTGCCCGTGGGGTTGTTGGGCGTGGTGATGAAGACGACGTCCGGGCGGTGCTCGGCGATCGCCCGCCGCGCGGCCGCCGCGTCGATCGTGAAGTCGGCGTGGCGCGGCCCGGAGATCCAGCCCGTCCCGGTGCCGCGCGCGATGAGTCCGTGCATCGAGTACGAGGGCTCGAAGCCGATGGCCGTGCGACCGGGCCCGCCGAAGGTCTGCAGGAGCTGCTGGATGACCTCGTTGGAGCCGTTGGCCGCCCAGACGTGGGCCTGGGTGACCTCGTGGCCGCCGGTGCGGGTGAGGTAGCGGGCGAGCTCGGTGCGCAGCTCGACCGCGTCCCGGTCGGGGTAGCGGTTGAGGTCGCGGGCGGCCTCGCGGACCCGCTCGGCGATGCGCTCCACCAGCGGCTCGGGCAGCGGGTAGGGGTTCTCGTTGGTGTTCAGGCGCACGGGGACGTCGAGCTGGGGCGCGCCGTAGGGGGACTTGCCGCGCAGCTCGTCGCGGACGGGGAGGTCGTCGATGCGTACGGTGCTCACTGGTTCGGCACCTTCCAGCCGAACCTCGCCTTGACCGCCGCGCCGTGCGCCGGCAGGTCCTCGGCCTCGGCGAGCGTCACCACGTGATGCGCCACATCGGCGAGCGCCTCGCGGGAGTAGTCCACGATGTGGATGCCGCGCAGGAACGACTGGACGCTGAGCCCCGAGGAGTGGCAGGCGCAGCCGCCGGTCGGCAGGACGTGGTTGGAGCCCGCGCAGTAGTCGCCGAGCGAGACCGGCGCCCACGGGCCGACGAAGATCGCGCCGGCGTTCTTGACGCGGTCGGCGACGGCGGTGGCGTCCGCGGTCTGGATCTCCAGGTGCTCGGCGCCGTACGCGTCGACCACCCTGAGACCCTCCTCCAGGCCGTCGACCAGGACGATCGCGGACTGGCGTCCCGCGAGGGCGGGCACGATCCGGTCCTCGACGTGCTTGGTGGCGGCGACCTGCGGCTCCAGCTCCTTGACGACCGCGTCGGCGAGCGCGAGGGAGTCGGTGACGAGGACCGCGGCCGCGAGCGGGTCGTGCTCGGCCTGGCTGATCAGGTCGGACGCCACGTGCGCCGCGTCGGCGGTGTCGTCGGCGAGGACCGCGATCTCGGTCGGGCCGGCCTCGGTGTCGATGCCGATGCGCCCGGTGAAGTAGCGCTTGGCCGCGGCGACCCAGATGTTGCCGGGTCCGGTGACCATGTTGGCCGGGGCGCAGGTCTCGGTGCCGTACGCGAACATCGCGACGGCCTGGGCCCCGCCGACCGCGTACACCTCGTCGATGCCGAGCAGCGCGCAGGCCGCCAGGATCGTCGGGTGCGGCAGACCGTCGAAGTCGGCCTGCGGCGGGGACGCGAGGGCCATCGAGGCGACGCCCGCCTCCTGTGCCGGGACCGCGTTCATGATCACGGACGAGGGGTAGACGGAGCGGCCGCCGGGGGCGTACAGGCCGACGCGCTCCACGGGCACCCACTTCTCGGTGACCGAGCCGCCGGGCACGACCTGCGTGGTGTGCGGGGCCCGGCGCTGCGCGCGGTGCACGGCGCGGGCGCGCCGGATCGACTCCTCCAGGGCCTCGCGCACGGCCGGGTCGAGGCCGGTCAGGGCCGCGGTCAGCGCGGCCGCGGGGACGCGGACCCGGTCGAGGCGGACACCGTCGAACTTCTCCGCGTACTCGATCAGCGCCGCGTCGCCCCGATGATGCACGTCCTCGCAGATGGGCCGCACCTTCTCCAGGGCGGCCGCGACGTCGAAGTCGGCACGGGGCAGCAGGGAGCGCAGAGCGGGGCCCTCGGGGAGGGCGTCGCCGCGCAGATCGATTCGAGAGATCACGGGACCAATTCTCTCAGACCTTCATTCGCCGCCGGACGCCCGTATCACTGGCTGATATGAACCCCGGAAGAGGGCGTTCACCACTAGCGTTCAGCCGGTCACGCAGCGGGCATGAAACAGGTGTGCGAGCAACGCGCGCCTGAAAAGGGAGGGCAAAAGCAGTGGTCGACGACGCCACCGGGGACCCGCCGGACGGGCTGACCGCCGCGGAGATCGGCATGTGGCAGGCCTTCCGCAACGGCAGCGTCTACGACCTCAGGTCCGGCGATCCCACCGTCGACGACCCGCACGGCGGACATCCCTGGGGCCCCGAGCGCAGCGTGCGCGCGCGGATCGTCTGCTGGCTGCTGCTCGACGGGCCGCCCGCGCTGGCGGGACGGGTCTCCTCGCTGAAGCTGGCGGGCGTGCAGATCACCGACGTGCTCGACCTCGCGGGCGGCACCATCGGCCCGTACACCGAGATGAAGCACTGCCGGTTCGAGAAGGAGGTGCTGCTCCCCGAGGCCCGGTTCGCCACCCTGCGCCTGGTCGACTGCTCGATCCCGCGGGTGGAGGCCGCCCGGCTGCACACCGAGGGCGACCTGCACCTGCCGCGCTGCCGGGTGCACAACGGCATCCGCCTCACCGACGCGCACATCGGCACCGACCTGCTCCTGAACCAGGCCGTGGTCTACCGCGACCGGCGCAGCCGCTCCATCACCGGCGACGGCCTCACCGTCGGGCAGGACCTGCAGGCCGAGATGATGGAGTCGCACGGCGAGCTGAGCCTGCGCGGCGCGAAGGTCGGCGTCTCGCTCAGCCTGCGCGGCAGCAAGCTCATCAACCAGTACGGGCGGCACGCCCTGAACGCCCCGCAGCTGACCGTCGAGCGCACCCTGTACCTGACCCCGGCCGCCGTCGGCAATCCGCCGCAGACCAGCGGCACGACACCGGCCCGCGGCACCCGGGTGCAGCGCTTCGAGTGCGTGGGCGGCATCCGCCTCGACGACGGCCGCTTCGGCGACGCCATCGACTTCACGCAGGCCCGCTTCACCCTCCAGAACGACCAGGAGCTGTCGCTGCGCCGCGTCCAGACGCCCGAGCTGCGCTTCCTCGGCGAGGCGCCGCAGCGCGGCAAGGTCGTGCTGTCCGGCGTCAAGGTGGTCAACCTCATCGACCGGGCGACGAGCTGGCCGGGGCCCGGCGGCCTGCAGATGGGCGGGTTCAGTTACGAGAACCTGGTGCCCGTCGGCAGCTTTCCGCTCGCCCGGCGGCTGAGCTGGGTGGCGGCCGCCACGGCCGAGTACAACCCCGAGCCGTACGAGAAGCTCGCCGCCGTCCTGCGCAACGGCGGCGAGGACGCCGACGCCCGCGAGGTGCTCCTCGCCAAGCAGCGCAGGCGCCGCGAGACGCTGCCGCTGGCGGCGAAGCTGTGGGGGTTCGCGCAGGACTGGACCGTCGCCTACGGCTACCGGCCGGGCCGGGCCGCGGTCTGGATGGCGGTGCTGTGGGCGGTCAGCGCGGTGATCTTCTCGCGCGCCGATCCTCCGGCGATCAAGGCGGACGAGCATCCGGACTGGGACCCCGCCCTGTTCTCCCTCGACCTGCTGCTGCCCGTCATCAACCTCGGCCAGGACACCTCCTGGCAGCTGCACGGCGGCTGGCAGTGGTTCTCGACCGCGCTGGTCCTGCTCGGCTGGGTGCTGGCCACGACCGTGGCGGCGGGCGCGACCCGGCTGCTGCGCCGCAACTGAGCGGGCGGTCCGCACCCGGCCGGAAAAGACGGCCCCACCTGGCCGGAAACCTCCCTCGACGGCCGAACCGTTACGTGACCACGGGCAACCTTCCCCGACCCTCGACCGTCATCCCAGCGACCGGCAAAAGAGCAACCACGAGGTGACCGGCGAGCCCGCGCGAGCGGCTCCGGTTGAGGCGTAAAGGAGGGCACGGTGCTGCGTGCCTTCATCCGCACCGCCCGCATGGTCCGGCACACCCCGCGGCTCGCCGCCGGGCTGCCGCCGGACGACGAGGTGCTCCTCGACGTGCCCGACGAGCGGCTCGCTCCCGCGCTGGTCGCCGCCGGGCGCGGCGAGTACGGCCCGGCCGCGAAGGTCCTCGCCACCACCCGCGAGGCCGCCGAGTGGGAGAACCGCGACCGCTACGCCACCCGGCTCGCGGCGTTCGCCCGCTCCCGCCCCGAGTGGTTCGACGACTGGCTGAACGCCTGCCCGCACGACCCCGACGCGCTGCTGGTCAAGGCCGAGCTCGCCGTCGTCCGCGGCTGGGAGTCGCCGGCCCGCGCCGAGCTGCTCCGCGAGTCGGGCCCGCTGCTCACCGCCGCCGCCGAGGCCGACCCGCGCGACCCGGTGCCCTGGCGGATCGCCCTCGACCACGCCCGCGGCACCCACGCCCCGCACACCGTCTTCGAACAGCTGTGGGAGGAGGCGGTGCGCCGCTCCTCGTACCACTACGGCTGCCACGCCTCCGCCCTGCAGTATCTGTCGGCCGCCTGGTACGGCTCGCACCGCGAGTGCTTCGACTTCGCCGAGCGGGCCGCGGCCGACGCGCTGCCCGGCTCGCTGATCCAGGTCCTTCCGGCGCGGGCCGCCTTCGCGTATCTGACCAGCCCCTCGGGCAAGGTGCCGCGCGAGCGGCTCGACGCGGCGGCGGACCTCGCCATCGGCCTGTCCCGGCAGTACGCGGCCGGCGACCCGTGGCCCGCCGAGGTCCGCAACCTCCTCACCTACGTCCTGGTCCGCCTGGAGCGCTGGGAGGAGGCCCTGGAGCAGCTGCGCCTGATCGGGCCGTACGCGACGTCCTTCCCCTGGGACCGGATGGCCGACGATCCGCTCGGCCAGTTCCTGGAGCTGCGCGACGGCGTACGCATCGAAGTGGCGTCGATGACGCCGTTGCGGCCTCCGCGCGGACCGGGCCGCTCCGGCGACCATTAGGCTTGCCGGTCGTGACCACCCGGCTTCCGCTCTTTCCGCTCAACTCGGTGCTGTTCCCCGGCCTCGTGCTGCCGCTGAACGTCTTCGAGGAGCGATATCGCGCCATGATGCGCGAACTGCTCAAGACGTCCGAGGAGGACCAGCGCCGGTTCGCGGTCGTCGCGATCCGCGACGGCCTGGAGGTGGCGCCGAGCGCGCCCGGCCTCCCCGACCAGACGGCGCTGCCCGAGCACGGCCCCGCCGCCGGCTTCGGCGACGACCCGCTCAAGGCCTTCCACACCGTGGGCTGTGTCGCGGACGCGGCGACCATCAGGGAGCGCGCCGACGGCGGCTTCGAGGTCCTCGCGACCGGCACCACCCGGGTGCGGATCCACTCCGTCGACGCCTCCGGCGCCTTCCTCACCGCCGAGGTCGAGGAGGTGCCCGAGGAGCCCGGCGACGGCGCGGGCACCCTGGCCGAAGGGGTGCTGCGGGCCTTCCGCTCCTACCAGAAGCGGCTGGCCGGGGCGCGGGAGCGCTCGCTGTCGACGGGGGCCGAGCTGCCCGACGACCCGTCCGTCGTGTCGTTCCTGGTGGCCGCGGCGGCCGTCCTGGACACCGCCACCAAGCAGCGGCTCCTGGAGGCGCCGGACACCGCGTCGCGGCTGCGGGACGAGCTGAAGCTGCTGCGCTCCGAGACCGCGATCATCCGCAATCTGCCGTCGCTGCCCGCGACCGAACTCACGCGCGGGACGACGAGCCTGAACTGACGTAAGGCACCGGGACCTTGGCGAAGAAACAGAAGAAGCAGCAGGCGGGAGGCACGCCCGCGACGGTGGCGCTCACCGCGGCGGGCACCCCCTTCACCGTCCATTCCTACGAGCACGACCCCGCCCACCCCTCGTACGGCGAGGAGGCGGCCGAGGCCATGGGCGTCTCCCCCGACCGGGTCTTCAAGACCCTGGTCGCCGAGGTCGACGGGGAGCTCACCGTGGCCGTCGTCCCGGTCGCGGGCTCCCTGGACCTGAAGGCGCTGGCCGCCGCGGTCTCCGGCAAGCGCGCCGTGATGGCCGACCCGGCCGCCGCCGAGCGCACCACGGGGTATGTGCGGGGCGGCATCTCCCCGCTCGGCCAGCGCAAGCGGCTGCGCACGGTCCTGGACGACTCGGCGTCGGCGCACGCCACGATCTGCGTCTCGGCGGGCCGCAGGGGCCTGGAGGTCGAGCTGGCCCCGGGCGACCTCGCGGAGCTCACGGGCGCGGTGCTCGCGCCGGTCGGCCGGGGCTGAGGCGGCCGGGGCTGAGGCGGCCGGGAGCCTTCGCGTACGACGTGAAAGCGCCCTCGACACCGGTCGCGTACGGGACTAGTACCGAGGGCATGTCGAAGAAGACGCGCATGCGGAAGTGGCGGGCGAAGAAGCGCAAGGCCAACCACGGGAGGCGGCCGGCCTGACCGAGCGGCCCGCGGGACACCGCCGGGCCTTACGGGTTCGGATACGTCCCGTCGGGGCGCACGTCGTCCCGGGGCCCCGCGTACGGCATCGGCGCCGGATAGGGCTCGGGGTCCCGCGGACCGAACAGCGCGGTGAGGCCGAGGTGCACGGCCAGCGCGGCCAGCGGCCAGGCCAGGAGCGTGCCCCTGGCCTTCAGCTCCAGCGGCGCGTCGAAGACGACACCCTTGCCGACGGCCTTGGCGTGCGCCACCACGTCCGTCTCGGGCCCCAGCCAGATGCCGGCCTTCCAGCCGAGCAGCGCGCCGAGCAGGCTGCCGACCCCGAGTCCGACGACCAGCGGAATGCCGCCGCGCCTGCTCAGCAGGAACACGACGACCCCGCAGACGAGGCCGAAGCCGAGCGCGAGGAGCGTGAACGTCCCGTCCACGCCCATCGCCTGCTCGCCCTCGGTGTCCTTGAGGTACACCGCCTTGCCGTCGGAGATCAGCGGCACCCGCGGCGCGAGCCACATCCACAGCCCCGCCAGCAGCAAGCCGCTGACGGCCACCACGATCATGATCACCACGGCCCGCAGTACTTCGGTCTTCATGCCGGGACCGTCCTCCAGGTGTCCGTGAGGAGACGTCGCTCCCGACGGCTGCGCGGCTGCCTGCCAGGGGTCGTACGGGGGTTGGTGGTGCGGCGGTTGGGAGGGTGTCAGCGGTGCGGTCACCCCCACATCGTGCCAGGCGCACCCCGCTTCCGGCGGGTGGGCCCGGCGAAAGCGCCGCGCGCCGCCCCTACGCGGCGGTGCGGCGCGTCCGCGCTGCGTCAGCGGACGGCCGCACGGCGGAACGCCCAGGTGGCGACGGCCAGCGAGACCACGCCGACGCCCGCGCAGACCGCCAGGTCGAGCGCGACCACCGCCCAGTCCGGATCCGGCCCGAACGTACGAGCGAAGGCTTCCACGCCGTACGTGGAGGGCAGCAGGTCCCGCGCGTACTGCAGCGGCGCGGGCATCCGGTCGGCCGGCAGCACGCCGAGCAGCAGCGCCGCCGACATGCCCATCTGGCCGAGGAGCGTGGCCAGTTCCGGGCGCGGCGCGAGCAGGCCGAGGGCGGCGCCGAGTCCCGCGAGGGCGGCGCCGGCCAGCGGGATCACCGCGACGAGGACCCACAGGTGGGTCAGCGGGAGGCCGAAGAGCGCGCACCCGACGATCGCCGTGACAAAGGTGCCGGGCACGGTGAAGGAGGCGTACGCGGCCGCGGCGCCGAGGACCACGGCGGCGGGCGGCACGGGCAGGGTGGCGTAGTGGTCGAGCCCACCGTCGGAGCGGAGCTGCCCGAAGTACTGGGCGAGCAGGTTGAGCGCGACGAAGGCGACGACGAGCACGGCGGAGCCGGCCACCACGGCCCGCGCCTCGCCGCCCCCGTCGACGACGCCCCGCATGAGGATCATGATCCCGACGGACTGGAAGGTCGCCACGAACAGCAGCGGTATCCGGGCGACCCGGGCCCGGGACAGCTGGGCCCGGTACACGGCCGAGAGCGCCGGGAACAGCCGGGCCGGGGGCCCGAGGGGCGCGGGGGCCCCGTCCTTCGCCTCGTCACGCCCGTCGACCCGCAGCACGGCCTCGAGGGGAACGGCACTCACCGGGCCACCCTTCCGTCGTCGTCTCCGTCGTCCAAGGTCCTGCCTTCACCTTCGTCCACGCTCACGCCTTCACCAGCCCCCGCCCGCTGCCGCCCAACGCGAGGTAGACGTCCTCCAGGCTGGGCGTGGCCAGCGTGAAGTCGTCGAGCGCGGCGAACGCGGCCCCGCCGGTGACCGCCGCCACCGCGGCCCGCGCCTCGTCGGGGGCGAGCCGCAGGGACCACCGCCGGCCCGACTCCACCGCGCTGGAGCGCAGCGCGGCGACCTCGGGCACGTCGAGCGGCGCCCGCTCGCGCCACACCAGCTCCACCCGTACCTCGTCGGCGACCTGTTCCTTGAGCCCGGCGGGGGTGTCGCAGGCGATGACCTTGCCCTGGTCGAGCACCGCGACCCGGTCGAGGACCGTCTCGGCCTCGATGACGTTGTGGGTGACGAGCACGACCGTCGCCCCCTGGTCGGCCCGGCGCCGGTCGATCGCCGCCCAGACGGCCCGCCGCGCGACGGGGTCCATGCCGGTGGTCGGCTCGTCGAGGACGAGCAGCTGCCGCTCCCCCACCAGCGCGGTGGCGAAGCAGGCGAGCCGCCGCTGCCCGCCGGACAGCTTCTTCAGCGGCCGCGAGGCCAGCGCCGTCAGTCCCAGCTCCTCCAGGACCGCGTCGCGCTCGGCCCGGGCCCGCGGGACCTCGAGGCCGCGCAGCCGTCCGGTCGTCTCGACGGCCAGCGACACGGTCAGCTCGTCCAGGGCGGTGGACTCCTGCCCCAGGTACGCGAGGATCCGGGCGGCCCGCTCGGGGTGGCGCACGATGTCGTGGCCGAGGATCTCGACGCTCCCGCTGTCGGGCCGCATCAGGCCGGTCAGCTGGCGTACGAGGGTGGACTTGCCGGCACCGTTGGGACCGAGCAGACCGAAGATCTCTCCGCGCCCGACCGTCAGGCAGATGCCGTCGGTGGCGCGGATCTCGGGGGTCGCGGGCCTGCCGCGGCGGGCACGGGCGGCGGGGTACGTGCGGACCAGGTCGCGCACCGCGCAGACGGTGTCGGTGCCGTGTTCCTGACGGTGTCCCTGTCGGACTGCCGGTGCCGGGCGCGTACTCACGAAGGACGAGCCTACGGGGTCGGCGGGCACGGGCGACGCCCGGGGCGCCCCGTACGTCCCGTGTCAGTCTCCGGCGCGGTCCCCCGCGGACGCGTGTTCGGCGGCCGTCCGCACGTCGACCTCGCGCCAGAATCCGGCCCGGATCGCATAGCGGTCGTGCTCGTCGATCTGGTCGTCCTTGTGGGCGAGCAGGCCGAAACGGGCCGCATAGCGGAGGAGTTCCCCGTCGATGCGGTGCGGGATCCGGGGGTACATCGTCGACAGCTTCTGGAGGTTGTGCTGCTCCGGGAGGCGCGCCATCCAGCGCCGGGCGAACACCTGTCCGACCTCGTAGGGGTCGCCGCCGACGGTGGTGATGTCCTCCTCGCGGTCGGCCCAGCGCTGCTCGGCCGTGGTCAGCTGGGCGAGGGTGGGCAGGGCGGCGACCTCGGGCCCCTCGGCCGCGCCGCCGGGCCGCTCGACCCAGCCCTTGTCGGAGGACCAGCGCAGGGTGGCGTTGGTGGGGTGCTGGGCGGGGGCCTGGGTGCCGGGGCCGCGCAGGGCGGCCAGGTCCTTGGGGGTGGGCACGCCCTTGCCCGCGGCGATGCGGTGCTCGGCGGCGTGCTCGGTGTCCTGCCGGCCGTTGGCGGCGGGGGCAGTGTGCCGGTCGGGCGCCTCCGTCTCGGCGTGCTGCGCGGCGGCGGCGAGCGCGGACTCCGGCAGCGGCGCGGAGAGGATCGCGGCGATCTCCGGGCGGGGCGCGGGCGGCGGCGCGCAGATGCCGGTGAGCTCCTTGGGGCGTACCGCCTTGGTGATCCAGGCCCGGTCGAGCACGCGCCGCTCGTCGGCCTCCGCGACCAGGTCCTCGGACTGGTTGTAGTCGCCGTCGGCGGCCTGCACGGCCCAGAGGTGGACGGCGACGCCGTGCTCCTTGGCGGCCATCATGCCGGGCAGCAGATCGCCGTCGCCGGTGACGAGCACGACGTCGGAACAGGCGCGGTTGCGGGCCAGCTCGGTCAGTTCGGCGTGCATGGCGGCGTCCACGCCCTTCTGCGCCCAGCGGCCGTCGCTGCGGGTCAGGGCGCCGAGCCGGACCGTCACGCGCGGCATGACGCGCAGCCGCCGGTGCTCGGGCTGCGGCACCCGGTCCGGGGCCCCGTCGAACCAGTAGATGCGCAGCAGGGGGCGCTCGGTGTCCGCTTCCGCGCGCTCGCGCAGGCCCTGGATCAGGGCGGCGTGATCGACGGTGATCCGGGACCTGGACGGTTCGCCCGCGAGGAGACTCGCGGCGGCACCCAGCAGATACCCGGCGTCCACCAGGACGATGCAGCGATCCACGCGGTCCACCCTCTTTCCCAGGAGGTTCCAGAACAGTGCCCGGAGGTCTCTGGACGTTCCCTCGAAGGCCCACGAAGACACCCTGTAAGGACAACGAATCAGGGGTGCGGGTCCGCGTCGGGTTTCCTTCGAGTCTGCCCGACCCGGCGAAGGTTAACGGCCGGAACTCGATCTTCGGCGTGGCGCATCGGCGGAACGTCCGCCGACAGGCCTTATTACGCACGGTAATTCTCTGAAATGCACACTTGTGCCCCATATGTGAGTCTGGTCGCGTCATGGCCCCCAGATCCCCTTCAGGAGGAAGATCACCATGGCCAAGAACAAGAATCGCAAGCAGGGCGGCCAGCAGGACCGCGCCTCGCAGGCCGAGCAGGCGCAGGAGCAGGCCAAGTCGACCGCAACGGAGGCCCAGTCGCCGCTGCAGTCGCAGGCCCAGGGCAGCCCGGCCGATGTTGCTCGTAAGCACCAGCGTCGCTTCGGCCACAACTGACGCACCTGACACAACTGACGCATGACCAGGCACACATGAGGGGCGCACCCGATGCGGGTGCGCCCCTTGCCGTGCGGTGGCGTCAGTCGGTGAAGCCGTGCCGTTCATGGGCGGCCATGAACGTGCTCGGCCGCTGCAGTTCGGAGAGTCCCGGCCGCGCGACCGAGCGGCCGCCCTGGAGGACCGCGTACGCGGCCCGCACGTGCCGCACCCGGTCGGCGAACTCCATCCTCGGGAAGTAGGACCGCAGCGCCAGGCGCGTGGCCTCCGGGGACTGGTGCGTCTCACGCATCAGAAATACGGCCTTGTCGACAGCGGCAGCGTTCACGGCTCTCAACCTCACACGCGAGAAGAAGTAGATGCACTATGCATCTTACTCCTCCCGGTGTCCGTTGTGGATAAGTAAGGGGCAGGTCAGCCCGCCAGGCAGGACGGGCCGAGCAGCACCTTGAGGTCGCCGAAGAGCGCGGGGTCCGGCTTCACGCGGTGCCGGTCGAGCCGCAGCACGGTGGTCTTCTGCGCCCCCTGGAGCTTGATCCGCACCTCGCTGTTGCCCCGGTGGTGGCTGAGGACCTCGCCGAGGCGGGTCACCATGGGCGGGCTCACCTTGACCGTGGGGATGGTGATCACCACGGGCGCGTTGGTGCCCGCGTTCGACAGGTCGGGGACCTGCATCTCCATGGCGACCAGACGCGGCACGTCCTCGCGCTTGTCGAGGCGCCCCTTGACGAACACCACGGCGTCCTCGACGAGTTGCGTCGAGACCAGCTGGTAGGTCGCCGGGAAGAACATGCACTCGATCGAGCCCGCGAGGTCCTCGACGGTGGCGATGGCCCAGGCGTTGCCCTGCTTGGTCATCTTGCGCTGGAGGCCGGAGATGATGCCGCCGATGGTGACGACCGAGCCGTCGGAGAAGTCGCCGCCGGTGAGCTGCCCGATGCCCGCGTCCGCCTTGTCGGACAGGACGTGTTCCAGACCGAACAGCGGGTGGTCGGAGACGTACAGACCGAGCATCTCCCGCTCCTGCGCGAGCAGATACGTCTTCTCCCACTCGTCGGTGGAGAACTCCACGTCGAGCCCGAAGCCGGGCTCGTCGCCGCCGGACTCGTCGCCCATCCCGCCGAACAGGTCGAACTGCCCCTCGGCCTCCTTGCGCTTGACCGCGACCACGTTGTCGATCATCGGCTCGTACTGCGCGGTGAGGCCCTTGCGGGTGTGCCCCATGGTGTCGAAGGCGCCCGCCTTGATCAGCGATTCCGTGGTGCGCTTGTTGCAGGCGGTCGCCTCGACCTTGTCGAGGTAGTCGGGGAAGGAGGTGAACTTCCCCTTCGCCTTGCGCGAGCGGATGATCGACTCGACCACGTTCGTACCGACGTTGCGGACGGCCTCCAGGCCGAAGAGGATCTCGTCGTCACCCTGGGCGGCGAAGTTGTGCACCGACTCGTTCACGTTCGGCGGGAGCACCTTGATGCCCATGCGGCGGCACTCGTTGAGGTAGACGGCCGACTTGTCCTTGTCGTCCTTCACCGAGGTGAGCAGCGCGGCCATGTACTCGGCCGGGTAGTTCGCCTTCAGGTACGCGGTCCAGTAAGTGACCAGGCCGTACGCCGAGGAGTGCGCCTTGTTGAACGCGTAGCCGGCGAAGGGCACCAGGACGTCCCACAGGGCCTGGATCGCCGCGTCCGAGTAGCCGTTCTTCCGGGCGCCCGCCTGGAAGAGGACGAAGTTCTTCTCCAGCTCCTCGGGCTTCTTCTTGCCCATCACGCGGCGCAGGATGTCGGCTTCGCCGAGCGAGTAGCCGGCGACGATCTGCGCGGCCTTCTGCACCTGCTCCTGGTACACGATGAGGCCGTAGGTGAGGCCCAGCGTCTCCTTCAGGGGCTCTTCGAGCTCCGGGTGGATCGGCGTGATCTCCTGGCGGCCGTTCTTGCGCTCCGCGTAGTTCGTGTGCGAGTTCATGCCCATCGGGCCCGGCCGGTACAGGGCCGAGACGGCGGAAATGTCCTCGAAGTTGTCGGGCTGCATCTGGCGCAGCAGCGAACGCATCGGGCCGCCGTCGAACTGGAAGACGCCGAGCGTGTCACCGCGGCAGAGCAGTTCGAAGGTCTTGGGGTCGTCGAGCGGGAGCGAGAGCATCTCCAGGTCGATGCCCTTGCCGGCCCGCACCATCTTGACGGCGTCGTCCATGATGGTGAGGTTGCGCAGGCCCAGGAAGTCCATCTTGAGCAGGCCGAGCGACTCGCACTGGGGGTAGTCCCACTGCGTGATGGTCACGCCGTCGGTGTGCCGCGTCCAGAGCGGGGCGTGGTCGACGATGGGCTCGCTGGACATGATCACGCCGGCCGCGTGCACACCCATCTGCCGGACCAGGCCCTCGACGCCCTTCGCGGTGTCGATGACCTTCTTCACGTCGGGTTCGTTCTCGTACATCCCCCGGATCTCGCCCGCCTCGCTGTAGCGCGGGTGCTTGGGGTCGGTGATGCCGGAGAGGTCGATGCCCTTGCCGAGGACGTCGGCGGGCATGGCCTTGGTGAGGCGGTCACCCATCGCGTACGGATAACCGAGCACGCGCGCGGAGTCCTTGATCGCGTTCTTCGCCTTGATCTTGCCGTACGTGCCGATCATGGCGACCTTGTCGGCGCCGTACTTCTCCGTCACGTACCTGATCACCTCGACGCGCCTGCGCTCGTCGAAGTCGATGTCGACATCGGGCATGGAGACGCGCTCGGGGTTGAGGAACCGCTCGAAGATCAGGCCGTGCGTGATCGGGTCGAGGTCGGTGATGCCCATGGCGTACGCGACGATCGAGCCGGCCGCGGAGCCTCGGCCGGGGCCGACCGCGATGCCGTTGTTCTTGGCCCACATGATGAAGTCGGCGACCACCAGGAAGTACCCGGGGAAGCCCATCTGGATGATGATGTCCATCTCGTACTGGGCCTGCTGCTGGCGGTCCTCGGGGACACCGCCCGGGTAGCGGCGCTCCATGCCGCGCCGGACCTCTTCCTGGAACCAGGTGACCTCGGTGAAGCCGTCCGGGATGTCGAACTTCGGCATCAGGTCGCGCTTCTCGAACATGCCGGTCGTGTCGATCTGCTCCGCGACCAGCAGCGTGTTGCGGCAGCCTTCCTGCCACGCGTCC
Organism: Streptomyces sp. NPDC041122; assembly: GCF_055592445.1. Classification (NCBI taxonomy): domain Bacteria; kingdom Bacillati; phylum Actinomycetota; class Actinomycetes; order Kitasatosporales; family Streptomycetaceae; genus Streptomyces; species Streptomyces sp. NPDC041122. Next base: position 107,152 of record NZ_JBVIYQ010000009.1, on the reverse strand, counting down.
GAGGAGTCGATCGCGTACATCTCGTCCGTCGACTTCAGGTAGTAGCCCGTGCCGTCGAAACGGAAGCGGTCCGGATCCGAGAGGTTCTTGCCCGTCTGGATGCACAGCAGGGCGTCGTGCGCCGTCGACTCGTGCGCGTACGTGTAGTGCGAGTCGTTCGTCACCAGCGGCGGGATGCCCAGCTTCTTGCCGATCTCCAGCAGCCCGTCCCGCACCCGCCGCTCGATCTCGATCCCGTGGTCCATCAGCTCTAGGAAATACCGGTCCTTGCCGAAGATCTCCTGATACTCCGCCGCCGACTTCAGCGCCTCGTCGAACTGCCCCAGCCGCAGCCTGGTCTGCAGCTCGCCCGACGGACAGCCGGTGGAGGCGATGAGCCCCTCCGACCACTGGGAGATGGTCTCCTTGTCCATACGCGGCCACTTCTGCAGCCAGCCCTCCGCGTACGCGTCCGAGGACAGCCGGAACAGATTGTGCAGACCCGTCTTGTTCGCCGCCCAGATCGTCTTGTGCGTGTAACCACCCGAACCCGACACGTCATCGCGCTTCTGGTGCGGCTGGCCCCACTTGATCTTGCGCTTGTTCCGGCGCGACTCCGGCGCCACGTACGCCTCGATGCCGATGATCGGCGTCACGCCCGCCTTCTGCGCCGAGTGGAAGAAGTCGTACGCGCCGTGCAGGTTGCCGTGGTCGGACATGGCGATGTGCGTCATGCCCATCTCATTGGCCGCGTTGAACATGTCCTTGAGCCGCGCGGCACCGTCAAGCAGCGAGTACTGGGTGTGCACGTGCAGGTGCGTGAAGGGCGGCTTGGTCACGGTGGAAGGCCTCCGGGAAACGCTGGGCTACAGGCTGCGGGCAGTCTGGGGGGACAGCGTGGAAGTCTAATCCGCGGCAGTGACACCCGGCGGGCACTCGGGGGTACGGTCGAGCGTTGGAAGGGGCGGAACATCTGCTCCCCCGGGGCGGATCATCCGTCCCCGTCCCACGCACCACCCGTACCAGGAGGCACCCAGCGATGTCGGTCCCGCAGCCCAGCGCTGAGCAGCGCGGCGAGCAGATCCTCGCCGTCTTCGACACCGCGTTCGGCGAGCTCCTCGCCGCGGACCCCGCCGCGTTCCGGGTGAAGTTCCGGAAGATGGCCGCTTCCGCCTTCGCGTTCTACCGCGGCACGGCCTGCCTCTTCTACGCCGACCAGGAGCGCGAGCAGCACGGCGGCCCGTACCTCGACGAGCGCACCGGCCGGGTGTGGATCCACGGCGACCTGCACGCGGAGAACTTCGGCACGTACATGGACGCCCAGGGCCGTCTCATCTTCAACGTCAACGACTTCGACGAGGCGTACGTCGGCCCCTTCACCTGGGACCTGAAGCGCTTCGCCGCCTCCGTGGCGCTGATCGGCTACAGCAAGGCGCTCAGCGACGAGCAGATCAGCGGCCTGGTGCGGACGTACGCCACGGCGTACCGCGCGCGGATCCACGACCTGGCGACGGGCGCCAAGAGCGACGAGGTGCCGCCCTTCACGCTGGACACCGCCCAGGGCCCGCTCCTGGACGCGCTGCGTGACGCGCGCTCGCTGACCCGGTTCAGCCTGCTGGACTCGATGACGGAGATCCGCGACTTCGAGCGCCGCTTCGCGCCGGGCGGCGGCTCCATCGAGCTCGACGCGGCCACCCGCTACAAGGTGCTCGCCGCCTTCGACGGCTATCTGGAGACGCTGCCGGAGTCCTCGCTGACCCGCCCCGACTCCTACCGGGTGAAGGACGTCGTGGGCCGCCGCGGCATCGGCATCGGCTCCGCGGGCCTGCCGTCGTACAACATCCTCCTGGAGGGCAACAGCGACGCCCTGGAGAACGACGTCGTGATCTACCTCAAGCAGGCCCAGACCCCCGCGGTCTCGCGCCACATCACGGACCCGGCGGTCCGCGGCTACTTCCAGCACGAGGGCCACCGCACGGTCATCTCGCAGCGCGCCCTCCAGGCGCACGCCGACCCGTGGCTCGGCTGGACCGAGCTGGACGGGGCCGGCCAGCTGGTCGCCGAGGTGTCGCCGTACGCCGTGGACCTGGACTGGTCGGACATCGACGACCTGGAGGAGATCACCGCGGTCGTCGCCGACCTGGGCCGCGCCACCGCCGCCATGCACGCCGCCGCGGACGACGAGAGCGGCCACTCGGAGCTGGTGCCGTTCTCCACCGAGCGCGCCATCGACGCCGCCATCGCGGCCGACGAGGAGGGCTTCGCCGGCCTGCTCGTGGACTTCGCCCACAGCTACGGGGCCCGCGCGCGCGGCGACCACCAGATCTTCGTCGACCTGTTCCGCAACGGCCGGATCCCCGGGCTGTAGGCCTGCGGGGCCCCGTCGAGGGGCCCCCACAGGAACACATGGCACACTCCTCGGCGATGGACATATCCGGGACGCACCTCAGGGCCGTGCGCGCGGCGCTCTTCACGGCGCTCGTCGTGACGCTCTCCGCCGCGTCGCACGTGCTGCTGTCCCGCGCCCCTCTGCCGTCGGCCACGGTCGCGGCGATCGCCGCCGCCGTCTTCGCCATCGCCTACGCGACGGCCGGGCACGAGCGGGGCTACGGCCGCATCGCCGCCCTCCTGATCCCCCTGGAACTGGCCGCCGACACGGTGTTCACCGCGGGCCAGCACGTCTGTTACGGCGAGGCGGGCGGCCCCGTCGCGGGCCCGCTGCGCGCCGTCGGCTTCGACGTGCTGTGCGGCGGCGCCCCCGTCGGCACCCCGCTGGCCCGGATGACCGCCGAGGGGCACGGCACCGCCTCGCTCCTCGCCGACATGGACCCGGGCGCCGCCTGGCTGCTGCTCGGCGCGCACATCGGAGTGGGCCTCCTCGCGGCGGCCTGGCTGCGGCGCGGCGAGCGGGCACTGGCCCAGCTGCTGCGCGCGGTCGGCGCGGCGACGTTCCGGCCGCTGCTGCTCGTGGTCGCCATGGTGACCGCGCCGCGCCCGCCCATGCGGCGCCTGCCGCGCCCCGAGCGCCGCGCGCGCATCACGCGCACGCGCCTGCTCGTGCACTTCGTCGGACGGCGTGGACCGCCGTGCTCGGCCGCCTTCGCCTGAGCACCGCAACCCCTTACGCAGTCACGCACCCGGAGAAGAAGATCATGAGCAAGCGCAACAGCCAGGCCGCCAAGTCCGCCGCCCGTGAGCGGATACGCGCCCAGCAGGAAGCCGAGCGCAAGCGGGAGAAGCGCAAGCGGGCCGCCATCGTCGGCGTCTCCATCGTCGCCGTCCTCGCCATCGCCGGCGGCGTCGGCTACGCCGTCATGCAGTCGAACAAGCCCGGTTACTGGGAAGAGGCCAAGGACGCCAAGCTGGTCAAGCCCGCGAACACCGCGGGCGAGAACGGCACGACGGTCGTCCTCGGCAAGGAGTCCGCGAAGAAGACCCTGAAGGTGTACGAGGACCCGCGCTGCCCCGTGTGCGCCGCCTTCGAGCAGACGGTCGGCCCGACCGTCGAGAAGGACATGAAGGACGGCAAGTACAAGATCGAGTTCATCGGCGCCACCTTCCTCGACCGCAACATCCCGGGTGAGGGCTCCAGGAACGCCCTGAGCGCGCTCGGCGCGGCCCTGAACGTCAGCGACGACGCCTTCCTCGAGTACAAGAAGACCCTGTTCTCGGCCGACGTCCACCCCTCGGAGCAGGACGACAAGTTCAAGGACGACGCGTACCTCCTGAAGGCGGCCGACAAGGTGCCCGCGCTCAAGACGAACACCGCCTTCAAGAAGGCCGTCAAGGACGGGACCTACGACCGGTGGGCCCTGGAGATGTCGAAAAAGTTCGACGACAACAAGGACGGCGTCGAGGGCACGCCCTCCTTCGTCATGGACGGCAAGCAGCTGACCGGCCCCGGTTCGAAGAACGCGCCGAGCACGGTCAAGGACTACAAGACCGCGATCGACAAGGCCCTCAAGGGCTGAACCGGCCGGTGGCCCGGGTGAACCGGGCGGACTGACGCACCACACCGCGCGCCGAGGCGGCGGGTGGCGAAAGGGCGGGCGAACTCCTGGAGTTCGCCCGCCCTTTGTGATGACCGGTCAGTAGGGTGATCGGCTGTGACCAGTCGATCGATCGCAGACATGTCCGACGGCCCCCTGACGCCGCGCCGCCGCACCGTCGTCAAGGCCGCCGCAGCCGCCACCGCCGTCCTCGGCGCCCCGCTCGGCGCGATACCCGCGCACGCCGCCGAGGGGCCGGCGTTCCACCACGGGGTGGCCTCCGGGGACCCATTGCCCGACGGTGTCCTGCTGTGGACCCGGGTGACGCCCGTCCCGGACGCCGTGCCCGGCTCCGGCAAGGGCCCGGACACCGCGGTGAGTTGGGAGGTGGCCGAGGACAAGGGCTTCACCCGGGTCGTCGGCCGGGGCAGCATCACCGCGCGGGCGTCCGCCGACCACACCGTGAAGGCCGACGTAAGGGGCCTGCGCCAGGCCACCACCTATTACTTCCGGTTCTCCGTGGGGGACGTCCGCTCCCCCGTGGGCCGCACCCGCACCACCCCCGCGCCCGACGCCTCCGCCCACGGCGTCCGCTTCGGCGTGGTGTCCTGCGCCAACTGGGAGGCGGGGTACTTCTCCCCGTACCGCCACCTCGCGGCCCGCACCGAGCTCGATGCGGTGCTGCACGTCGGCGACTACATCTACGAGTACAAGAGCGGCGAGTACCCGGCCGCCGAGTACGTGGTGCGCCCGCACGAGCCGAAGCACGAGATCACCACGCTCGCCGACTACCGCGTCCGGCACGGCGTCCACAAGACCGACCCCGACGCGCAGGCGATGCACGCCACGCACCCCGTCATCGCCATCTGGGACGACCACGAGTTCGCCGACAACGCCTGGTCGGGCGGCGCGGTCAACCACACCGACGGCACGGAGGGCAGCTGGGCCGCGCGCATGGCCGCCGCCAAGCAGGCCTACTTCGAGTGGATGCCGGTGCGCCCCTCCACCGAGGGCACCGTCTACCGCCGCGTCCGCTACGGCAAGCTCGCCGATCTGCACCTGCTCGACCTGCGGTCCTTCCGCTCCGTGCAGGCGGGAGCGGGCAGCGGCTCCGTCGACGACCCGGACCGTACGATCACCGGCCGCGCCCAGCTCGACTGGCTGAAGGCGGGCCTCGCCGCCTCGGACGCGGCCTGGAAGCTGGTCGGCACCTCGGTGATGATCTCGCCGGTCGCCTTCGGCTCCCTGCCGGCCCACCTGCTGAAGCCGCTCGCGAAACTGCTCGGACTGCCCGAGGAGGGCGTGGCCGTCAACACCGACCAGTGGGACGGCTACACCGACGACCGCAAGGAGCTCATCGCCCACCTGCGCGACCGGAAGATCCAGAACACCGTCTTCCTGACCGGTGACATCCACATGGCCTGGGCGAACGACGTGCCGGCCAAGGCGGCCACGTACCCGCTCTCCGCCTCCGCCGCCACGGAGTTCGTGGTCACGTCGGTGAGCTCCGACAACGTCGACGACCTGCTGCACGTCGCCCCGCACACGCTCTCGCTGGTGGCCGTCGGCGCCATCAAGGCCGCCAACCGCCATGTGAAGTGGCTGGACATGGACTCGCACGGCTACGGGGTCCTCGACGTCACCGCCGAGCGCTCGCAGATGGACTACTACGTGATCTCCGACCGGGCCGACCCCGCGGCGACCTCGTCCTGGGTCCGTTCGTACCGCACGCTCAGCGGCACGCAGAAGGTCGAGCGGGCGGACGCGCCGGTGCGCTGAACCGGGAGGCGTGGCCCCGAGCGGCTGCGGGCAGCGTCGCTCAGAGCGTGTCCAGGAAACCGAGCGCCGTGCGCCACGTCGCCTCGGCGGCCTCCGCGTCGTAGTCGTCCAGGTCCGGGTCGGTGTAGAGGTGTCCGGCGCCCGCGTAGCGGTAGACCTCCACATCGGCCCCCGTCCGCCCCATCCGCAGGTACCAGGCGCTCAGCCAGTCGTCGGACTCGAACGGGTCCGGCTCGGCGACGTGCAGCTGCACCGGCAGCTCGTCCACCGACGCGTTCTCCGCGATGTCGGAGGTGCCGTGCAGGAGCAGCAGGCCGCGGGCGCGCGCGTCGCCGAGGGCGAGGGTCTGCGCGGTCGCGGCGCCGAGGGCGAAGCCCGCGTAGACCAGACCGCGCTCCGAGTAGGGCGCGGCGGCGAGGATCGCCCGCTTCAGGAGCTCGTCCTTGCCGAGCTCCTCCTGGAAGGCCCTTCCCTCCTCGACGTCGTCGAAGACGCGGCCCTCGAAGAGGTCCGGGGTCCACACCTCGTGCCCCGCGGCGCGCAGGCGGTCGGCCGCCGCGTGCACCGCGGGCCGCAGCCCGTACGTCGAGTGGAAAAGCATGATGTTCATGGGGCCATCGTGCCATTCGGCCCGGCCCACTACCCTCGGCGGCATGGAGAACGTACTGCGCCCGTTGATCGTGGTCGGCGGCTCGGTCGTGCTCACGGTGATCGTCGGCTGGCTGGTCGACGTGCTGTTGCGCAGGGCCGACGAACGACACCACGAGACCCCGCTGTGGGGTCTGCTCCGCCGTGGCCGCGTCCCCCTGCAAGTCGTCCTGTGCACCGCGCTGCTGAGAGGCTCCTACGGCCAGGCCAAGCTCGCCAAGGACCACTCGGCGCTGATCGGCCGTACCCTCACCCTCGTCCTCATCGGCTCCACCGCCTGGCTCGTCGTACGGATCGCGGCGGCGATCGTCGAGTCGTCGTACGCGCGCTACGCCGCCATGCACCGGGACCCGGCCCGGGTCCGCCGGGTCCGCACCCAGGTGACCCTCATCCAGCGGGTGGTCACCGCGATCGTCGGTGTCGTGGCCGTCGCCGCGATGCTGCTCACCTTCCCCGCCATGCAGGCGGCGGGCGCCTCGCTGCTCGCCTCCGCCGGCATCCTGGGCATCGTCGCCGGTGTCGCCGCCCAGTCCACCCTCGGCAACCTCTTCGCCGGGCTGCAGATCGCCTTCGGCGACATGGTGCGGCTCGGGGACACGGTGGTGGTGGACGGCGAGTGGGGCACGGTCGACGAGATCACGCTGACCTTCCTGACCGTCCGGACCTGGGACGAGCGCCGGATCACCATGCCCGTGTCGTACTTCACGGCCAAGCCCTTCGAGAACTGGTCGCGGGGCGGCGCGGAGATGACCGGCACCGTCTTCTTCCAGCTGGACCACTCGGCGCCGATCTCGCTGATGCGCGAGCAGCTCCACGACATCCTGCGCGACTGCGCGGCGTGGGACGGCAGGGACTGGGGCCTCGCGGTCACGGACACCATGCCGAGCACCATCGAGGTCCGCGCCCTGGTCACCGCGAAGGACGCGGACGACATATGGACGGTGCGGGTCACGGTGCGCGAGCAGATGATCCGCTGGCTCACCGAGCACCACTCCTACGCGCTGCCGCGGGTCACCACCGTCTCGGCTGTCGAGCCGCTGTCCAACGGCCACCGGTTGCGGTACGAGCCGCTCCCGCCGGACCTGCCGCGCACGGGCCGCGGCTGAGGCCGGCCCGCCCGGTGCTCAGCGCAGGCTGCGAACGTCGAGGTGGCGCAGGACCCGGTCGACGACCTCCGGGTCGGCGCCGGGTTCGCTGCGCGCGGCGAGCACCTCGTGGCGGGCGGCCGACATCATGTCGCGCTGGATGCGCTGGACGGCCTTGAGGCGGTCGACGCGCTTGGCGTACCGGGCGCGCCGCTCGTCGTCGAGGAGGTCCGGGCTGATCCTGGCGCCGATGTCGAGCGCGCCGCGGTGCAGCCGCTCGGAGAGGTCGTCGGGGAGCTCCTCGACGTCCTCGATCTCCTTGAGGCGCCGCTTGGCGGCCTTGGCCGCGCGCAGCGCGAGCCTCCGCTCCAGCTCGCGCTCCGCGTCGGCGTCCGCGCGGACGTTGAGCTTGCGGACCAGCCAGGGCAGGGTGAGCCCCTGGACGACGAGGGTCGCCATGATCACGCAGAAGGCGATGAAGATGATCTCGTCACGGGCGGGGAACGGACTCCCGTCCTCCGTCTTCAGCGGAATGGCGAGGGCCAGCGCGACGGAGGCCACGCCCCGCATCCCCGACCACCACATCACGACGGTCTCGCGCCAGGTGGTCGGGATCTCCTCGTCGACGTCCCGCCGCTTGTGCAGCCGCTTGGCCAGCCAGGTCGCGGGCAGCAGCCAGAGCAGTCGGACGCCGACCACGACGGCGACGATCGCCGCGCCCCAGCCGTACATCTGCCACTGGTGGCCCTTCGCGATGCCGAAGACGTTGTGCAGTTCGAGGCCGATGAGGCCGAACGCGATGCCGGTGACCAGGGTGTCGACGATCTGCCAGAAGGTCTGCCCGGTGATCCGGCCGAGCACGTCGTCGGCGTCGACGGCGTTCTCCGCGAGGTAGAGGGCCGTGGTGAGGACGGCGAGCACGCCGGAACCGAGCAGCTCCTCGGCGAGCACATAGCTGACGAACGGCACGAGGAGCGTCAGGCCGGTCTGCAGGGTGGCGTCGCCGAGCAGCCCCATCAGCTTGTTGGTGAGCCAGCCGAGCACCAGGCCGACGAGGACGGCGACCACGCCGGACAGCACGAGCAGGCCCACGGCGGACGGCAGCGAGAAGGTGCCGCTCACCGCGGCCGCGATGGCCACGTGGTAGAGCACGATCGCCGTGACGTCGTTGAAGAGCCCTTCGCCCTCCAGGATCGACACCAGTCTGCGCGGCAGCCCGAGGGACCCCGCGACGGCGGTCGCGGCGACCGGGTCGGGCGGCGCCACCAGCGCCCCGAGCGCCACGGCCGCGGCGAGCGGCAGCCCCGGCACTATGGCGTTGGCCATGGCCGCGACCGCGGCCGTCGTCACGAACACCAGCGCCACGGCGAGCAGGAAGATCGGCCGGATGTTGGCCGTGAACTGCCGCCAGGAGGTGCGCTGCACGGAGGCGTAGAGCAGCGGCGGCAGGACCAGCGGAAGGATGTAGTCGGGCGGGATCTCGACGTTGGGCACGAACGGCAGCAGCGCCATGCCGATCCCCGCCAGCGTCATCAGGACCGGCGCGGGCAGCCCGAGCCGGTCACCCAGCGGAACCGTGATCACGGCACCGAGCAGCAAGATGAGCACCAGCGCCAGTTGGTCCACGGTGTGCACTCCGGGTCGGGATTCGGACGATCAAGACCTCAACCCTGCCACGCAATCACCGCCAACCGGACCAATGCCCCTCGACGCCTTCGCGCGGCGGCGTCGCCGTCAGCGGTCCAGCGGCTTGCGCATCGCCCGGTGCGGGATCCCCGCGTCGGGGAACTCCGGTCCGTACACCTCGTACCCCAGGCGTTCGTAGAAACCCAGGGCGTGTGTCTGCGCGTGCAGGTCCACGGCGGTCAGGCCGCGCGCGCGAGCCGCGTCCTCGATGGCGCGGACCAGGGCGGCCCCCACGCCGAGCCCGCGCGCGGCCTTGGTCACCGCGAGCCGGCCGAGGGCGCCCACTTCGGCGTCCCCGCCGTTCTTCGCGGCGGCGGCCGCGCCGGTCAGGAGCCGGCCGGTGCCCAGCGGGACACCGTCCTCGCGCACGGCAAGGACGTGCACCGCCCCGGCGTCGTACTCCAGCTCTTCCGGCACCTGCTGCTCGGCCACGAAGACGTCCTTGCGGACCGCGAAGCAGGCCTCGATGTCGTCGGTGTGCTCCGCGACCCGGACGGTCACCGCGGTCATGAGCTCTCCGCCCGCACCCGGTCGAGCGCCTGCTGCAGGTCGTCGGGGTACTGGCTCTCGAATTCCACCCACTGGCCGTCCCCCGGGTGCTCGAAGCCGAGCCGGACGGCGTGCAGCCACTGGCGGGTGAGGCCGAGGCGCTTGGCGATGGTGGGGTCCGCGCCGTACGTCAGGTCGCCCACGCAGGGGTGCCGGTGCGCCGCCATGTGCACGCGGATCTGGTGGGTGCGGCCCGTCTCCAGCTTGATGTCGAGCAGCGAGGCCGCCCGGAACGCCTCGATGAGGTCGTAGTGCGTCACGGAGGGCTTGCCCTCGGCCGTGACCGCCCACTTGTAGTCGTGGTTCGGGTGGCGGCCGATAGGGGCGTCGATGGTGCCGCTCATCGGGTCGGGGTGGCCCTGGACCAGCGCGTTGTAGCGCTTGTCGACCGTGCGCTCCTTGAACTGGCGCTTCAGGGAGGTGTACGCGCGCTCGGACTTGGCGACCACCATCAGACCGGAGGTGCCGACGTCCAGGCGGTGCACGATGCCCTGGCGCTCGGCGGCGCCGGAGGTGGAGATCCGGTAGCCCGCGGCGGCGAGGCCGCCGATCACGGTCGTGCCGGTCCAGCCCGGGCTCGGGTGCGCGGCCACGCCGACCGGCTTGACGATCACGACGATGTCGTCGTCGTCATGCACGATCTCCATGCCCTCGACGGGCTCGGCGACGATCTGCACCGGAGCGGGCGCCTGCGGCATCTCCACTTCCAGCCAGGCGCCGCCGTGCACCCGCTCGGACTTGCCGACCACCGAGCCGTCGACCGCGACCTTCCCCGCCGCGGCGAGCTCGGCGGCCTTCGTACGGGAGAACCCGAACATGCGCGAGATGGCGGCGTCGACGCGCTCGCCCTCCAGGCCGTCCGGCACGGGCAGGGTTCGGATCTCGGGAATCGTGCTCACCCATTGAGTATGCAGGAGCCCACCGACACTCCCGCACCACAGGCCCGCGGACCGCCCGGGGCCCGGGCCCTCAGTCCTTGTGGACCGTGCCGTCCGGGTCGAGGCCGCGGAAGGAGAGCAGCACGATCAGGATGCCGCCGCAGACGATCGCCGAGTCCGCGAGGTTGAAGACCGCGAAGCCCTTCGGGGCGATGAAGTCCACCACCGCGCCCTCGAAGACGCCGGGCGCGCGGAAGAGGCGGTCGGTGAGGTTGCCGAGCGCGCCGCCGAGCAGCAGGCCGAGCGCGATGGCCCAGGGCAGGCTGTACAGCTTGCGGGCGAGCCGCGCGATCACCACGATGACCGCCGCGGCGATGCAGGTGAAGATGATGGTGAAGGCCTCGCCGAAGCCGAAGGCCGCGCCCGCGTTGCGGATGGCGGAGAGCCGCAGCCAGTCCCCGAGGAGCTCGATCGAGTCGTGGTGCTCCAGCTTCGCCACCACGATCATCTTGCTGACCAGGTCCAGGGCGTACGCGACGACGGCCACCGCGAACAGCACGGCGATCCGGCGCCTGCCCCTGCCCGTGCCCTTGTCCGCCGGGCCGTCCTGATCCGCGGCGGCACCGGACTGCTCCGGCTCCGCCCCGGCCTCCTCGGGGATGTCCGGCGTACCGATGATGCGCTCCGCCTCTGCCACGTGAGTCCCTCGACCTAGGTACCTGACTGGGGACGAGGGTACGGCACACGCGTACGGTCCCCGGCGCCCAGGCCGGGCTCAGTAGCGGCGTTCCTGCTTCTGCTTGCACTCCACGCACAGCGTCGCGCGCGGGAAGGCCTGCATCCGCGCCTTGCCGATCGGGTTGCCGCAGTTCTCGCAGAGCCCGTACGTCCCGGCATCGAGCCGCTCCAGGGCGCGCTCGGTCTGTTCGAGCATCTCGCGCGCGTTCGCCGCCAGGGACATCTCGTGTTCGCGCGTGATGTTCTTCGTGCCGGTGTCCGCCTCGTCGTCGCCGGCCCCGTCGCCGGAGTCCCGCATCAGACCCGCGAGGGCCTCCTCGGAGGAGGCGATCTCGCTGCTGAGCCGCAGCGCCTCGCTCTGGAGGTCCGTGCGCGCCTCCGCGACCTCTTCCGGGGTCCACGGGTCCTCGCCGGGCCGGACCGCGAGCTCGCCGGGCTCCGCCGCGGTCCCGCGCGCCTTGGGCACCGCCGTCGCCGTCTTCGCCGCTGTCGCCGTGCCCGGAGTCTTCTTCGCAACCACCGTCGTGGCTCCCGTCGTCTCCGCGGCCTCCGCCGCGCCCTCGGCCGCGGACGCGGCCGTCTCCTTGACCGTGCTGGTGCTCTTCTTGGCGGCGCTCTTCTTGGTCGCGCTCTTCTTGGTCGCGCTTTTCTTCGCAGCGGCCTTCTTGGCCGGAGCCTCTGCCGGAGGCGCGGCTTCCGCCGGGGCCTTCTCGGCAGGTGCCTTCTTGGCCGCCGTCTTCTTCGCGGCCGTCTTCTTGGCGGCTGTCTTCTTGGCGGCTGTCTTCTTGGCGGCGGCCTTCGCCGGCGGGACCGCTGAGGTGGCCGTCTCCTCGGCCGCAGCCTCCTCGCTCCCGCCGGCCTTGGCCGCCGTCTTCTCGGCGACCGCCTTCTTGACCGCGGTCTTCTTGGCCACCGCCTTCTTCGCCTTGGCGACCGCCTTCTTCGCCGCTGCCTTCGGCCCGGCCGGCCCCGCCTCCTCCGCCGGGACCTCGCCGGCCGCCCGCGCGGTGTCGGACACCTGCGCCGCCTTGGCCCCGTGTGTGCTCTTCTTGCCGCTCACATCCTTGGACGTCGCCGCGGCCGCCCCGGTGGATCTGCCGGACGCCGACTGCTGTACGGCGGTCTTCTTCGCCACCATGGCCGCGGCCCCTTCACATATTGTGATCTTGCACGCGAATCGTGCTGGGACGATAAATCGACTCCAGGCCCGCGGCAACGGGGCACGCCGCCCGATCCACCCACCCCGCGGGGAGCGCGCGGCGAGTCTGCATGCGTTGTGCCCAGCTCCCCGCCGGGTAATCCGCCGCCCGGCGCCCGCCCGGAACCCGCCGGCCCGCATATCGCCATTCGGGTCAGCACGCCCCCGGTCCCCCACCCGCCCCACGGCTCCCGGAAAAGCGGTCGGCCGCGCCCGCACCGGCGCCGTACACTGGGCGGCAGCGAGAAGCGTGGATGGGGACGAGTAGCGGCGTACGCAGCCATGAGCGACCCGGGGACGGTGCGAGCCCGGGGGCCAGCGCGACGTGAAGATCACCCCGGAGCCGCCGGAAGAAAGCCGCAGCCCTCGGGCCCGGCCGGTAGACCCGGTTTCGCGACCCCAATGAGGGGGCTCACCGGCACGAAACCCCGTTCCGGAGGGCCAAGGAGGGTGGTACCGCGGGAGCGCGCCGCACCAGGCGCACACAGCTCTCGTCCCTCCGACGGAAGGCAGCACATCCGTTGGAGGAGTTCGTCGATGACGCCGCCGCAGTACCGCCAGGTGCCCGCCCAGGTCGACCTGCCCGCCCTCGAGCACGCCGTGCTCGACTTCTGGCAAGAGCAGAAGATCTTCGCCAAGAGCCTCGAGCAGTCCGAGGGCCGCCCCGAGTGGGTGTTCTACGAGGGCCCGCCGACCGCCAACGGCATGCCGGGCGCCCACCACATCGAGGCCCGCGTCTTCAAGGACGTCTTCCCGCGCTTTCGCACCATGCGCGGCTATCACGTGGCCCGCAAGGCCGGCTGGGACTGCCACGGCCTGCCCGTCGAGCTCGCCGTCGAGAAGGAGCTCGGGTTCAACGGCAAGAAGGACATCGAGGCGTACGGCATCGCCGAGTTCAACGCCAAGTGCCGCGAGTCCGTGACCCGGCACACCGACGCCTTCGCCGACCTCACGACCCGCATGGGGTACTGGGTCGACCTCGACGACGCGTACCGCACGATGAACCCCGAGTACGTGGACTCCGTCTGGTGGTCCCTGAAGGAGATCTTCAACAAGGACCTCCTGGTCCAGGACCACCGCGTCGCCCCCTGGTGCCCCCGCTGCGGCACCGGCCTGAGCGACCACGAGCTGGCGCAGGGCTACGAGACGGTCGTCGACCCCTCCGTCTACGTCCGTTTCCCCCTCACCTCCGGTCCCCTCGCGGGCGAGGCCGCCCTCCTCGTCTGGACGACGACCCCGTGGACCCTGGTGTCCAACACCGCCGTCGCCGCGCACCCCGACGTGACGTACGTCGTCGCGACCGACGGCGAGGAGAAGCTCGTCGTCGCCCAGCCGCTCGTCGAGAAGGCACTCGGCGAAGGGTGGGAGACGACCGGCGAGACCTTCACCGGCGCCGAGATGGAGCGCTGGACCTACCAACGTCCCTTCGAGCTCGTGGAGTTCCCGGCTCCGGCGCACTACGTCGTCAACGCCGACTACGTCACGACCGAGGACGGCACCGGTCTGGTCCACCAGTCCCCCGCCTTCGGTGAGGACGACCTCAAGGTCTGCCGCTCGTACGGCCTCCCGGTGGTGAACCCGGTCCGCCCCGACGGCACCTTCGAGGAGGACGTGGCGCTTGTCGGCGGTGTCTTCTTCAAGAAGGCCGACGAGACCCTCACCAAGGACCTGGACGACCGCGGGCTGCTCTTCAAGCACATCGCGTACGAGCACAGCTACCCGCACTGCTGGCGCTGCCACACGGCGCTGCTCTACTACGCGCAGCCGTCCTGGTACATCCGCACCACGGCCGTCAAGGACCGTCTCCTCGCGGAGAACGAGAAGACCAACTGGTTCCCGGACTCGGTCAAGCACGGCCGCTTCGGCGACTGGCTCACCAACAACGTCGACTGGGCGCTGTCCCGCAACCGCTACTGGGGCACCCCGCTGCCCATCTGGCGCTGCGAGGAGGACCACCTCACCTGCGTCGGCTCGCGCGCGGAGCTCTCCGACCTGACCGGCACGGACCAGTCGGAGCTCGACCCGCACCGCCCGTTCATCGACGCGATCACCTTCGCGTGCCCGCAGGAGGGCTGCGGCAGCACCGCCACGCGCGTGCCGGAGGTCATCGACGCCTGGTACGACTCGGGTTCGATGCCGTTCGCGCAGTGGGGCTACCCGTACAAGAACAAGGAGCTCTTCGAGAGCCGCTACCCGGCGCAGTTCATCTCGGAGGCCATCGACCAGACGCGCGGCTGGTTCTACACGCTGATGGCGGTCGGCACCCTCGTCTTCGACAAGTCGAGCTACGAGAACGTGGTCTGCCTCGGCCACATCCTCGCCGAGGACGGCCGCAAGATGTCCAAGCACCTGGGCAACATCCTGCAGCCCATCCCGCTCATGGACCAGCACGGCGCCGACGCGGTGCGCTGGTTCATGGCGGCCGGCGGCTCCCCCTGGGCGGCCCGCCGGGTGGGCCACGGCACCATCCAGGAGGTCGTCCGCAAGACGCTCCTCACGTACTGGAACACGGTCGCCTTCCAGGCGCTGTACGCGCGCACGTCCGCGTGGGCCCCGAGCGAGGCCGACCCGGCGCCCGCCGACCGCCCGATCCTGGACCGTTGGCTGCTCAGCGAGCTGCACGCGCTGACCGACCAGGTCACCCAGGCCCTGGAGAGCTACGACACCCAGCGCGCGGGCAAGCTCCTGTCCGTCTTCGTCGACAACCTCTCCAACTGGTACGTGCGCCGCTCCCGCCGCCGCTTCTGGCAGGGCGACAAGGCGGCCCTGCGCACCCTGCACGACGTCGTCGAGACCGTCACGCGCCTGATGGCCCCGCTGACGCCGTTCATCACGGAGCGGGTCTGGCAGGACCTGGTCGTGCCCGTCACCCCGGACGCCCCGGAGTCGGTGCACCTCTCCTCCTGGCCGGAGGCGGACCTCTCCGCCATCGACCCGGAGCTCTCCCGGCAGATGCTCCTCGTCCGCCGCCTGGTGGAGCTGGGCCGCGCCACGCGCGCGGAGTCGGGCGTCAAGACCCGTCAGCCGCTCTCCCGCGCGCTGATCGCGGCCGCCGGCTTCGAGAAGCTGAGCCCGGAGCTGCGCGCCCAGATCACCGAGGAGCTGAACGTCTCCTCCCTGGCCACCCTCTCCGAGGTCGGCGGTTCCCTGGTCGACACGACCGCCAAGGCGAACTTCCGCGCCCTCGGCAAGCGCTTCGGCAAGGGCGTCCAGGCGGTCGCCAAGGCCGTCGCCGAGGCCGACGCGGCCGCGCTGTCCCTGGCCCTGCGCGAGGGCACGGCCTCGGTCCAGGTCGAGGGCGAGACCGTGACGCTGGCCCCGGACGAGGTCATCATCACGGAGACCCCGCGCGAGGGCTGGTCGGTGGCCTCCGAGTCGGGCGCCACGGTCGCCCTCGACCTGGAGATCACCGAGGAGCTGCGCCGGGCCGGTCTGGCCCGTGACGCGATCCGGCTGATCCAGGAGGCCCGCAAGAACAGCGGCCTGGACGTCGCGGACCGCATCGCCCTGCGCTGGACCTCCCCGGACCCGGTGGTCGTCACCGCCCTGTCCGACCACGCCGAGCTGATCGCGGACGAGGTCCTCGCCACGGACTTCGCCGAGGGCGAGGCCGACGACACCTTCGGGCAGCCGTTCACGGACGACTCCCTGAAGCTGACGTTCCGCCTCCGCAAGGCGTAAGCGCTCACGCAAAGGCCCGGTCCCGTTGGGGCCGGGCCTTTCGCGCACTCCACTCCGAAGCGCACAAAAGGGCCGGGCCCCCAGAAGACTGGGGGCCCGGCCCTGAACGCCGCCGACGCCTATGGCGTGGTCACGCCCGTCAGTTGTCGTCCTCGTCGATGAGGAAGCCGCGCATCGGCGACGGGGCCTGCTGCATCGGCTGCTGGCCCTGCGGCCGCACCGGCGCCATCGGCTGGGTCATCGCCGGCGACATCTGCTGCTGGCCGCCGTAGGACGGGCCACCGGCGGGCTGGTTGCCGCCACCCATCGACTGGTTGCCGCCGTAGGACGGGGCACCCGCACCGGCCGGAGCCATCGACGGCGCCGGGGACGGCGGCAGCGAGGCGGTGGCCGGAGTGCGCGGCGGAGCCAGCGAGTCGTCGGCCTGGGTCTCCAGCTGACGCAGCTGCGACTCCAGGTAGGACTTCAGACGCGTGCGGTACTCGCGCTCGAAGCCGCGCAGGTCCTCGACCTTGCGCTCCAGCGTGGCGCGGGCGGACTCCAGCGAGCCCATCGCGACGCGGTGCTTCTCCTGCGCGTCCCGCTCCAGGGCGTCGGCCTTGGCACGGGCGTCACGCTCGAGGCCCTCGGCGCGCGAGCGAGCCTCGCCGACGATCTTGTTGGCCTCGGAACGGGCCTCCGCGATCGCCTGGTCGGCGGTCTGCTGCGCCAGGGAGAGCACACGGGCGGCGCTGTCGCCACCGGGGCCCTGACCGGGCTGCGGCATCTGCGGACCGTGACCGCCCATGGGGCCGCCCATCGGGCCACCCATCGGACCCTGGCCCATGGGGCCGCCGGGGCCCTGCGGACCACCCTGCGGGCCGTGCCCACTGGGGCCTGCGGGCAGCTGCGGCGCACCGCCCGGCAGCTGCGGCGGGCCGCCCATGGGGCCACCCATCTGCTGCTGCTGCGGCGGGACCGGCTGCGGACCCGATATTGCGGCGGGCACGGGGGCGCCGGGACCGCGCTGGTCCTGCGGCCCGTCGGGGCCGGGGCCCTTGCGCATGCCGCCCTGCTGCTGGTTCTGCGCGGCGGCACGGGTGGCCGCGGCGAGCTTGGCGCGCAGGTCCTCGTTCTCACGGAGGAGGCGGGTCAGTTCGGCTTCGACCTCATCGAGGAAGGCATCGACCTCGTCCTCGTCATAGCCTTCTCGGAGGCGGACGGTCGTGAACTGCTTGTTACGCACGTCCTCGGGGGTCAACGGCATCTCTTCACCTCAACGTAGTCGTCGGCATTCGGCAAGACCGTATCGTTCACAGCCAGCTCACTACGGTGATCAGGATGTAGACGATGATCATCAGTACGAAGAAGGACAGGTCGAGCGCCACGCCCCCGAGACGCAGCGGCGGAATGAACCGCCGCAGAAGCTTGAGCGGTGGATCAGTGACAGTGTAGGTGGCCTCCAGAACGACCACCATCGCCTTGCCGGGTTGCCATGAGCGGGCGAACTGGAAGACGTAGTCCATGACCAACCGGAAGATCAGCACGATGAGGAAGCACATCAGCGCGATGTAAAGCACCTGCCCGACCACGCTCATGTCCGCGGTTCCCTCTCCCCTGTTTCCCGTGCTCGTCGTTCCGGTACTGCGTCTACGGCAACACTTGCGTCTCAGCTCTGGTTGAAGAACCCGCCCTCTGCGATGCGAGCCTTGTCCTCCGCCGTTACATCGACGTTAGCAGGCGACAACAGGAACACCTTCTGCGTCACGCGTTCAATGCTGCCATGCAGACCGAAGACCAGACCGGCGGCAAAGTCGACAAGTCGCTTCGCATCCGTGTCGTCCATCTCGGTCAGATTCATGATCACCGGAGTGCCCTCGCGGAAGTGTTCCCCGATGGTACGGGCCTCGTTGTAGGTCCGGGGGTGCAACGTGGTGATGCGGTAGGGCTCCCGCTCGGACACGACCTTGGGCATGATCACCGGTGCGTTCTTCTCCAGGCTCTGGCGTTCAGGTGTGATGGATGCCACGGGGGCGATTCGCGCCGGACGTCCGGATTCCGCGGCCAGCGAAGCGGAATGCGGCGCCGGTTCACGCTGGGCGGGCGGCTGCACCACTCGTACCGATTCGTCCCGTTGTGACTGGTGGGACTGGTGCGACTGATGCGGCGGTTCGTGCCTCCTGCGGTCGCGCTCGCGCTCGGGCTCCGGCTCGGGTTCGAACTCGTCATCGGGGTCGAACCCCGGACCGTCATACCCGTCGTCCTCCACGAGGCCGAGGTAGACCGCCATCTTGCGCATCGCGCCGGCCATGCTCTGAGTCCTCCGCTCTGTGGTGGATCGGCTGTCGTCACCAACTGCCCGCGATCCACGAGGTATCCCCGCCCAACAGCGAGAATGACCATATTTTCTGCTGTGGTCCGACTTCTTGGCGACGTTACCCGAGCCCGGGTCGGACTCCGAGTACCGCCGTACCGACGCGCACATGTGTCGCCCCGGCCGCAACGGCCTGCTCGAGGTCCGCACTCATCCCTGCCGACACCATGTTCGCAGCAGGATGAGCCGCGCGCATGAGGGTTGAGAATTCCATCAACCGCTCGAACGCCGCCTGTTGCCGCCCCGCGTACGGTCCGGTGAGCGGGGCGACGGTCATCAGACCGTCGATCCGCAACCCCGGCGCCGCCGCCACGAGGTCGGCCAACTCTTCGATTCCGCCGGGCCCCACCCCTCCCCGCTCGCCGCGTCCGTTCTCCTCGGCGTCGAGCGCGACCTGGATGAGGCACCCGATCTCGCGCTCCGCGCGCACCGCGGCGGCCGACAGAGCTGTGACGAGCTTGGGACGATCGACCGACTGCACCAGATCGGCATAACCGACCACGGAACGGACCTTGTTGGTCTGCAACTGGCCCACGAAGTGCCAGGTGAGGGGGAGATCCGCGCACTCGGCCGCCTTCGGCGCCGCGTCCTGGTCGCGGTTCTCCGCGACGTGCCGCACACCGAGTTCCGAGAGGAACCGCACATCGCTCGCGGGATAGGTCTTGGTGACCACGATGAGGGTCACCTCCTCCCGCGCGCGCCCGGCCGCCGCGCACGCCGCGGCGATGCGCTCCTCGACCTCCGCCAGATTTGCCGCGAGTTGGGACTTGCGCTCCGTCATGCCCTATCAGTCCAGCCAGACATAGCCCGCGAGACGACCGGTGGTGCGGTCGCGGCGGTACGAGAAGTGGTCACCGGATTCCAGGGTGCACACCGGCGACTGCTCCCGGTCCACCACCCCGAGCCGCTCCAGCTGGGCGTGGACCCCGGCGGTCACGTCGACCGCGGGCGTGCCCCAACTGGTTTCGGCGTACGCCGCCGGCTCGACGGCGGCTACATCGGCGCGCATCGCCTCCGGCACCTCGTAGCACCGGCCGCAGACCGCGGGTCCGGTGCGGGCGACGATGCGACCGGGGTCCGCGCCGAGCCCCACCATGGCCTCGACGGCCGCGGGCACGACGCCGGCCAGCATGCCCGGCCGGCCCGCGTGCGCCGCGGCCGCCACCTTGGCGACCGGGTCGGCGAGGAGGACGGGCGTGCAGTCGGCGGTGAGGACCGCGAGGGCGAGGCCGCCGCGGGCGGTCACCACCGCGTCGACGGCGGGGATCTCGGCGTCCGGGCCCCAGGGTCCTTCGACCACCGCGACCTCGCGGCCATGCACCTGGTGCATCCAGACGACCCGGTCCGGTGCGATGCCGAGGGACCCGGCGGCCAGCGCGCGGTTGGCGCGCACCGCCTCCGGGGCGTCGCCGACCGCGCCGCCGAGGTTGAGCTCTTCGTACGGAACGGCGCTCACCCCGCCCCACCTGTCGGTGAAGGCGAAGTGCGCGCCGCTCACGGTGCTGTGCTTGCTTATCACTTCAAGAAGTCCGGCACGTCCAGCTCTTCGGCCTGGCTGTCCTGGTAGGGACGGGCCGGCGGGACCTGCGGCGGGGTCGACGGCGCGGACGGGGCCTCGTTCGCCGGGGCCGACTCGGCCGGCTCCGGGGTCGAGGGCTCGTCGCGCGGCGTGACGCTGCCGAGGCCGCCGAAGGCCGGGCGGGACGACTCGGTGGTACGGGACGGCGTCGAGGCGGCGGACGGGGCCGGCTCCTCGCGCTTGGCCGAGCCGGACGCCGAGCCGAGGACGGTGTCCCGCTTGGACGGCGGCTGCCCGCCGTCGAAGCCCGCCGCGATGACGGTGACCCGGACCTCGTCGCCGAGGGCGTCGTCGATGACCGCACCGAAGATGATGTTGGCCTCGGGATGCGCCGCCTCGCTGACCAGCTGGGCCGCTTCATTGATCTCGAAGAGACCGAGGTCGGAGCCGCCGGAGATGGAGAGCAGCACGCCGCGGGCGCCGTCGATGGACGCCTCGAGCAGCGGCGAGGAGATCGCCATCTCGGCGGCGGCCACCGCGCGGTCGTCGCCGCGGGCCGAGCCGATGCCCATGAGCGCCGAACCGGCCTCGGACATGACCGACTTGACGTCGGCGAAGTCGAGGTTGATCAGGCCGGGGGTGGTGATGAGGTCGGTGATGCCCTGGACACCGGAGAGCAGGACCTGGTCCGCCGACTTGAAGGCGTCGAGGACGGAGACCTGGCGGTCCGAGATGGACAGGAGACGGTCGTTGGGGATGACGATGAGGGTGTCGACCTCTTCGCGCAGCTCAGCGATGCCGTCCTCGGCCTGGTTGGCGCGGCGCCGGCCCTCGAAGGTGAACGGCCGGGTGACCACACCGATGGTGAGGGCGCCGAGCGAGCGCGCGATGTTGGCGACGACAGGTGCGCCGCCGGTGCCGGTGCCACCGCCTTCGCCGGCGGTGACGAAGACCATGTCGGCCCCCTTGAGGACCTCCTCGATCTCCTCGCGGTGGTCCTCTGCGGCCTTGCGGCCGACGGCCGGGTTGGCGCCGGCGCCGAGGCCACGGGTGAGTTCCCGGCCGACGTCGAGCTTGACGTCGGCGTCGCTCATCAACAGGGCTTGCGCGTCGGTGTTGATGGCGATGAACTCGACGCCCTTGAGACCGACCTCGATCATCCGGTTGATGGCATTGACACCACCGCCGCCGACACCGATGACTTTGATGACTGCGAGGTAGTTCTGCGGTGCTGCCACGTCGAAGGCCTCTCGCCTCGAGTTACGTGTCGCCGTCTCGCATCGATGCGAAGCGGCGACTGATGCCGAATGGGACGGTCCGAACGCCGACCCGAACCCTAACGCTGAAGTTTAGGGTTACCAGTGTGTCTGTTCCTTGGACTCTTCCGAACAGGACACTAAGTCGACAAGTGGCGCACGTTCAACGAACACGCCGAACCTCCCGTTTTTCTTTTCACCCTATGTGATCAGCCGTAGCGCTGCCGAACCAGGGTGCTGGCCTGCGACGATATGCGTCAACTCCCCGACGACGCAGGGGCGGTGGGCACGCTCACATCGAAGTGGCTTGCCTTCGGGGCTGCTTTCATGAGGGCGGTGAGGGTTCTGGCTTTCGTCTGCCCCTTCTCGCCGCTGCCCCATGCCACGGTGCGCCCGCCGCTCAACTCCAGCGAGATGGCGTCGAACGAGCGGACCTTGACGGTGCGGGTGGCCCCGGCGACCGGTCGGGGCAGGTCACCCGCGACCCGCACCGCCTCGCGCAGCAGCCGGCCGGTGCCGAACCGGCGCAGGCTCGCCGCCCCGCTCTCCCGGTCCGGCGCCAATTCGAGCCGGGGCACGGCCTTCGGCGCCTGCTCGACCGTGGCGAATCGCACTCCCTTTGCGTCCACTTCGACGAACTTTCCGCCCTTTTCGATGAGCAGAACCGGCTTGCGTTCCGTCACTTTGAGTCCGATTCCGTGCGGCCAGGACCGGACGACGTCAACCGAGTCGATTCGGGGCAATTTTGAGCGCAGCCGGTCTTCGATGGCGTCGGTGTCGACCGAAATCAGTGGTGCCCCGACGGGGGCGTGCGCCGCCTCGCGCACCTCCTGGGGCGTCAGCACCTCGGTGCCCGACGTCTTCACGTGCTCCAGACGGAGCAACTGCGAGCCGTAGAGCACCCAGACGCCCCCGGCGCCGAGCAGGACGACGAGCACCAGAATGACAATCAGGGTGCGCGAACGCGGCAGCCGGGGCAGCTCGGGGCGCCGGAATCGCGGCGGGCGGGGCGGGCCGGACTTCTTCTTCTGCCGTTCGGCGGTGGTCGGTCCGGCCACGGTCCCCTGCCTTCTCACGCGTTGCGGCGTGACGCAATCGCCTCGTACACCATGCCGACGAGGAGGTCGTCGGCGTCCCTGCGGCCGAACTCCGAGGCGGCGCGGGACATCTCGTACAGGCGGTGCGGATCCGCCAGCACGGGCAGGACGTTGCCCTGGACCCACTCGGGGGTCAGTTCCGCGTCGTCGACGAGGAGTCCGCCGCCCGCCTTGACCACCGGCTGGGCGTTGAGCCGCTGTTCGCCGTTGCCGATCGGCAGCGGGACGTACGCGGCGGGCAGCCCGACGGCGGAGAGTTCGGCCACGGTCATCGCGCCCGCGCGGCAGAGCATCATGTCGGCCGCGGCGTACGCGAGGTCCATCCGGTCCACGTACGGTACCGGGATGTACGGGGGCATCCCCGGCATCTGATGCACCTGCGGCAATTCGTTCTTGGGGCCGACCGCGTGCAGGATCTGGATGCCCGCGCGCTGGAGCACCGGAGCGGCCTGCTGGACGACCTCGTTGAGCCGCCGTGCGCCCTGTGAGCCGCCGGAGACGAGCAGCGTCGGCAGGTTGGGGTCGAGGCCGAAGGCGGCGCGCGCCTCCGGGCGGACCCGGGCCCGGTCCAGCGTCGCGATGGTGTGCCGCAACGGGATGCCGATGTAGCGGGAGTTGCGCAGCTTGCTGTCGGGGGTGGCGACGGCCACCCCGTGGGCGTACCGCGAACCGATCTTGTTGGCGAGGCCGGGCCGCGCGTTGGCCTCGTGCACCACGATCGGCGTCCCGGTCCGCTTGGCCGCGAGGTAGCCCGGCAGGGCCACGTAGCCGCCGAAGCCGACGACGCAGTCCGCCTTGGTGCGCTCCAGGATCTGCTCGGCCGCCTTGATGGTGCCGCGCAGCCGTCCCGGGACGGTGATCAGCTCAGGGGTGGGCTTGCGCGGCAGGGGTACGGCCGGGATCAGCGCCAGTTCGTAGCCCCGCTCGGGTACGAGTCGGGTCTCGAGTCCACGCTCCGTGCCCAGGGCCGTGATGCCTACGGTCGGGTCCTGCCTCCGCAGGGCGTCCGCGAGGGCGAGCGCGGGCTCGATGTGGCCGGCGGTCCCCCCACCGGCGAGTACGACATGCACCGAAATTCACCGCTCTCCGGACGAACGCGCCGTGACGCGCCGTCTCATCGTGTTCCATCTCACCCGAGGTTGCCGCATGGCCAGGGCCGCCTTCGCCGCCGGGTCCGATCGCGCGAAGGCGATGAGGAGTCCGATGGCGAACATGGTCGGCAGCAGGGCCGAACCCCCGTAGGAGAACAGCGGGAGCGGGACACCGGCGATCGGCAGCAGACCGAGCACCGCACCGACGTTGATCACGGCCTGCGCCGTGATCCAGGTGGTCACGCCTCCCGCGGCATACCTCACGAAGGGGTCCTCCGTGCGTCCGGCCACGCGGATACCCGCATAGCCTAGAGCCGCGAACAGGGCGAGCACCGACAGTGTCCCCGCCAGACCGAGTTCCTCCCCTGTGATGGCGAAGATGAAGTCGGTGTGCGGTTCAGGCAGTTGACCCCATTTTTCCACACTCGCGCCGAGTCCGGAACCGAAGAATCCGCCGGAGGCGAGGGCGTAGATGCCGTGCACGGCCTGCCAGCACTGGTCGCCGGGGCCCGGATCGGTCGCGCCGATGCAGGCGAGCCTGGCCATGCGGTTGGGGCTGGTCTTGATGAGAATCACACCGAGCAGGGCCGCGATGCTGAGCACGCCGGCGAAGAGCCGGGTGGGTGCGCCCGCGAGCCAGAGCAGTCCGAAGAGGATCGCCGTGAGAATGATCGCGGTGCCCATGTCGCCGCCGAGCATGATGAGTCCGAGCAGCATGAAGGCGACCGGGACGAGCGGCACCAGCATGTGCTTCCACTGGGTCAGCAGCCGCTTGTCGTGTTTACGGGCGAGCAGGTCGGCGCCCCACAGCACGAGGGCGAGCTTGCCGAACTCGCTCGGCTGGAGCTGGAACGGGCCGCCCAGATAGATCCAGTTCTGGTTGCCGTTGACGCTGCGCCCTATCCCCGGGATCTGGACGAGGACCATCAGGAAGACGGTCACCGCGAGGATCGGGTAGGCGAGCGCGCGGTGCAGCTTGATGGGCATCCGCATGGCGACGAGCAGCAGGCCCGTGCCGAGCACCGCCGCCACGAACTGCTTGCGGAAGAAGTACGAGGCGGGCAGGTTCAGCTGCAGCGCCTGGATCATCGACGCCGAGTAGACCATCACCAGGCCGAGCACGGTGATGAGCAGACTGCTGCCGAAAATCAGGTAGTACGCGGTGAGCGGCCGGTCCCAGGCCCGCCTGAGCCGGGTGAAGAGCCGCCTGGGCCCGCTCTCGCCCGGAGGGTGGGAGGCACCTCTGGCGCGTACCGGAGCCGGTCGTTTGGCGACCCGCACGGAAGACCTGGCCACGTTCCCCTCCCAAGGGTGTGCCCGGCGCCCCGCCGGGCGGTCGGCCCGGTCAGGCGCGCGTGGCGCCGAGTTCGCGGACGGCGTCCGCGAACGCTTCACCACGCTTGTTGTAGTTGGTGAACATGTCCATCGACGCACAGGCCGGGGCCATCAGGACGGTGTCCCCCGGCCGGGCCAGCTCCGCCGCCCGCCGTACCGCCTCGGACATCGCCCCAGTGTCGGTCCGGTCGAGGTCGACGACCGGGACCTCGGGGGCGTGTCGCGCGAGGGCTTCACGGATCAGCGCGCGGTCGGCGCCGATGAGGACGACGCCGCGCAGCCGCTGGGCCGCGGCGCCGACGAGCTCGTCGAAGGTGGCTCCCTTGGCGAGGCCTCCCGCGATCCAGACGATCGGGTCGTACGCCGCCAACGAGGCCTGTGCGGCGTGGGTGTTGGTGGCCTTGGAGTCGTCGACGTAGGCGACGCCCGCGACGTCGGCGACGTGCTCGATGCGGTGGGCGTCCGGGCGGAAGGCGCGCAGCCCGTCGCGGACCGCGCCGGGCTCGACGCCGAAGGCGCGCGCGAGGCCCGCGGCGGCCAGCGCGTTGGCGATGTTGTGCGGCGCGGGCGGCTGGACGTCGGAGATCTCGGCGAGCTCCTGGGCCTGCTTCTGGCGGTCCGGCACGAAGGCACGGTCGACCAGGATGCCGTCCACGACGCCCAGTTGCGAGGGCGCGGGCGCGTTCAGCGTGAAACCGATGGCGCGGCAGCCCTCTTCGACGTCGGCCTCGCGGACCAGGTCCTCGGTGGCCTTGTCGGCGACGTTGTAGACGCAGGCGACCTGGTTGCCCTCGTAGACGCGGCCCTTGTCGGCGGCGTACGCCTCCATGGAGCCGTGCCAGTCGAGGTGGTCGGGCGCGAGGTTGAGGACGGTCGCGGAGTGGGCGCGCAGCGACGGCGCCCAGTGCAGCTGGTACGAGGAGAGCTCGACGGCGAGCACGTCGTACGCGTCGTCGCCCTCCAGGATCACATCCACGATCGGGGTGCCGATGTTGCCGACCGCGGCCGTGCGCAGACCGCCGGCGCTCAGGATCGAGGCGAGCATCCGCGTCGTCGTGGTCTTGCCGTTGGTGCCCGTGACGGCGAGCCAGGGCGCCGCGCCGGGGCCGCGCAGCCGCCAGGCGACCTCGACGTCGCCGATGACGTCCACGCCCGCTTCGGCGGCCGCCGCGAAGAGCGGCGAGGACGGCTTCCAGCCCGGCGAGGTGACCACCAGGTCGGTGCCGTCGGGCAGCGTCTCGGCGTCGCCCAGCCGTACGGTGACGCCGTCGGCCCGCAGCGCGGCGGCGCGCTCCTCGTGGGCCGCTCCCGCGCCGCCGTCGACGACGGTGACCGACGCGCCGAGGCCGGCCAGGGCGCGGGCGGCGCTGATGCCGCTCACGCCGAGGCCGGCGACGGTGACGTGCTTGCCCTGCCAGTCGGACGCAGTGGTCACTTTTCGGCTGCCCATCCCGCGTAGAAGAGACCGAGGCCGACGATCACGCACATGCCCTGGATGATCCAGAAGCGGACCACGACAAGGACCTCGGACCACCCCTTGAGTTCGAAGTGGTGCTGCAGTGGCGCCATCCGGAAGACGCGCTTACCGGTCAGCTTGAACGAGCCGACCTGGATGACGACCGACATGGTGATCATCACGAAGAGGCCGCCGAGCAGCGCGAGGAGCAGCTCGGTGCGCGAGCAGATCGCGAGGCCGGCGAGCGCGCCGCCGAGGGCCAGCGAGCCGGTGTCCCCCATGAAGATCTTGGCGGGCGAGGTGTTCCACCACAGGAAGCCGAAGCAGGCGCCCATCAGCGCGGAGGCCACGACCGCCAGGTCGAGCGGGTCCCTGACCTCGAAGCAGGCCTGCGGGTTGGTCAGCGTCGTGGCGTTGGCGCACGACTCCTGGTACTGCCAGACACCGATGAAGGTGTAGGCGCCGAAGACCATCACCGAGGCGCCGGTGGCGAGGCCGTCCAGGCCGTCGGTGAGGTTCACGCCGTTCGACATCGCGAGGATCATGAACAGCGCCCAGACCACGAACAGGACCGGGCCGATCGACCAGCCGAAGTCCGTGACGAACGACAGCTTGGTGGAGGCCGGGGTCTGGTTGCGGTTGTCCGGCCAGTTCAGCGCGAGCACGGCGAAGCCGATGCCCACGATCAGCTGGCCCGCCATCTTCGCCTTGGCGCGCAGACCGAGCGAACGCTGCTTGACGATCTTGATGTAGTCGTCGAGGAAGCCGACGAGGCCCATGCCCGCCATCAGGAAGAGCACCAGGAGGCCGGAGAGTGTGGTCTCCGTGCCGGTGATGATCTTCGTGAGGAAGTACGCGATGAGCGTGGCCAGGATGAAGGCGATACCACCCATGGTCGGCGTACCGCGCTTGCTGTGGTGCTCGCGCGGCCCGTCGTCCCGGATGAACTGGCCATAGCCCTTGCGGGCCAGGAGCTTGATCAGCAGCGGGGTGCCGACCAGGGTCAGGAAGAGCCCGATCACGCCCGCGAAGAGGATCTGCCTCATCGGCCGGAGACCTGCCCCTCAGAAGACACCGCGGCGTCGTCGAGCAGCGCCGTGGCGACCTTCTCGAGACCGACCGACCTGGACGCCTTCACCAGCACGACGTCTCCCGGGCGCAGCTCGCTGCGCAGCAGGTCGATCGCCGCCTGTGCGTCGGACACGTGCACCGACTCCTCACCCCACGAACCCTCGTTGTATGCGCCCAGTTGGAGCCAGGACGCTTCCCTGCCCCCGACTGCCACGAGCTTGCTCACGTTGAGCCGGACGGCCAGGCGTCCGACCGCGTCGTGTTCGGCGAGACCCTCGTCCCCGAGCTCGGCCATCTGACCGAGCACCGCCCACGTACGGCGCCCCTTGCCCATGGCCACGAGCGCGCGCAGGGCGGCTCGCATGGACTCGGGGTTCGCGTTGTAGGCGTCGTTGACGACCATCACGCCGTCCGGGCGCTCGGTGACCTCCATCCGCCAGCGGGACAGCGTGCCCGCCTCGGAGAGCGCGAGGGCGATCTCGTCCACGGACATGCCCAGCTCATGGGCGACGGCGGCCGCGGCAAGCGCGTTCGACACGTGGTGCTCACCGTACAGCCGCAAGGTCACGTCGCTGCACCCGGAGGGTGTGTGCAGCGTAAAAGCAGGCTGTCCGTTCTCTGTGAGCCGGACATTCTCCGCGCGTACGTCGGCGTCGTCGGCCTCTCCGAAGAGGAGCACGCGGGCCTTCGTGCGCGACGCCATCGCGCGGACGAGGGGGTCGTCGGCGTTGAGCACGGCGGCGCCGTCCGCGGGCAGCGACTCGACGAGCTCGCCCTTCGCGATCGCGATCTGCTCGCGGCCGCCGAACTCGCCGATGTGGGCGGTGCCGACGTTCAGGACGAGGCCGATCTTCGGCGGCGTCAGCTCGGTGAGGTAACGGATGTGGCCGATTCCGCGCGCTCCCATCTCCAGGACGAGGAACCGCGTCTCGTCCGTGGCGCTGAGCGCGGTCAGCGGCAGGCCGATCTCGTTGTTGAGCGAGCCCGGCGTGAAGACCGTGGGCGCCTTGCGCCGCAGCACCTGCGCGAGCAGGTCCTTGGAGCTGGTCTTGCCGACGGAGCCGGTCAGCGCGACGAGGGTGGCGCCGAGCCGCCGCACGACGTGGCGTGCGAGGGCGCCGATCGCCGCCTGGACGTCGTCGACGACGATCGCGGGCACGCCGACGGGCCGTGCGGCGAGCACGGCCACGGCGCCCGCGGCGACCACGTCGGCCGCGTAGTCGTGGCCGTCGACGCGCTCGCCGACGAAGGCGACGAAGAGGCTGCCGGGCGCCACCTCACGGGAGTCCCGGACGACGGGTCCGGTGACCTGGACGGCCGGATCCGGTATGTCGTACGTCTGCCCGCCGACGACGTCTGCGATCTCGGCGAGGGAGAGGGCGATCACAACTTCATCCCTGGGTTTGCTGGATAGCTTCGCGAAGCACCTGGCGGTCGTCGAAGGGACGCACCACCCCGGCGATGTCCTGTCCCTGCTCGTGGCCCTTGCCGGCGACGAGGACGGTGTCGCCCGGCTCCGCGCGGCGGACGGCCGCGCGGATGGCGGCGGCCCGGTCCTCGAACACGGCGACGTCGCCGCGCTCGTGGGCCGGCACGTCGGCGGCGCCGGCGAGCATCGTGGCGAGGATCGCGAGGGGGTCCTCGCCACGGGGGTTGTCGGAGGTCAGTACGGCGGTGTCGGCGAGGCGGGCCGCGGCCGCGCCCATCGGCATCCGCTTGGTCTTGTCGCGGTCGCCGCCGCAGCCGAGCACGATGTGCAGCTTGCCCTCGGTGACCTTGCGCAGCGCGCGCAGCACCGATTCGACGGCGTCCGTCTTGTGCGCGTAGTCGACGACGGCGAGGTAGGGCTGGCCGGCGTCGATGCGCTCCAGGCGGCCGGGGACGCCCGGCACCGCGGCGACGCCGTCGGCGGCCTGCTGCGGGTCGATCCCCGCGACGGCCAGCGAGACGATCGCGGCGAGCGTGTTGGCGACGTTGAACGGGCCCGCGAGCGGCGACTTGGCGGTGACCCGCTCGCCCTTCGGGCCGACCGCGACGAACGTCGAGTCGAGCGGCCCGACCTCGACGTCCTCGGCGCGCCAGTCGGCGTCCGGGTGGCCCTCGGCCGAGAAGGTGGTGACGGGGACCTCCGACTCGGTGATGAGCCGACGCCCGTACTCGTCGTCGAAGTTGACCACCCCGACGCGCGAGCGGCGCTTGCTGAAGAGCTGCGCCTTGGCCTGGAAGTAGTCCTCCATGCCGGAGTGGAACTCCATGTGCTCCGGGCTGAGGTTGTTGAAGACGGCGACGTCGAAGACGCAGCCGTCCACCCGCCCGAGCACGAGGGCATGGCTGGAGACCTCCATGGCGACCGCCTCGACGCCGCGCTCGCGCATCACCGCGAACAGCGCCTGGAGATCGGTGGCTTCGGGGGTCGTCCGCTCCGACTTGATGCGCTCGTCGCCGATGCGCATCTCGACCGTGCCGATCAGCCCGGTCGAACGGACGCCCTTGAGGCCGCCCTCGATCAGGTACGCGGTGGTCGTCTTGCCGGAGGTGCCGGTGATGCCGATCTGCAGCAGGTCCCGGCCGGGGTGGCCGTAGACCGTCGCGGCCAGTTCGCCCATGTGGGCGCGCGGGCTGTCGACGACGAGGACCGGCAGGCCGGTCGCGGCCGCGCGTTCGGCGCCGTTCGGGTCGGTGAGGATGGCCGCGGCACCGAGGTCGGCGGCCTGCGCGACGAAGTCGGCGCCGTGCATCCGGGCGCCGGGCAGCGCCGCGTAGATGTCGCCGGGGCGCACCGCGCGGGAGTCGTGCGTGATGCCGGTGATCTCCGTGCTGCCGGCGGTGGCCGGGCCGTGCGGGGTTCCCGGTTCGGCGACGCCCAGCTGCGCTGCGAGCTCCGTCAGTGCGGCCGGTGAGACCTGGACGGGCCGCGGCGGTCCCGGATATGTCACGGGAGCGCCCTTCTGGGTGGTTTGGGACTGATCAGCGTGTGGCACGGCGGTGAGCGTACCGGGCGCACCCCCCGTGGGGCGAAGTGAGGGGCGTGGCGCGCGGTGGTTCCCCGGGTCCGGGGTGATCGTTGTCACGGGCGGTTCCTGGTGGGTCTCAGGGCTAGAAGGTGACGGGAAGGCGGGCCGGGGCTCCTCCGGTGGGCGGGACTTGGAGCGTCTTGAGGGCGAACTCCATGACTTCCTTGTAAATGGGGCCGCAGATCTGGCCGCCGAAGTAGCTGCCCTTGGTGGCGTTCTGGATCGCGCAGTAGACCGTGACGCGCGGCTTGTCGGCGGGCGCGAAGCCGGCGAAGGACGAGGTGTAGCCCTTGTAGCGGCCGGTCACCGGATCGACCCGGTTGGCCGTACCGGTCTTGCCCGCGACGCGGTAGCCGGGGATGCGGGCCTTGGTGCCGGTGCCCTCTTCGTCGTCGACGACGGACTCGAGCATCTGCGACACGCTCTTGGCGGTCTTGTCGCTCACCACCCGGGTCTTCTTCGGCCGGGGCGCGGGCGTGAAGCGGCCGTCGGGGCCCTTCGTGCCCCGCACCAGGGTGGGTTCGACGCGTACGCCGCCGTTGGCGATGGTCGAGTAGACCGAGGCCGCCTGCATGGCGTTGATCGAGAAGCCCTGGCCGAACGGGATGGTGAACTGCTGCGAGGTGGACCACTTCCGGGCGGGCGCGAAGATGCCGGAGGTCTCGCCGGGGAAGCCGAGCCCGGTCTCCCTGCCGATGCCGAACTTGCGCAGATACGAGTGGAGGACCTGGTTGGCCTCCTGCTGCGTCTTGCCCAGTTCGCCGGTGGCGAGGATCGTGCCGATGTTCGAGGACTTGGCGAGCACGCCGTTGAGCGTCAGCTGCCAGGTCGGGTGGTCGATGTCGTCCTGGAAGAGGCGGTCACCGCGGTGCAGCCGGTTGGGCACCGTCACATGGGTGCCGGGGGTGGCGGCGTCCTCCTCCAGGACGGCGGCCATCGACATGACCTTCGCCGTGGAGCCGGGCTCGAAGGCGTCCTGGAGGGAGGCGTTGCCGAGCGCGGCGCCGTTGGCCTCGGAGAGGTCGTTCGGGTCGAAGCCCGGGGCGTTGGCCATCGCGAGGACCTCGCCGGTCCTGGTGTCCTGCACTATCACGTACCCGCGGTCGGCCTTGGACTTCCTGACCTGCTCGGTGATGGCGTTCTGCGCGGCCCACTGGATGTCGCGGTCGATGGTGAGCTCGACGTCCGAGCCGGGCACGGCGGGCGTCTCCGTGGAGCCCGCGGTCGGCACCTGGCGGCCGCCGGACTGGGCGTACTTGATCTTGCCGTCCTCGCCCGCGAGCTGCTTGTCGAGCTGCTGCTCCAGGCCGCCCGCGCCCTTGCCGTCGGCGTTGACCCAGCCCAGTATCCCGGCGGCCAGCTCGTCGTTGGGGTACACCCGCTTGCTGCTCGGATCGGCGAGGACGCCGGCCAGCACGTTCGGGGAGTCCGGGTCGGTGCCCGCCCGTTCGGCGAGCGCGCCGCGCAGGTCCTTGATCTGCTTCCACACCTGGGGGGTCTGGCGGCGGGCCAGCAGGACGTAACGGGTGTCCGGGGTCTTGAGCTTCTTCGTCAGCTCGTCGACGGACCTGCCGAGGATCGGGGCCAGCAGCGCGGCCGCCTGCTCGGGCGCGTCCTGGGTCTTCATCTCCTTGGGCGTGAAGAGCGTGGGGTCGGCGGTGATGTCGTACGCGTCCACGCTGGCGGCCAGTTCGACGCCGCCGCGGTCGGTGATGCGGCCGCGCTCGGCGGCCAGGGTGTGCGTGAAGTAGCGGTTCTTCTCGGCCTTGGCCGCGTAGGCGCTGGCGTCGACGGCCTGCACCTGGAGCAGTCGTACGACGAACGCCAGCATCACCAGCGTCAGACCGAGGCTGACCATGCGCAGCCGGGGCCGGGGGCTGCCGAGGCGGATGGTGCGCGCCCTGCCCTTGCCGGCGGGCCGGCGCTGCGCGGGGCGGCCGCCCGGCGTCGGGCGGCGCGGGGCGCCGGAGCGGGCGGAGGGGGCGGGCTTCGCGGGCCTGGGCACCCGGCGTCGCGGGGGTTCCCTGTCGGACACGTGCGTCACCTGCCGGAGGTCGTCGTGGGGGCGGGCGGGGGCGCGGGGGCGGAGGGCGCCTGACCTGCGGGGTCGGGCGCCGGCGCGGTGGGCTGGGCGGGCGGCTGCGTGCCGGACGCCGGGGCGGGCGGGTCCGGCACGGGGCCGGGGCCCCGCGGTGCGCCGGGGGGCGCGGCCGGGACCGAGACGGTGGCCGCCGGGGACGCCACCTCCTGTGGGCGCGGCGCGGGGTAGCCGAACGAGGAGGGCTTGGCCGTGGCGGCACCGGGCACGCCCCGGACGGTGCCGTCGGGGTCGAGGAAGACCGGGTCGCCGCCGGGGACCATGCCGAGCTCGCGGGCGCGGCGCTGCAGGGCCTCGGGGGCGGCGTAGCCGTCCACGTCGCGCTGGAGCTCCTGCTCCTCCTCGGTCAGGTCCTTGGTCTGCTTCTTCAGCTCGCTCAGGCGGAACGAGCCCTCGTTGAGCGCGGAGTTCAGGATGAGCAGCGTGATGAGGCCGCTGCCCAGGAGCAGCACGACGAGGAGGACGAAGGGGGTGCGCGCGGCCTGGTTGGGCCCCTGCGGCAGCAGCCGCGCGAGGCGGGCGGCCCTCCCCCGCAACTCGGGCTTCTTGCTCATGGAGCCTCCTCGCGGACTCTGCTCAGCGGGTTCTGCTCGGCGGGTGGTGCCCGGGGGCCGGCGGGGGCCACGGCCTGTCCGCCGGACAGGCCCTCGGCCTCACCCGACGTCCTCACGGATGCGTTCCGCGCCCCGCAGCCGCGCCGGGGCCGCCCTGCGGTTCTCGGCGATCTCCTCCTCCGTGGGGAGTTCCGCGCCGCGCGTCAGGAGCTTCAGCCGCGGCTGGTAGCGCTCGGGTACGACCGGAAGGCCGGGCGGCGCGGTCGTCGCGGCGCCGGCTGCCAGGACCTGCTTGACCAGCCGGTCCTCCAGGGACTGGTACGACAGGACGGCGATCCGGCCGCCGACGGCGAGCGCCGCCACGGCCGCGGGGACCGCCCGCTCCAGGACGCTCAGCTCGCCGTTGACCTCGATGCGCAGGGCCTGGAAGGTGCGCTTGGCGGGGTTGCCGCCGGTACGCTTGGCGGCCTGCGGCAGCGCGTCGCGGATGAGGTCGACGAGCCGCGCGCTGTTGCTGAAGGGCTCCTTCTCGCGCTCGCGTACGACGGCGCCGACGATGCGCTTGGCCTGCTTCTCCTCGCCGTACGCGCGCAGGATGCGGACCAGTTCGCCGGGCGCGTAGGTGTTGAGGACCTCGGCCGCGCTGATGCCGGTCGTCTGGTCCATGCGCATGTCCAGGGGCGCGTCCTGGGCGTACGCGAATCCCCGGTCCGCCTCGTCGAGTTGCATGGAGGAGACGCCGAGGTCGAAGAGGACGCCCTGCACGCGCCGGATGTCCAGGCGCTCCAGGACCTCGGGGAGTTCGTCGTAGACCGCGTGCACCAGGGTGGCGCGGTCGCCGTAGGGGGCGAGGCGCTCGCCGGACAGGCGCAGCGCCTCCTTGTCGCGGTCCAGGGCGACGAGGCGGGCGGAGGGGAAGGTGGCGAGGAGGGCCTCGCTGTGCCCGCCGAGTCCCAGGGTGCAGTCGACGACGACGGCGCCCGGCTCGGCGAGCGCGGGGGCCAACATGTCCAGGCACCGCTGGAGCATCACCGGGACGTGTCGGCTGTTGTCGCTCAAGGGGCCCTCTCAGGTCCGGCGCGGGTGCGCACGCACCGCCGGGTCCCCACCCGCTCCGTGAAGGGGAATGGACTGCTGGCGCCGGGGAAGTGGCGTCAGCCGACCGGGAGCGGGAGGAGGCCGAGCCGTACGTACGCGCCGCGCACGTGGGGGGATTCAGGGAACCCCCGGGATGTGCGGTCCAGCGGGGAGCAGGTCACGTCTCCCGCTTCGCGTCACTTTAGTCCACGGTGTCGCGCGGTCAATCAACCGGCCTGCGCGTCGCGGACCGGTCGTCGACGGGGGTGCGCATCCGGTGGTTTCACCCGTTCGGCCGCAGGTCAGCCGCCCCTGTGGGTTAGCTCACAACAAGAGTTTTTGGCGTTCTTTGTCCCTTCTCACAGCGGGCCCGGGTCATGAGCGGCCATTAACGTCATGACTATGTCGACTTCCGCAGCCTCCTCGGATCCCACGCCCGCCGAGCCCACCGGCGACATAGCCCTCGGCACGGTGACCGACCGCCTCGTCGAGGCGAACGAAAAGTACGCCGCGCAGTTCACCGACCCGGGGATGGGCGCCGCCCCCGTCCTCCAGGTCGCCGTCGTCGCCTGCATGGACGCCCGCATCGACCTGCACCGCGCGCTCGGCCTCGAACTGGGCGACTGTCACACCATCCGCAACGCCGGCGGCGTGGTCACCGACGACGTGATCCGCTCCCTGACCATCAGCCAGCGGGCGCTCGGTACCCGCAGCGTCGTCCTGATCCACCACACCAACTGCGGCCTGGAGTCGCTCACCGAGGACTTCCGGCACGAGCTGGAGCTGGAGATCGGCCAGCGCCCGTCCTGGGCGGTGGAGTCGTTCTCCGACGTCGAGCAGGACGTGCGGCAGTCCATGGCGCGCGTGCGGACCTCGCCGTTCCTGCTGCACACCGACGACGTCCGCGGATTCGTGTTCGACGTGACCTCGGGCCTGCTGCGGGAGATCGACCCTGCGTGACTGACATAAAGGCGTAAGACCCGACAAATCGGCGCCAGTTATCCACAGGCAAGTGACACGACCCGGTATGCCCAACAACAATGCGGGGGTGACATCCCGCAGAAGCCTTCACGCGTGATGTCCGTGAATTCGGGGTGTACCGGGTCGCGCGCTGTCGTGGCGGCCCGGAAATGCGTATTCCCTGCTCCTCAGGAGCGTGGGGAAGGGCCGAGGAGGGCCGGGTGACGACCTATGACGATCGAGCGAGCCTCACAGATCTGACCGCCACTGCGGAGCGTGTGCGCAGGTCGGTGGAGGGTGTGATCGAGGGCAAGCCAGAGGTCGTACGGCTTTCGCTGACCGTGCTCCTGGCGGAGGGGCACCTGCTCATCGAGGACGTGCCGGGGGTGGGCAAGACCATGCTCGCCAAGGCGCTCGCGCGGTCCATCGACTGCTCCGTGCGACGGATCCAGTTCACCCCGGATCTGCTGCCGTCGGACATCACCGGGGTGTCCATCTTCGACCAGCAGCGCAGGGACTTCGAGTTCAAGCCAGGGGCGATCTTCGCGCAGATCGTGATCGGCGACGAGATCAACCGCGCGTCGCCGAAGACGCAGTCCGCGCTCCTGGAGTCCATGGAGGAGCGCCAGGTCACCATCGACGGTCAGACCTACGAACTGCCCAGTCCCTTCATGGTGGTGGCCACCCAGAACCCGGTCGAGATGGAGGGGACCTATCCGCTGCCCGAGGCACAGCGCGACCGCTTCATGGCGCGGGTCTCGATCGGCTATCCGGGCCCGGAGGCCGAGCTGCAGATGCTCGACATCCACGGCGGCGTCTCCCCCCTGGACGACCTCCAGCCGGTGGCGCACGCCCATGAGATCGTGAAGCTCATCGACGCCGTGCGCACGGTCCACGTGGCCGACCCCGTCCGCAGGTACGCGGTGGACCTGGTCTCCGCGACCCGCAACCACCCCGACCTCAGACTCGGTGCCTCCCCGCGCGCGACCCTGCACCTGCTGCGCGCCGCCAAGGCCTCCGCGGCGCTCAGCGGCCGGGAGTACGCCCTGCCGGACGATGTGCAGGCCCTGGCCGTCGCGGTCCTCGCGCACCGCCTGCTGCCCACCGCGCAGGCCCAGTTGAACCGTCGTACGGCCGAGTCCGTCGTCCTGGAGATCCTGCAGCGCACCCCGGTGCCCGCGGCCCACCAGCCGGGCACCGGCGCCTACTTCAACCAGCCGCCCGGCGCCCGGAGGCTTTGATGGCGGCCGGGGGGCCGCCGGCGAGCCCCGTCGAGGACGACAAGGGCGGGCTGCGCACGGCTCTCGCGGGGCTGACCACCCGCGGACGTTCCTTTCTCGCGGCCGGTGTGGCCGCGGCCATCTGCGCCTATGTCCTGGGCCAGGGCGACCTGCTGCGCGTCGGTCTGCTCCTCGCCGTGCTGCCGCTGGTGTGCGCCACCGTGCTGTTCCGCACCCGCTACCGGGTCGCGGGCAGCCGCAGGCTCTCCCCCGCGCGCGTGCCCGCCGCTTCGGAGGCCCGCGTCCACCTGCGGATGGACAACATCTCGCGGCTGCCCACCGGGCTGCTCATGCTCCAGGACCGGGTGCCCTACGTGCTCGGGCCGCGCCCCCGCTTCGTGCTCGACCGGGTCGAGGCGGGCGGCCGCCGCGAGGTGTCCTACCGTGTCCGCTCCGACCTGCGCGGCCGCTATCCGCTGGGGCCCCTCCAGCTGCGCCTGACGGACCCGTTCGGCATGTGCGAACTGACCCGCTCCTTCTCGACGTACGACACCCTGACCGTCATCCCGCGCGTGGAGGCGCTGCCCCCGGTGCGGCTCACGGGCGAGGCGAAGGGGTACGGCGACGGGCGCAACCGCTCGCTGGCGCTGGCCGGCGAGGACGACGTGATCCCGCGCGGGTACCGGCACGGCGACGATCTGCGCCGGGTGCACTGGCGCTCCACCGCGCGGTACGGCGAGCTGATGGTGCGCCGCGAGGAGCAGCCGCAGCGGGCCCGCTGCACGGTGCTCCTGGACACCCGGGGCGAGGGCTTCCACGGCGCGGGGCCGGACTCGGCCTTCGAGTGGGCGGTCTCGGGCACCGCGTCCGCCCTGGTCCACATGCTCGAACGCGGCTTCTCGGTGCGTCTGTTGACCGACACCGGCACCTCCGTGCCGGGCGAGGGTTCGGACGGCTTCGCGGGCGCGAGCCAGGAGTCGGCGGACGCCGCCGGGCTGATGATGGACACCCTCGCGGTGATCGACCACTCGGACGGCACCGGCCTCTCCCGTGCCTACGACGTGCTGCGCGGGGGCAACGAAGGCCTCCTTGTCGCCTTCCTCGGCGATCTGGCGGAGGACCAGGCGGCGGTGGTCGCCAAGATGCGCCAGCGCAGCGGCGCCGCGGTCGCCTTCGTGCTGGACGGCGCGGCCTGGGCGCAGGGGCAGGGCACCGGCCCCTCCGAGTCCGGGCAGGCGCGGGTGCGGATGCTCCGTGAGGCGGGCTGGACGGCGCTCGCGGTGGCCCCGGGGGCGCGCCTGGAGGATCTGTGGCGGCAGGCGGACCACGCCCGTACGAGCGCGGGCCCGGCGCCCGCCGCGGGCACGACGACCGGGGGTTGGGCATGAGCGGACGCGCACGGCTCGCGGTGTGTGCCACCGCGGCCACCCTGATGGCGTCCAGCGCGCTGATGCCGCTCGTCGAGCCGGCGACGTGGTTCGTGCAGGCCGCGGTCCTGTTGATGCTGCAGAGCGGGGTGGGCGCGCTGGCCCGGCGGGTGCCGCTGGCCCGGCCGCTCACCGTGGCGGTGCAGGCGCTGGTGACGCTGCTCCTGCTGACCCTGGTGTTCGCCCGTGAGCAGGCCCTCGCCGGGGTCGTGCCGGGGCCCGAGGTCTTCCAGCGGTTCGGCGTGCTCCTCGAGGCGGGCGGCCAAGACGTCAGCCGCTACATGATCCCGGCGCCGCTGAGCGACGGCATCCGGCTGATGCTGGTCGGCGGCGTCCTGCTGGTCGGCCTGGCGGTGGACGCGCTCGCGGTGACGTTCCGCACGGCGGCCCCGGCCGGACTGCCGCTGCTGGCCCTGTACTCGGTCGCGGCGGGGCTCTCCGGGAGCGGCGCCGCCGACTGGCTGTGGTTCCTCCTGGCCGCGGCCGGCTATCTGCTGCTGCTCCTGGCGGAGGGCCGGGACCGGCTCTCCCAGTGGGGCCGGGTGTTCGGCGGCGCGGCGCGCGCGCCGGGGCGGGTCTCCGGGGGCCTGGAGAGCAACAGCGGGGCCCTCGCCCCGGTCCGTACGGGACGGCGCATCGGAGCGCTCGCCCTCGGCATCGCCCTGGTGGTGCCGCTGGCACTGCCCGCCCTGGACGGCGGCCTCCTGGACGGCAACGGCGGTCCCGGCGGCGACGGCTCGGGCGGCGGCGGCACGATCTCCGCGGTGAACCCGCTGGTCGCACTGCAGGACAGCCTGAACCAGCCGGAGGACCGCGAGGTCCTGTCGTACCGCACGAACTCCGAGACGACCGACGACCTGTATCTGCGGATCGTCTCGCTCGACCAGTTCGACGGCACGACGTGGAAGACCACCGTCCGGCGCATCGAGGACGTGCGGACGCCGCTGCCGGACCCCCAGGGCCTGAGTCCCGACGTCCGCAGGACCGAGATCCGGACCAACCTCACGGCCGCCGAGAACTATGTGCAGAACTGGCTGCCCATGCCGTTCCCGGCCAGCCAGGTGAAGATCGACGGGCGGTGGCGGTACGAGCCGGTGGGCCGCTCCCTCGTCGGCGACCGCGGGCAGACCACGCGGGGCGCGCGGTACCAGGTGACGAGCCTGGTCGTGGCGCCCACGGCCCAGCAGCTCGCGGCCGCCCCGGCCCCGCCGGACGGCCTGCGGCGCGAGTTCACCAAGGTGCCGGACTCGCTCCCCCGGATGGTCGCGGACACCGCCCGGCAGGTCACCAAGGGCGCCGCGAACCCGTACGAGCAGGCGGTCAAGCTCCAGGACTACTTCGCCTCGGACGGCGGGTTCTCCTACAACACGCAGGTCCGCGCGGGCAGCGGTCCCTCCGCGATCGAGCGGTTCCTGAAGCAGAAGGAGGGCTTCTGCGTCCACTTCTCCTTCGCGATGGCCTCCATGGCCCGGACGCTGGGGATACCGGCCCGGGTCGCGGTGGGCTTCACTCCGGGGACCGCGCAGACGAA
Source organism: Streptomyces sp. NPDC041122 (assembly GCF_055592445.1). Lineage (NCBI taxonomy): Bacteria > Bacillati > Actinomycetota > Actinomycetes > Kitasatosporales > Streptomycetaceae > Streptomyces > Streptomyces sp. NPDC041122. Next base: position 67,883 of record NZ_JBVIYQ010000009.1, on the reverse strand, counting down.
CGGTTCGATGTCGGTCGGGCTGCGCGACGCGCACGCCTGGCCCGAGCTGTACTTCGAGGGCGTGGGCTGGACCCGCTTCGAGCCGACGCCGCGCCGCGGCACGGTGCCCGACTACGCTCGCCCGGACACACCGTCCGACGGCGCGAGCGACCCGGACACCCCTGAGCCGGCCACCTCCTCCGAGCCGTCCACGGCGCCCTCCGCGTCGGACACCTGCCCGCCGGACATGAGGAAGCAGGGCGGCTGCGAGAGCGCCGCCCCGCAGGTCGCGGCCGGTTCGGGCGGTGACGGCCCGCCGGTCGGCACCATCGTGGGCATCACCCTGGCCGCGCTGTTCCTGGTCGTGCTGCCGCTGTTGCCGCTGCTGTGGCGGACCCGGGTGCGGGCGGTCCGGCTCGGCACACGCGGCCGCACCGAGGCGGACGCGGCGGCGCGGACCCTGGCCGCCTGGCTGGAGGTGACGGACACGGCCTGGGACCACGGCATTGCGCCGGACGAGTCACAGACCCCGCGCAAGGCGGCGGCGCGGATCGTCCGCGTCGGGCAGCTGACCGCCGGACCCGCGGAGGCCGTCCACCGGCTGGCGGCCGCGGTCGAACAGGTGCTCTACGCCCCGCGGCCGCACCTGGCGACCGGGCTGACCGAGGACGTGCAGCGGGTCAGGGACGGCCTGAACGCCTCGGTGGGCCGGGGCACGCGGCTGCGGGTGCTGCTCGCACCGCGTTCGGCCGCGCGGGTGGTGTGGGCGGTCTCGGGCCGCTGGGCGGCGCTCGGCGCACGCCGGCGCGAGCGGACCGCCCGGCAGTGGGCGGCCCTCACCCGCAGGCTGCCGCGACGGGCCGGGTAGGGGGCTGGGGCCCGGCCGGGTGGAAGCCGGTCGGGCTGGTCGGGCCGGCCGGTCGGCGGGGTCCTGAACGGCTTCGGCCGACGGGACCCCCGGCCGACCCGCCTGATCGGCTTCCGACCGGCTGTTTCATGACCACCGGCTGTTTCATGACCAACAGCCACAGCCACAGGCCCGGCGCCGCGCGGTCCACCGGCGCTCCACCACCCCGCGACCGGCCTTCGGGCACCGGACACACGTGAGGGGTGACCGCCACCGGCGGCCACCCCTCACGGATGCGTATGTCTGTTCGGTCAGTCGTGAACCGCTGGGCTCACTGACCGCCCTGCTGCTCGTCGCGGCGGCGCTGCCACCGCTCCTCGATGCGGTTCATGACGGACCGGCGCTGCCTCGCCTGTCGGCGGGTCGGTGCCCCGCCCGGTCCGGCGGCCGCGCCCGTAGGCTGTTCGCCCGGCTTCGGCGCCTTGCGCCAGCCGGTGACGGCGAGCACCGCGCAGCCCAGCATGACGAGGAACCCCACCACGCTGATCCAGATCTGCTGGGCGACCATTCCGGCCATGAGAAGGGCGATACCCACCAGGAAGCCCGCGACCGCTTGGTAGACCCGCTTCCGGGTGTACGTACGCAGCCCGCTTCCCTCAAGCGCTGTCGCGAACTTGGGATCTTCGGCGTACAGCGCTCGCTCCATCTGCTCGAGCATGCGCTGCTCGTGCTCCGAGAGCGGCACGGAGTCCTCCTCATCGTGCAGTCGCCGGGGCGACCGGGGGTCCCCTTCAGGATAGGCAGGGAATCGCCCCCGTGAAACCCGCCCCTCTACGCCAACTTCGCCAAACCGGACCTTCACGCCGCCCCGGCTCACTGAAGCGTGCATTCCCCAGCGGCCGGACCGTCATGCAGAACGGTGTCCCTCGATCATACGGCGCCCGTAGCCCGTTCGGGGGCCTGTGGCGTACTCCATGTGCGGCTGCGTCCCTGATCAGCCGGGCGCCGCGGGAGCTCCTCAGGCCTCTTCGGCACCCCGCGCCTCGCCGAGCACGTGCAGCTGCGTGGCCACGGAGTGGAAAGCGGGCAGTTCCGCGGCGGCCGCCTCCAGCTTGAGGAGGGCCTCCAGGGCGCCCGGCTCGGTGTCCACCAGGACGCCCGGGACCAGGTCGGCGAAGACCCGCACGCCGTGCACCGCGTCGACGCGGACGCCCGCGGCCTCGACGAGCCCGGTGAGCTGCTCGGCGGTGAAGCGCCGGGGCACCGGGTCGCCCTCGCCCCAGCGGCCCGCCGGGTCGGTGAGCGCCGCCTGGGCCTCGGTGAAGTGCCCGGCGAGCGCCCGCGCGAGCACCGCGCCGCCGAGGCCGGCGCCGAGCAGGCTGAGGATGCCGGAGGGACGCAGCGCGTCGACGGCGACGCGCACGCCCTCGGCCGGGTCGTCCACGTACTCCAGGACGCCGTGGCACAGGACGGCGTCGAAGCCGCCGCGCTCGACGACGTCGAAGAGGCCGAGCACGTCGCCCTGGACGCCGCGCACCCGCTCGGCGACCCCGGCCTCGGCGGCCCGGCGCTCAAGTGCGAAGAGGGCGTTCGGGCTGGGGTCGACGACGGTGACGCGGTGGCCGAGGCGGGCGACGGGCACCGCGAAGTTGCCGCTGCCGCCTCCGGTGTCGAGCACGTCGAGCCCGGCGTCGGACCCCCTGCCGGTGACCTTGACCCGGCGGTCGAGGGCGTCCTTCAGGACGTCCCAGACCACGGCGGTCCGGAGGGAGGCGCGCGGACGAGGAGGGTCGGAGCGCAACGACGCCGCTGAGGACGGGTGAGGGGAGGCGGGCGGGCGCATCGGGTCCGACACGGCAGTTGTCTCCTCGGCGCGTGGGGTGCTGTTTCCTCCACCCTATTGCCTGCCGCGCCGTGCCCCGGCCACCCGCCTCGAGGGGCGGACACGCCGGTCAGCCCGCATCCGGCGGCTGCCGGCCCGCGTCCGGCGACTCCTGCCGGGGCTGGGGCAGCACGGGCTGGAGGACGAGCATCCGCTCGACGATGCGCAGGAACATGGCGACGTCGCGGAGGAGGTCGTCGGCGTCGCGGGGGGTGGCGGCGTCCCTGATACCCGCCTCGGCGCGGGCCCGGCGGGCGGCGCCGGAGGCGAACAGGGCGCTCCACTCGGTCAGTTCGGGAGCTATCTCGGGGAGGACTTCCCAGGCGCTGCGGATGCGCTGCCTGCGGCGCGGGGTGCTCTCGGGGCGGCCGCGCGCGGCGAGGACGGCGGCGGCGGTGCGCAGGGCGGCGAGGTGGGCGGTGGCGTACCGCTCGTTCGGTGCGTCCAGGTGGGCGGCCTCGTCGACTCCGGTGTGGGCCTGGGCGAGCAGTTCGAGCGCGGCCGGCGGGGCCGTGGCGCGGCGCAGGACGGGGTGGACATCGCTCGCCGGGCCGCTCGATGAGGGGGCAGGGCCCACGGCGCGGTGCCGGCGGGCGGCTGCTGACGTGCTGGCCATGACGAACCTCCTGTCGTCGTGTGACGGCGCAGTGGCCGTATGTGCCCATCGTGGAGTACGCCACTGACAATCGGCTCTGACCTGGGCCTTTGCCTCGACGCACGGTTGCGGCCTATTTTTGTACTGACCAGTCAGTTCAAAGAAGGGGCAGGGGGGACTGTGAACGGTCCGACCGACGGCGTGCCCACGGCCGCCGTCACCGCCGGGGACTTCGGGCTCAAGGGGCCGCGGGGCTGGGCGTTCCGCGGCATCACGTTCGCCGCAGAGCCCGGGTCCCTGATCGCGATCGAGGGCCCGTCGGGGACGGGCCGCACCTGTCTCCTGCTCGCACTCACGGGCCGTATGCGCGCCACCGAGGGCGAGGCCTGCGTGGGCCGCTTCCGACTGCCCGCGCAGCTGGCGGCGGTGCGCCGGATCAGCGGGCTCGGCCCCGTGCCGGGCGTGACCGACCTCGACCCCGCTCTGACCGTGGCCGAGCACCTGCGTGAACGGGCGCTCCTGGAGCGGCGGTTCGGCGGGCCGTTGCGCGGGCTGCTCAGGCCGCGCGCCGAGCGGCGGCAGGAACTGAGGCTGCGGGTGGACGCCGCGCTGACGGCTGCCGGACTCGACTTGGAGACGCTGCCCAAGGGGCGGCGGACCTCCGTGCGCGACCTGGAGCGGCTCGAAGTCCTGCGGCTCTCGGTGGCCCTTGCCCTGATCGGCCGCCCGCGCGTGCTGGGCGTCGACGACACCGACCTGAAGCTCTCGGACGCCGAACGGGCCGAGGCCTGGGCCATGTTGACCTCCCTCACCCGGTCGGGGACGACCGTGCTCGCGGTGTGCAGCGAGGCGCCCGAGGGCGCGGTCGTGGTCCGCACCGGCCCGTCCGAGGCCTCGACCACGGCCTCCACCGCCGCTTCGGCCTCCACCGACGACGACAACTCGGCCTCTCCCGACGACGACAAGGAGACGGCGGATGCGCTCGCCGAAACTCGCCGCGCTTGAGCTCAGGCGCTTCGGCAGGGGGAAGCTGCCGCGCGCCGCGCTCGTCGCGCTCCTGCTGCTGCCCCTGCTGTACGGCGCCCTGTACCTGTGGTCCTTCTGGGACCCGTACGGCCACCTGGACCGGATACCCGTGGCGCTCGTCAACGACGACAAGGGGGCCACCGCGCAGGGCAAGAAGCTCGCGGCGGGCGACGACATCGTCGAGGGGCTGCGCGACAGCAAGTCCTTCGAGTGGCACGAGGTGAGCTCCGCCGAGGCGCGCGAGGGCGTCGAGAACGGCACGTACTACCTGTCGCTGACGATGCCCGAGGACTTCAGCAAGCGCATCGCGTCGAGTTCCGGCTCCTCTCCGGAGACGGGCGCCCTCCAGGTGAAGACGAACGACGCCAACAACTACATCGTCGGGCAGATCTCCCGCACGGTCTTCTCCGAGGTGCGCTCCGCCGCCTCCACGAAGGCCTCGCGCTCCTTCCTCGACAAGATCTTCATCTCGTTCTCCGACATCCACGGCGCGACCAAGAAGGCCGCCGACGGCGCCGACAGGCTGGACGACGGCATCGGCAAGGCGAAGAAGGGCTCCAAGGACCTCGCCGACGGCCTGACGAAGGCCAAGAAGGGCAGCGGCGACCTGGCCGGGGGCATCAAGAAGCTGCACACCGGGGCGGGCGACCTGGAGGACGGCTCCAAGCGGGTCGCGGACGGCACCCAGAAGCTGTCCGACAAGGTCGACGGCGCGGCCGGCCAGGTGCGGCCGTTCCTCAAGGACAACGGCAAGACCATCGGCGACACCGCCCAGCTCGTCGCCGACTCCGCCAAGGCGCTGCACCGCAACCTGGACGACTGGGTGAAGCTCGCGCCCGGCGCCGCCAAGGGCGCGAAGGACGGCTCCAGGGCGATCGGCAGGTTCTACACCGACCGCTGTGTGAAGGCCCCGGTGCCCGACCCGTTCTGCCCGCAGATCAAGGAGGCCAAGGAGGCCGCGCAGAACGTGTCGACCATCGCGGACGACATGAACACCGTGATCAAGGACCAGAACAGCGACGTCAAGCAGCTCGACAAGCACCTGACCGCGCTGCAGAAGAAGTCCCAGGCCCTCGCCGACCGCGCCCCGCACCTCGACGAGGACCTGGAGAAGGCCGTCGGCCAGATCCACGAGCTCAACAAGGGCGCGGGCAAGGTCGCCGACGGCGCCAAGAAGCTGCACACGGGCCTCGGCACGGCCAAGACCGGCGCCGACGACCTCGACGCGGGCCTCGGCAAGCTGGAGACGGGCGCGGGCGACCTCAAGGGCGGCCTGTTCAAGCTGGCCGACGGCTCCGCGAAGCTGTCCGGCGGGCTGCACGACGGCGTCAAGAAGATCCCGGACTACGACAAGAAGGACCGCCACGAGCGCACCGGTGTCATGTCCGACCCCGTGCGGCTCGCCTCCCAGTCGCTGCACAAGGCGCCCAACTACGGCACCGGCTTCGCCCCGTACTTCATCCCGCTCTCCCTGTGGGTCGGCGCGATGGTGGCGTACATGCTGATCCAGCCGCTCAACCGGCGTGCGCTCGCCGCGGGCGCCTCCGCGTGGCGGATCGCGTTCGCGGGCTGGCTCCCGGTGGCGGCCCTGGGTGTGCTCCAGACGGCGGCGCTCCTTTCGGTCCTGCACTGGGGGCTCGGCCTGGAGATGGCCCGGGCGGCCGGGACGGTGGGCTTCCTGTGCCTGGTGACGGCGTGCTTCGCGGCGATCGTGCAGTGGCTCAATGCCCGCTTCGGGGCGGCCGGGCGGATCCTCGTCCTGGCCGCGCTGATGCTGCAGCTGACGTCGGCGGGCGGCACGTACCCCGTCCAGACCAGTCCCGGCTTCTTCAGCGCGATCCACCCGTTCCTGCCGATGAGTTACGTCGTCGAGGCGCTCCGCAGGCTCATCACGGGCGGCGGCCTCGGCCCCGTCTGGCAGGGCTGCGCGGTCCTCACGGCCTTCACCCTCGGCGCCCTCGCGCTCACCGCGCTCTCCGCCCGCCGCAAGCAGGTGTGGACGCTGGACCGGCTGCACCCGGAGCTGACCCTGTGAGCCCGGCGGCACCCGGCCGGGCGGCGGAACCTGTGAGAATCAGGGCCATGGACAGCAGCACGGGCAGCACCCGGCGCGAGGCCACCCGGCAGAAGCTCTACGAGGCCGCGGTCACGCTCATCGCCGAGCAGGGCTTCTCGGCCACGACGGTCGACGAGATCGCCGAGCGGGCCGGGGTCGCGAAGGGCACCGTCTACTACAACTTCGCCAGCAAGTCGGTCCTCTTCGAGGAGCTGCTGCGGCACGGTGTGGGCCTGCTCGCGGCCTCCCTGAAGGAGGCCGCCGAGGAGACGGCCCGCGGCGGCGGCAGCAAGGTCGACGCCCTCGACGCGATGATCAGGGCCGGCCTGGTCTTCATCAACCGCTATCCGGCCTTCACCCAGCTGTACGTGGCCGAGCTGTGGCGGACCAACCGGGCCTGGCAGTCCACCCTGCTCGTGGTCAGGCAGCGGGCCGTCGCGGTGGTCGAGGACGTGCTGCGGGCGGGTGTGGAGAGCGGCGAGCTCAGCGAGGAGATCGACATCCCGCTGACGGCCGCCGCGCTCGTCGGCATGGTCCTCGTGGCCGCGCTGGACTGGCAGGCCTTCCAGCCGGAGCGCTCGCTGGACGACGTGCACGCGGCGCTCTCGCGGCTGCTGCAGGGCCGGGTGAGCGGCACGCGCGCGTAGCCGGCGGCTTTCCGGAGCGGTCGCCGACTGCGACGCGCGTACGCAAGGCGCCGGGCCGGTGCCGCCCGTTCCCTGGCGGCACCGGCCCGGCGCTTCTTCCGTCCCCCCGCGACCCCCCGTTCCCCCGTGTGGTCGCCCCCGTGCCTCGCTCCCGCCGGAGTGCGACGGGAGGAGCGGCCAAGGGCGCGGCACGGTTCCGCCGCCCCGTGTCGGCGGTACCGGCGCCACGCCCCTCTCCGTGCCCCACACTCTTCCGTCTGCGCAGGTGGCGCCCCATCCGCGCGCGTACTCATCTCACCCTCTAGGTACGGATACTCAGACGTGGGTGCTCAACCCCGGCCCGGCCCGTCCCGAACTGGTTACGATCACCTCCGTGTCCGTACTCCCCCTGGTCTTCACCAGCGGCTGGGCGAGCGGGATCAACGCCTACGCCGTTGTCCTGCTGCTCGGCGTCTTCGGAGCGACCGGTGTCAGTGACGAGGTCCCCGAGGCGCTCCAGCGGCCCGACGTCCTCATCGCCGCCGGCGTGCTCTTCCTGTGCGAGGCGGTGGCCGACAAGATCCCGTACGTCGACTCGGTCTGGGACGCGGTGCACACCGTGATCCGGCCGGTCTCCGGTGCCGTGGTGGGGGCCCTCCTGGCCGGGCAGAGCGGATCCCTCCCGGATCTGGCCGCGGGCGCGGTCGGCGGGTCGACCGCGCTGGCCAGCCATGCGGTGAAGGCCGGCACGCGGATGGCGGTCAACAGCTCGCCCGAGCCGTTCAGCAACATCGTGCTGAGCACCGCCGAGGACCTCGGGGTGGGCGGCATCATCAGCTTCGCGATGTTCTATCCGGAGGCCGCCGCGATCATCGCGGCCGTACTCCTGCTCCTCGGCCTGTTCCTGCTGTTCTTCCTCGTCTCGCGGATCCGGCGCTTCCTGCGGCGCCGGGCGCAGCGGCGCGAGGAGAGACGGCTCGCGGGCCGCACCGGACCGCCGCCCTTCTAGAAGGCCCGCCCGGACCGGATGGGGCTCCGGCCCGACTGTCGGTGGCGGCCGATAAAGTCCCTGGCATGGCACGGATTGTGGTGATCGGCGCCGGGATGGGCGCGATGACGGCGGCCGCCCGGCTGGCCGTCGCGGGCCACCGGGTGGTGGTGTACGAACGGGGCGGGACGTACGGCGGCGCGCTCGGCCGCGTCGAGCGCGACGGCTTCGCCTTCGACACCGGACCCGCACTGCTCCAGCTCCCCGCGGTCTACCGCGACCTGTTCGTCAAGACGGGCAAGGAGCCGCTGGAGAAGTGCGTCGAGCTCTCCCAGGTGGAGCCCGCCGTGCGGCACGTCTTCGCGGACGGCACGGCGGCGGACCTGCCGAACGCCTCCCGCGCGGGCGTGGGCGAGGCGCTGGACGCGGCCCTCGGCGACGGCGCGGGCGCGCGCTGGGCGGCGTTCATGGACCGCGCGCGAGAGGCCTGGGACCGCACCCGCCGCCCCCTCCTGGAGGAGCCCCTCTGGCCGAACTGGGAGGTGCTCGCCGAGCGCGAGCCGTACCCCTCGGTGGCGCACAAGCGGCTGCTGCGCCGCGAGCGCCGCGCGAGCACCCTCGCCGAGGTGGGCGAGCTCGAACTGGGCGGCGATCCACGGCTGGTGGCGCTCCTGGAGCAGTTCGCGCTCGCCCAGGGCCTCGATCCCCGGGCGACACCGGCGAGCGCCGCCGTCCTGCCGTACCTGGAGCAGACGTTCGGCGTCTGGTCGGTGCGCGGCGGGATGCGCGCGCTGGCCCGCGCGGTGTACGAGCGGTGCCTGGCCCGGCGGGTCGAGTTCGTGTTCGAGGCGGCGGTGACGCGGATCGTCGAGAAGGACGGCCGCGCGGCGGGCGTCGAGCTCGCCGACGGCACCACCGCGGAGGCGGACTTCGTCGTCGCCGGTGTCGCGCCGGCCGCCCTGGAGTCCCTGCTGTCCGGCGCCGAGGTGCGGGCGCCGGGCGGGGTCCCCGCGCGGACCGGCCTGCCGAGCCGGCTGACGGTGCTGCTCGCCCTCTCCGGCGGGCGCCCCGAAGGCACCCCGCACCGCACGGTGCTGCACTCCGCCGACCGTCAGGACGAGCTCGACCGCCTCTTCGGCGAGCGCCCCGGGCTGCCCGCCTCCCCCACCCTCGCGGTGCTCCGCCCCGACGACGCCGGTACGAGGCCGGACGCGGCCCACGAGGCCGTGACGCTCACGGCGACGGTGCCCGCGCACCTGGAGGTCACCGAGGACGACGTGCGGCGCGTGATCGCCCGCGCGGAGGCCGTGCTCCCCGGGCTGCGCGACCGCCTCCTGTGGCACGAGGTCCGTACCCCGGCCGACGTCGCGGAGGCCACCGGCGCCGACGGCGGCGCGGTCCCGCCCCCGGCGCTCGCCGCGGCCGGCGGCAGGCTGCTGCACCCGTCCAACACCACCGGCCTCGCGGGCCTGTTCACGGTCGGCGGCTGGTCCCACCCGGGCGGTGGCCTGCCCCACGCGGGCATGTCGGGCACGCTGGTCGCGGGGCTGATCGTGGAGGGGCCGGAGTTCCGCGGCTCGCAGTGACGTGAGCGCGGCGGGCGGGGGCGGGCACGGGGGCCGTGCGCACGAGAGCCCCCGCCGCGGCGTTCAGTACCGGTACTGCTGCTCGTCGTAGCCCGAGCTGTCGTAGCCCCCGGCGTTTCCGTCCTGGTGCGGATACGGGCGCTCCGGCGGGAGTTCGCCGCCGTAGGACGCGTCGGTGCCGCGCTGCTGCGGCACCCAGACGCCGCCGGGCGGGGTGTCCTGGTACGTCTCGCCGAGCCCGCCGTAGGTGTCGCCGCCGTACGGGGCGTAGCCCTGCTGGTCGCCGTAGCCCTCGTAACCCTGCGCGCCGTAGGTCTGGGTGCCGATGTAGGGGTCGGAGTAGGCGGCGTACTGCTGTCCGCCGGTCTCCTCGTAGCCGTAGCCCTGCTGTTGCTGGTCGTAGCCGGCGAAGGCCGCGGCGTCGTAGCCGAAGGCGTCGCTCTGGTGGGTGTCGCCCGGGGCCGGCGAGGCGTACGGCGCGTCGCTGTACACGCCGTACTGCCCGGTGTCGTCGGGCATCGGCTCGGTGGCGTAGACACCCTCCCCGGGGGCGTCCGGGCCGTGCGCGGCGGGGACGTCCGGGCCGTGCGCGGGGATGTCCGGGCCGTGTGCGGGCGGGGGCGGGGCCTCGTACTCCAGGTCGGAGACCTGGAGCGTCGGCTCCGGCGCCGCGCCGCCCTTCTGCGCCGGCGCCTTGCGCCGCCTGCTCAGGCCCGGCTGCCCGCCGAGCGCCCAGCCGGTGGAGAAGCCCCGGCGGAACGACAGCGTCACATACGTCTGCCCGGTGGCGAAGGCGATGGCGCCGAGGCCGATGATCCACACCGAGGGGATCATCACCCCGATGACGACCCCGAGAAAGCCCCCGAAGGCCAGCAGGCGCCAGCGCAGCCTGGCCTTGTACTGCAGCAGCACCTCGCCCAGCAGCCACAGCGCGACGAATCCGAACGCGATGTAGAGGACCGTCCAGCCCATGTACGCCCCTCTCCCCTACGGCCGCGGCCCCAGGGGTACGACCGTTTCAGGCCTGCCGGTGCAGGCCCAGATTCTCGTAGATCTCCAGCGTCGCCGTGGAGTTGTTCAGCGTGATGAAGTGCAGTCCCGGCACACCTTCGGCCAGCAACCGCGCGCAGAACTCCGTCGCGAACTCGATGCCAATGGAGCGTACAGCGGCGGGATCGTCTTTGGCCGCGAGCATCCGCTCTTTCAGCCCGGCCGGGAACACGGCGTTGCTGAGCTGGGGCAGCCGGTCGAGCTGGCGGACGTTGGTGACCGGCATCATCTCGGGGATGATCGGGGTGTCGCAGCCCGCCGCCTCGACGCGGTCGCGCAGCCGCAGGTACTCCTCGGGGTCGAAGAACATCTGCGTGATCGCGTAGTCCGCGCCGGCCCGGCACTTGTCGATGAAGTACCGGGTGTCGGACTCCCAGTCGGCCGAGCGCGGGTGCATCGCGGGGAAGGCCGCGACACCCACGCAGAAGTCCCCGGACTCCTTGATGAGCTCGACCAGTTCGGCGGCGTAGGTGAGGCCCTCGGGGTGCGCGATCCAGTCGCCCAGCGGGTCGCCGGGCGGGTCGCCGCGGACCGCGAGCATGTTCCTGATGCCCGCGTCCGCGTACTGCCCGATGATGTTGCGCAGTTCGGCCACCGAGTGGTCGACCGCGGTCAGGTGGGCGACGGGCGTGAGCGTGGTGTCGGCGACGATCTGCTGGGTCTCGCGGACCGTGCCGGTGCGGGTCGAGCCGCCCGCGCCGTAGGTCACGGAGATGAAGTCCGGGGCGACCGCCTCGACCCGCCGCAGCGCGTTCCAGAGGTTCCGCTCACCCTTCGGGGTTTTCGGGGCGGAGAACTCGAACGAGAACGTCGTCTTCCCGGTCGCGAGCATGTCGCGAACCGTGCGCGCACGGTCAGTCCTGGTCGAAGCTGTGCCTGAGGCCATATGGGCAGGTTAGCCAGGCTGCGGCGGTCCCCCAACCGGGCCGGGGGAATTTGGCCGGTTTGCCGGTTTGTTGTCCACGGATCGGACACCCGGGCCTAAGGCCGCTCAGGCGGTCGTACGCAGCCGCTTCGCGAAGTCGGCCGCCGCGGCACCCGGGTCGTCGGCCCCGGTGATCGCCCGGACGACGACGACGCGGCGGGCGCCGGCGTCGAGCACCTCGTCCAGGTTGCCCGCGTCGATGCCGCCGATGGCGAACCAGGGGCGGTCCGTGCCGAGCGAGGCGGTGTACCGGACGAGGTCGAGGCCGGGGGCGTGGCGGCCCGGCTTGGTGGGGGTGGGCCAGCAGGGGCCGGTGCAGAAGTAGTCCACGCCGGCCTGGACGGCGGCCGCGGCGGCCTCCTCCTCGGCGTGCGTGGAGCGGCCGACGAGGACGTCGTCGCCGAGGACGGCGCGGGCCGCGGGGACGGGCAGGTCGCCCTGGCCGAGGTGGAGCACGTCGGCGCCGATCGCGTGGGCGACGTCGGCGCGGTCGTTCACCGCGAGGAGCTTGCCGTGCCGCCGGGCGGCGTCGGCGAAGACCTGGAGGTGCTCCAGCTCCTCGCCGGCCTCCATGCCCTTGTCGCGCAGCTGCACGATGTCGACGCCGCCCGCGAGGACGGCGTCGAGGAACTCGGGGAGGTCACCCTGGCGCTTGCGGGCGTCCGTGCACAGGTACAGCCGGGCGTCGGCGAGCTGGGCGCGGTGATCGGCGGCAGCGGCAGCCATGGGATGTGTCCCCCCGTTGTCGTTGGCGTCCGGGGCGCGGGGCGCGTGAGCTCACGTGCCCCGCACTCCGGACGGTGTGTTCAGGTCAGACGGCGAGCGCCTGGGCGCGGCGCTTCACCTCCGTGCCGCGATTCTCGCTCAGCGCCTGCGCGGGGGTGCCGGGCAGGGTCGGGTCGGGGGTGAAGAGCCACTCGATCATCTCTTCGTCGGAGAAACCGTCGTCCCTCAGGAGCGTCAGGGTCCCGGCGAGGCCCTTGACGACCTTGTCGCCGTCGATGAAGGACGCCGGCACCTGCAGTGCGCGGTTCTCACCGCGGCGTACGGCGATCAGCGTGCCCTCCTTGACCAGCTGGCGCACACGGGTCACCTCGACATCGAGCATTTCCGCGATGTCGGGGAGGTGCAGCCAGGCGGGCACGAGAGCGTCGGTCTTTGCGTCAATCTCGGTCACAGCCCCAGGGTATCTCCGGTCGCGCGCCTCGGGCGGAGGGCACCGCCTCTAGAGGGCTGCCTTCAGAGCGCCGCCTTCTTCAGGGGGACCGACGCGTCCGCCACCAGGGCCGGGTCCAGCGGGGTCGACGACTCGATGAGCCGGCGGCCCTGGGCCAGATCCCTCGGGCGGCCCACCGCGAGGACCGCGACCAGGGCGCCGTCCCGCAGCCAGCACACCGACCAGGCCATGCTCGCCGAGTCGCCCCGCCACACCAGCTCGTCGGCGCTCTCGTGGTGGCCCGCGTACTGCACGAAGCGGCCGAACTGCTCCGACCAGAAGTACGGCACCGGGTCGTACGGGGCCGGTGTCTCGCCGATGATGTTCGCCGCCACCGTGCGCGGGCCCTGGAGGGCGTTGTCCCAGTGGTGCACGAGGAGGCGCTCGCCGTACCGCGCGGAGGGGAAGGACGCGCAGTCGCCGACCGCGTACACGTCGGGCGCCGACGTGTGCAGCCGGTCGTCGGTCACGACCTCACGGTGTGCCCCGAGCTCGATGCCGGAGCCGGACAGCCAGCCGGTCGCGGGGCGGGCGCCGATGCCGACGACCACGGCGCCCGCGGGCAGCCGGGTGCCGTCGGACAGGACGACCGCGCCCGGCTCGACGCTCGCCACGCGCGCGTGCGTGCGCAGCACCGCTCCGGAGTCCGCGTACCAGCCCGCCATGGGGGCCGCGACCGCCTCGGGCAGCGCCCCGGCGAGGGGCCGCGCCGCGGCCTCGACGACGGTGACCGCGCAGCCCGCCTCGCGCGCGGCCGTCGCGAACTCGGCGCCGATCCAGCCCGCCCCGACCACCACGACGTCGTGCTGCTCGGCGAGGACCGGACGCAGCCGCGCGGCGTCGTCCAGGGTGCGCAGCAGATGGACGCCGGGCACACCCTCGGTGCCGGGCAGGGTGATGGGCTCGGCGCCGGTCGCGAGGACCAGGACGTCGTAGCCGAGGGGGCCGTCCGCGGTGTCCAGGGCGTGGTCGGCGGGGCGGACCCCGGTGACCGCGCGGCCCAGGATCAACTCGATGCCGAGCGCCTCGAAGTCGATGTCGAAGGCGGAGCCCTCCGCCTTGCCGAGCAGCACCGCCTTGGACAGCGGCGGCCTGTCGTACGGCTGGTGCGGCTCGGCCCCGACGACGGTGACCGCGCCGGCGAACCCCTGCTCGCGCAGGGCCACCGCGGTCTGCACGCCGGCCATCCCCGCGCCGACGATGACGACGCGCCGCTCGCTCTGCCCCTGATTCGCGCTCTGCCTCTGCTGGTCGCTCACCCGATCACTGTAGGGCGGCGGGCAAGGGCGCCCTCAGGCGCGGGGCAGGAGATCTCTGACACACCGTCACTGCCCGTACCCGGACGGCTCCCCTACTGCCGCGCGGGGCGACGGGCTAGGCTGGCCGGTGCAGAGCACTCGCGGGAGCCCGGACGCACCGGGCTGAGAGGGAGGCTGGGACGGCCTCCGACCGTACGAACCTGATCCGGGTCATGCCGGCGAAGGGAGGGGCTGGACGCCCATGCATCCACCACACACGACACATCCCCCTGCGACCGCGCCATCCGCCACCTCCGACGTCCTGGTCGTCGGGGGCGGTGTCATCGGCCTGGTCACGGCCTGGCGCACCGCGCAGCGCGGACTCTCCGTCGCGGTCGTCGACCCCGAACCGGGCGGCGGCGCGGCGCGGGTCGCGGCGGGCATGCTGGCCGCCGTCACCGAGCTGCACTACGGCGAGGAGACGCTGCTCGCCCTCAATCTCGCCTCCGCCCGCCGCTATCCGGCCTTCGCCGCGGAGCTCGCCGAGGCGAGCGGGCGCGACCTCGGCTACCGCGCGTGCGGCACGCTCGCCGTCGCGCTCGACTCCGACGACCGAGCCCACCTGCGCGAACTGCTCGCCCTGCACCACCGTTCGGGTCTTGAGTCGCAGTGGCTGAGCGGCCGCGAGTGCCGCCGCCTGGAGCCGATGCTGGCGCCGGGTGTGCGCGGCGGGCTGCGCGTCGACGGCGATCACCAGGTCGACCCGCGCCGGCTCACCGCGGCGCTCATGGTGGCCTGCGAGCGTGCCGGTGTGGTCTTCCACCGCGCCCGGGCCGAGCGCCTGTCGGTCGTACGTGACCGGGCCACCGGTGTGGTCCTCGCGGACGGCACCGGGCTCGGCGCGGCGCGGACCGTGCTCGCGGCGGGCAGCCTCAGCGGGCGTCTCGCGGGCGTCCCGGAGGACGTCGTGCCGCCGGTGCGCCCGGTCAAGGGGCAGGTGCTGCGGCTGACGGTGCCGAAGGCGTACGCGCCGTTCCTGAGCCGCACCGTGCGGGCCGTGGTGCGCGGCAGCCACCTCTACCTGGTGCCGCGCGAGAGCGGCGAGCTCGTCGTCGGCGCGACCACCGAGGAGCTCGGCTGGGACACCACGGTCACCGCGGGCGGCGTGTACGAACTGCTGCGGGACGCCCACGAGCTGGTGCCCGGCATCACGGAGCTGCCGCTCACCGAGACCCTCGCGGGGCTGCGTCCCGGCTCGCCCGA
Source organism: Streptomyces sp. NPDC041122 (assembly GCF_055592445.1). Classification (NCBI taxonomy): domain Bacteria; kingdom Bacillati; phylum Actinomycetota; class Actinomycetes; order Kitasatosporales; family Streptomycetaceae; genus Streptomyces; species Streptomyces sp. NPDC041122. The sequence goes on along the minus strand of NZ_JBVIYQ010000009.1, from coordinate 52,606 downwards.
CAACGCCCCGCTGCTCGGTCCCACGCGGCTGCCCGGCCTCCACCTGGCCACCGGGCACTACCGCAACGGCGTCCTGCTGACGCCGCTCACGGGGGACGTCATGGCGCACGCGCTGACCACCGGCGAACTGCCCGACGAGGCCCGCCCGTTCACCCCGCGCCGCTTCGACGGCGCCGCCGACGAGAGCCCCGCACCTCGTCCGCCCCGCCCGCAGTCCCTCACGGAGCAGCCCGTATGAGCACGCCGTTCGCCGTTTCCCTCAACGGAGAAGCACGGGAGGTGGCCTCGGGCACCACGCTCGACGCTCTCGTCGCCACGCTCTCCACGGCGCACTCCGGTGTCGCCGCCGCCGTCAACGAAACCGTCGTCCCGCGCGCGCAGTGGCCCCGCACGCCGCTCGCCGAGGGCGACCGCGTCGAAGTACTCACCGCCGTCCAGGGAGGCTGAACCATGGCAGACGACCCCTTCGTCATCGGCGGGCTCGCCTTTTCCTCGCGCCTGATCATGGGCACGGGCGGCGCGCCGAGCCTCGACGTCTTGGAGCGCTCCCTCGTCGCGTCCGGCACCGAGCTGACCACGGTCGCGATGCGCCGCCTCGACCCGGGCGTACAGGGCTCGGTGCTCTCCGTCCTCGACCGGCTCGGCATCCGCGTCCTGCCCAACACGGCGGGCTGCTTCACCGCGGGCGAGGCCGTCCTCACCGCCCGTCTCGCGCGTGAGGCGCTCGGCACCGACCTGGTCAAGCTGGAGGTGATCGCCGACGAGCGCACCCTGCTGCCCGACCCCGTCGAGCTCCTGGACGCCGCCGAGGTCCTGGTGGACGACGGCTTCACCGTCCTGCCGTACACCAATGACGACCCGGTGCTCGCGCGGAAGCTGCAGGACGTGGGGTGCGCGGCGATCATGCCGCTCGGCTCGCCCATCGGCTCCGGGCTCGGCATCCGCAACCCGCACAACTTCCAGCTGATCGTGGAGCACGCGCGCGTGCCGGTCATCCTCGACGCGGGCGCGGGCACGGCGTCCGACGCGACCATCGCGATGGAGCTGGGGTGCGCGGGCGTGATGCTCGCCTCCGCGGTGACCCGGGCGCAGGAGCCGGTGCTGATGGCGGAGGCGATGCGGCACGGCGTCGAGGCGGGGCGGCTCGCGTACCGGGCCGGGCGGATCCCGCGGCGGCACTTCGCGGAGGCGTCCTCGCCCGTGGCGGGCATGGCCCGGCTCGATCCGGAGCGGCCGGCCTTCTGACCTCGGTCCGGAGCGGCCGGTGCGACGGTTCCGGAGCGGCCGGTGCGACGCGGGCGGGAGCGTCACAGCTCGGCTGCAGTCCCGCCGGGAAGCGGCCGGGCCGCTGGAGGTGTCGGCGGCGCCTCGTAGACTCCCCTGCGTGGACACGACCCTTCAGGACCCGCTCGTCGGGCAGCTGCTCGACAGCCGTTACCGCATCGACGGACGCGTCGCGGTCGGCGGGATGGCCACGGTCTACCGGGCCGTGGACACCCGCCTCGACCGCGTGCTCGCGCTCAAGGTGATGCACCCGACGCTGGCGGCCGACGCCTCCTTCGTCGACCGCTTCATCCGCGAGGCGAAGTCGGTGGCCCGCCTCTCGCATCCGAACGTGGTCGGCGTCTTCGACCAGGGCACGGACGGGTCGTACGTGTACCTCGCGATGGAGTACGTCGCTGGCTGCACCCTGCGCGACGTGCTGCGCGAGCGCGGGGCCCTGCAGCCGCGGGCGGCGCTCGACATCCTGGAACCGGTCCTCGCCGCGCTCGGCGCCGCGCACCGCGCGGGCTTCGTGCACCGCGACATGAAGCCGGAGAACGTCCTCATAGGGGACGACGGCCGGGTCAAGGTCGCCGACTTCGGGCTCGTGCGCGCGGTCGACACCGTCACCAGCACCACCGGCACGGTCCTCGGCACCGTCTCCTACCTCGCCCCCGAGCAGATCGAGCACGGCACGTCGGACACCCGCGTGGACGTGTACGCCTGCGGGGTCGTGCTCTACGAGATGCTGACCGGCGCCAAGCCGCACTCCGGGGACTCCCCCGCCCAGGTCCTCTACCAGCACCTCAACGAGGACGTGCCGCCCCCGTCGGCGGCCGTCCCCGGGCTGCCCTTCGCGCTCGACGAGCTGGTCGCCTCCGCCACGGCGCGCACCCCGGACGTCCGTCCGTACGACGCGGTGGCACTCCTCGCGCAGCTGAGGGAGGCGCGGGCATCCCTGACCGAGGAGCAGCTCGACGCGGTGCCGCCGCAGGCGCACGCGACGGCGCACGACGGCGCCGAGGACCGCACGACCGTGATCCCGCGCGCGGCCCGCTCCGTCCAGCTCCCGCTGCCCGCGGAGGGCGAACAGGGCGGTCGCGACGACCGGGACGAGCTGAACCGCACCAGCGTCCTCGCGACCCCGCCGCCCGCACCGCCCGCCGCGGGCCGGGCCTCCCGGCGCCGGTTCGACCCGCGCCGCCGCATGATCGCTGTCATAGCCGGCGTCCTGCTCGTCCTCGGACTCGGCACCGGCGTCTGGTACATCAATTCCGGCCAGTTCACGAAGGTCCCGCCGGTCCTCTCCAAGACCGAGGCGCAGGCGAAGCAGCGGCTGGACGAGGCCGGGCTCGAGGTCGGCGACATCAAGCGCAAGTACAGCGACACGGACAAGCGCGGCACCGTCATGGCCAGCGACCCCGCGGCGGGCGACCGCATCCGGCAGAACGACAAGGTGACGCTGACCGTCTCGATGGGCCCGGACACCGTCAAGGTCCCGGACGTGAAGAACCTCCCGCTGGACACGGCGAAGAAGGAGATCAAGAGCTCGGGGCTCGCGCCCGGCATGGTCACCAAGAGCTTCAGCGACGACGTGAAGAAGGGCTCCGTGATCCGTACGGACCCGCGCACCGGCTTCACCCGCAAGGCCGGCTCGGCCGTGGCGCTCGTCGTCAGCAAGGGCCGCGCGGTCGAGGTGCCCGGGGTGGTCGGAGAATCCCAGGCCGACGCCAGGGCGGACCTGGAGGACGCCGGGCTCAAGGTCGAGATCGCCGAGAAGTGGGTCACCTCCGAGGAGGAGGACAAGGGCGATGTGGCCGAGCAGTCGCCCGCCGAGGGCCGGTCGCTGGCCGAGGGTGACACGGTCACCCTGACCATCTCCAAGGGTCCCCCGATGATCGAGGTCCCGGATGTCACCGGCATGGACGTGGACGACGCCACGGACAAGCTGGAGGGCGCGGGATTCGAGGTGGACGAGGACCGCGGCCTGCTGGGCATCTTCGGTGACACCGTGAAGAAGCAGTCGGTGGACGGCGGCGACAAGGCGCCCAAGAACTCGACGATCACGATCACCATCCGCTGAGCCGCGGGGCGGGGCCGGGGCCGGGCGCTCCGGCTCCCGCGCCCATGCCACCCTGGACGGCGTGAGCAGCGAAAAGTCCCCCAGCGTTCCCCCCGTGCCGTCCCGCAACCCCGTCGGCGGCCATGTCCCCGTGGCCGGCGGCCTCGCCACGGTCGGCCTCTCGTACGCCCGTGATCTCGGCGCCGAAGCCGTACAGGTCTTCGTCGCCAACCCGCGCGGCTGGGCCACCCCGCCCGGCAACCCCCGGCAGGACGAGGCGTTCCGCGCCGCCTGTGCCGCCGAGCGGATCCCCGCGTACGTGCACGCGCCGTACCTCATCAACTTCGGCTCGCACACCGAGGCGACCGTCGAGAAGTCCGTGGAGTCCCTGCGCCACTCGCTGCGCCGGGCCCGTGCGATCGGCGCACTCGGCGTCGTCGTGCACACCGGTTCGGCGACCGGCGGCCGGGACCGCGCCGTCGCCCTGCGGCAGGTGCGCGAGCGGATGCTGCCGCTGCTCGACGAGCTGACGCACGACGACGACCCCTTCCTGCTCCTGGAGTCGACCGCGGGCCAGGGCGCCTCGCTCTGCTCCCGCACCTGGGACTTCGGGCCGTACTTCGAGGCACTGGACGCCCACCCCAAGCTGGGCGTCTGCCTGGACACCTGCCACATCTTCGCCGCGGGCCACGACCTGACCGGCCCGGGCGGCATGAAGCAGACCCTCGACCTCCTGGTGGACACGGTCGGCGAGGGCCGCCTGAAGCTCGTGCACGCCAACGACTCCAAGGACGTCGCCGGGGCCCACAAGGACCGCCACGAGAACATCGGCATCGGCCACATCGGCGAGGAACCCTTCCGCGAACTGATGCTCCACCCCGCCACGGAGGGCGTGCCGCTGGTCATCGAGACCCCGGGCGGCAAGGAGGGCCATGCGGCGGACGTGGCGCGGCTGAAGGAGCTCAGGAGCGTCTGACGACCCTTGAGGAATACCCCTGGGGGGTATACGGTTCCTGTCATCGGCGACAGGAACCGCTATCCGACGTTGGGGGAAGTCATGCAGCACGAGACGCACGCGGGGCATGCAGGGCACGCGGGCCACACACACCACGCCCCGAGCGGCGGAGGCAAGGTCAGCTGGCGCACCGCCGCGCAGGCCACCCTCCACTGCCTCACCGGGTGCGCCATCGGCGAGGTGCTCGGCATGATCGTCGGCACCGCGTTCGGCTGGGGCAACCTGCCGACGATGGTCCTCGCGATCGTCCTGGCCTTCGCCTTCGGCTACGCGCTGACGCTGCGCGGCATCCTCCGGGCCGGCGTCGGCCTCAGGACGGCGGTCCGGGTGGCGCTCGCCGCCGACACCCTGTCCATCGCGGTCATGGAGCTGATCGACAACGGCGTGATCGCGCTGTGGCCCGGCGCCCTGGACGCGCACCTGTCCGACGCGATGTTCTGGTGGATCCTCGCCGTGGCCCTGGTGATCGCGTTCGTCGTCACGACGCCCGTGAACAAGTGGATGATCGGCCGCGGCAAGGGCCACGCGGTGGTGCACCAGTACCACTGATCAGGCGCCGCCGGAGACCGGCCGTCACCGCCGGCCACTCGCAGGTCAGAGCTCGGGGCCGTCCCCGGGCTCTTCCTGGTACGAGTAGCGCTGCTCCCGCCAGGGGTCGCCGAGGTTGTGATAGCCGCGCTCCTCCCAGAAGCCGCGGCGGTCGGCGGTCATGTACTCGATGCCGCGGACCCACTTGGGGCCCTTCCACGCGTACAGATGGGGCACCACGAGCCGGAGCGGGAAACCGTGCTCCGCGGTGAGGAGTTCACCGCCCTTGTGGGTGGCGAAAATCGTGCGGTCGGAGGCGAAGTCCGCCATCCGCAGGTTGGAGCTGAAGCCGTACTCGGCCCAGACCATCACATGCGTCGCGGCCGGCGCGGGCGGCGCGATCTCCAGGAGCGTACGGGCCGACACCCCGCCCCACTCCGCGCCCAGCATGCTGAACTTGGTCACGCAGTGCAGATCGGCGACCACCGTGTCGTACGGCAGCGCGGAGAACTCCTCATGCGTCCAGCAGTGTTTCTCGTGGTCGGCGGTGGCGCCGAAAACCCTGAACTCCCAGCGTTCGGGGCGGAACTTCGGCACCGGGCCGTAGTGCGTGACCGGCCAGCCGCGCTGCAGCCGCTGACCCGGCGGAAGCTCCGGCTCCGCTGCCTGTCGAGATGCGCGTTCCGCCGGCTGACCCATGGCTCCATCCTGACAGACCCGGGACGGTGGACGTGACCAGCCGCAGCCCCCGGGGCACCGATCGGGGCAACTCCTACTAAGCGTGCACTTACTGGACGGCCTCCGAACGCCGGTGCAAGGATGCGCGCTACCTGCCCAGTAACCCGTGCGGAAGGAGCCTCTGCGATGCAGGGCGACCCCGAGGTCATCGAATTTCTCAACGAGCAGCTGACCGCCGAACTCACGGCGATCAACCAGTACTTTCTCCACGCCAAGATGCAGGAAAACTTCGGCTGGACGAAGCTCGCGAAGTACACCCGGTCCGAGTCCTTCGACGAGATGAAGCACGCGGAGGTGCTGACCGACCGGATTCTGTTCCTCGACGGTCTGCCCAACTACCAGCGGCTCTTCCACGTCCGGGTGGGTCAGACCGTCACCGAGATGTTCCAGGCCGACCGTCAGGTCGAGGTGGAGGCGATCGACCGCCTCAAGCGCGGCATCGAGGTGATGCGGACCAAGGGCGACATCACGTCCGCGAACATCTTCGAGTCGATCCTCGAGGACGAGGAGCACCACATCGACTATCTCGACACACAGCTGGAGCTCGTCGAGAAGCTGGGTGAGGCGCTCTACATCGCGCAGCTCATCGAGCAGCCGGAGAGCTAGGCGGCCTCGGGGAGCCGGGTCCCCGGCAGCGGCGCCATCGCGGGTTCACCCTGGTCCACCAGCTCACGGCGGGGGCACGCGCCCCGGCCGAGCAGCGCCTGGATCCGTCGTACGCACGAACCGCAGTCCGTGCCGGCCTTGCAGGCCGACGCTATCTGGCGGGGGGTGCAGGCACCGTCCTCCGCGTGCTTCTTCACCTGCGCTTCGGTGACCCCGAAGCAGTTGCAGACGTACACGCGGTTCACCTCCCGGAGTGGACTCATCGGCTGCGCCGTCCCGATTGATCGGTGAGGCTAACCTAACCTTACCCATGCCCCCGAGTCCACAAAAGCCCTGATACGCCGGTGGGGCGCGGATCACATGGATCCGCGCCCCACTCGTGCGTACGGCGGAGAACTACTGGTCGCGGTACATCTCGGCGACCAGGAACGCCAGGTCGAGCGACTGGCTGCGGTTGAGCCGCGGGTCGCAGGCCGTCTCGTAGCGCTGGTGCAGGTCGTCGACGAAGATCTCGTCGCCGCCGCCCACGCACTCGGTGACGTCGTCGCCGGTGAGCTCGACGTGGATGCCGCCCGGGTGCGTGCCGAGCGCCTTGTGGACCTCGAAGAAGCCCTTGACCTCGTCGAGCACGTCGTCGAAGCGGCGGGTCTTGTGACCGGAGGCCGCCTCGTAGGTGTTGCCGTGCATCGGGTCGGTGATCCAGGCGACGGTCGCGCCGGAGGCGGTGACCTTCTCGACGAGCTCGGGCAGCTTGTCGCGGACCTTGTCGGCGCCCATCCGGACGATGAAGGTCAGCCGGCCGGGCTCGCGGTCGGGGTCGAGGCGCTCGATGTACTGCAGCGCCTCCTCGGCCGTGGTGGTCGGGCCGAGCTTGACGCCGATGGGGTTGCGCACCTGGGAGGCGAACTCGATGTGCGCGTGGTCCAGCTGCCGGGTGCGCTCGCCGATCCAGACCATGTGGCCCGAGGTGTCGTACAGCCGTCCGGTGCGCGAGTCGACGCGGGTCAGCGCCGTCTCGTAGTCGAGCAGCAGCGCCTCGTGGGAGGCGTAGAACTCGACGGTCTTGAACTCCTCCGGGTCGGTGCCGCAGGCCTTCATGAAGTTGAGCGCGTTGTCGATCTCGCGGGCCAGCTGCTCGTACCGCTGGCCGGACGGGGACGACTTCACGAAGTCCTGGTTCCAGGCGTGCACCTGGTGCAGGTCGGCGTAGCCGCCGGTGGTGAAGGCGCGGACCAGGTTGAGCGTGGAGGCGGACGCGTTGTACATCCGCTTCAGGCGCTCGGGGTCCGGGATGCGGGCCTTCTCGTTGAAGTCGAAGCCGTTGACGGAGTCGCCGCGGTACGTCGGCAGGGTCACGCCGTCGCGGGTCTCGGTGCCCTTGGAGCGCGGCTTGGAGTACTGCCCCGCGATGCGGCCCACCTTCACGACGGGCACGGACGCCGCGTACGTGAGGACGGCGCCCATCTGGAGCAGGGTCTTCAGCTTGTTCCGGATGTGGTCGGCGGACACCGCGTCGAAGGCCTCGGCGCAGTCGCCGCCCTGGAGCAGGAACGCCTCTCCCTTGGCGACGGAGGCCAGTCGGGCGCGCAGCTGGTCGCACTCGCCCGCGAAGACGAGCGGCGGATACGACTCGAGGTCCGCGATCACATCGCGCAGAGCCTCGGCATCGGGGTACTCGGGCTGCTGCGCCGCGGGCAGGTTTCGCCAGGTGTTGCCACCGGTGGCGGTGGTCTTAGCGTTCACGGTCACCTCGTCAACATTACGGGGTGCGGGGCCCCGTCCATTCACCCGCTCACCAAGTGAGACGGAGCGACAGCCTCCGCGCGGCCGGGCGGGTGATGCGTGAGCGGGCGGGTGATGCGTTAGGGTGCCGCTCATGCGTACGCAGACGACGAACCCGAACTGGTGGTGGCCCGCTCTCCCGGCGGCCCACTGACTCTGCGCACCCAGACTCGCGAAGGCCGCCCGAGGGGCGGCCTTCAGTGTTTTCCGGGACTTCCCGGGCCGGGCCGTTCCTCTCCGAGGGAGAAGGAACCCCATCGATGCACCTCACCGACCTGCTGTCCGACGACCGGCCGTTCGCCCTGCTGCGGCGGCGCACCCCGGGCCACGACCACGACACGGTCGAGCTCCTCGTCGGCCCGGCCGGCACGTACGACCGTCTCGCGGACGTCCCCGAGGGCCTCGCACTCGTGCCCTTCCGGCAGATCAGGGAGCGCGGCTTCGACGTCCGCGACGACGGCACGCCGCTCACCGTCCTGACCCCCGAGGTGCGCCGCGAGGTGCCGCTCGCCGAGGCGCTCGCCGCGCTGCCCACGCACGACGTGCGGGTCGAGGGCGGCGCCTTCGACGTGGACGACGGCGCGTACGCGGACATCGTGGGGCGGGTGCTGCGCGAGGAGATCGGCCGGGGCGAAGGCGCCAACTTCGTCATCCGGCGCACGTATGAGGGGCACATCCCGGACTTCGGCAGGGCCGACGCCCTCGCGCTCTTCCGGCGGCTGCTCGTGGGTGAGCGGGGCGCCTACTGGACGTACGTCGTGCACACCGGGGAGCGGACGCTGGTCGGGGCGAGCCCGGAGGTCCATGTGCGGATGTCCGGCGGGACCGTCGTCATGAACCCGATCAGCGGGACCTACCGCTACCCGGCCGCCGGGCCCACGGCGGACGACCTGCTCGGCTTCCTCTCCGACGGCAAGGAGATCGAGGAGCTGTCGATGGTCGTCGACGAGGAGCTCAAGATGATGTGCACGGTCGGCGACAGGGGCGGCGTGGTGGTCGGGCCGCGCCTGAAGGAGATGGCCCATCTCGCGCACACCGAGTACGAGCTGCGCGGCAGGTCGTCGCTGGACGTGCGGGACGTCCTGAAGGAGACGATGTTCGCGGCGACCGTCACCGGTTCGCCGGTGCAGAACGCCTGCCGGGTGATCGAGCGGCACGAGTCCGGCGGCCGGGGCTACTACGCGGGCGCCCTCGCCCTCATCGGCCGTGACGCGGGCGGCGCGCAGACCCTGGACTCCCCCATCCTGATCCGTACCGCCGACATCAGCGCGGCCGGGCGGCTGCGGGTCCCGGTGGGCGCCACGCTGGTGCGCGGCTCCGACCCGATGAGCGAGGTCGCGGAGACCCACGCGAAGGCGGCGGGTGTCCTCGCCGCGCTGGGCGTCCGGCCGGGCAGGCCGCGCGAGGAGGGCGCCCGGCCCGCCCTCGTCGCCGAGGACCCGCGGGTGCGGGCGGCGCTCGACGGGCGGCGGGCCTCCCTCGCGCCGTTCTGGCTGCGGATGCAGGAGCCGCGGGACGAGCTGGCCGGGCACGCGCTCGTGGTGGACGGCGAGGACACGTTCACCGCGATGCTCGCGCACGTGCTGCGCTCCCTGGGCCTTCAGGTGTCGGTGCGGCGCTACGACGAGGCGGGGCTGCGGGAGACGGCGCTCGCGCACCGGGGCCCGGTGGTGCTCGGCCCCGGGCCCGGTGATCCGTCCGACCTCACCGACCCGAAGATGCGCTTTTTGCGGTCGCTGACGGCCGAGGTGATCCGTAACCACCCGTACGGCGTGCTCGGCGTCTGCCTCGGGCACGAGCTGATCGCGGCGGAGCTGGGCCTGGAGATCGTGCGCAAGGACGTGCCGTACCAGGGTGCGCAGACCCGCGTCGACCTGTTCGGACGGCCGGAGACCGTCGGCTTCTACAACAGCTTCGTGGCGCGCTGTGACGCGGAGACGCGGGCGGAGCTGGCCGCGCACGACGTGGAGGTGGCCGTGGACGGCGCCGGCGGTGAGGTGCACGCCGTGCGCGGCCCCTCCTTCGCGGGCGTGCAGTTCCACCCGGAGTCGGTGCTGACGCTGCGCGGCACCGGCATCGTGCGGGACCTGCTCGGTCAACTGCTCGTCTCGGCGGGCACCAGGACGTTCTCGGAGCGGCGGCCCGCGCTGTAGTCGAGGACGTTGCGCACCGTGGTGTCGATGATCTGGCCGACCGCGTCCGCCGTGTAGTACGCCTGGTGGGACGTGACGACGACGTTGGGGAACGTGACGAGGCGGGCCAGGGTGTCGTCCTCGACGACCTCCAGGGACTTGTCGAGGAAGAAGAGCCCGGCCTCCGCCTCGTACACGTCCAGGCCCACGCCCGTGAAGCGGCCCGCGCGCAACTCCCCGACCAGGGCGTGGGTGTCGATCAGACCGCCCCGGCTGGAGTTCACCAGGATCGCGTCGTCCTTCATCGTGCGTAGCGCGTCGGCGCCGATGAGGTGCCGGGTGGAGGGCAGCAGCGGCACGTGCAGGCTGACGAGGTCCGCCTCGGCGAGGAGGCGGTCCTTCTCCACGTACGTCATGCCGAGGGCGGCGCAGGCCGGGTTCTCGGCGACGTCCCAGCCGAGCAACCGCATGCCGAAGCCGTGCGCGATACGGGTGAACGCCTCACCGATCTTGCCGGTGCCGAGCACGCCGACGGTGCGGCCGCGCAGGTCGCGGCCCATCAGGCCGTCGAGGCGGAAGTCGAAGTCGCGGGTGCGGTTGCTGGCGCGGACGATGCGGCGGTTGACGGCCATGGCGAGGGTCCAGGCGAACTCGGCCACGGAGTAGGGCGAGTAGGACGAGACGCGGGCGACGGTCAGGCCGAGGCGCTCGGCGACCTGGAGGTCGATGTTGTTGAAGCCGGTGGAGCGCTGGGCGATCATCTGCGTGCCGCCCGCGGCGAGGGTCTGCAGGACGTGGTTGTTCAGGGTCGCGTTGACGCTGGAGGAGATGATCTCGTAGCCGGCGGCGATGGGGGCGGTGTCCTCGTTCAGGAACACATCGAGGCAGCGGACGTCGTGGTGTCCCGCGAAGGCCTTCTCGATCAGCGGCTTCTCGTCGGACTGCACGCCGAACGCGAGGATCTCCATGGGCGCGAGTCTAGGGACCGCCCGCCGGGACGGCACCCGGAGCCCGGGGCCGTCCCTCGGGCGGCGGCGTCAGCCGAAGAAGACGCCGACCTCCCGGTACAGCGCCGGGTCGACCGTCTTCAGCTTCGCCGTGGCCTGCGCGATCGGGACGCGGACCACGTCCGTGCCCTGCAGCGCGACCATCTTGCCGAAGTCGCCGTCCCGTACCGCGTCGATGGCGTGCAGGCCGAAGCGGGTGGCGAGCCAGCGGTCGAAGGCGCTCGGGGTGCCGCCGCGCTGGACGTGCCCGAGGACCGTGGTGCGCGCCTCCTTGCCGGTGCGCCCCTCGATCTCCTTGGCCAGCCACTCGCCGACCCCGGAGAGCCTGACGTGCCCGAAGGAGTCCTGCGAGCCGTCCTTGAGGACCATCTCGCCGTCCCTCGGCATGGCGCCCTCGGCGACGACGACGATCGGGGCGTACGACGCCTTGAAGCGCGAGGTCACCCAGGCGCACACCTGGTCGACGTCGAAGCGCTGCTCGGGGATGAGGATGACGTTGGCGCCGCCCGCGAGGCCCGAGTGGAGCGCGATCCAGCCCGCGTGGCGGCCCATGACCTCGACGACGAGGACGCGCATGTGGGACTCGGCGGTGGTGTGCAGCCGGTCGATCGCCTCGGTGGCGATGCCGACGGCGGTGTCGAAGCCGAAGGTGTAGTCGGTGGCGGAGAGGTCGTTGTCGATGGTCTTGGGGACGCCGACGACCGGGATCCCGTACTCGTCGGTGAGGCGCGCGGCGACGCCGAGCGTGTCCTCGCCGCCGATCGCGATGAGGGAGTCGACCTCGTACTTGGCGAGGTTCTCCTTGATGCGGCGCACGCCGTTCTCCGCCTTGAACGGGTTGGTGCGCGAGGAGCCGAGGATGGTGCCGCCGCGGGGCAGGATGCCGCGGACGGCGGGGATGTCGAGCGGGACGGTGTCGCCCTCCAGCGGACCGCGCCAGCCGTCCCGGAAGCCGACGAAGTCGTAGCCGTACTCCTGCACGCCCTTGCGGACGATGCCCCGGATGACGGCGTTGAGCCCGGGGCAGTCGCCGCCTCCGGTCAGTACGCCAATTTTCTTGGCCCCCATAGGAAAAGTCCCTTCGCCTCAGTGACCTGATGCGAGTCACGCTAATGGTGATCCAGGTCACTCCGGGACGGTGCGAACGGTCAATTCCTGTACTGCGCAGGCGAGTTGATCAAGAACGTTCACCCGTACGAGGGTCACGCGTCGTCCAGGCCCCGCTCGATCGCGTACCGCACGAGCTCCACCCTGTTGTGCAGCTGGAGCTTGCCGAGGGTGTTCTGGACGTGGTTCTGCACGGTGCGGTGCGAGATGACCAGGCGCTCGGCGATCTGCTTGTAGCTCAGGCCCTTGGCGACCAGGCGCAGGACCTCCGTCTCGCGGTCGGTGAGCTGCGGGGCCTTCGGGTCGTCCGGGGTGCCGGCGGCGGTCTCGGTGGCCAGGCGGCGGTACTCGCCGAGGACCAGGCCGGCCAGGCCCGGGGTGAAGACCGCGTCGCCGACGGCCGTGCGGCGCACCGCGTCGATGAGCTCCTCGGTGGACGCGGACTTCAGGAGGTAGCCGGTCGCGCCGGACTTGACCGCCTCCAGGACGTCGGCGTGCTCGCCGCTCGCGGAGAGGACCAGGACGCGCAGCGCCGGGTTGGCGCCGACGAGTTCCTTGCAGACCTGCACGCCCGGCTTCAGCGGCAGGTTCAGGTCGAGGACCAGGACGTCCGGGCCGACCGCCTGCGCGCGGCGGACCGCCTGCTCGCCGTCGCCCGCCGTGGCGACCACGTCGAGACCGGCCTCCGCGAGGTCGCGGGCGACCGCGTCACGCCACATGGGGTGGTCGTCGACGACCATCACCTTGGTCGGGGCGGCGGCGCCGTCCCTCGCCGTCCCCGTGGCCCCACCTGTTTCTGTGGCCCCTGCCGTCCCTGTGGCCTCGGCGGCCTCCGTGGCCGGATTCTTCCTCTGGTGCTCGTTCATCTCGCCTTTCCCGCCTTCCCCCGCGCCTCCCGCGCCTCCGCGCGCGGCACCTTCAGTTCCACTTCTGTCCCCTGGCCCGGCACCGAGATCAGCTCGGCCGTGCCCCCGATGTCCCACAGCCGCCCCCGGATCGACAGCGCGACCCCGAGCCGCCCCTCCCCCTCGGCCTCCGCGAGCCGCCCCTCCGCGATGCCGGGGCCGTCATCCCTGACCGTCACGATCACGTCGTCCGGCTCGTCCTCGACCAGGATCCAGGCGCGGGCGCCGGCGCCCGCGTGCCGGCGGACGTTGTCCAGGGCCGCGCCGACGGCGGCCGCCAGCTCCCGCGCGGCCCGCGGCGCGAGGAGGACCGGCGCGCCCGGCTCGGAGAGCGTCACCCTCGACCCGGCGTGCGGGACGAGAAGCGAGCGCAGGTCGCACGGGGCCGTGTCGTCCGGGTCGTCGTCCGGCACCTCGACCTCGCGTACGACCGCGCCCAGCGAGACGTCCTCCGACGCGTGCGAGGCGGGGACCATGCCCCCGGCGACCAGGGTCCGCAGCGCGACCTCCTGCTCGCCCGCGAGCCGGCCGAGCTCCGCGGCCTCGCCGCCGATGGCCGTGCCGCGGCGCTGCACCATGGCGAGGACCTGCAGGACGCTGTCGCGGATGTCGCGGGCGAGCCGTTCGCGCTCGCGGGTCGCGGCCTCGATCTCCAGGGCGCGGGCCAGGGTGCGCTCGGAGGCGCGAGCCAGCTCCACGACGTAACCGATGGCGATGGAGGCGATGCAGACCAGCAGGACGTTGTGCAGGGTGTCGCGGCTGAACGCGCCGCGCTGCACCACGTTGGCGACGCCCACGAGCAGCGAGGCCGAGGCCGCCCAGCGCCAGCCGCCCTTGATGGCGAAGGCGAGGACGGAGCCGGCCGTCCATATGGAGGGCAGCGTCGGGCCGCCGTCGACGATCCGCTGCTGGGAGTCGGCGAGGGGGGTGAGCAGAATGCCGGCGATGGCCACGGTCAGGTCGGCGAAGAGGAAGCGCCGGGTGCAGCTCGCGGCGTTCGCGACGCGGGGCAGGGTGGCCAGGGTCCAGGGGGCGAGCACCGCGTAGTAGGCGACGGCGAGCCAGGGGCGGTCCAGCTTCTCGTGCGCCGCCACGAAGAGGCCGATCGCGTACAGCATCGTCAGGACGCGGTAGGCGGTGAGCGCGCGCCACAGCGGCTGCTCGACCGACATCCTCATGACTTTCTCGCGCCTGGCCATGTCCCCCACCGCCGTCTTCCCCGCCTGTCGCCCACCCGCCCCGCAGGCGTTCCCCGCCCCTGAACGGACGCTGCTAGGAGCCGGAACGTTCCTTGTCTTCCGTCTTCTCCGCTTCCTTCTCCGCGGCCTTGGCGGCCTTGGCCGCCTCGGTGATCTGGCGCTTCGCGGCCGTCGCGTACATGTCGACGTACTCCTGGCCGGAGAGCTTCATGATCTCGTACATGACCTCGTCGGTCAGCGCGCGGAGCACGAAGCGGTCCTGCTCCATGCCCTGGTAGCGGCGGAAGTCGAGCGGCTTGCCGATGCGGATGCCGGGCCGCATCAGCTTGGGCAGCACCTTGCCGGGCGGCTGGATCTTCTCCGTGTCGATCATCGCGACGGGCAGCACGGGGGCGCCGGTGGCGAGCGCGACGCGCGCGAGGCCGCCGGGCTTGCCGCGGTAGAGGCGTCCGTCGGGCGAGCGGGTGCCCTCGGGGTAGATGCCGAAGAGCTCGCCGCGCTCCAGGACCTCGATGCCGCTCCTGATCGCCGCCTCGCCCGCGCCGCGCCCGCCGGAGCGGTCCACGGGGAGCTGGCCCACACCCTTGAAGAAGGCCGCGGTCAACTTGCCCTTCACACCCGGCGAGGTGAAGTACTCCGCCTTGGCGATGAAGGTGACCTTGCGGTCGAGGACCGCGGGCAGGAAGAAGGAGTCCGAGAAGGAGAGGTGGTTGCTGGCCAGAATCGCGGGGCCTTCGGCGGGGACGTTCTCAAGGCCCTCCACCCAGGGCCTGAAGCCGAGCTTCAGCGGCCCTCCGATGGCAACCTTCATTGCGCCGTAGATCAAACCGAGTGCCTCCTGTTTCTGTGGATCAGACCTTAACCCGGGGTACCGCCAATGGGCCCGACGACCCTGGTCGGTGTCAGCCCGGTCGCGTACGGTGAAGTACTCCTCGCTTCCCCTCGCGGCCCCGCGAAACCCCCTCTCGCCTCTCACGACCCCTGCCACCTCTGACGACCCCCTGCCACCTCTCACGAAGGAGACCGAAGGTGCCGGTCCTCCCCGGAGCCGAGCCGTACCGCCACGAAGGCGGCGAGATCGGCGTCCTCCTCTGCCACGGCTTCACCGGATCCCCGCAGTCGCTGCGCCCCTGGGCCGAGCATCTGGCGGAGCGCGGCCTCACCGTCTCGCTGCCGCTGCTGCCCGGGCACGGCACCCGCTGGGAGGACATGCAGGTCACCGGCTGGCAGGACTGGTACGCGGAGGTGGAGCGCGAGCTGCGCGGCCTCGTCGACCGGTGCGAGCGGGTCTTCGTCTTCGGGCTCTCGATGGGCGGCGCGCTCGCGCTGCGGCTCGCCGCGAAGCACGGCGACGCGATCAGCGGCCTCGTCCTGGTCAACCCGGGGAACAAGGTGCACGGCGCCGCGGCGCACGCCCTGCCGGTCGCCCGGCACCTGGTGCCGAGCACCAAGGGCATCGTCAGCGACATCGCCAAGCCCGGCTCCGAGGAGATCGGCTACCACCGCATCCCGCTGCACGCAGCCCACTCGCTGCGCCGCTTCTTCCGCCTGGTCGACGCCGAACTGCCGCAGGTGACGCAGCCGTTGATGGTGCTGCACAGCCCGCGCGACCACGTGGTGCCGCCCGCCGACTCGGCCCGGATCCTCAGCCGCGTCTCCTCCCGGGACGTCACGGAGATCCTGCTGGAACAGAGCTACCACGTCGCGACGTTGGACTACGACGCGGACCGGATCTTCGAGGAGAGCCACACGTTCATCGACCGGCTCGCCCCCAGCTTCGGCAAGGAAGGGACGGCCACCGGTGGCTGAGCACGAGGCGGACCGCGAGGAGAGCCGCGAGCCCGAGAAGGTTCCCGGCAAGGGCGAGGAGCCGCGCGAGGGCCTGCCCCTGGACGAGGACGCCGCCTGGCAGGCGATCGTCGCGGGATACGGCGAGGAGCCCGCGGACCCGCCGGGCGCCAAGCCCTTCAAGTCGGTCGACGGCCTGGCGCTCCTGGAGGCCGAGTCGAACGGGCCCGCGGGCGGCCCGGCGGGCGGCCGGCCCGAGGACGCCGAGGACGAGCCGGGCACCGGCAAGCCGCTCGGCAGCTCCGTCTCGTTCGCGCCCGGCGTCGGCGGCCCCCGCGACTACACCGCCCCGGAGCCCTCCGAGGGCGACTTCGACGCCGACGACGAGGGCCACTTCGTGCCGCCGGAGCCGCCGCCGCTCCCCGACGCGGACGTGACCGCCAAGTTCGCCTGGCTCGCGGTGCTCGGCGGACCACTGCTCATCCTGCTCGCGGTGCTGTTCGGCTGGCAGATGACGTGGTGGCTGACCACGCTCGGCATCGGCGGCTTCCTCGGCGGCTTCGCCACGCTGGTGATGCGGATGGGCGGCGACGACGAGGAGGACGAGGACCCGGGGCGCGGCGCGGTCGTCTGAGCCCGGCAACAGCGAGAGGGCCCGTCCGGACAGCTCCGGGCGGGCCTTCTGTGTGCCCGCACCCCGGTCCCCGCACCCCGGATGGAACTCGATCCCGCCCAGCGGCGAAGGAGAGGTGAACCACCGAAAGAAGCCCAAGCCTTCGAGGCGTTCAGACGAACGAAAGGAGCCCCGATGACCGTCGATCCCGGCGTCCCTCTCGGTGCACGGGAGGCCGAGGGCCCCGCGCGTGGGCACGTGCTCCACAGGGGAGAGCACGTGTCGCCGCGCGGGCGGTCCGAGGAGAGCGACGCCCGGTTCATCGAGCGGTCCCGGGACGAGCCCGAGCAGTTCGCCGCCCTCTACGACCGGCACGCCGACTCCGTATACCGGTACGCGGCCCGCCGGCTCGGCCCCGAGGCGGCGGAGGATCTGATGGCGGACACCTTCGCCACCGCCTTCAAGGAGCGCCACCGGTACGACCTGGCGCGGGCCGACGCCCGCCCCTGGCTGTTCGGCATCGCGACCAACCTCGTCGGACGGCACCGCAGGGCCGAGGCCCGCCGCTTCAAGGCGCTGGCCCGGGTGCCCTCGCCGGTGCCGCACGAGGAGCCGGTCGCCGACCGCGCGGTGGCCCGCGCGGGCGCCGCGGGGCTGCGCGCGGACCTGGCGGCCGCGCTGGCCGGGCTCTCCGCCCGCCACCGCGACGTGGTCCTCCTGGTGGCGTGGGCCGACCTCGACTACGAGGAGGCGGCCCGCGCGTTGGGGGTGCCCGTCGGCACGGTCAGATCACGGCTGCACCGGGCTCGCGGCGCGTTGCGCGAAGCACTGGGCGGATCCGATCCGACAGCTTTCCAGGAGGCACACGCCCATGAATGAGCTCGACGAACTGCGCGACTGGGACGCGGGGGCTCCCCCGCTGGACGACGGCACGCGCCATCGGGCGCGGGTGCGGTTGTTCGCCGCGATGAACGAGCGTCCCGCGACGGTACGGCCGTTGTGGCGCCGTCCCGTGCTGCGCATCGCCCTCACCGGACTGGTGACAGCCGCAGTGGCCGCGACCCTTCTGGTCACCGGCGACGGCACGAAGGAGAGTGAGCGGGCGAAGCCGCCGGCCGCCGGCTCACCGCACGCGGCCACCGTCGCCGCCGCGAAGGTGCTCAGCGGCGCGGCCACCCGGGAACGCAGGCACGAGAAGCGGACCGTGGTACCCCGCGACGACCAGTTCCTCTACTCCAAGCGGATCATCAGGGAAACGGAGCGGAAGACCGGCGAGGTCAGGACCTACACCGACGAGATGTGGGAGTCGGTGGACGGCTCCAAGCGCTCCTTGTCCATGGAGCTCGGCAAGGTCATGTGGGAGGAGCCCATGAGCAGGGGTCAGGGGGTGTGGCCGCCCCGCCGGTGGGCCGAGCTGAAGAAGCTGCCCACCGACCCCGAGAAGCTCGTCCCGGCCATCGTGTTCCTGGGCAGCACCGACACCCCGATCAGTGCACTCACCAAGGACGACCGGTGGCAGGCCTACTTCCTGCTCGGCGAGCTCCTGAAGGCTCCGGCGCTGCCCGAAGGGCTGCGCGCGGCGGCCTACGAAGGACTGGCGCTCGTGCCCGGCGTCAAGACGGTCGAGGGGGTCGTGGACTCCGCCGGGCGTCCCGGTGTGGGGATCGCCTACCCCTCCCATTCCAAGGGCAAGTACCTCATCTTCGACCCGAAGTCCTATGCGTTCCTGGGCTTTGGTGATGAGCGGGTCTCGCCTGACGGAAAGAAGACGTACACCCAGCTGTCGCACACCGTCGAGTGGGCGGTCGTCGACAAGATGAAGCAGCGGCCGTAGACCTCACCGGGCCTCGTCGCCCCGGCGGGACGCGGGAACCCTGAGGGCGGCCAGGACCGGCAGGTGGTCCGTGGCCGCCCTCAGGTCGTCCTCGCTCACCCCGGCCAGCCGCAACGGCACGCCGCAGCCCAGAACTTCGATGCCGGGGGTGGTGAAGAGCGCGTCGATGCGCTGGTGCGGATCGGCGGGCGTCGAGGTGTTCTCGCTCCCCCAGGGCTTCGCCGCCCAGCAGTCCGTCAGCGCGCCGGCGAGCCTGCGGAACGTCCGCCCGTCCGGCCGCTCGTTGAGGTCGCCGCCCGCCACCGCGTGCTCCACGCTCATCCCCGCGAGCCGGTCGAGGAGCATGCCGCCCTGCTCGTACCGCTCGTCGCCCTGCAGGCTCAGGTGAGCGCTCAGGACACCGAGCCGGGCGCCCCCGAACCGGACGACGGCGGTGGCGAAGCCGCGCCGGTGCAGGCCGGGGGTGAGCGGCAGCAGCACGTCCTCGGTGCGCTCGACGGTGGCGCGCAGCGAGCAGAGCAGCGCGGGTCCCGCCGCGCTGCCGCCGCCGGAGAGGATCACCAGGTCGGCCGCGCGCGCCAGCCGGGCCAGCTTCTTGCGCCAGCGGAAGAACCGCGGGGCCTCCTGGATCAGGACCAGGTCGGGGGCGCAGGCGGAGATGACCCGGGCGAGCGCGGCGGTGTCGTCGCGCATCGAGCGGATGTTGTAGCTGAGCACCCGGATGACGGCCGAACCGTCCGGTTCGGTGCGGGAGTTGGGGAGCGGTTCGCTGGCCATGGCGATCAAGATACGACAGTGCCCGCCGCTCCCGGAGGGGACGCGACGGGCACCGGTGCGCCGTACGGGGCGATGTCACATGACGGGATCAGGCTCCCGCGCCAGGTCGGCCGCGCCGACGAGCCCCGCGTCGTTGCCCAGCTGGGCGGCGATCACCTGGGCCTCGGGGCGCCACGCGGCGCCGACGAGCCAGCGCTTGAAGGACTTGCGGATCGGGTCGAGGACCAGCTCGCCCTCGTCCGAGAGGCCGCCGCCGACGATGAACGCGGACGGGTCGAAGAGCGACGCCAGATCGGCGAGGCCGGCGCCCGCCCAGCGGGCCAGCTCGCGGTAGGAGTCGATCGCGACGGCGTCACCCTGCCGGGCGGCCATCGAGATGTGCTTGCCCTCGATGCCCTCGGGGGTGCCGTCGCCCAGCGAGAGCAGGTACTCGGCGTTCTCGGGGGTGGCGTTGGCGCGCTGCATCGCGTACCGCACGAGGGCGCGGCCGGAGGCGTACTGCTCCCAGCAGCCCTGGCTTCCGCAGCCGCAGAGCAGGCCGTCCGGCACCATCCGGATGTGGCCGAACTCGGCGGCCACGCCGAAGTGGCCGCGGCGCAGCTTGTTGCCGATGATGATGCCGCCGCCGAGGCCGGTGCCGAGCGTGATGCAGATGACGTTGCGGTGGCCCTTGCCGCCGCCGAAGCGGTACTCGCCCCAGGCCGCGGCGTTGGCGTCGTTCTCCACGACGACCGGCAGGCCGACGCGCTTCTCGACCTCTTCCTTGAGCGGCTCCTGGCGCCAGTCGATGTTCGGCGCGAAGTAGACCGTGGAGCGCTGGCGGTTGACGTATCCGGCGGCGCCGATGCCGACGCCGACGATCTCGTGCCCGGCCCGTGCGCCCGCGACGGCGGAGGCGATCGCGTCGACGATGGCCTCGGAAGTACCAGGGGTCGGCACCTTGAAGGTCGAGAGGATGTTGCCGTCCTCGTCGACCACTCCGGCCGCGATCTTGGTGCCGCCGATGTCGACGCCGATGGTGAGTCCCATGAATCCCTCAGTTCGATCGAGCCCCGCTACGGCCCACCGTACCCGAGGGGGGTCAGTCCAGATCGATGTGTTCCCCGGCCGCGGGGCCCTCGTCCCGGCGGTCCCGGCCCTGCGCGCCGCCCTCGGCACCGCCCCCGGCGCCGCTCTTCGGCCCGTCCTGCGCGCCGCCGGCCGGGCCGTCGCCGCGGGTCCACCGGCCCTCCTGGCCCCGGGCCGCGGAGCGGTAGGCGGCGAGCAGCTCGGAGCCGGCCGCCGCGAGGTGGTCGAAGACGTCCGGGTTGCGCTCGATGACCGGCTCGACGGCGGCCTTCGCCTCCCGGACGACCTGCTTGATCGTCTGCTCGACGGCGCCCTGCGCGACCGCGCCGAGCAGCGGTGTCTGCAGGCCGGAGAGCTTCTCGGAGACGGCGTCGACGAGCTTGCGCAGTTCCTCGGCGGCCGATCCGGTGGGGGCTCCGTACCGGTCGCGGCGGCGGGCCCGCTCGGCCGCGAGATCCTCGGCGCAGGCCTGCTCCCAGGCGTCGGCGTCGACTTCGGGGGCTTCGCGCTCGGTGGCATCGCTCATGCCACTCGACGTTACCCGAATGGCGGTCACGCGTTCACCGTCCGTGCGGCGGCGGGACTCAGTTCCCGCGCGGCCAGAGGCCGGGGTCGGGGGCGAACCGCACCCGCAGCTCGCCGTCGCGCAGCCCCGCCCCCGCCACCGTGCAGCGGCGCAGCGCGGACGGCAGGGTGACGATGCGGCGGAAGGGTCCCGCGGTGACGGCGAGTTCGTCGCCGCGGCGGATGAGGCCGAGCTCGTCGCGGGCGACGCCGGGGAGCGGCAGGTGCCAGACGTAGCGGTGGTCCGGCTCGTCGGCGGGAGCCTCGGTGACGGGCCAGGCGACGGGGGCGGGCGCGGCGGCGGGGGCCGGCAGGCCGAGGGCGGCGAGGTCGTCGGCGCCGCGCGGGTCGCGGCCGAGGTGCGGGACCCGGCCGACGCGGCCGTACGCGGCCTCCCAGTCGTCGAGCGTCTTGTGCTGCTGGGCGGCGAGCCCGGCGAGCCAGGTGTCCGCGCTCGCGTCCGGCAGCACGCGGTTGGCGATCAGGGTGTCGGCGCGCAGGCCGTGCAGGGCCAGGCCGGTGGCGGTGGCGCGGACGGCGTCGGCGCCGGCGGGGCCGGGCTCGGCGACCAGCTGGACGGTGGTGCCGGGGGCCTCGATCACGCGCTGGACGGCGGTGAGTTCGTCCTCCAGGCGGGCCGCGCTCTCGTACAGCCAGGCGGCGGGCAGCGGGACGCCGGCGAGCCGGCCGAGCATGGGGCGCAGGGCGCGGGCGGCCTGCCGTTCGGGCGGCAGGAGCCGGCGCAGATAGCGGCGGAGCTGCTCGGGGAGCGCGAGGATCGCGAGTGCGCGGGGGGCGGCCGGCAGGTCGACGACCACGGTGTCGTGGCCGCCGTCCCGGCCGGCCTCCCGGGCCGCGTCGCGCAGGCCGCGGAGCAGGGCCAGCTCCTCGGCCCCGGGCAGCGGGGTGAGCTCCTCGCCGTCGAGCCGCTCGGCGCCGAGCAGGTCGAGGGCGGAGGAGGCACGTTCCTGCACGGCGAGCAGGTCGGCACGGAAGCGGTCGTCGGGGGCGAGCCGGCGGGTGGTGAGCCCGGGGTGCGCGTCGGCGCCGGGGGCGCCGGGGCCGCCGGGGCCGCTGAGCACCGTGCCGAGGGTGTCGGCGCGGTCGGCGGAGAGCACCAGGGTCCGCTGGCCCGCGCGCGCGGCGGCGAGTGCGGTGGCCGCGGCGAGCGTGGTCCGGCCGGAGCCGCCGGGGCCGGTGACGAGGAGGGTGCGCATGTGGGTGAACGGTACGTGAGGCTGCGCCGGGCTTGACGGGGGCGCCCACTCGCCGTGGGGGGGGGCTGTTCGGTTGCGGCTTGCGGTGGGGGGTGGTTGCTCGCGCCGTTCCCCGCGCCCCTGGGGAGGCGGGCTTCGCCCTGCCCACCCTCCTGGGCGGCTTGGTTGGGCGCCCACTCGCCGTGGGGGGGCGTTGCTTGTTCGCGGCGCTCGGTTGAGTGGGGTTGCTCGCGCCGTTCCCCGCGCCCCCGGGAAGCTGGGGCTGCGCCCCGCTTACCCCTCAGGCCCGCCCCTCAGGCCCCTCAGGCCTCTTTGGACTCGACCCGCTTCTTCAAGCCCGCCAGGGCGCGGTCGATGATGACCTTCTCCGCCTTGCGCTTGATCATGCCGAGCATGGGGATCTTGACGTCGACCGTCAGCCTGTACGTGACCTCGGTACCGGACCCCGCGGGGCGCAGCAGGTAGGAGCCGTCCAGGGAGCGCAGCATCTGCGACTTCACCAGGGTCCAGCTCACCTCGTCGTCCCCGGTCCAGGTGTAGCCGAGCGTCTGGTCGTCCTTGATCGCGCCCGCGTCCATGACGAGGCGGACCTCCTTGGCGCGGCCCCGCTCGTCGGTGGCGAGGACCTCGGCCTCCTTCACCTCACCCGTCCAGTCGGGGTAGCGCTCGAAGTCGGCGATCACCCCCATGACCTCGGCCGGTGCCGCCTCGATCGTGATGCTCGAGCTGGTGTGTTCGGCCATGGCCGTGGCTCCTCCAGATGCGGTCCGGTACGCGGGTGTCCGAGGTGGTCCTACCGCGTGAAGGCTACCGCGCGGTTCGCTCTCACCACTCCAGGGCCCAGGGCCGTGAGGACCCCGCGAAGTGCCCGACGTTCACGCACTCCGTCGCGCCGACGCGCATGCGCCGGACCAGCGGCTGGTGGACGTGGCCGAAGAGCGCATACGTGGGACGGGTGCGCCGGACCGCGTCGAGCAGGGCCGCGCTGCCGCGTTCGAAGCGCCGGGCCACCGTGTCGTAGAGGAGCTCGGGTACGTCCGGCGGGATGTGCGTGCACAGCACGTCGACCTCGCCGACCGCCTCGATCTTGGCCGCGTACTCCTCGTCGCTGATCTCGTACGGCGTCCGCATCGGGGTGCGCAGGCCGCCGCCGACGAAGCCGAAGACGCGGCCGCCGATCTCCACCCGCTCGCCGTCCAGGACGCTGATACCGGGTCCGGCGTATTCGGGCCACAGGGCGGGGATGTCGACATTGCCGTAGGTGGCGTAGGTCGGAGTGGGGAAGGCCGCGAACATTTCGGCGTACTGCTTGCGGACCGCGCTCTCGATGGCCGCGGCGCGGTCGACGTCCGCCCAGAGCCGGCCGCCGAACTCCCTGGCCTCGTCGAACCGGCGGGCGGTGCGCAGTTCCACCAGCCTGGTGGCGTTCTCCGCGCCGAAGAGGTCGGGGAAGATACCGCGCGAGTGGTCGGCGTAGTCGAGGAAGAGCACGAGGTCACCCAGGCAGACGAGCGCGTCCGCGCCCTCCCCCGCGCGGGCGAGCCCCTCGGCGTTGCCGTGCACGTCACTGACCACATTGACCCGGAAACCTGGCATGCCGATCACCCTAGGACGGCGGCCCCGCGGAGGGTAGGGGCCACGGCCCGGCGCCCGTCCACCGGCCGGACCTGCGGTTACTTCCGAGTCGGGAAGACGGTGGCGTACTGTGCGCTGCAGACCACAGCGACGTGTGACGCACCGAACATCTGGGCCTGCCCCCCTACCGAACAAGCCATACCGGTGGGTAACGTCCGGGCAGTCCAGTAGTGCTCAGCCCCCCATCTCGACTGAGCACCTGCCCGATCTTGGACCGCACCGTCGCAGCACACGACGTCGTGGCGCCGGCGCCCTATGTAGGAGCAGCAGTCTTGCGCGAGTTCAGCCTTCCGGCCCTGTACGAGGTCCCTGCGGACGGCAATCTGACCGACATCGTCCGCAGAAATGCCGCGCAGCACCCGGATGTCGCCGTCATCGGCCGCAAGGTCGACGGCCGCTGGCAGGACGTCACCGCCAAGGCCTTCCTCGCCGACGTGCGCGCCACCGCCAAGGGCCTGATCGCCGCGGGGGTGGGCCCCGGCGACCGGGTCGGCCTGATGTCCCGCACCCGTTACGAGTGGACGCTCCTCGACTTCGCCATCTGGAGCGCCGGCGCGGTCACCGTCCCGGTGTACGAGACGAGTTCGGCCGAGCAGATCCAGTGGATCCTCGGCGACTCCGGTGCCGTGGCCTGCGTCGTCGAGCTCGACGCGCACGCCGCCGCCGTGGAGTCCGTGCGCGACCGGCTGCCCGGCCTCGCGCACGTCTGGCAGATCGACAAGGGCGGCGTCGAGGAGCTGCACGCCGCCGGCGCCGAGGTCGCAGACGAGACCGTCGACGAGCGCAGCGCGGTCGCGGGCGCCGACGACCCGGCCACCATCGTCTACACCTCGGGCACCACGGGACGCCCCAAGGGCTGCGTGCTCACCCACCGCAGCTTCTTCGCGGAGTGCGGCAACGTGGTGGAGCGCCTCAAGCCGCTCTTCCGTACCGGCGAGTGCTCGGTCCTGCTCTTCCTGCCCGTCGCGCACGTCTTCGGACGGCTCGTCGAGGTCGCCGCGCTGATGGCGCCGATCAAGCTCGGCCACGCGCCCGACGTCAAACACCTCACGGACGAACTCGCCTCCTTCCGGCCGACCATGGTCCTGGGCGTCCCGCGCGTCTTCGAGAAGGTCTACAACTCGGCGCGCGCCAAGGCGCAGGCCGACGGCAAGGGCAAGATCTTCGACAAGGCCGCGGACACGGCCATCGCGTACAGCCGCGCGCTCGACACCCCTTCGGGCCCGTCCCTGGGCCTGAAGGTCAAGCACAAGATCTTCGACAAGCTGGTCTTCAGCAAGCTGCGCGCGGTCCTCGGCGGTCGCGGCGAGTACGCGATCTCCGGCGGCGCGCCGCTCGGCGAGCGCCTCGGCCACTTCTTCCGCGGCATCGGCTTCACGGTCCTCGAGGGATACGGCCTGACCGAGTCCTGCGCGGCCACCGCCTTCAACCCGTGGGACCGCCAGAAGATCGGCACGGTCGGCCAGCCGCTCCCCGGCTCGGTGGTCCGCATCGCCGACGACGGCGAGGTGCTGCTCCACGGCGAGCACCTGTTCAAGGAGTACTGGAACAACGAGGGCGCCACCGAGGAGGCGCTGGCCGACGGCTGGTTCCACACCGGTGACATCGGCACCCTCGACGAGGACGGGTATCTGCGCATCACCGGCCGCAAGAAGGAGATCATCGTCACCGCGGGCGGCAAGAACGTGGCCCCCGCCGTGATCGAGGACCGCATCCGCGCGCACGCGCTGGTCGCCGAGTGCATGGTGGTCGGCGACGGCCGCCCCTTCGTCGGCGCGCTGGTCACGGTCGACGACGAGTTCCTCGGCCGGTGGGCCGCGGAGCACGGCAAGCCGGCGGGGTCGACGGCGGCGTCGCTGCGGGACGACGCGGATCTGCTCGCGGCGATCCAGAGCGCGGTGGACGACGGCAACGCGGCGGTCTCCAAGGCGGAGTCCGTACGGAAGTTCCGGGTCCTCGGCTCCCAGTTCACGGAGGAGTCGGGCCATCTGACGCCGTCGCTGAAGCTGAAGCGGAACGTCGTGGCGAAGGACTACGCGGACGAGATCGAGTCGATCTATCGCGGTTAGCGTCATGACGTGGTGACGGTGGCGCCCACTCGGCGTGGGGGCCTCTTCCGCGCCCGCGAGTGCGGCTGGTTCGTGGTCGCCTGCGCAGTTCCCCGCGCCCCTGAATGCCGGGGCTGCGCCCCGCATTCCCCCTTCACGCTCCCCCCGCACCCCGGGAGGCGGCGCAGCCGCTTTCAGGGGCGCGGGGAACTGCGCGATCAGCCACGGCGGCGGGGCAGACGGCCCGCGTCACAGGAGGTCACGGAGGCGCTCCGCCAACAGATCCCAGCGCCACTTCTCCTCCACCCACGCCCGGCCCCGCTCTCCCATCCGCGCGCGAAGCGCCCCGTCGCCGAGCAGGGCGACGATCCGGTCGGCCGCCTCCTCGGGCGAGCCGCCGCGGACCACCCAGCCCGTCTCCCCGTCGAGCACCGCGTCCGGTGCCCCGCCGGAGTCACCGGCGACGACCGGAAGGCCCGTCGCGGACGCCTCCAGGTAGACGATGCCGAGGCCCTCCACGTCGAGGCCCCCGCGCCGCGTCCGGCACGGCATGGCGAAGACGTCGCCCGCGCCGTAGTGCGCGGGAAGCTCCCCCCACGGCACCGCCCCGGTGAACCGCACGGAATCGGCAACCCCCGTCTCGGCGGCGAGCCGGCGCAGGTCCTCCTCGTAAGGGCCGCCCCCCACGACGAGCAGCACCGCGTCCGGCTGCGCGGCGAGAATCCCCGGCATGGCGAGGATCAGCGTGTCCTGCCCCTTGCGCGGCACCAGACGCGAGACGCAGACCACGACCGGCCGGTCGGTGAGGCCGAGCCGGGCCCGTACCTCCGCGCCGCCGGAGCCGGGGTGGAAGGTCTTCTCGTCGACGCCGGGCGGCAGTTGGACCATGCGGCCCGCCGCCGCCGGGGTCAGCGCCCCGGCGATCCGTGAGCGGGTGTACTCACCGAGATAGGTGATCGTGTCCGTCGACTCGCCGATCCGCCGCAGCAGCCCGCGCGCGGCGGGCAGTTGGGCCCAGCCCGCCTCGTGGCCGTGGGTCGTGGCGACGAGCCGGCGCGCGCCCGCCCGGCGCAGCGCGGGCGCCATGAGCCCGAGCGGCGCCGCCGCCCCGAACCACACCGACGTACAGCCGTGTTCGCGCAGCAGCGAGACCGCGCGGCTGGTGACGCGCGGGGTGGGCAGCAGCATCGTCGTACGGTCGCGTACGACCTGGAAGGGCTGCTCGGCGTCGAAGGCGGCGGTGGCCTCGGCCCCCTCGCGGCCGCGCTTCCAGGTGGAGGCGTAGACGACGATCTGCTCGGGGTCCAGGCGCAGCGCCATGTTGTGCAGGAACGCCTGGATGCCACCGGGCCTGGGCGGGAAGTCGTTCGTGACGATCAGGGTCTTGTGCATCGCGCACGACAGTACCGAAAGGCCCGCCGCGGCACGGAGCGCCCTCCGCGCCACCACCCCCTCCGCACCGCCGCACGGCCCAGCCTCTTCGCCCTCGCCCGGACCGGCCCGGCATCATGGCTCCCCGAATCACAATGAAGTAGCGGGAAAGGGGCGAAGTGCACATGATGCGCATCCTGACCGTCTGGGTCCTGACCAGAACCGTCCTGCTGCTGTGCGTCCTCCATGTGCTCGCCGGCCCCGGCCCGGACGTGACCAGCGACGTCTCCGTCATCTACCAGGGCTGGTACGAGGTCCTGCGCACCGGCACCTTCCCGCTCGACGACGTCACCTGGCAGTACCCGCCCGCCGCCGCCCTCGCCGTCCTCTCCCCCGCCGCGCTGCCCTTCCTCGGCTACGCCACGGCCTTCTTCGTCCTGGCCCTGCTCTGCGACGCCGCGGTGTGCGGACTGCTCCTGTACGCGGGCCGGCGCCCCGGCAAGTCACCCCGGGGCGCCTGGACGTGGGTGGTGGGCGTGGCCCTGCTGGGGCCCACCGTGTACGCCCGGTACGACGTGATGGTGGTCGCCGTCGCGGTCGCCGCGCTGCTCGCCGGGGCGCGGCACCCGCGCACCATGGGGGTGCTCGCCGGGTTCGGGGCGCTGCTCAAGGTGTGGCCGGTGCTGCTGCTCGTCGGCGCCCCGCGCGGGCGGGCGACCCGGCGGTCCTGGGCCGCGGCGGCGGGCACGGCCTGCGCCCTCACGCTGGCCTTCGTCGTGCCGATGCCGGGCGCCCTGGCCTTCCTCACCTTCCAGCGCGACCGCGGCACCGAGGTGGAGTCCCTCGGCGCCCTCGTCCTGCACGTCGGGCGGCACCTCGGCTGGCGGGGCGAAGTGCGGCTCAACTACGGCTCGGTGGAGTTCCTCGGCCCGTACGTGCCGCTGGTGAGCACCGCGGCGCAGGGGCTGACGGTCGCGGCGTTCTGCTGGCTCCTGGTGTGGCGGCTGCGGGCCGCGGCCCGGGTCGCGAGCACGCCCGCGGACGCGGCCTTCGTGGCCGTGCTCCTGTTCACCACCACGAGCCGGGTGATCAGCCCGCAGTACATGCTCTGGCTGGTCGGCGTCGGCTCGGTCTGCCTGGCGTTCCGCGGCAGCCGCATGGCGGTCCCGGCGCGGCTGGTGCTCGCGGCCACGTTCGTCACGTTCCTGGAGTTCCCGGTCTGGTTCTCGCACGTCGTGGCGAGCGATCCGCTGGGCGTGGCACTGCTCCTCGTGCGCAACGGCCTGCTGGTCGCGGCGACCCTGCTGGCCTGCCGGAACCTGTGGCGGCAGACGGTGTCCGAACCGTACCGGGCACAGCGGCAGCCGGTGCCGGAACAGCTCAGCCGAGCTCCGCGCGCAGATACGTACGCCAGCGCGCCGTGAAGTCGTCGGACGTGGTGTCCAGGACGTCCCGCAGCGCGTCCCCGACCGCGCCCGCCCGCTCCTCGTGGGCGCCCACCGCCCGGTAGAAGTCCGTCAGCTTCCGCTCGCCCCACTGCTCGGCGATCATCCGGCAGGCCAGCCAGGCGCCCTCGTAGGCCCCCGAGAGCCGCGTCGCGTCCCCCGCGAAACCGAAGTCCTCGTCCTTCGGAAGCGCGTCCGGCACCTCCCCGCGCTGCACCGCACGCCGTAGTTCGGGCGCGGCCTGCGCCGCGCTGCGCCCCGTGTCGCGGTAGCCCACCCAGTCCGCGAAGCCCTCGGAGAGCCAGAGCGGGGTGGCCGCGGAGGTCTGCGCGCGGGTCGCCACGTGGGTCGCCTCATGGGTGAGGACGACCTGTTTGCCGAAGTCGCCGAGGACGCCGTACGCCTCGGGGTTGACGATGATCCGGTCGGCGGGCGCCCGGCCGGAGCCGCCCGCCTCACCCGTGGTGACCGCCGCGATCCCCCGGTACCCGGACGCGGACGCCCCGAGCAGCCCCGCCATGTCGTCCAGCGAGTGCGGCACGAGGACGACGACCTTGCCCGGCCAGCCGCCCGGCCAGGCCTCCCGCACGTGGGGCACCGCACGGTCGGCCAGCTCGCGGTGGGCGCGCAGCTCCGCGGCGCTCTGCCCGACGCCGAGGACGAGGCTGTGCGCGCCCCGCTCGACGCGTACGTGCCCCTGGTCCCAGAGCTGCTGGCCGGACTTCTTCGCGGGGCGCTCGGCGGTGACGTACCAGCGGCCGTCGCGGCGGCGCAGCGTGAGCGTGCGCTCCGCGGTGAC
This sequence comes from Streptomyces sp. NPDC041122, assembly GCF_055592445.1. Taxonomy (NCBI): domain Bacteria; kingdom Bacillati; phylum Actinomycetota; class Actinomycetes; order Kitasatosporales; family Streptomycetaceae; genus Streptomyces; species Streptomyces sp. NPDC041122. The sequence goes on along the minus strand of NZ_JBVIYQ010000009.1, from coordinate 23,103 downwards.
CGGGGCGCGGTCGTAGCCCTTGACGCGGTAGAGGAGTTCGGCGCTCGCGGTGGCCTCGGCGCCGGTGCGCTCCAGCCCGGTCAGCCGGTACTCCCAGGAGTCCAGCGGCACGTCGTCGACGCGGGCGAAGAGGTCCGGGGCGCCCTTCGCGGGCCGCTCGGTCCGCCGGTACGCCGCCGCGTCGTCGGCGAGGACGGCCCGTGCGCGCCGCTCCAGGAGTCTGCGGACGTCGTCGGCGGCGGCGTCCGGGACCGGGTCGCCGCCGCATCCGGCGAGCAGGGCGAGGCAGAGCGCGCCGCACAGCGCCACCACCCACGACCCGCGTCCGCGACCAGCCACCTTCCCGATCGTACGGGGCGGATCCCGCCGCCCGCCGGTCAGACCCGCGTCACGGAGGAGACCGGCATCATGCCGACCGGGTCGTAGCGGACGGCGGCCCCGGGGTACGGGGCGTGGACCACCTGGCCGTTGCCCATGTACATCCCGATGTGGCTGGCGTCGTCGCGGTAGGCGACCAGGTCGCCGGGCCTGGCCTCGGACAGGGAGACCTGGCGCCCGGCGTACCGCTGGGCCTGCGAGGTGCGCGGCAGGGCGACACCGGCCTGGCCGTACGACCACTGCATGAGGCCCGAACAGTCGAATCCGGAGGGCCCGTTGGCGCCCCACACGTACGGGCGGCCGACCGCGGACCGCGCGGCCGCGATGGCGGCGGCGGCCCGCGAGGAGGCCGGGGCGCCGCCGAGCTCGGGCAGTTCGGCGCGCTCGCCGGAGCGCGAGGATCTCTTGTACGCGTCGCGCTCGTCGTCCGACAGGGAGTTGAGCAGCTTCCTCGCCCTGGCCAGCTTGTGCTCGACGGTGCGCTTGTGGCGGGCGACGGCGGTGCGGCTCTTCTCCAGCTCGGCGAGTTTGCGGCCCGCCTCCGCGCGCTGTTGGGCGAGCGTGCGCTGGGCCCGCTGCAGATCGGCGAGTTCGCCCGCCTGCCGGGCGCCGACGCGGTCGAGGACCGAGGCCCGGTCGAGGTAGCCGTCCGGGTCGGAGGAGAGCAGCAGGGCCAGCGAGGGGTCGATGCCGCCGGAGCGGTACTGCGCGCCGGCGAGCGCGCCGAGCGCCCCGCGCATCCGGTTGATGCGCTCCTGGCCGCGCGCGACGCCGTCCTTGGCCCGGCCGACCTGCTCGCGCAGCTTGTCGGCGCGCTCATCGGCCTTGTTGTACAGCTCGGTCGCCTGCTCGGCCTGCTCGTACAGCCGGTCCACGGTGGCCCGGGTGTCGGACGGCTTGTCCTGCGGCGCGGCACCCGCGGGCGCGGCGCCGAGGGCCGCCGCCGCGGTGGCCGCGGCGGCTGAAAGGACGGTCACGCGCGTGCTCCGGTCGAGACCGGGCTGTGCGGGACGGCGATGGGACCCCACGGGAAGCCGCTCTCCCTTCCGCTGACGAACCCCCGGCTGTCCGGGGGAATGCGCGCCGACAGTAGCCGTGCGGACACGCGGCGGCCAAAGACCTCGCGGGGTGCACGACGGGCGTGGACAGCCCGACGCCCCGTCTCGGACCAGGTCACCAACGGGGCGTGGGGTCAGCGGGAGTTGCCGGAATTCGCCCGTTTGGGCGGTGTCGGCACGGCGTTGACGTCAGGGGTAGCGAAGCGGCGGGCGCTCCGCTCAGACGCGGACGCCGAACTGGAAGGAGCCGAGGTAGGACATCGACTCGTAGCGCACCGAGGCGCCGGGGTGCGGGGCGTGCAGCACCTGGCCGTTGCCGGCGTAGAAGCCGACGTGCGCGAGGTTGTTGAAGAACACCAGGTCGCCGGGCTTGAGCTCGCCGCGGCCGATCTTCGTGCCGTCGTTCTGCTGGGTGTACGTGGTCCGGGTGATGTGCACGCCGGCCTGCGCGAACGCCCACTGGGTCAGGCCCGAGCAGTCGTAGGAGTTGGGGCCGGTGCCGCCGGAGACGTAGGGCTTGCCTATCTGGGTGGCGGCGGCGCTGAGGGCTGCGGCGCCGCGGCCGGAGGCGGGCTTCTCGTCGCCGAGGTCGGCGCGCTCGCCCTGGGCGCGGCTCGCGCGCTTCTGCTCCTTGGCGGCCAGGGCGGCCTTCTCCTTGGCGGTCAGCGTGTTGAGGAGCCGCTGCGCCTCGCCGAGCTTGCCCTGGACTTCCTTCTTCTTCTTGCCGAGCTCCTCGCGCGTGTCGGCGAGGTCGTCCAGCTTGCCCGCGGCCTCCTTGCGCTGCTGCGCGAGGTCCCGCTGCTTCTTCTGGATCTTCTTGAGGGCGTCGACCTGCTGGCTGCTCAGCTGGTCGAGCGTGGACGCCTTGTCGAGGTAGTCGTCCGGGTCGGAGGAGAGGAAGAGCTGCAGGGAGGGGTCGATGCCGCCGGAGCGGTACTGGGCGCTGGCCATCGAACCGAGGCCGTCGCGCAGGTCGTTGAGGTCCTCCTGGCCGCGGGCGACCTTGTCCTGGAGGTCGCCGATCTGCTTCTCCAGCTTCTCCTGCTTCTCCTTGGCCCCGTTGTACTTGTCGGTGGCCCGCTCCGCGTCTTCGTAGAGCTTGTCGACCTTGGACTTGACCTCGTCCTTGCTCGGCTTCGGTGCGGCCTGGGCGGCACCCTGCGAGGTGAGGGCCACGGCAGCGGCGGCGGTCGCGGTGAGCACGGTCACGCGGGTGCGGCTCGGCTGCTTGGGTCGACGGTGGGACGCCACGCGGGCGGCTCCTTCTTCCTCCGGCCGCCTACCGGGACGCGGCGGGCGGGTACCACCGCCGCCACCCCGGATGGGTGATCAACCGAGCGGGGGTTCGAGGCGAGACCTTAGTGACCTTCTTGTGATCAGTTCAAATCCCATCAGTAAAAAACCGGTCGCGAAGCGCATTCTTTACCGATAACGCACAGCCAGTAATGATCTTCTGACGCTACGTCGCCCGCCGCATCGCTCAATTCGGGCATACGGCCCAGGAGTTACGGGACGTCACTTAGCTCCGCGAAAGCCGCTTCAGCAGCACGGCCGAAGCCACCGGCCGCGCCCCCGCCTTGGCGATCCCGTCGGCCACCTCGCGGTCGGTCGAGACGACGACCACGGGACGGCCCGGCGGCTCCGCGCGCACCAGCTGACGGATCAACTCGTCGGCGGTGACACCGGGCTTGGAGAACAGCACCCGCACCCCGCGCGGCGGCGCGAGCAGCACCGGCGCGGCCAGCTCCGCGCCGTCGAAGACACAGGTGACCTCGGCGCCGGACTGCAGGGCGAGCTGCGAGAGCGAGCCGAGCAGCCGCAGCCGCTGCTTCTCCAGCGGCATCGTCGGATAGCCGGTCTTGGTGACGTTGTAGCCGTCGACCACCAGATGGGCCTGCGGCAGGGCGAGCAGCTGATCCAGAATGGCCGGATCGCTCTCCGAGAGCGCGCGGGCGGCGATGTCCTTGGGCGACATCCGGCCCGGCTCGACGGCGTCCACGGTCTCGGCGGGCCGCACCGAGACGGGCGGCAGCGCCAGCTCGCGCCGCAGCCCCTGCGCGGCGTCCAGGACCGTGTCGAGCAGCAGCCGCAGCCGCATGTCCTCGACGCTGCGGCCCTCGCGGGCGGCGCGCCGACTGGCCTCCAGGGCGGCCTCCGTCTCGCCGAGCCGCGCCTTGAGCCGCCGGCTCTCGCTCTCGGCGGCGGACAGCTGGGTCTGGCCCTCGGCGCGCACCGCCTCGATCTCCGCGGCGGCCTTGCGCAGCGCGGCCTCGCCGCGCTTGACGTCGCTGAGCGCGCCGCGCAGCTTGCGGTGCGTCGACTCGGCCTCCTTGCGCACCGTCTCCAGCTCGACGCGCAGCCGCTCGGTCTCCGCCTTGGTCTGGCCGCGGGCCGCGGCGAGCTCCTCGCGCAGCCGGTCCAGCTCGGCCCGGGTCTCGTCGTCGACGCGCTCGGCGTCGGCCCGCTGGGCCTCCTCGCCCGCGGCGGTGACCAGCTTCACCCAGCCGGCGGGGCGCAGCACATAGGCCGCGGCCGCCACGTCCAGCGGATCGGCGGCCGGTGGCGGCGAGCCCGCGTCCAGGGCGGCGGCGAGCTCGGGCTGCGCCTCCCTGAGGCGTTCGCCGATGCGCTGGCGGAAGAGCGTGTCGTGCTCCAGCGCGGCCGCCATGGCGTTGGCCGCGAACTTCGCGCGCCGGGTCGGCGTGAACCGGGCGTACTGCCGCAGCTGGGCGGGCAGTTCCGCCAGGGTCAGCCCGCCGAAGCCGTCCGAGACGATCTGCACGACCCGCCGCCGGACCCCGTCGGGCAGCGGACGGTCGAGCACCTCAGCGGTGCCGTCGTCCGGCTCCCCGCCTGAGCTCTCCACCATCCGTCACCCCACTAGCTGTGCGGGCCCCGCTCCCTCAGGAGTCGGTGCCCGGCCTGTCCACGAGTTCGACCTGATCCACGGCGTTGCACCAGCGGCAGCGCACGGACTCGATGGTCTCACTGACCACCTCGCGTTCCTCGACGTTCGACTCTCCGGCCAGGTCGAGATGGACATACTCGACGACCTTCGAGCTGCGGGTCACATCGAAACGCGTGAGATTGCCGCAGAGCGTGCAACGCCACCGGGTGGTGGCGGTCGGCAGGGGAACCGTCATCGTGGCTGTTCGCTTTCTTCGGTGACTTGTCCGGCGACGTCTTCGGCGACCGAGGGGTCTACGCAGGTTTCCTCGTGCGTATTGCCCGTAACCCTAAGGCCTGTAAGGGGCGCGATGCGGCGGCCCGCGGAGCGGCATGGCGGCCTGGGCAGGTAGCGCCCGTTACGTCATGCTTCGTCCATGATCCGAACATGGAGTGCGAAGGCGGGCCGGCTGCTCGGGGGGCGGACCGCCCCGGTGACGTACGGACTGATCGCCCTCTGCTGCGTGGTCTTCCTGATCTCCCCGGTCTCCGGGTTCAACCCCTCCTACGGCCGGGGCGACGAGCTGATCGGCGCCCAGCAGGCCTACTTCGAGCAGTGGGGGGTGGTACCCGTCGAACTGTTCAGCGGTGCCCCGCGCGCCGCGCTCGGCCCGTTCACCGCTCTCTTCGTGCACGGAAGCTGGCTTCATCTGCTCGGGAACATGCTCTTCCTGTACGTGTTCGGCGTCATGGTCGAGGAACGCATGGGCCACCTCCTGTACGCGTGCTTCTACCTCTGCTGCGGTTATCTCGCCCTGCTCGCCTACGCCGCCGCGCACGCGGGCTCCGACCAGACGCTCGTGGGAGCCTCCGGCGCGATCTCCGCCGTCCTCGGTGCCTGCCTGTATCTCTTCCCCAGGGCGCGCGTCACCAGCCTCTTCCCGTTCCTCTTCTTTCTGCCGCTGCGCTTCCCGGCGTGGGTGGTCCTGCCGTTCTGGGTGACGCTGCAGTGGTTGGCCGCCGGGCAGGACGGCAAGGGGACGGGGGTCGCCTATCTGGCGCACCTGGTGGGCTTCTCGCTGGGCTTCGTCTGCGCGTGGGGGTGGCGGATGCGGACGACTAGAGTGAGAGCCACCGCACCGGCCACCGAGGGAGACTGCAAGCCGTGATCACCGCGATCGTGCTCATCAAGACCAGCGTGGACCGGATCCCGGAGATCGCCGAGTCGATCGCCGCCCTCGACTCCGTGAGCGAGGTCTTCTCCGTCACCGGCACCTACGACCTCATCGCGATGGTGCGGGTGCCGCGCCACGACGACCTCGCGGACGTCATCCCGGGCCGGATCAGCAAGATCCCCGGCGTCGAGGGGACCGACACGCACGTGGCGTTCCGCACGTACTCGCAGCACGACCTGGAGGCCGCGTTCGCGATCGGCCTCGACTCCTAGGCGCCGTCCGCGCCCGTCCGGTCAGGCCGCCGCGCCGGTGTCCGGCACGCAACGGCCGTCCTCGGTGCGGTAGTTCCACCGCGCGCCGTCCGCCACCAGCTCCTTGACCGCGCGCACGAAACGCTCGACGTGCTCGTCGGGCGTGCCCGCGCCGAAGCTGACACGGATGGCGTTCAGCGACTTCTCGCCGGGGGCGGCCTCGGGCGCGCCGCACTCGCCGGGCTCGCCGGGCTCGCTGCCGAGCAGGGTGCGCACCAGCGGGTGGGCGCAGAACAGGCCGTCCCGCACGCCGATCCCGTACTCGGCGGAGAGCGCGGCGGCGAAGTGCGAGCTGTTCCAGCCGTCCACCACGAAGGAGATGACGCCCACGCGCGGCGCGTCGTCACCGAAGAGGGAGAGGATCCGCACCTGCGGCACCTCGGCGAGACCCTCGCGCACCTTCGCGATCAGGTACTGCTCACGGGCGACCAGCTCCTCGAAGCCCGCCTCGGTGAGCGCCTTGCAGGCGGCGGCGATCGAGTAGACGCCGATGACGTTGGGCGAGCCGGCCTCGTGCCGGGCCGCGCTGTCGTGCCACTCCACGTCCACGCCGCCGCCCGCTTCCTGGGAACGCCGCGTCACCTTCCGCGAGGCGCCGCCGCCCGCGAGGTAGGGCTCGGCGGCGCGCAGCCAGTCGGAGCGGCCCGCGAGGACGCCCGAGCCGAACGGCGCGTACAGCTTGTGGCCGGAGAAGGCGACCCAGTCGACGTCCAACTCGTCGACGGAGACCGGGTGGTGGGGCGCGAGCTGCGCGGCGTCGAGGACGATCCGGGCGCCGTGCGCGTGCGCGGCGGCGGCCAGCTCGCGCACCGGCCACAGCTCCCCGGTGACGTTGGAGGCGCCGGTCACGCAGACCAGGGCGGGGCCGTAGGGGTCGCGGTCGGCGAGGGCGCGCTCCAGGGTGTGGACGGCCTCGTCGGGGGTGCGCGGGGCGTTGAGGTAGGTGACGCGGGCGTCGCGCCACGGCAGCAGCGAGGCGTGGTGCTCGGTCTCGAAGACGAAGACCTCGCAGCCGGCGGGCAGGGCGGCGGCCAGCAGGTTCAGCGAGTCGGTGGTGGAGCGGGTGAAGACGACCTGGTCGCCCTCGCGGCAGCCGAGGAAGTCGGCGACGGTCCTGCGGGAGTTCTCGAAGAGGTCGGTCGACAGCTGCGAGAGGTAGCCGGCGCCGCGGTGCACGCTGCCGTAGTACGGCGCGTACGCGGCCACGTCGTCCCAGACCCGCTGCAGGGCCGGCGCGCTCGCCGCGTAGTCGAGCGCGGCGTAGGTCACCTCGCCGCCGGTGACCAGCGGAACGGTGACGTCCCGGCCGAGCACGGCCAGCGGGGCACAGACGGGGGCGTCGACGGCAACGGCGGAAACAGACATGGCGAACTCCCGTGAGAGACAGGCGAATTCACCGCGCCGGAGCGAAGTCGACGGCGCGGGAGAAGGGTGAAAAAGGGTGTGCGGAGGCGGGGCGTGGAAGCCCTGTCACATTCGCTTGCTCACGAGACTGCTCCCTTGAGGACCAGGACCCCAGGGTTGCGAGGGGTCCGCGCTTGCCATACGCCTTGCTGCGTACGACCTGGTCTTCACCCGGGGCACCCCGCCACGGACGGAGGGTTGCCGGACAGCGGGCCGGGGCCGTAGTCGCTGTCACTCATGACCTGTGCAGCATCCTGCCATACGATCTTCGGCGCGCAAGGCGCAGTCCAGGATCCGGACTGCGCCGTGCGTCACACAGGGGGCGGTTCAGCGGTTGCTGGCCGACACCCAGCGCTCCAGGGCCCGCTTGGCGGCGCCGGAGTCGATCGCCTGCGCCGCCCGGGCCATCTGGGCGCGGATCTGCTCCACCAGCGGCTCGTCGGTCGGTGTGAGGGCCACGAGCGCCGCCGCGGAGTTCAGCAGCACCGCGTCCCGCACCGGCCCGCTCTCGCCGTCCAGGAGGCGCCGCGCCACCTCGGCGTTGTACGAGGCGTCGGCGCCCCGCAGCGCCTCGACGGGCACCAGGTCGATCCCGACGTCCCGCGGGTCGAAGGGCTCCTCGCGCACGGCGCCGTCCCGCACGGTCCAGACCCGGGACGTCGACGTCGTCGTCAGCTCGTCGAGGCCGTCGTCGCCGCGGAAGACGAGGGAGGAGTGCCCGCGCTCGGCGAAGACCCCGGCGACGACGGGCGCCATCCGCGGATCGGCGACCCCGACCGCCTGGGCCCGTACCTTCGCCGGGTTGGTGAGCGGGCCGAGCAGGTTGAAGACCGTCCTGATCCCCAGCTGGCTGCGGGCGGCGCCGGCGTACCGCAGCGCGGGGTGGAACTTCACGGCGAAGCAGAACGTGATGCCGGCCTCTTCGGCGACCTCGACGACCCGCCGGGGCGTGAGGTCCAGGTTGACGCCGAGCTTCTCCAGGACGTCGGAGGCGCCGGACGCGCTGGAGGCGGCGCGGTTGCCGTGCTTGACGACCTTGGCGCCCGCTCCCGCGACGACGATCGCGGACATGGTGGAGATGTTGACGGTCTTGGCGCCGTCGCCGCCGGTGCCCACGATGTCGACGCTCGGACCCGGCACCTCGACGACGTTGGCGTGCGCGTACATGGCGCGCACCAGGCCGGAGATCTCCGCGACGGTCTCGCCCTTGGCGCGCAGCGCCACCACGAAGCCCGCGATCTGCGCGTCGGTGGCCTCTCCGCGCATGATGCGGTCCATCGCCCACGCGGTGTCGTCGGCGCTCTGGTCCCGTCCGTCGAGCAGACCGTTCAGCACGTCGGGCCAGGAGCGGGCCGCCGCGGTGTCGCCTCCTGCGGGGGTCACAGCGTTCATGGCTGCTCCTGGTCTCTGTCCGGTGGGGTGGGAAACGCCCCGGAATACCGGGGTGGCTCCACCCTATCCAGCCCCGGGACGGCGAAGAGCCCCGTCCATGCACTGGACGGGGCTCCTGCCGTGGCGACCGTGGAAGGTCGGAGCGCGTGAAGCGTCAGGTGATCAGTGGTGACCGTGGCCGCTCGTGATCTCCTTGTACTCCTCGGCGGTGGGCTTGGGGATCTGGTTGTTCTCCCCGTAGTAGCCCTTGGAGAGCTTCGCCCGGAGCTTCTGCGAACCGGACAGCTTGCGCTCGACGCCGTTCTCGTCGACCGACGGGCCGATCTCGACCGGCTTGTACTGCTCGTGCGCGGTGAGCGTGTGCAGCTGGTCCTGGCTGAGCGGCTCGTGGATCTCGATGAACTCACCGTGCGGCAGCCGCTTGATGATGCCCGACTCGCGGCCGTGCAGCACCTTGTCCTTGTCGCGCCGCTGCAGACCCAGGCAGATCCGCTTGGTGACGATGAAGGCGACGACCGGTCCGACGAAGAAGGCGATCCGGACGAACCAGGTGATCGCGTTCAGCGACAGGTGGAAGTGGGTGGCCCACAGGTCGTTGCCACCACCGACGAGCATGACCATGTACGCGGTGAGCCAGGCGACACCGAAGGCCGTACGGGTCGGGGCGTTGCGCGGGCGGTCCAGGATGTGGTGCTCGCGCTTGTCGCCGGTGACCCAGGACTCGATGAACGGGTAGACCGCAATGGCCACGAGGACCAGCGGGAAGACCACGACCAGCGGGATGAACACACCGAGGACCAGCGTGTGGCCCCAGAGGTTGATCTCCCAGCCCGGCATCACACGGATCAGACCCTCGGCGAAGCCCATGTACCAGTCGGGCTGGGCGCCGGTGGACACCTGGTCCGGGCGGTACGGGCCGATGGCCCAGATCGGGTTGATCGAGGCGATCGCCGCGATGACCGCGATGACACCGAAGACCAGGAAGAAGAAGCCTCCGGCCTTGGCCATGTAGACCGGCAGCAGCGGCATGCCGACGACGTTCTTGTTGTTCTTGCCGGCGCCCGCGTACTGCGTGTGCTTGTGGTAGAAGACCAGGATCAGGTGCGCCACCACGAGACCGAGCATGATGCCCGGCAGCAGCAGGATGTGCACCGAGTAGAACCGGGCCACGAAGTCGCCGCCGGGGAACTCCCCGCCGAACAGGAACATCGAGAGGTACGTGCCGACGATCGGCACTCCGAGGATGGCGCCCTGCATGAAGCGGACACCGGTACCGGAGAGCAGGTCGTCCGGGAGCGAGTAACCGGTGAAGCCGGTGAACATGCCGAGGACGAACAGCAGGAAGCCGAACAGCCAGTTGACCTCACGCGGCTTGCGGAACGCACCCGTGAAGAAGACGCGCATCATGTGCACGAACATGCCGGCGAGGAAGATCAGCGCCGCCCAGTGGTGGATCTGCCGGATCAGCAGACCACCGCGCACATCGAAGGAGATGTGCATGGTCGAGTTGAACGCCTCCGACATCAGCTGTCCCTGCATCGGGATGTAGCTGCCGGAGTACTCCACCTCGTTCATCGACGGGTGGAAGAACAGCGTCAGGTACACACCCGTGAGGATGATGATGAGGAAGCTGTACAGGCAGATCTCGCCGAGCATGAAGGACCAGTGGTCCGGAAAGATCTTGCGCATGTTGGCCTTGGCGAGGGAGTAGATCCCCAGCCGGCCGTCCGCCCAGTCCGCGACCCGCTCACCCGCGGGCGCCTTCTGGCGGTTGTCGTTCGAAGAAGTGGTGGTGCTCATCCGCGCTCCCAGAAGGCCGGACCGACGGGCTCTTCGAAGTCGCCGAGCGCCTCGAGATAGCCCTTTTCGTTCACGCCGATGCGCAGCTGCGGCAGGGCGTGACCAGCCGGGCCGAAGATCACTCGGGCACCGTCGGAGAGATCGAAGGTGGACTGGTGGCACGGGCAGAGGACGTGGTGCGTCTGCTGCTCGTACAGGGAGATCGGGCAGCCCACGTGGGTGCAGATCTTGGAGTAGGCCACGATGCCCTCGTGCGACCACTCCAGCTCGCGCTTGTCCTTGATGTTCTCCGGCTGGATCCGGACGATCATCAGGGCGGCCTTGGCGATCTGCGTCTGGAAGTCGTGGTCGTGCTCCGACATCCCCTCGGGCATCGCGAAGGTCAGCGAACCGACCTGGACGTCCGCGGGACGCAGCGGCTCGTGCGTGTTCATGTTGACGAGCATCTTGCCCCGGCCCCACTTGGTGTGGCGGAGCTTGTCCTCGGGCAGCGGACCGAGGTCACGCAGGAGGACGACGCCGGAGAGCGGGACCAGGGCCAGCGCGCCGAACATCGTGTTGCGGATGAGCTTGCGCCGGCCGAAGCCGGACTCCGCCGCACCCTGCTTGAAGTCGGCCATGACCTTGGCGCGGACCTCGGGCTCGGCGGCGATCTCGTGCCGCTCGTCGGCCATCTCCACGTCGGACATCAGGGTGCGGGCCCAGTGGACCGCGCCCGCGCCGATGCAGAACAGGGCCACGCCGAGGGTCAGGCCCAGGGCGAAGTTCAGGCCGCTGATGTGACCGATCGGGAAGACGTAGATGCTCTTGTCGGCCGGGATCGCCACGTACGAGGCGATGAAGCCCACGGTGGCGATCATCGACAGCGTGAACAGGAACGCCACGGCACGCTCGGACCGCTTGGCGGCCCGCTCGTCGATGTCCTGGACGCGGTGCTCGTGGGGCGGCAGCCCCGGGTCGGCGAACGGGTTCTCTTCCGTCTCGGCCACCGAGCCGTGCCCGGTCTCCTGCTTGCTGGGCAGGTTCTTCTCTGGAATCTCTTGGCTACTCATGACTTCTTGGCCTTTGCGGTCCGAGCGGCGACCCACACGGCGACCGCGATCAGCGAGCCGAGACCGAAGATCCAGCCGAAGAGGCCTTCACTGACCGGACCCAGACCACCCAGCTTGAGACCGCCAGGGCTCTCGGTCTTCTCACCGTTGACCGCGTCGAGGTACGCGATGATGTCCTTCTTGTTCTTCTCCGGCATCGTGGTGTCGGGGAAGGACGGCATGTTCTGCGGGCCGGTCTGCATGGCCTCGTAGATGTGCTTCGGGGCGACGCCCTCCAGCGAAGGCGCGAACTTGCCGTGCGTCAACGCACCACCTTCACCGGTGAAGTTGTGGCACTGGGCGCAGTTGGTGCGGAACAGCTCGCCACCCTTGGCGATGTCCGCCCCGTCCGGGCTGTACTGCTTCTCGGTCGGGACCGAGGGACCGGCACCCAGCGACGAGATGTACGCCGCCAGCTGGTCGATCTGGGCCTGGTTGTAGATGACCTTCTTCTTGGGCGCCTGGGCACCCGGCTGCTGGAGCGGCATGCGCCCGGTGCCGACCTGGAAGTCGACAGCGGCGGCGCCCACGCCGACCAGGCTCGGACCGTCGGAGGAGCCCTGACCGCCGGTTCCGTGGCAGCTGGAGCAGCCCACGGCGTAGAGCTTCTTGCCCTCGTCGATGGCGAGGGACTGGGCGGTGTCATCGGCCTGCGCCTTGTCCGCCGGCGCGAACGCGGCGTACAGCCCCCCGGTGGCCGCCAGCGCGAGGAGTAGGACGACGACCGCCGCCAGCGGATGGCGTCGTCGTGCGGAGAGCTTTTTCACGGATTACCCCGGTGTCAGGATCTTCTGCGTCGATGCTTCTGGAATGTGTCGGTTGCGTCGCGGGAGCGACCCCGCCGATTACTTGATCATGTAGATCGTGGCGAAGAGGCCGATCCAGACCACATCGACGAAGTGCCAGTAGTAGGACACGACGATGGCTGCGGTCGCCTGTTCGTGGGTGAACCTCCTGGCCGCATAGGTGCGTCCGAGGACCAGCAGGAAGGCGATGAGGCCGCCTGTCACATGCAGTCCGTGGAAGCCGGTGGTCAGGTAGAAGACCGAGCCGTAGGGGTCGGAGGAGAGCGAGAGCCCATCCTTCTTGACCAGCTCGGTGTACTCGAACACCTGACCGCCGATGAAGATCGCACCCATGATGAAGGTGACGATGAACCACATCCGGAGCTTCTTCACATCCCCGCGTTCAGCTGCGAACACGCCCAGCTGACACGTGAGGGAGGAGAGCACCAGGATCGTGGTGTTCGTCGCCGAGAACGGGAAGTTAAGGGCCGAGGCCATTTCCTTCCAGTGATCAGGACCTGTCACCGATCGCAGGGTGAAGTACATCGCGAAGAGGGCCGCGAAGAACATCAGCTCGGAACTCAACCAGATGATGGTTCCGACGCTGGTGAGGTTCGGTCGATTGACCGGCGGGTGCGCGTGCCCGGTATCTACTGTCGTTGCTGTCGCCACGACCGACATTATGTCGGTCGCTTATCCCGCCCTCACCCCGGGGGGTGCCGTTCGGAGTGTCTACGGGGTGTGTCCTGCCCGGATGGCCCATCGCAGCCCGCTCCGAACCGGTGTTGACGGGGTGTCGGGAGGAGTAGCATCCGCGCATCGGTTCCCGACCCATGACGGCACAGCTCAGCTCAGCTCAGCACTGCTCGACGCACTGACGTACTGGAGGAACAATGCAGCCGACCGCCACGGTGCTGGTCTACAGCGACAACGCCGGCACCCGCGAGCAAGTCCGGTTGGCCACCGGTCGCAGGCCGGCGACGGACGTTCCCGAGGTCCGGTTCGTGGAGTGCGCCACCCAGCACGCGGTCCTCAAGGAGCTCGACCACGGCGGCATCGACGTCTGTGTCCTCGACGGCGAGTCGGCGCCCGGCGGGATGGGCGTCTGCCGGCAGATCAAGGACGAGATCTTCCAGGCCCCGCCCGTCCTGCTGCTCATCGGGCGCCCCCAGGACGCCTGGCTGGCCACCTGGAGCCGCGCGGAGGCCGCGGTGACGCTGCCGGTCGAGCCGGTGGAGTTCGCCCGGGCCCTGGCCGCGCTGCTGCGCGACAAGGCGGCCGTGGAGGCCTGACGGGCCGCCCGGACCCGCCGAAGGGGCCCGTGCTCCACGAGAGGGGCCCACACCGCGGTGTGGGCCCCTCTCGTGCGTCTCTGACAGCGTCTCTGCGGCTCCGTCAGACAGCCGGCCGCAGCCTGGCGGCCTCGACCGCCGACGGGCCTTCCTTGGCCCCGGCAAGCAGCGCGCTGCCCTTGCGCCACTTCTTCCAGCCCATGTTCCAGTCGCCGAGGCCGTTGCCGAACGTCGGCATGTCCTCGCCGGCGCTGTTGATGACCTTCACCAGGTCGCCCTGGCGGACGGTCTCGTAGAACCAGGCGGCGTCCCCGGTGCTCATGCCGGTGCAGCCGTGGCTGGTGTTCGCGTACCCCTGCGACCCCACCGACCAGGGCGCGGCGTGCACGTACTCGCCGGAGTCGGTGACCCGCGTCGCGTAGTAGACCTGCTTGTCGTAGAAGTCCGACGACCCGATGCTGGCGCTGGTCATGCGTACGGAGTACTCCTTGCCCAGCACCACCTTGACGCCGTTGCGCGTGGAGTAGCCGGGCTTGCCGGTGGTCACCGGCATGGAGTTGATCTCCTCGCCGTTGCGGTAGACCGTCATGTAGTGCGAGCCGGCGTCCGTCACGGCCTCGACGCGGTCGCCGATGGTGAGCTCCAGCGGCTTGGTCTCGGCGCCCCACAGCTTGTCGTCGACCTTGAGGCCCTTGAGGTTGCTGGAGACGCTGACGCTCGCTCCCGCGGGCCAGTACTCCTTCGGGCGGTAGTGCAGGGTCTTGCTGTCCACCCAGTACCAGGCGCCCTCCGTGGCGGGAGTCGAGCGGACCTTGAGCGCACGCTCGACGACCGCCCTGGCCTTCTTGTCCTTCACCGCGCGGCTGAGCGTGGCCGTGACGGGCTGTCCGACGCCGTACTTGCCCGCCTCCGGGCCGAAGGTGACCTTCAGCCGCTTCTTGTCATCGGGGGTGGTGGTGTCGAAGGCGAGGACCTTGCGCCCCGGCGCCCCGTCCTCGTCCTCGGTGCTCACCCGCACCGTGTAGTGGGCGTCCGCGGCCAGCGGGGTGGTGCTGTGCCACCGGGCGCCGTCGGCCGAGAGTTCACCCGCCACGTACCGGCCCGTCGCGTCGGTGGCCGTCACGTCGGTGATGCGTCCGTCGTCACCCTGGGCGGTGACTTCCAGGGGCTTGTCCGGGTCCGCCTTCTGGGTGCCCGTGGGGCCGTTGAAGGCGATCTGGCCGGCCGCGTCGTACGGCTTCGCCGAGAGCGGGTGGCCGTCGGAGCTGCCGCACGCCGTGGTCCCCGCACCGAGGGCGGCCACCAGCATCGTGCAGCTCAGTACCGTGCGAATTCGCGGTGAGTGGCTCATAGACACACGGTATGAAGATCCGCCGGGTTCGGCGCGCCGAAGTCACCCGTCCGGGGTACCGACACGCCGAAGGGCCCGGACACTCCCTCAGGAGTGTCCGGGCCCTTCGGCGTTGAACGGGAACTACCGGCTCACTGGGTCTGGTTCTCGCCGCGGTAGTACTCGAAGACCCAGCCCCACAGGCCGATCAGGATGATCGGGGCCGAGAAGTACAGCAGCCACCAGCCGAAGACGACGCCCAGGAAGGCGAGCGCGCCACCGACGGCCAGGGAGAGCGGCTGCCAGCTGTGCGGGCTGAAGAAGCCCACCTCGCCGGCCTCGTCCGCGACGTCCGCCTCCTTGTTGTCCTGTGCGGAGGCGTCGACCCGCCGGGCCGTGAAGGCCAGGTAGTAGCCGATCATGATGCACAGGCCGAAGGCCAGGAAGAGCGCCGTGGTACCGGCGGGCTCCTTCGACCACACGCCATAGACGATCGCCATGGCGAGGACGAAGACGCTCAGCCAGATGAACATCTTGCCCTGGATCTTCACTTCGCGCTCTCCTTGTCGCCGCCGAACAGAGCGGTGTCCTTCTGCCCGTCGTTCTCGATGTGTCCGATCGCGGCGATCTCAGGGTGGTGCAGGTCGAACGCCGGCGATTCGGAGCGGATGCGCGGCAGGGTGAGGAAGTTGTGCCGCGGCGGCGGGCAGGACGTCGCCCACTCGAGCGAACGGCCGTAGCCCCACGGGTCGTCGACCTCGACCTTCTTGCCGTACTTCGCCGTCTTCCAGACGTTGTAGAAGAACGGCAGGATCGACAGACCGAGCAGGAACGAGCAGATCGTGGAGATCGTGTTCAGCGCGGTGAAGCCGTCGGCGGCGAGGTAGTCCGCGTAACGCCGCGGCATGCCCTCGGCACCCAGCCAGTGCTGGACGAGGAAGGTGCCGTGGAAGCCGACGAACAGCGTCCAGAAGGTGATCTTGCCCAGGCGCTCGTCGAGCATCTTGCCGGTCATCTTCGGCCACCAGAAGTGGAAGCCGGAGAACATCGCGAAGACGACGGTGCCGAACACCACGTAGTGGAAGTGCGCCACCACGAAGTAGGAGTCCGAGACGTGGAAGTCCATCGGCGGCGAGGCCAGGATGACGCCCGTCAGACCACCGAAGGTGAAGGTGATCAGGAAGCCGACCGCCCACAGCATCGGGGTCTCGAACGACAGGGACCCCTTCCACATCGTGCCGATCCAGTTGAAGAACTTCACGCCGGTCGGTACGGCGATGAGGAACGTCATGAAGGAGAAGAACGGCAGGAGCACTCCGCCGGTGACGTACATGTGGTGCGCCCACACCGTCACGGACAGACCCGCGATCGCGATGGTCGCGCCGATCAGACCCATGTAGCCGAACATCGGCTTGCGGGAGAAGACCGGAATGACCTCGGAAATGATGCCGAAGAACGGTAGCGCGATGATGTACACCTCTGGATGGCCGAAGAACCAGAAGAGGTGTTGCCAGAGCAATGCGCCGCCATTGGCCGCGTCGAAGACATGCGCACCGAATTTACGGTCCGCCTCCAGGGCGAACAGCGCGGCGGCCAGGACCGGGAAGGCCAGCAGGACCAGCACCGCGGTCAGCAGCACGTTCCACACGAAGATCGGCATACGGAACATCGTCATGCCCGGAGCGCGCATGCAGATGATCGTGGTGATGAAGTTGACCGAGCCGAGGATCGTGCCGAAGCCGGAGAAGGCCAGACCCATGATCCACATGTCGGCGCCGATGCCCGGCGAACGGACCGCGTCGGAGAGCGGGCTGTAGGCGAACCAGCCGAAGTCCGCCGCACCCTGCGGCGTGAGGAAACCGCCCACGGCGATGAGCGAGCCGAACAGGTACAGCCAGTAGGCGAACATGTTCAGCCGCGGGAACGCCACGTCGGGCGCGCCGATCTGCAGCGGCATGATCCAGTTCGCGAAACCGGCGAACAACGGCGTCGCGAACATCAGCAGCATGATCGTGCCGTGCATCGTGAACGCCTGGTTGAACTGCTCGTTCGACATGATCTGCGTGCCCGGGCGGGCGAGCTCGGCGCGCATGAAGAGCGCCATCACACCGCCGATGCAGAAGAACGCGAACGACGTGACCAGATACAACGTGCCGATCGTCTTGTGGTCGGTGGTGGTCAGCCACTTGATGACGACGTTGCCCGGCTGCTTGCGCCTGACCGGCAGCTCGTTCTCGTACGAGTCTTCTGCTGCCGCGGCACCCTGGGGTTCGTTGAGGATGCTCACAGGTTGTTCGTCTCCCGGTTCTTCTCGTGGGGCGTCTGCTCGATGCCGGCCGGGATGTAACCGGTCTGGTTCTTCTTCACCAGGTCCTCGAGGTGCTGCTTGTAGCGCTCGGGGGAGACGACCTTGACGTTGAAGAGCATCCGGGAGTGGTCGACGCCGCAGAGCTCGGCGCACTTGCCCATGAAGGTGCCCTCCTTGTTCGGAGTGACCTCGAAGGCGTTGGTGTGGCCCGGGATGACGTCCTGCTTCATGAGGAACGGCACCACCCAGAAGGAGTGGATGACGTCACGCGAGGTGAGCACGAAGCGGACCTTCTCGCCCTTGGGGAGCCAGAGGGTCGGGCCGGGGTTGCCGTTCTGGGGGTTCCGCTCGCCGGGCGTGCCGACGTCGTAGACGCCGTTGGCCCTGGCCGGGAAGTCCTTGCGGAACTTGTCGGGGATCGCCGAGAGGTCCTTGGACGTCTTGGCGTTGTCCTTGCCGCCACCCGGAACGTTCTCGACGTAGTTGAAGCCCCAGCTCCACTGGAAGCCGACCACGTTGACCGTGTGGGCCGGCTTGTCGTCGAGCTTGAGGAGCTTGGACTCGTCACGTGCCGTGAAGTAGAAGAGCACCGACACGATGATGAGGGGCACCACCGTGTACAGCGCCTCGATGGGCATGTTGTAACGCGTCTGCGCCGGTACTTCCACCTTGGTGCGGCTGCGCCGGTGGAAGACGACGCTCCACAGGATCAGACCCCAGACCAGGACGCCCGTGGCGAGCGCTGCCGCCCACGAGCCCTGCCAGAGGGAGAGAATCCGCGGAGCCTCTTCCGTTACCGGGGTGGGCATTCCAAGGCGGGGGAAATCCTTGTATGTGCAACCGGTGGCGGTCGCCAGGATCAGGCCCGCAGTCAGCACCTGCGGCAGCTTCCGCCGCATCGGGCGCCGCGACGAGCGGTCGGAGCCGTTGGGACTCACGTAGCGCCTTCCCGAGAGTCTCGCCCGCGCGGTCGGCTGCGGCCTCCACGCTGGTCGGTCGCCGCCCTGCGTCGGGCAGGGGTTTGGATGTTTATGCGGACCAAACCCTACTGGACGCTATTTGGGGTCGCGCGGGGAGGGTGCCTAACGCGCCGCGGGTCACTCCGAAGGGTGGGACGGGGCGCCGTCGGGCCCTTTCTGACGGAGGGTCGGGGCGCCCACCAGCTCGGCGGAATCTGTTGGTCCGCGGGTGCGGGTGCGCTGTGGCTGGGCGCGCAGTTCCCCGCGCCCCTGAAGGAGCGGCCCCTGCGGGGCGCTCCCTCAGGGTGCCCCGGTGCGCCGACGTCTTAGCGTGGGGGCGTGTCCTACTTTGATGTTGCGTCTTCCGCTCCCCTTCACCCCGTTGCCCGGCAGGCGCTGGTGGCCTCGCTCGACGAGGGGTGGGCCGATCCCGCGCGGCTGTACCGGGAGGGGCGGCGGGCCCGGATGCTGCTGGATGCCGCGCGTGAGGCGGCCGCGGAGGCCGTGGGGTGCCGGCCGGACGAGCTCGTCTTCACCGCCTCCGGCACCCGTGCCGTGCACGCCGGGATCGAGGGCGCGCTCGCCGCGCGTCGGCGCGTCGGACACCACCTGATCGTGTCGGCCGTCGAACATTCGTCGGTGCTCCATTCGGCGGAGGCGCACGAGCAGGGCGGCGGGGCGGTGACCCGGGTGCCGGTGGACCGGGGTGGGGCGGTGGCCCCGGACGGGTACGCCGCCGCGCTGCGCGAGGACACCGCGCTCGCCTGTCTGCAGTCCGCCAACCACGAGGTCGGCACCGAGCAGCCGGTCGCCGAGGTCGCCGAGGTCTGCCGCGCCGCCGGGGTGCCGCTCCTGGTGGACGCCGCGCAGTCGCTGGCCTGGGGGCCGGTCGAGGGGGCCTGGTCGCTGCTGACCGGCAGCGCCCACAAGTGGGGCGGGCCCGCGGGGGTCGGCGTCCTCGTCGTACGCAAGGGGGTGCGGTTCGCGCCGCGGGGTCCGGCCGACGAGCGGGAGTCGGGGCGGGCCGCCGGGTTCGAGAACATTCCGGCGGTCGTGGCGGCGGCGGCCTCGCTGCGCGCGGTGCGGGCCGAGGCCGCGGCGGAGGGGGCGCGGCTGCGGGAGCTGACGGAGCGGATCCGGACGCGGGTGCCCTCGCTCGTGCCGGATGTGGAGGTGGTGGGCGATCCCGTGCGGCGCCTTCCGCACCTGGTGACCTTCTCCTGTCTCTATGTCGACGGGGAGACACTGCTGCACGAGCTGGACCGGGCGGGCTTCTCCGTGTCGTCCGGCTCCTCGTGCACCAGCTCGACGCTGACGCCGAGCCATGTGCTCAGGGCGATGGGCGTGCTGAGCGAGGGCAACGTACGGATCTCGCTGCCGGCCGGCACCGAGGCGGCGGAGGTCGAGCGGTTCCTCGACGTGCTGCCGGGGGTGGTGCGGGGCGTGCGGGAGACGCTGGGGGCTCCGGTCGCGGGCGGGAGCGGGGACGCCGAGGCCGTGACCGTCGACGCGCTCGGCACGAGCTGCCCGCAGCCGGTCATCGAACTGGCCCGGGCGATCGGGCGGGTGCGGGTGGGCGGCACCGTCACCGTGCTCGCCGACGACGAGGTCGCGGCGGTGGACATCCCGGCGTGGTGCTGGACGCGGCAGCAGGAGTACGTGGGCGAGCGGCCGGCGGACCAGGGCGTGGCCTACGTGGTCCGCCGGAGCTCGTGACCGGCTGCCCGCGACCGGCTAGCCGAGGTGCGGCTGGACCTCGGCCGCGGCCTCGTGGCCGTACGCCTTGGTGAAGCGGTCCATGAAGTTGCTGCGGCGCAGCTCGTACTCCTGGGTGCCGACGGTCTCGATGACCAGGGTGGCGAGCATGCAGCCGACCTGCGCGGCGCGCTCGTGCGAGACGCCCCAGGCGAGGCCGGAGAAGAAGCCCGCGCGGAAGGCGTCGCCGACGCCGGTCGGCTCGACCTTCGCCTCCTCCTGCGGGACGCCGACCTCGATCGGGTCCTGGCCCGCGGTCTCGATGCGCACGCCCTGCGCGCCGAGGGTGGTCACGCGGTGGCCGACCTTGGAGAGGATCTCGGCGTCGCTCCAGCCGGTCTTGGACTCGATGAGTCCCTTCTCGTACTCGTTGGAGAAGAGGTACGTGGCGCCGTCGAGGAGCGTGCGGATCTCGTCGCCCTGCATGCGCGCGATCTGCTGCGAGAAGTCAGCGGCGAAGGGGATCTCGCGGCTGCGGCACTCCTCCGTGTGACGGAGCATCGCCTCGGGGTCGTCGGCGCCGATCGACACGAGGTCGAGACCGCCGACGCGGTCGGCCACCGTCTTCAGCTCGATGAGGCGGGCCTCGCTCATGGCGCCCGTGTAGAAGGAGCCGATCTGGTTGTGGTCGGCGTCCGTGGTGCAGACGAAGCGCGCGGTGTGCAGGGTCTCGGAGATCCGGACCGACGCGGTGTCCACGCCGTGCCGGTCGAGCCAGGCGCGGTACTCGTCGAAGTCCGAGCCGGCGGCGCCGACCAGGATCGGGCGGGTGCCGAGCTGGCCCATGCCGAACGTGATGTTGGCGGCGACGCCTCCCCTGCGCACATCGAGGGCGTCGACGAGGAAGGAGAGGGAGACCGTGTGCAGCTGATCGGCGACCAGCTGGTCGGCGAAGCGGCCGGGGAAGGTCATCAGGTGGTCGGTGGCGATGGAGCCGGTGACTGCGATACGCACGGCTGGATGCTCCTGTGGAGGAGAGGCGGGATTGACAGTTCACGCTACCGGGTCGACGCACCGTCTCTGAAGTGCCAAAACTACCCAATAGTAGGGCTTTTTTCCGACGCCGCGTGATGCATACGGTGCCGTTATGACCGTTATCCCGAAGGATGTCGTCCTGCGGCGCCGCGCCGCGCCGCCCACCGAGGCTCCGGAGACCATGGAGACGCTGCGCGGGGACGGTGCCCGCATGGCGCCGCACTGGGCAGTGCCCGCCGTAGCCGCCACCGCTCCCGTGCCGCCCTCGCTCATCCACGGGATCACCGTCCCGCCGGCCTCGGCGCGGGTGATCGCCGGGATGTCGGAGTACGGGGACTGACGTCGGCCTCACCGGGTCCGGCCCCGGACGTGCTTCGTCCGGGGAGGGTCCCTTCCGGGGCACCGGCGCGCGCGGGGAACCGTGCGCTCCCCCGCTGCGTCCCATTGCCGTCCCCCGTCAAGGGGAAGGGGGATACGACGAAGCCCACCCGTGGGATGTCAGGGACAGCAGTGCAGTCGAAGGAGCGATGCGGTGAGCACCGAGCGATCCGATCATGAGGCAGCCGAACCGCGGCGGCGGCGTTCCCGTCTGGCCGTCGTCTCGGTCGCGGCCACCGTGCTGCTGGTAGGCGGCGGTGGCGCGTACGTCGCGGCGACCGCGTCCGGCGGTGGCGGCAACGGCGGCGGCGACGGAGCCCCGGCGGGGGACGGCGGCACGCCTCCCCCGCTCGCCCTGGACGGCTATCCGGGCGACGACCGGCAGGACGGCGGCACCAGCGGCATCGCGCCGGGTGAGCCCGACCCGCACGGCGCGACGTACCGGGCGGCCGGCGACCTGCCCGACGGCCCCGGGTCGGCGGCCGTGTACCACGCGCGGGGCCAGGTCACCCGGGGCGAGGTCACCGAGCTGGCCGACGCGCTCGGCGTGAGCGGCACGGCGACCTCGCGGGACGGCGCCTGGCGGGTGGGCCCCACCAACGACGGCTCGGGCCCCTCCCTCCAGGTCGACAAGCAGGCGCCGGGCACCTGGACCTACACCGCGCACGCCACCGGCGGCACCGACAACTGCTCCAAGGGCAAGCCCTGTTCCTCGACCTCCACCGCGCCCGGCGGCGAGCCGGGCGACGCGGTGAGCGAGGAGGCGGCGAAGGCGGCCGCCGCCCCCGTCCTGAAGGCGCTCGGCCAGGACGACGCCAAGCTGGACGCGGGCCAGCTGATGGGCGCCGTACGGGTGGTGAACGCCGACCCGAAGTTCGACGGCCTGCCGACGTACGGCTGGTCGACCGGCATCCAGGTCGGCGCGGACGGTGAAGTGGTCGGCGGCAGCGGCCAGTTGAAGGCGCCGGAGAAGGGCGCCACGTATCCGGTGATCAGCGCCGAGAAGACACTCGACCTGCTGAACAAGTCGGGCGGCGGCCACGGCCGGGTCGGCGTCGGCGGCTGCGCGAGGCCGGTGCCGCATGCCGACGACGAGACGAAGGCGGAGGGCGGCAGCGGGCCGGAGCAGCAGCCCTGCGCGCCGTCGTCCGCGCCGCCGGAGCCGCGGCCGGTCGCCGTCAGCGGCGCCACGTTCGGGCTCGCGACGCACTTCGTCGCGGGGAAGCGGGCCCTGGTGCCGTCCTGGCTGTTCGACGTGAGGCCCGAGGGCGCGAAGGAGACCTTCACGGTCACGCATCCGGCCGTCGCCCCCGAGTATCTGACCTCGCCCCGCACGCCGGGGACGCCCACGCCCAGCGAGAAGCCCGGCGGTGACGAGCGGCGCACGGCAGGCGTCGAGTCCTACAGCGCCGACGGCCGGTCGCTGACCGTGCACTTCTGGGGCGGCGTGTGCAGCACGTACGCCGCGTCCGCGCGGGAGGACGGCGACCAGGTGCGGGTCGAGGTCATTGAGACGCCCGCGCAGGACGGCAAGATGTGCGTCAAGGTCGCCAAGAAGCTCTCGAAGACGGTGCACCTCGACAAGCCGCTCGGCGACCGCAGGGTCGTGGACACGAAGGGCGACACGGTCCGGCAGAAGTAGCGCGCGAGCGCGGCCGGTTGGCCGGCCGGCCCGCGCCGGGACGTACGAAGGCGGGGGGCCCCCCGGAACGTTAGAGGGGCCGCCACCCTCTTCCGTCCCGGGGGGGGCCTGGCGGACAAACAGCCGCTGTCCCGCGGTGCTTTTTTCAGAACCTGTCGCCCCTCGTGTTCCAGAACCCGTGGTT
>NZ_JBVIYQ010000008.1:0-513628 GCF_055592445.1 Streptomyces sp. NPDC041122 | reverse complement strand
GCTTTCCTCCGGGCGCTTCCCTTCGGTGTTTCTTTTTGTTCTTCGTTCTTGCGTTTCCGACTCTATCAGACTCTTTCGTGTCCGATTTCCTCGGTACCTTTCCGGTTCCCGCTCCGGCCTTGCGGCTTTCGCGTTTCCCTTTCCGGCGGTTCCGACTTTATCAGGTCTTATTCGACTCCCTGACCACACCCACCGCAGACATGCGGAGGCGGACCCGGGGATAGGATCTGACGTGAAGGTTGCCGCCGAAGCCGGGCGCTTACCGCGCCCCACGGCCTCAGGCAGGAGTCCGACTCTACATCGGGTCCCCGGTGGGCGCAAATCGTTTGTGCACTGCCTCTACGTCCCGCAACCGGGACCCATCGTGCGGAACCGGGACTTCTTATGACTTACGCTTCTGAACAGTGCGTCGTCCAGGACAGGTAGTGGCGGCGACTACGAATCTCCACCCCCTGGGAGGCATGCCATGACCAGTGTTTCGTCCCCGCTTGCAGGACGCGCCATCGGGCTCTCTGCTGTACCGGATCCCGTGTTCTCAGGCGCGATGGTCGGGCCTGGCACGGCCATCGATCCCGTGCGCGAGCCGTCCGAGGCCGTCTCTCCCGTGGACGGCATCGTCGTCTCTCTTCACCCGCACGCGTTCGTGGTGGTGGACGACCAGGGTCACGGTGTGCTGACGCACCTCGGCATCGACACCGTGCAGCTCAACGGCGAGGGCTTCGAGCTCCTCGTCAACAAGGGCGACACCGTGCAGCGCGGCCAGGCCGTGGTGCGCTGGGACCCGTCGGCCGTGGAGGCCGCCGGCAAGTCCCCGGTGTGCCCGATCGTGGCGCTCGAGGCCACGGCCGAATCGCTCTCCGAACTCGTCGAGGACGGCGAAGTGAAGTCCGGCGACGCGCTCTTCAGCTGGCAGTGACGTCATCGCCGTCGCTGACGGCAGGCACGACAACCACCGCGACGGCTCGGCCCGTCGCACTACCGGAGACGGGTGAAATGGAGACAACGCTGCGAGGCGTCGGTGTGAGCCACGGTGTGGCGATCGGCGAGGTCCGGCACATGGGCACGGCGGTTCTCGAGCCGCCGGCGAAGCAGATTCCCGCGGAGGAGGCCGAGCGTGAACAGGGGCGCGCTCGCCAGGCCGTGGAAGCTGTGGCGGCCGACCTGAATGCGCGCGGCAATCTGGCCGGTGGCGAGGCCCAGGCGGTCCTCGAGGCGCAGGCGATGATCGCCCAGGACCCGGAGCTGATGTCGGACGTCGACCGGCGCATCACCGTCGGCAGCACGGCCGAGCGCGCCGTCTACGACGCGTTCTCCCACTACCGCGAACTGCTCGCCGGTGCCGGTGAGTACATGGCCGGCCGAGTCGCCGACCTCGACGACGTGCGGAACCGCATCGTCGCGCGCCTGCTGGGCGTGCCGATGCCGGGTGTCCCGGACAGCGACCAGCCGTACGTGCTGATCGCGCGTGACCTGGCGCCCGCCGACACCGCGCTGCTCGACCCGGCGCTGGTGCTCGGGTTCGTCACCGAAGAGGGTGGGCCCACGAGTCACAGCGCCATCCTCGCGCGGGCGCTCGGGGTGCCGGCCGTCGTCGCGCTGCCGGGCGCCGGCGAGCTCGTCGAGGGCACGGTCGTGGCCGTCGACGGCAGCACCGGTGAGATCTTCGTGGACCCGAGCGCCGAGAAGCGGGAGCAGCTCGAGGCTGCCGCCGCCGAGCGCAAGGCGGCGCTGGCCGCGGCGACCGGTCCGGGTGCGACGTCCGACGGGCACAAGGTGCCGCTGCTGGCCAACGTCGGCGGTCCCGCCGATGTGCCGGCCGCCGTCGAGGCCGGTGCCGAGGGTGTCGGTCTGTTCCGTACCGAGTTCCTCTTCCTCGACGACAGCACGAAGGCGCCGTCCGAGGAGAAGCAGGTCGAGGCGTACCGCAAGGTGCTCGAGGCCTTTCCCGAGGGCCGTGTCGTCGTCCGTGTGCTGGATGCCGGTGCGGACAAGCCGCTGGACTTCCTGACGCCGGGCGACGAGCCGAACCCGGCGCTGGGCGTGCGGGGTCTGCGGTCGCTGCTCGACCACCCCGAGGTGCTGCGTACGCAGCTGACCGCGCTGGCCAAGGCCGTCGAGGGGCTGCCCGTCTACCTCGAGGTCATGGCCCCGATGGTGGCGGACCGCATCGACGCCAAGGCGTTCGCGGACGCGTGCCGCGAGGCGGGGCTGCAGGCGAAGTTCGGCGCGATGGTGGAGATTCCGTCGGCCGCGCTGCGGGCGCGCTCGATCCTCCAGGAGGTCGAGTTCCTGTCGCTGGGCACCAACGACCTCGCGCAGTACGCCTTCGCCGCCGACCGGCAGGTCGGTGCCGTGTCCCGGCTGCAGGACCCGTGGCAGCCGGCGCTGCTCGACCTGGTGTCGCTGTCCGCCGAGGCGGCGCGGGCCGAGGGCAAGAGCTGTGGCGTGTGCGGTGAGGCCGCTTCGGATCCGCTGCTCGCCTGTGTGCTGACCGGTCTGGGTGTCACCTCCCTTTCGATGGGTGCGGCGTCCATTCCTTACGTGCGTGCGACGCTCGGCAAGTACACGCTGGCGCAGTGCGAGCGTGCCGCGTCGGCGGCGCGCGCCGCCGACAGCGCCGAGGAGGCCCGCAAGGCCGCTCAGGCGGTGCTGTCGGGCGAGTAGTCGTCCGCTTGTCCTGTCCCAGGGGCGCCCCACCGCATCGGTGGGGCGCCCCTGGTGCGTTCAGTGGGTGTGGCCGGTGTCGGGGGTGTCGTCGAGATCGGGTGCCGCGCAGTAGTCGACGTTGGATTCCGGGGAGACGAGCTCTCCCGAGAGGGCGTCGGTGCAGTACGCGTCGAAGACCTCGGCCGCGGTGAGGGGTTGGAGCCTGCCGCCGTCCATGCGCCAGCCCTGGACCCGGTCGCGGGCGCCGTCGGCGCTGGAGCGCAGCACCATGCCGGCCGCTCGGTGGGTGGCGATGCCGACCGCGAGGACGGTGGCGAACTCCATGGCCTCGGTGTCGTCGAGCAGTGCGCGGCCCTCGGCGTCGATCTCGACGTGGAGTGCGGCGAGGAGGGTCTCGGGGTCGCAGGGCACGCTGCACACCAGGTGCCGGGTGCCCGGGCCGGGGATGTCGAGGGCCCGCGTGATCAGTAGGGAGGCCCGGGCAAAGGCGGCGCGTCCGATGTCCTCGCCGCAGGTCGCGCAGGTTCCGGCGCGGGCGAGCGTCATCGTCGCGTACTCCCAGGTGGCCTGGCGGACCGCCTCGTCGACCAGGTCGGGGACGAGGTCGGCGAGGGGCTGGCCCTCGTACGGCACGGTGGGGCCGCCGGAGGCCAGCTCGGCGGTGAAGCGGGTGCGGCTGGCCGGGGCGTCCGGGTCCAGGCCGCTCTCCGCGCAGTACTGGGCGTAGTCCTCGGGGTCGAAGAGGGCGACCGTGGTGTGCCTGCCCTGGGAGGCGAAGGTCTTGAGGAGGCCTTCGACCTGCTGGAGGTAGGTCTGGTGGTCGTCGAAGGTGAAGGTGCGATAGCGGCGCATGGCCGCGAAGTCCTCCTCGTCGGCCAGCAGGCCGATGGTTCCGGCGACTTCGCGGCGCAGTGCGCGGCGCATCGTGTCGTGTCGAGCGTGCGTCATGCTTCCCCCTGCATTCGGTCGATCAATGCTCACTCACAGTAACCAGAGCCACTGACAACCGGCGTTGAGCAGGGAAAAGGCGGGACGTCAGGCGCGCTTGCGGGCCAGGTCGGCGTAGAAGTCGAGGAGTTCGACGCGGTCGACCGAGCCTCGGTTGACCGCCTTGTCCATGGACGCGCCTTGGAGGAGGCGCTTGACGGGGACCTCGATGCGCTTGCCGGTGAGGGTGTGCGGGATGCCGGGGACCTCGATGACCTCGTCGGGCACGTGGCGCGGGGAGAGCTCGGCGCGGATGGTGCGCTTGATGCGGTCGCGCAGGGTGTCGTCGAGCGTGGCGCCTTCGGCGAGGTGGACGAAGAGCGGCATCCAGTAGCCGCCGTCGGGTTCTTCGACACCGATGACGAGGGATTCGCGGATCTCCGGGAGGCGTTCGACGGCCTCGTAGATGTCGGCCGAACCCATGCGCACGCCCTGGCGGTTGAGCGTGGAGTCGGAGCGGCCGTGGATGACCACCGAGCCTCGTGAGGTGAGGGTGATCCAGTCGCCGTGCCGCCAGACGCCGGGGTAGGTGTCGAAGTAGCTGTCGTGGTAGCGGGTGCCGTCCGGGTCGTTCCAGAAGCGGATCGGCATGGAAGGCATGGGGTTGGTGACGACGAGCTCGCCGACCTCGTCGATCAGTGGCTTGCCCTGGGGGTCCCAGGACTGCAGGTCGGTGCCGAGGCAGGGGGCCTGGAGCTCGCCGATGTGGACGGGGAGGGTGGGGACCGCGCCCGCGAAGCAGGAGCAGACGTCGGTGCCGCCGCTGACGGAGGCGGTCCACAGCCCGCCGGGGGTGTCGGCGAACGCGTCGTGCAGCCAGCGGAAGCCGTCGGGGGGCAGCGGGGATCCGGTGGTGGCGACGCAGGTGACGCGGGAGAGGTCGAAGTCGCGGGCGGGGTGGACGTCCGCCTTGCGGCAGGCCATGACGTACGCGGCGGAGGTGCCGAAGAGCGTGGCTCCGGTGCGCTCGGCGATGCGCCACTGGGCGCCGGTGTCGGGGTGGCCGGGGCTGCCGTCGTACAGGACGATCGTGGTGCCCGTCAGGAGGCCGGAGACGAGGAAGTTCCACATCATCCAGCCGGTCGAGGTGTACCAGAAGAAGCGGTCGTCGGGTCCGAGGTCGCAGTGCAGGCCGAGCTGTTTGAGGTGTTCGACGAGGATGCCGCCCTGGGACTGGACGATCGCCTTGGGCAGTCCGGTGGTGCCGGAGGAGTAGAGCACCCACAGGGGGTGGTCGAAGGGCACCGCTTCGAAGGTGGGGGTCAGGTCGGCGGAGGTGAGGGCCGACCATTCCAGGGCGCCTTCGGGGGCCTGGGTGCCGAGCAGCGGGATGTGGACGACGGCCCGCAGGCTCGGCAGTTCGGAGCGGAGTTCGGCGACGGTGTCGCGGCGGTCGTGCTCCTTGCCGCCGTAGCGGTAGCCGTCGACGGTGAACAGGACGACCGGTTCGACCTGCTGGAAGCGGTCCAAGACGCTGCGTGCGCCGAAGTCCGGGGCGCAGGAGGTCCAGACGGCGCCGACGGCGGCGGTGGCGAGCAGGGCGACGACGGCCTGTGGGATGTTCGGCAGGTAGCCGCTGACGCGGTCTCCGGGGCGGACGCCGAGGGCACGCAGCTCGGCGGTGAGCGAACCGACCTGGCGGCGCAGTTCGGCCCAGGTGACCGGTCGCGGGTCCTGGCTCTCGTCGACGTGGAGGATCGCGGGCTCGTTCGCGCGCGTGGGGTCGTCGGCCGCGCGCAGGGCGTGCTCGGCGTAGTTGAGGGTGGCGCCGGGGAACCAGGCGGCGCCGGGCATGGCGCGGTCGCCGAGCACGCGCGCGTACGGCGTCGAGAAGCGGACGTCGAACCAGTCGGTGACGGCTTTCCAGAACGTCTCGAGCTCGGTCACGGACCAGCGGTGCAGCGTCGCGTACCCGCCGTCGGCCGGGGCTCCATGGTGCTCGGCCGCCCACGCCTGGAACCGGGTGACCTGCGCGGCGGCGATCCTCTCCGGGCTCGGCTGCCAGAGCGGCGCAGGGTTCGCTGAGGACGTCATGGGGCGGCTCCCGGACTGTACGCGTCGTATGCGTGGAGTGCGCACGTGCTGGGTGTGCGCGTGAACACGGCTGAAAGGGACGATGCCATGTGATCGACTTCCGCACCAGGGTTGGCCCCACACAGTCGGCCTCGCCGCTGTGTGGCGTCGCCCCAGGTGAACGGCAGCTGAACGCGGCACACACGCGGCTTCTTCGGTGGCAGGGTGAGCAGCATGAACGGTCGTGACCTGGTGCGTTCGGTGAAGGCGGTCGGCATGGTCGGCACGGCGCAGAGGATGCGCACGGTGCGCTCCTCGTGGCGCAGGTGGCGGTCGGACGCGCGGGCGTTGCCCAGGGGTGGCGCGGAGCGGGCGCGGGTGCCGGGTGCCGGGACGGCGATGGAGCCGGCGCCCGGTG
Source organism: Streptomyces sp. NPDC041122 (assembly GCF_055592445.1). Taxonomy (NCBI): domain Bacteria; kingdom Bacillati; phylum Actinomycetota; class Actinomycetes; order Kitasatosporales; family Streptomycetaceae; genus Streptomyces; species Streptomyces sp. NPDC041122. The sequence continues at coordinate 507,543 of NZ_JBVIYQ010000008.1, read as the reverse complement.
GTGGCGTGGTGCGGTTCGCCCGCGCGGAGCTGCGGGTGCGGGTGACCGCGGGGGGTGCGGTCTTCCTGGGCTGGGACGGGGCGGAGCCGGAGCCGTCGTACGCGCTGTCGGGCCGGAGTCCCGAGCCGGATCCGCGGGCCGTCCTCGAGCCCGACAAGGACGGCGGCTGGCGGGTCGTGTCGGAGCGGGTCACCGTCGTCGTCTCGCGGCTCGGGGCCGTCGCGCTGTACACGCCGGGCGGGGTGCTGCTGCGGCGCGATCTGCCGCCGCGCTGGTGGGAGCCGGTCGCGGGTGGGGCGGTGCGGTGGGTGCAGCGGTCGGAGGTGGCGGCGGACGCGCGGTTCTTCGGCCTCGGTGGGCGCTCGGGCGGGCCCCGGCTGCGGGACGGGACGTACCGGCTGTGGAACACCGACCCGGGCGGCTCGTTCGGGCCTGACGACGATCCGCTGTACATCACCATGCCGGTGCAGATGGTGGTGGCCGACGCCGGCACGCATCTGGTGTTCCACGACAACGCGTGGGAGGGCGAGGTCGTGGTGTGCGAGGGGGTGGTGGGTGACGGGTCGGGGCACGACCGGGCCGGTTCGTGCGAGGTGCGGATGGGGGGCGGCCCGCTGCGGTACTGGGCGATGGTCGGGCCTCCCGCGCGCGTGCTGCACTCCTGGGCGTCGCTCACCGGTCCCCCGGCGCTGCCGCCGTCCTGGGCGCTCGGACACCATCACGCGCGGTGGGGCTTCGGCAGTGAGCAGGAGGTGCGGCGGGTCGTCGCGGGCTATCAGGAGCACGGACTCGCGTTGGACGCCGTGCACCTGGACATCGACCACTACGAGGCGCACAAGGTGTTCACCGTCGACAAGGAGCGCTTCCCCAAGCTGCCGCAGTTCGCCGAGGAGTTGCGCCGGGCGGGCACGCGACTGGTCACGATCGTCGACCCCGCGGTGAAGGCCGAGCCGGGGGTGGCGGTGTACGACGGCGGGGTGGCGGCCGACGCCTTCGTGCGGGATGCCGCGGGGCGGCAGGTGCGGGGGGTCGTCTGGCCCGGTGAGGCGGTGTATCCGGATTTCACCGACCCGCGCGCGCGGGAGTGGTGGGGCGGGCTCTATGCGGAGCGCCTCGATCAGGGGTTCTCGGGTTTCTGGCACGACATGAACGAGCCGGTGTCGTTCGCGGCGTTCGGTGAGGCGACGCTGCCCCGCTCGGCGCGGCATTCCTTGGAGGGGCGGGGCGGTGATCACCGGGAGGCGCACAACGTGTACGCCCTGGCGATGGCGCGGGCCGGGTACGAGGCGCTGCGCCGGCCGCACCCCGAGGAGCGGCCCTTCTTGTTCTCGCGTTCCGGCTGGGCGGGAATGCAGCGCTACGGAGGGACGTGGTCCGGCGACGTCTCGACGAGTTGGGCGGGGTTGCGGGCGTCGCTCTCCCTGGTCCTGGGGCTCGGGTTGTGCGGGGTGCCGTATTCGGGTCCGGATGTGGGCGGGTTCGACGGCAGTCCGTCGCCGGAGCTGTATCTGCGGTGGTTCCAGCTCGGGGCGTATCTGCCGTTGTTCCGCACGCACGCGGCGATCACGGCGGGGCGGCGCGAGCCGTGGGAGTTCGGCGAGGAGGTGCTGGGGCACGCGCGTGAGGTGCTCACCGAGCGCAGGCGGTTGCTGCCGTACTTCGTGACGCTGGCGCATCTCGCGCGGCGGACGGGCGCTCCCTATGTGCGGCCCCTGTGGTGGGGCGCCCCGGAGGACAGGGCGTTGCGGGGCTGCGAGGACGCGTTCCTGCTCGGTGACTGCCTGCTGGTGGCGCCGGTGTTCGAGAGCGGTGCGGTGCGGCGGACGGTGCAGCTGCCGCGGGGCCGCTGGTACGACACGGTGACGGGCGCGGCGTACGAGGGGCCCGGGAGGGTGCTGTTGGACGCCCCGTTGTCGCGCGTCCCGGTACTGGCGCGTGCGGGCTCTGTGGTGCCGGTGCGGGGCGCCGACGGCGCTCTGGAGCTGGAGGTGTGGGCGCCGGCCGCGGGGGCTTCGGGCGGGGGTCTCGTGGTGGCCGACGCGGGCGACGGGTGGGAGGAGGGTGAATGGGAGCGGTACACGACGCGGTGGAGCGGCGGGCGTGTGGTCGTGGAGCGGGAGGACGGCGGCGCCGGGCCCGCTCCGGATCGTCCGGTGCGGGTGCGCGGGCTCGGCGGCTGAGCGGGCTCCGGAGGGCTCAGTAACGGCCCTCGAACCACGCCCGGGCCGCCAGTGTGTGTAGCGGGAAGGCGAGTTCGTCCGGGCGGCGCAGCACGCTCCAGCCGTCGGTCTCGTCGGTCGGCACGGGGAGCGGCAGGTCGGCGGCGGGGCGTTCGGGGAGCAGGCCGAAGAGCAGCAGGTACCCGTCGGGGGCGCTCATGGCGTCGGCCAGGTGGACGTCGCGGCTGTCCGCGCCGATGCCGGTCTCCTCCTTGAGTTCGCGGACGACCGCGTGGCGCCAGTCCTCCCGGTCGTCGATGAACCCGCCGGGCAGGGCGGTGCCCCCGCGCGCGGGGGCGATGGTGCGGGTCACGACGACCAGGCCGGTGCCCTGGGTGTCGTACACGGGCTGGAGGGCGACCGCCACGGGCAGCGGGTTGCGGTACGTGACGGCGCCGCAGGCGGCGCAGGTGCGGGGCCCGTCCGCGGGCCGGTCTCCGAAGGAGGCTCCACAGCTCGAACAGTGGGAGTGCGGACGGGAGTTGGTCTGGTGTGGGGATGCGGACACGCCGCGGACTGTATCCGATCGTCGACGCGCCGGTCTTTCGCGGGCCCCCAGGTGCCTGGTAGACGCAGGGAGCATGACCCGACTTGTCCCCGCGCTGCGGAGCATCGCCCTCGGTGCCGCCGCCCTGCTGGCCGTGGCCGCCGCCCCCTCCCCCGCGCACGCGAAGCCGGAGCCGAAGGCTCCGCCCGAGTTCGTCGCGCTGCGCGACGTGGACCCGACGATCATCCAGGAGATGCGCTACATCACGCCGCACAACTTCATGGGCGAGCCCGTCGACGGCTACCGCAAGCCGATGTGCCTCCTCACCGGGCCCACCGCGAAGGCGCTGCACAAGGCGCAGCGGACGCTGCTGCGCAAGGGCTACTCCCTGAAGGTGTACGACTGTTACCGGCCCCAGCGGGCCGTCGACCACTTCGTGCGGTGGGCCAAGGATCTGCGCGACGAGCGCATGAAGGCGGAGTTCTATCCCCATGTCGACAAGTCGCAGCTCTTCGCGGACGGCTACATCGCGGAGAAGTCCGGGCACAGCCGGGGCTCGACGGTGGATCTGACCGTGGTGCGGCTGCCCGCCCTGCCGACCCGCCCGTACGTCCCCGGCGAGCGGCTCAGGCCCTGCTTCGGGCCGCGGGGCGAGCGCTTCCCCGACAACTCCGTGGACATGGGGACGGGGTTCGACTGTTTCGACCCCCTGGCGCACACGGACGATCCCCGGATCACGGGGAAGCAGCGGGCCAACCGCGACCTGCTGCGCTCGGTGCTCTCCCGGCAGGGCTTCACCAACCTTCCCGAGGAATGGTGGCACTTCACCCACAAGCCCGAGCTGTTCCCGGACACCTACTTCGACTTCCCCGTCGCGCCCGGGTCGTTGCGGAGGAAGTGAGCGGAGCGGCGGCAAAGAAAGCAGGGGGGCACAAGGAGAGGCCGCCTGGGACCACCCCCGTCGGCCCCGGACGACCTCTCCGATACTCGGACGCGAAAGAGGGCTGTCCGGTTCACCGCTCCCGGGACGCGCACCCCCCTGACGTTATCCGGTTGCCCGTGGCACACTTCTGACGTTCCGTCAGATCGACTGCCTGGAGGAGCCTTGCCCCGTACGCACACACCCGTGGTGCCCCACTGGTTCGCCGGGGAGGGTGACGCCTTCCGCCTGCTGGGCACGCGCTGTTCGGCGTGTGCCGCCGTCTTCTTCCCCCGCGAGGACGGGTTCTGCCGCAACCCCGGCTGCCCGGGCGGGGAGCTGGTCGAGGTGGGTCTTTCGCGGCGCGGACGCGTCTGGTCGTACACCGACGGGCGCTACCGGCCGCCCGCTCCGTATGTCTCCGACCCGGAACTTCCGTGGCAGCCCTACACGTTGATCGCTGTGGAGCTGGCGGCGGAGCGCATGGTGGTGCTCGGGCAGGGGGCTCCCGGGGTCTCCGTCGCCGACCTGGAGGTCGGCATGGAGGTGGAGGTCGTCCCGGGCGTGCTGAACGAGGACGACGAGACGACATGGACGACATGGCACTGGCGGCCCGTGGGGGTGGGTGCGTGAACGGCGAGGTGGCGGTGCTCGGGGCGGGCATGCACCCGTGGGGCAAGTGGGGACGCGGTTTCGTGGAGTACGGAGTGGTGGCCGCGCGCGCGGCGCTCGCGGACGCGGGGGTCGACTGGCGGGACGTGGGCTCGATCGTCGGGGCGGACACGGTCCGGGGCGGCTATCCCGGGTACGTGGCGGGGGCCACCTTCGCCAAAGCCCTCGGCTGGCAGGGCGCGCGCGTGGCGAGCGTGTACGCGGCCTGCGCGTCCGGCGCCCAGGCCGTCAACACCGCGCGTACCCAGATCCTCGCGGGCCTGGCCGACGTGGTCCTGGTGGTGGGCGCCGACGCGGCGCCCAAGGGCTTCTTCCGGCCGGCCGGCGGGGACCGGGCGGACGATCCCGACTGGCTGCGCTTCCGGGTCCTGGGCGCGACCAACCCCGCCTACTTCGGGCTCTACGCACGCCGCCGCATGGCCGTGCACGGCGACACCCTGGAGGACTTCGCCCAGGTCAAGGTGAAGAACGCCGCGGCGGGCGCGCTCAACACCAACGCCCGCTACCGCAAGCGCGTCACCGCCGACGAGGTGGCCGCGTCGGCCGTCGTCGCCGATCCGCTGCGGCTGCTGGACATCTGCGCCACCTCGGACGGTGCGGCGGCCCTGGTGCTGTGCAGCATGGAGTTCGCGCGGCGGCACGGGGCGCCGGATCCGGTGCGCATCCGCGCGGTGTCCACGGTCACGCCCACCTATCCGGCCACCGTGCTCGACCTGCCGGACATCGCCACCGACTCGGCGGCGGCCGTCGAGCCCGCCGACGCCACCTTCCGGGCGTCCATCGCACGAGCGGCGTACGAGGAGGCGGGCATCGGCCCGGAGGACATATCCCTGGCCGAGGTGTACGACCTGTCGACCGCGCTGGAGCTCCAGTGGTACGAGGATCTCGGGCTGTGCGGCGAGGGCGAGGGGGCCAAGCTGCTGCGCGACGGGGCGACATCGCCGGGCGGACGGGTGCCGGTGAACACCAGCGGGGGCCTCGCCTCCTTCGGGGAGGCCGTGCCGGCCCAGGCCATCGCCCAAGTCTGCGAGATCACCTGGCAGTTGAGGGGGACGGCAGGGGCGCGGCAGATCGATGGGGCGCGGGTGGGCATCACCGCGAACCAGGGGCTGTTCGGGCACGGCTCGTCGGTCGTAGCGGTGCGCTGACGCCGCTCGTCCTGGCCGGTGTCGCGCGGGTGAACCGTTGCCGTCCGCGACCTTGACGCTCCATCACCACCGGTGAACACTTCCGGTGTCAGTCGGCGTCGCCACACCCCGGCCCCGGCGCCCAGATCCTCTGAGCGCGACGGGTTCCTGTGAAGGGCCTGGTCAACAGGTCATCCCCCCGGGCGATCCGACGACGACGGCACGCTCGTCATGGACGCCGGGCGGGGCGCGGGAGACCCCTGCCTCCGGTTGCAGCAGCCGGGCGTATCCAGGCAACGGTCGTGGGAACCGCACCCTGCACGGAGGACCGGGGCGCACCGCCCCGGGCGAGGGCCTAGGAGCCGCCATGTACTCGAACGGGGACGTCTTCGTCGGTGAGGTCATCGGCACCGCGATCCTGATTCTTCTCGGCGCCGGCGTGTGCGCCGCCGTCACGCTCAGCCACTCGAAGGCGAAGGCCTCCGGGTGGGTGGTCATCGCCTTCGGATGGGGCTTCGGTGTGCTCGCCGGGGCCTACACCGCGGGTCCGCTCTCCGGCGGTCATCTCAATCCCGCCGTCACCCTCGGCATCGCCATCGACACCGGAGACTGGGACCAGGTCTGGGTCTATCTGCTCGGGCAGATGGTCGGCGCGATGCTGGGCGCCGTCCTCGCGTACCTCGTCTACCTCGCGCAGTTCAACGCCAACGTCACGGGCGGCACGAAGGGCGACGCGGGAGGCGGGAACCAGCCGACGCCGACGCTCGGCATCTTCTCCACCATCCCGGAGATCCGGAACCCGGTCGCCAACATCATCACCGAGGTCATCGCGACGGTCGCGCTGGTGCTGCCGATCCTCGCCTTCGGCCTGACCAAGGGGCTCGGCGAGTCCGGCACGCAGACGCTCATCGTGGCCTTCCTGGTCGTCGGCATCGGCCTCTCCCTGGGCGGGCCCACGGGGTACGCCATCAACCCGGCGCGCGACCTCGGCCCGCGCATCGTGCACACCTTCCTGCCGATTCCCAACAAGGGCGGCTCCGACTGGAGTTACGCCTGGATCCCGGTGGCCGGTCCGCTGATCGGCGGAGCCCTCGCGGGCGCCATCTACAACGCAGCCTTCTGAGTCTTCTCGTCAAGGGGTAGCCATGCCGGACAGCTCAGGGAAATTCGTCGCCGCCATCGACCAGGGCACCACGTCGAGCCGCTGCATCATCTTCGACCAGGACGGCGCGATCGTCGCCGTCGACCAGCGCGAACACCGCCAGATCTTCCCCAAGCCGGGCTGGGTGGAGCACGACGCCACCGAGATCTGGTCGAAGGTGCAGGCGGTGGTCGCGGGGGCGATAGCCAAGGCAGGACTGCGCGCCGACCAGGTCAGCGCACTCGGCATCACCAACCAGCGGGAGACCACGGTCCTGTGGGACCGCGCCACCGGCAAGCCGGTGCACAACGCGATCGTCTGGCAGGACACCCGCACCTCGGCTCTCTGCAACGAACTGGGCGGCGCGGACGGCCAGGACCGCTTCCGCGAGCAGACCGGGCTGCCGCTGGCGAGCTACTTCTCCGGCCCCAAGGCGGCCTGGCTGCTCGACAACGTGCCGGGGCTCAGGGCCCGTGCCGAGCGCGGCGAGATCGCCTTCGGCACCATCGACTCCTGGCTCATCTGGAACCTCACGGGCGGCACCGACGGCGGCAAGCACGTCACCGACGTCACCAACGCGGGCCGCACCATGCTGATGAACCTGGAAACGCTCCAGTGGGACCGGTCGATCCTGTCGGCGATGAACATCCCCGAGGCGGTCCTGCCGGAGATCAGGTCCTCGGCCGAGGTGTACGGCACGGCCGTGGGCCAGCTCTCCGGGGTGCCCGTCGCCTCCGCGCTCGGCGATCAGCAGGCGGCCATTTTCGGGCAGGCCTGCTACGACACCGGCTCGGCCAAGAACACGTACGGCACCGGCAGTTTCCTGCTGCTCAACACCGGCAACCGCCCCGTCCCGTCCAAGAGCGGGCTGCTCACGACGATGGGCTACAAGATCGGCTCCGAGGCGCCGGTCTACTGCCTGGAGGGGTCCATCGCGATCACCGGCGCCCTGGTGCAGTGGTTCCGGGACCAGCTCGGCATCATCCGCTCGGCCGACGAGATCGAGCCGCTCGCGGCGAGCGTGGAGGACAACGGCGGGGCGTACATCGTGCCGGCCTTCTCCGGCCTCTACGCCCCGTACTGGCGCTCCGACGCTCGCGGTGTCGTCACCGGGCTCACCCGGTACGTGACGAAGGCGCATCTCGCGCGCGCGGTGCTCGAGGCGACCAGCTGGCAGACCCGCGAGGTCGTGGACGCCATGTACCAGGACTCCGGGGTGCGGCTCACCCACCTCAAGGTGGACGGCGGCATGACCAAGAACAATCTGCTGATGCAGCATCAGGCGGACGTCCTGGGGGTGCCGGTGATCCGGCCGAAGGTCTCCGAGACGACCTGTCTGGGCGCGGCGTACGCGGCCGGGCTCGCCACGGGCGTCTGGCACGACCTCGACGAGCTGAAGGCGCACTGGCAGCGGGACGTGGAGTGGACGCCGCAGATGGCCGCCGCATCGCGGGACCGGGAGTTCCACAACTGGCACAAGGCGGTGGAGCGGAGCTTCGGCTGGCTGGAGGACGGAGAGGGCTGAGCCGAGCGGAGCCGCGGCTCGTACCCCGGTCGGCGGGGGTACGGGCCGCTCGCGCGGGGCGGCTACGTGGTGGCGGGCTCCCTGGCCGCCGCGGCCGCCGCCATCGCGTGTTCGACGACGTCGATGAGGACTTCCTTGACGGACTCGCGGTCGCGGGCGTCGCACAGCACCACCGGCACGTCGGAGTCGAGGTCGAGCGCCTGGCGCACGGTGTCCGCGGGGTAACGGGAGGCGCCCTCGAAGCAGTTGACGCCGACGACGAAGGGTATGGAGCGCCGTTCGAAGTAGTCGACGGCGGCGAAGCAGTCCTCCAGGCGGCGGGTGTCGGCGAGGACGACGGCGCCCAGCGCCCCGGTGGCCAGCTCGTCCCAGAGGAACCAGAAACGGTCCTGCCCGGGCGTGCCGAAGAGGTACAGGACGAGGTCCTCGCGGAGGGTGATGCGGCCGAAGTCCATGGCCACCGTGGTGGTGTGCTTGCCGGCGACGCCGCTCGTGTCGTCGACGGGCCGGCCGGCCTCGCTGAGGGTCTCCTCCGTACGCAGCGGCTTGATCTCGCTGACCGCGCCGACCAGCGTCGTCTTGCCGACGCCGAAGCCGCCCGCCACGAGGATCTTCAGCGTGACCGGCTCCACGGGGGCCTTGCCGCGCTCAGAACGCCTGAAGATCATCGCTCACTTCTCCTGGATCGGTGGTGTCGCGCGGCGCCGGTCCGTATCCGCCGCCGCCGGGGGTTTCGATCACGAGTACGTCGTCGGGGCCGAGCTCGGCCGAGTCGCTGCCGGCGAGCTCCACGACGGTGCCGTCCGCGCGCTCCACCCGGTTGGTTCCGAGTGCGCCGCCCGCGCCGCCCGCCATGCCGTACGGCGCGACCGCGCGGTGCTGCGAAAGGGTGGAGACCGTCATCGGCTCGCGGAAGCGGATGCGGCGCACGGCTCCGTCGCCGCCGCGCCACCGTCCCGCGCCGCCGCTGCCCCGCCGCACGGCGAACTCCTCCAGGAGGACGGGCAGGCGCCACTCCAGGACCTCGGGGTCGGTGAGCCGCGAGTTGGTCATGTGGGTCTGCACGACGGGCGCCCCGGCGAAGCCGTCGCCCGCTCCCGAGCCGGAGGCCACGGTCTCGTAGTACTGGTGGTGGTCGTTGCCGAAGGTGACGTTGTTCATCGTGCCGGAGCCCTCGGCCTGGACGCCCAGGGCGGCGTAGAGGGCCCCGGTAATCGCCTGAGAGGTCTCCACGTTGCCGGCGACGACGGCCGCGGGCGGCTCGGGCGAGAGCAGGGAGCCGGGCGGCACGATGATCCGCAGGGGGCGCAGGCAGCCGTCGTTGAGCGGGATGTCGTCGTCCACGAGGGTGCGGAAGACGTACAGGACGGCGGCGTTGACCACCGCGAAGGGCGCGTTGAAGTTCGTGTCGAGCTGCGCGGAGGTCCCGGTGAAGTCGACGGTCGCCGAGCGTTCCGCGCGGTCCACGGTGACCCGGACCCGGATCGTGGCGCCCGAGTCGGTCCGGTAGGCGTACTCGCCCTCTTCCAGGACGTCGATGACGCGTCGTACGGCTTCCTCCGCGTTGTCCTGGACGTGCCGCATGTAGGCCTGGACCACGTCGAGCCCGAAGTCGTCGATCATGCGGGTGACTTCGTCGACGCCCTTCTGGTTGGCGGCGATCTGGGCGCGCAGGTCGGCGAGGTTGGTGTCCGGGTTGCGCGAGGGGTACGGGGCGTCGGTGAGCAGCGCGCGGGTCTCGGCCTCGCGGAAGCGGCCCTCTTCGGCCAGGAGCCAGTTGTCGAAGAGGATGCCCTCCTCGTCGATGGTGCGGCTGCCTGCGGGCATGGAGCCGGGGGCGATGCCGCCGATCTCGGCGTGGTGGCCGCGCGAGGCGACGTGGAAGAGGATCCGCTCCCGGTCGGTGCCGTGCTCCCCCGGCCGGTCGAAGACCGGCGTGATGACGGTGACGTCGGGGAGGTGTGTGCCGCCGTGGTACGGGTCGTTGACGGCGTAGCTGTCCCCGGGGCGCATGGCGGCGCCGCGGCGCTCGATCACCTCCTTGACGCTGGTGCCCATCGATCCCAGGTGCACGGGGATGTGCGGGGCGTTGGCGACGAGGTTGCCCTCGGGGTCGAAGAGCGCGCAGGAGAAGTCGAGCCGCTCCTTGATGTTCACCGACTGGGAGGTGGACTCCAGACGGGCGCCCATCTGTTCGGCGATGGACATGAAGAGGTTGTTGAAGACCTCGAGGAGGACGGGGTCGGCGGCGGTGCTCGCGGTGGAACTCTCCGGCTCCGCGACGCGTTCCATGACCAGGTGCCCCGCGTCCGTGATCGCCGCCCGCCAGCCCTCGTCCACGACCGTCGTGGAGCCGTCCTCGACGATGATCGCCGGTCCGGTGACGGTCTGGCCGGGCGGCAGTTGCACGCGGCGGTGCAGCGGTACGTCGTGCCAGGCGCCGCCGGTGTGCAGGCGGACCTGGAGCGGGGCGCCCGGGGTGACGGCGCCCGCGAGGGCCGAGAGGTCGGGCGGTTCGGTGACGCCGGTGGCCTCCACGGAGAGGGCCTCGACGACGAGGGGCCGGTCCAGGGTGAAGGAGTAGGTGGCGCGGTGGCGGTCCTCGAAGGCGTCGCTCATGGTGGCCGGGTCGGTGAGCTCGACGGTCAGGGCGGTGTCCGTGCCGTCGTAGCGGAGCTGGGCGCGGCGGGTGACGCGGATGCGGTCGGCCGGTACGTCCTCGGCGAGGAGTTCGTCGCGTGCGGCGCCCTCCAGGTCGTCGGCGGTCGTGCGGACGCGCTCCATCGTCGACGCCTCCAGCGGCGTCTCCACGGACTGTTCGCGCATCGCCGTGGTGTCGGCGAGTCCGATGCCGAGGGCGGAGAGCACCCCGGCCATCGGTGGTACGAGCACGGTGCGGATGCCGAGCGAGTCGGCGACCATGCAGGCGTGCTGGCCGCCCGCGCCGCCGAACGTGGTGAGGGCGTACCGCGTGACGTCGTGCCCCTTCTGGACGGAGATGCGTTTGACGGCGCCCGCGATGTTGGCGACCGCGATCCGGAGATATCCCTCGGCGACCTGTTCGGGCGTGCGGTCGTCGCCCGTCGCCGCGCGGATCTCGTCGGCCAGGGCCGCGAAGCGCTCCCGGACGAGGTCGCCGTCGAGCGGCTGGTCCCCCTCGGGCCCGAACACCCGGGGGAAGTAGTCGGGTTGGACGCGGCCGAGGGCGACGTTGGCGTCGGTCACGGTGAGCGGGCCGCCGCCCCGATAGCTCGCGGGCCCCGGGTCGGCGCCCGCCGAGTCGGGGCCCACCCGGTAGCGGCTGCCGTCGAAGTGGAGCACGGACCCGCCACCCGCGGCGACGGTGTGGATGTCGAGCATCGGGGCGCGCAGCCGTACCCCGGCGATCTGCGTGGTGAACACCCGCTCGTACTCGCCCGCGTAGTGCGAGACATCGGTGGAGGTGCCGCCCATGTCGAAGCCGATGACGCGGTCGAAGCCGGCCAGCCGTGACATGCGGGCCATGCCGACGATGCCGCCCGCGGGTCCGGAGAGGATCGCGTCCTTGCCGCGGAACTGGCTCGCCTCGGCGAGGCCGCCGTTGGACTGCATGAACATCAGCCGTACGCCGTGGAGTTCGTCGGCGACGTGCTGGACGTAGCGGCGCAGGACGGGTGACAGATAGGCGTCGACCACCGCGGTGTCGCCGCGCGGGACGAGCTTCATGAGGGGGCTGACCTCGCTGGAGAGCGAGACCTGCGGGAAGCCGGTGCGGGCGGCGAGGTCACCGATGGCCTGTTCGTGGGCCGGGTAGAGGTGGCTGTGCATGCAGACCACCGCCACGGAACGGATTCCGTCGGCGTAGGCGGTGCGCAAGGGCTCCGCGAGGCCGTCCAGGCCGGGGGCGCGCAGGACGTCACCGCCGGCGGTGACGCGCTCGTCGACCTCGATGACCCTCTCGTAGAGGAGTTCGGGCAGGACGATCTCGCGGGCGAAGATGTGCGGGCGGTTCTGATAGGCGATGCGCAGGGCGTCGCGGAAGCCGCGGGTGATGATCAGGGCGGTGGGCTCGCCCTTGCGCTCCAGGAGGGCGTTGGTGGCGACGGTGGTGCCCATGCGGACGGCGTCGACGGTCGTGGTGCCGGCGTCCGTGCTGCCCGCCTCTCCCCCGCCGCGTCCGGTCTCCGCACCGCTCTCGCCGCCTGCCGTGGCGAGCAGTTCGCGGATGCCCGCGACCGCCGCGTCGCGGTAGCGCGCGGGGTTCTCCGAGAGGAGCTTGTGGGTGCGGAGGCTGCCGTCCGGGTGGCGCGCGACGATGTCGGTGAAGGTGCCGCCCCTGTCGACCCAGAACTGCCAGCCAGTCACGTTCCCACTCCCGCTTCCGCGCTGTTCAGAGCGCCCGGAGGCCGTCGATCACGTCGCGCAGAATACTCTCGTCCGGCAGCTCGGCGGGGGGCACGGGGCGGGTCACGTGCACCAGTTCGTCCTCGACGAGATCGCCGATGAGAACGCGGACCACGCCGATGGGCAGGTCGAGCTCGGCCGCCAGTTCGGCGACCGACTGGGGCGTGTCGCGGCAGAGCTCGACGATGTCCACGTGCTCCGGGGAGAGCGTCTGGTCGGCCTCGGGGACGCCGGAGGCCCACGCCTCGGTGACGACGACCGCGATCAGGTCGAGCCGGTGCTGTCCGGTGCTCGTGGTGCGGCCGCGCGTCATCGCGTACGGGCGCACCACGGGCCCGGCGTCGTCGTCGAACCAGCGGGGTGACGCCTGCGCTCCCGCTAACGTCCGCTCGGCCTCTGTCGTTCTCTGCGTCCCTCGACCGTCGTCATTCATGACCTCCCACTACCCCCCGGCGGACAGATCCGTGCGCGGAGCCGTCCCCAGATGCACACCCACCCGCTTGACCAGCAGCGTCATCTCGTACGCCACGAGTCCGACATCGGAGTCCGCGTCCGAGAGGACGGCGAGACAGCTGCCGTCGCCCGCGGCCGTGACGAAGAGGAACGCGTCGTCGAGCTCGACCACGGTCTGGCGGACCCTGCCCGCCTCGAAGTGCCGGCCGACGCCCTTGGCGAGGCTGTGGAAGCCGGAGGCGACGGCGGCGAGGTGCTCGCTGTCCTCCCGGGTGAGGTTCTTCGACACGCCGGTCGGCAGGCCGTCCCCGGAGAGCACGAGCGCCTTGCGGATGCTGGCGACGCGCTGCACCAGGTCGTCGAGGAGCCAATTGAGCTCTCCGTGTCCCCCGGTAGTCGTGGTGCGTGCGTCGGCGTTCGGTGCGGTCATCGACCGTCCCCCTCGGGTGTCGTTCCTGGTGCTGTGCCGTGCGTGGCGTCGTCGCCCGCGGCGTTCTCGTCGCGGCCGCGCTGCCAGCCCCGCTGGAGCGAGGCCATGCGGCTGCGGACCTCTTCCGCGTCGCGCTCCTCCGGCCGGGTCTCGGCGCGTTCGGGGCGGCGGTCGGGTCCGGCCTTCAACTGCGGGGCGAGACTGGCCTGCCGGACCCGGCGGGGCAGTCCGCCCGGGGCGGTCGTGGAGGTGTCGCGCTCCCGGCGGCCCGGGGCGGCGGGCCGCGCCGGGGCGGGGTCGGGCGCCGCAGCGGGGCGGAGTCCGTTCCCGGTGCGGGGAGCACGGTCCTGGGCGGCGTGGTCCTGGGGGGCGGTCCTCGGGCCACGGCGCGGGAGCCCGGAGCCGGGTCCGTCGTCGAGGGCGGTGACGTCGCGGTGCGGCGGGGCCAGATCCGGCCATGCGGGCTGTCGCGGGCGCTCGGGGAGCCCGTCCTCGGCGGCGGGGGCGAGCGGACTGTCGTCCGGGAACCGGCTGTCCTGGGAGCGGCCTTCGGAGAACCGGCTGTCCTGGGTCCTGCCCTCCGGGAAACGGCTGTCCTGGGTCCTGCCCTCGGGGAATCGGCTGTCCTGGGGCTTGGGGTGGGTCACCGGGCGGCCGTTCGAGCGGACCAGCTTGGGCGTCCTGCGGCGCGGCAGCGGTACGGGGCCGCCGTGCGCGTCGTCGGCCGGGTCGTCGTCGAGGTGGGCGGGGGCGGCGTCCCTGCGGGTCGGCTCGGCGCGGCCCGCCTCGCGGTCGTCGCGGGCCTGCTGGTGCTGTTCGCCGGGCGCGCCGGCCACCCGGCGGCGCGGCCGGAAGAGGCCGCCGCGTTCGCTGTCCTCGTCGTCGAGCGCGCCGGGGAAGCCGTCGAGGTCCCCGAGGCCCACGGGCGCCTCCAGTTCGACGGGTCCGTCGAGGACGGAGGCCGGCAGGCCGGGGAGCTGCACGGGCACCTGGGAGAGCGCCGCCGTGCGGTCGGCCGCCTTGTCCTGGCCGGCCGTGACCTCGCGGCTCTGCGGCCGGTCGAGGCGGTAGCCGCCGGTGTCGGGCACGTCGTCGGTGAGCAGCGACTCCGGGATGAAGACGACGGCGGTGGTGCCCCCGTACGGAGAGGGCTGCAGCGAGACCCGGACGCGCTGGCGCTGCGCGAGCCGGCTGACCACGAACAGGCCGAGCCGGTCGGTGTCGGAGAGTTCGAACTCGGGGGTCTCCGCGAGCCTCAGGTTGGCGTCCAGGAGCGCGTCGGCCGTCATGCCGAGGCCGCGGTCGTGGATCTCCAGGGTGAAGCCGTTGGCGACGTGCTCGCCGAGGACCTGCACCCCGGTGTGCGGGGGCGAGAACACCGTGGCGTTCTCCAGGAGTTCGGCGAGCAGGTGGGTGAGGTCGGCGACCGCGGGGCCGGTGACGGCGATGCGGGGCAGGCGGCGGACCTCGATGCGCTCGTAGTCCTCGACCTCGGCGACGGCCGCGCGGACCACGTCCATGAGCTGGACGGGCTTGCGCCACTGCCGCGAGGGGGCGGCGCCGGAGAGGATCACCAGGCCCTCGGCGTGCCGGCGCATGCGCGTGGTCAGGTGGTCGAGGCGGAAGAGGTCGGCGAGCTCGTCGGTGTCCTCGGTCCTGCGCTCCATGGTGTCGAGGAGGGTGAGTTGCTTGTGCAGCAGCACCTGGCTGCGCCGGGCGAGGTTGACGAACACCTCGGAGACGCCGCGGCGCAGGTCGGCCTGTTTGACGGTGGCCTCGACGGCGGCGCGCTGCAGGGTGTTGAGGGCCTGGCCGACCTGACCGATCTCGTCCTTGCCGTAGGTCAGGCGGGGCGCCTCGGTCTCGACGTCGACGTGTTCGCCGGCCGCCAGCCTGCGCAGTACGCCGGGCAGCCGGACGCCGGACGCCTCGTGGGCCTCCAGGCGCAGGCGGCGCAGGTCGCGGACGAGGCTGCGGCCGATGCGTACCGACAGGAAGAGGGAGACGAGGAGGGCGAGCAGGCCGAGCACGCCGGCCGCGATGACGCGCACGACGACGCGGACGGCCGCCGGTTCGACGCGGTCCTGGAAGCTGTCGGTCGCCTCGATGTTGCTTGCCGAGAGCTGCTTGAGGACCCGGCTCGCCACCTCGTCCCAGTGGCTCGACGTCAGCAGGCGCGGGGCGTTGGTGCCGGCCTCGATGACATCGTTCTCGGCCTTGTCGAGCTGGGTTGCCTCGGTGCCGTTCCAGTAGCGCTCGTAGCGGCCGCGGTCCTCTTCGGAGAGCTGGGGGAAGTTCACCTCGAAGAGCAGGGTGCGCTGCGCCCGGAGTTCGGTGACCTGCCGGATCTCGGCCTTGGTGAGCCGGCCCGCGACGAGCGCCGAACCGATCACCGCGTCCTCGCGGGAGAGCAGCTCACGCGCGCGGGTGGCGCCGACGAGGGCGCGGCCCTGCTGGTCGTACTCGGTGTCGTCGAGCCCCGAGAAGCCGTTGAGCGTGCTCAGCAGGTCGAAGTAGGGGTCGATCAGCTTGGTGTACATCTTCAGGGCGCCGGCCCGGGTGAGGGTGCCCTCCTCGACGCCCTGGCGCAGCGGTCCGATGCCGTCGAAGGCCTCGACGAGCTCGTCGAGCCGCTTCCGGGAGTCGCCGCTGACGCCGTCGCGGACGTCCGGGTCCTCGGCGTTCGTACGAATCTTGGCGATCATGTCGTCGGTCGCGGTGCGGCTGCGGCGCAGCGCGGCGAGGGCGTCCGACGCCCGGGGGTCGGCGAGGTAGACGAGGGTCTGGCGGCGCTCCTGCTGGATGACGCGCGCCGTGTCCTCGACGGGGTAGGCGAGCTTGTCGACGACGTTCACCGTGTCGATCAGGCTCAGTGCCTCGCGGCCCGTGACGACGGTCGCGAACGCCCAGATGGCGGTCAGGGAGAGCAGCGGCACGAGCAGCAGCGCCACGATCTTCCGGCGGATGGACTTCCCGCGAAAGCGCATGGCCTCCCCCAGATCGGCCCCCTGCGGCCGTTGCACGGGCCAGGGGCACACATGTGCGTCAACAAACGGCGCGAGCCTACTACTGACTCACGAGCAACTCGAAGGCGCATCCGAACGCTTTTCAGCCGTGACGCGAAAGGGACATCCCTAGTTGTCCCTCCATTACGGGAGATTGCGTCCCAGCATGCGGCACCTGCCGTGGGGGCCCATCCGTCGTTCCTGGTACGCCAGTTGGCCGGATTTCTTCGCTGCACGGAATCGGAGCGGGAATCTTTCGGATCTCTCGTTCGTCCATCGGACAGAGAGTCGCGGAGCCGGGCACACGTCACTGGGTGGACCTCTGGACAGCCGACATGACGGGCAGCAAAACGGGCAGCCAGTGGTGAACGGCCGCGAAGCAGTGGGGGGAGTGACGACATGATGGGTACGGCAGAGCGCCACAAGGCGTCCGGGGGCCGGGCCGAGCGGCCGGCGCCGCGGTGGGCCGAGGTCGCCGAGGAACAGCAGGCGCAGCGCCCGCCGTTGTGGGTCGAGGAGCCCGCGCGCAGGAGGCGGCTGCCGGATCCGGTGCGGACGGTCGCCGTGCGGGCCGTGATCATAGTGGCGCTGACCCTCGTCCAGGCGATGGTCGCCTTCCTCGCCGCGCTCGCGGGCTCCTGGCTGTCCTTCCCCATGGTCCTGAGCAGCGTGGCCAGCACGGTCGTGGCGACGTGGGGCGTGCTCGACGTGTGGGTGACCCGCCAGGTGTGGAACCAGCGGCACGGCGTGGTGTCGGTGCCGAGCAGTACGGCGCGGCGGCTGCGGCGGGAGCGGCGCCGAGCCCGCCGTCAGGCGCGGGCCACGGCGCGCGGCAAGGACCGCATAGAGGGCCGTACGGGCGGCAAGGACCGTATACAAGGACACAGCGGGGCAGGGCAGTTGTCGCATCCCTGAGCCCTGAGGGAGGTTCCCGAGGAAGGTCCCTGAGGCGTTCGAGCGACAGGCCGTGAAGACCCGCCCGCACATACACCACCGTGACGCCGTCGCGTCCTCAGACCACGACGCCCTGCGTCACCCGCTCCGCGCCACGCTCCCCCGCCGACTCCGCCGCCAGGCCTCTGCGCACTTTCATGAACGGCCGGGCGCGATCGACCGCGAGGACCGCCGTGGTCCGGCCGGCACGCTCGTACACGGCGAGGAATCCACCCTCGTCCATCCCGTCCGTCGTCCCCTCGACCACCCGTGCGGTGTCGTCCTCGCGGCGCCGCCCCGCGAACTGCACACGGGAGCCGTACTGGTCGGACCAGAAGTACGGCAGCGTGCGCACCGACTCCACGGTGTGCCCGGCGAGCAGGTTCCGTACGGCGACGCGGGGTTGCTCCGTCGCGCTCGTCCAGTGCTCCGCGCGGATCCCGCCCACCCGGGCCACGTCGCCCACCGCGACGACCTGGGGCAGCGAGGTGACGCAGCCGTCGTCGCACAGGACGCCGGCGTCCACGGCCACCGGTGAGCCCGCGAGCCAGTCGGTGGCGGGGGCCGCGCCGATGCCGACGACGACCACGTCGGCGGCAAGTCGCCGCCCGTCGGAGAGCTCCACCGCGGTGACCGTGCCGCTGACCGGCCCGCCCCGCAGCCCCGCCACACCCACTCCCGTCAGGAGCCGCACTCCGCCGCGGGCGTGCAGCCCGGCACACACCTGCGCCATCTGCTGCCCGAGCTGCGCCACGAGGGGCAGGGGCGCGGCCTCGACGACCGTGACCTCATGGCCGAGCGCCGCGCACGAGGACGCCGTCTCGGCCCCGATGAAGCCGCCGCCGATCACCACCACCCGCCGCGGCCCCCGGATCAGCTCCGCTCGCAGGGCGCGGGCGTCGTCCAGGGTGCGCAGCGTGTGGACCCCCGTGAGCGACGCCCCGGGAAGGCGCCGGGCAAACGCCCCGGTGGCGATGACGACGCCGTCGCCCGTCAGGGTGCGGCCGTCGTCGAGGACCACGGCGCCGCCGCGTGCGTCCAGGGCCCGCGCCCGCGTGCCGAGATGCCAGGTGGCGTCGAGCTCCGCCGTCTCCTCCGCGTCGCCGAGGGCGAGCTGCCCCTCGTCCGCGTCGCCGGTCAGGAAGCCCTTGGAGAGGGGCGGTCGGTCGTACGGCCGGTGCGGTTCGGCGCCGACGAGGACGAGGTGGCCGTCGAACCCCCGGGCGCGCAGTTCCCGCGCGGCGTACAGTCCGGCGAGCGAGGCGCCCACCACGATGACGGTCCTCATGCCGCGGATCCCTTCTCGGCGGCTCCCGCGTCGGTGGGGAGGCCGTGGGAGGCGCCCTGGCCGACCAGCTCGTCGGTGGCGAGGCGTACCTGGATGACACCGTCCTCGACGTACACCTGGTGGGTGCGGACGGGGCGGCGCGCGGGCAGGCAGGTGGGCCTGCCGGTCCGAAGATCGAATGTCGCGGCGTGCAGCGGGCATTCGACCTGGCAGCCCTCCAGCCAGCCCTCCGAGAGGGAAGCGTCCTGGTGGCTGCATGTGTCGTCGATGGCGAAGAGCTCGCCGTCGGCGTTGAACACCGCGACGGGCGGCGTGGTGTCGAGGCGGACGGACTCGCCCGCGGGGAGGTCTTCAAGGCGGCATACGGGGATCATGGGCCCCCCTCTGGTGTCATTCGGCCCGGTCCTGGGCCCTCTGGGGGCCAGGACCCTTCGGTAACATGATGTTTCGCATGGCGCACGAGGGAGCGCTATGCGCAACAGAATCCGGGTGGGGTGCCCATCGCGTCAAGGGCTTCCCGAACACGCGGCTTCAACGGGCCGCCAGGTGGTGAGAGTTCAGTTATGACGGGCGAGCGGAAACAGGCTGATCAGGAGAGGGCGCCGAGCGGGAAAACCCACGAGCGGCAGCCGAAGGGGGCGGCCGGATCCGTCCAGTCCGTGGACCGCGCGGTCAGCGTTCTGGAGATCCTCGCGCGGCACGGGGAGGCCGGAGTCACCGAGATCGCCGACGAGTTGGGCGTCCACAAGTCGACCGCCTTCCGGCTGCTCGGAGTGCTGGAGAACCGCGGCCTGGTCGGCCAGGCGAAGGACCGCGGGAAGTACTTCCTGGGTGCGGGTGTACTCCGCCTCGCGGGGGCGGCGGCAGTGCGCATGGACATCTCGCAGGAGGGTGGCCCGGTCTGCCGCGAGCTGGCGGACGAACTGGGCGAGACGGTCAACATCGCGGTCCTGGACGACGACGCCGCGGTCAACATCATGCAGGCCCGCGGCCCCGCCTCGGTGACCGCGCAGAACTGGCTGGGCCGGCGCACCCCGCTGCACGCCACGTCCAGCGGAAAGGTGCTGCTCGCGCACCTGCCGACGACCCTGCGCGAGGGCCTGATGGCACGCACCCTGCCGCGCCTGACCGACCGGACGGTGACGGGCACGGCGGCGCTGCGCGGCGAGCTGGAGACCGTGGTCGAGCAGGGCTTCGCCGTCGCCGTCGAGGAGTTGGAGGTCGGCCTCGCCGCCGTCGCGGCGCCGGTGCGCGCGCACGACGGCAAGGTGATCGGCGCGCTCAGCGCGTCGGGCCCGGTCTACCGGCTGACCGAGGACCGGCTGACCGAGCTGGCCAAGCGGACCGTCGCGGCGTCCGTCGAGCTCTCCCGGCGGATGGGGTACGGCTTCTGAGACGCCGTCCGCCCGGCCCGACGCGGGCGGAGCCGACGCTCGCTCGCTGAACTCCGCAGCGTACACGCGCGAAGGGGCGAGGCCGGGGGTTCCGGCCTCGCCCCTTCGTGTGCCGCGTGCGCCCCCTGGTGCCCCCACGCAAGGGCGAAGGCTTGACTCCGCCCCCTTGACGGCCTCTTGATGGCCTTCCCAGTATGTCTCTCATCGCGCAACCGAACGTGCAGTACGCAACAACTCCGCCACGCCGTGCGCAACAGCAGAGGAGTCTGGCCGTGCCCCACGAGGTCCGTGCCGTCGTCGCCCCGAAGAAGGGCGCTCCCGCCGAGGTGCAGCCGATCGTCGTGCCCGATCCCGGCCCGGGAGAGGTGCTCGTCTCCGTACAGGCCTGCGGGGTCTGCCACACGGATCTGCACTACCGGGAAGGCGCGATCAACGACGAGTTCCCGTTCCTGCTCGGCCATGAGGCGGCCGGCACCGTCGAGTCGGTCGGCCCGGACGTCGCCGGCCTCGCCCCCGGTGACTGTGTGGTGATCGCCTGGCGGGCGCCCTGCGGGGCGTGCCGGTCGTGTCTGCGCGGCCGCCCCTGGTACTGCTTCGACTCGCGCAACGCCGCGCAGCCCATGACGCTCCTGGACGGCACACCACTGAGCCCCGCACTCGGCATCGGCGCCTTCGCCGAGAAGACGCTGGTCGCCGCCGGGCAGGCCGTGAAGGTCGACCCCGCGGCCCGCCCCGAGGCGGTGGCCCTGATCGGCTGCGGTGTGATGGCGGGGTACGGGGCCGCGGTGAACACCGGCGGGGTGAGCCGCGGGGACACCGTCGCGGTGATCGGCTGCGGCGGCGTCGGGAACGCCGCCGTCGCCGGGGCGTCGCTGGCCGGGGCCCGCCGGGTGATCGCCGTCGACATCGACGAGGCGAAGCTCGACGGTGCGACCCGGTTCGGCGCCACGCACACCGTCAACTCCCGTGGCACGGACCCGGTCGCGGCGGTGCGCGAACTGACCGGCGGCCACGGCGTCGACGTCGCGATCGACGCGGTCGGCACCCCGTCGACGTATCGGCAGGCCTTCTTCATGCGTGATCACGCGGGGGTGCTCGTGCAGGTCGGGGTGCCCGATCCGGAGATGTCCGTCGAGCTGCCGCTGCTCGATCTGTTCTCGCGCGGCGGCGCCCTCAAGTCCTCCTGGTACGGCGACTGCCTGCCCACCCGGGACTTCCCGATCCTGGTCGACCAGTACCTCAGCCGCCGCCTCGACCTGGACGGTTTCGTCTCCGAGACGATCACGCTCGACCAGGTGGAGGAGGCGTTCGCGCGGATGCACCGGGGCAAGGTGCTGCGATCGGTGGTCGTCCTGTGAGCGCCGGCCGGCCCGAAGGGCCCCGCGTCGTCGTCATCGGCGCCGGCATCGTCGGCTGCTCGCTCGCCGACGAACTGACCGCCCGCGGCTGGACCGACGTGACCGTCCTCGACCAGGGCCCGCTGCCCGCCCCCGGCGGCTCCACCTCGCACGCGCCGGGCCTGGTCTTTTGCACCAGCCCCTCCAGGACGCTGACGGCGTTCGCCGCGTACACCGTGGAGAAGTTCAACACCCTCGAAGTGGACGGGCTCCCCTGCTTCCATCCCGTCGGCGGCCTGGAGCTCGCCACCTCCCCCGAGCGCTGGGCCGATCTGCACCGCAAGGCCGGCCTCGCCGCCTCCTGGGGCGTCCACGCCGAGCTCGTCGACCCGGCACGGTGCAAGGAGCTGTGGCCCCTGGTCGACGCCTCCCAGGTGTACGGCGGTCTGTACACGCCCGACGACGGCCTGGCCCGTGCCGTGCCCGCCTGCCGGGCGCAGTTGGAGCGGGCACGCGCGCGTGGCGCACGTTTCCTCGACCGGCATACCGTGACGGGCATCGAGCAGGAGGACGGCCGCGTCACCGCCGTCGTCACCGACCGCGGCACCTTCCCCGCCGACCACGTCGTCTCCGCGGCCGGGTTCTGGGGGACGGTGATCGGACGGATGGCCGGGGTCGACGTCCCCCTGCAGCCGCTCGCCCACCAGTACGTGAAGACGACGCCCCTGCCCGGGCTCGCGGGCGTCGACGACCCGCGCACGGAGGCCACCCGGCCCATCCTCCGCTTCCAGGACCGCGACCTCTACTTCCGCGAACACACCGACCGCATCGGCATCGGGTCGTACGCCCACCGCCCGCTGCCCGTGGACCCGTTCGCGGTCCCGGCCTACGACGACGCCGCGGACATGCCGTCCTCGTACCCCTTCACCCAGGAGGACTTCGCGCCCAGCTGGGAGGAGTGCCGCCGGCTGCTGCCCGCGCTCCGGGAGGCGGAGATCGCCGAGGGCTTCAACGGCGTCTTCTCCTTCACGCCCGACGGCATGCCGGTGCTTGGCGAATCCCGTGCGCTGCGCGGTTTCTGGCTGGCCGAGGCCGTCTGGGTCACCCACTCCGCGGGCGTCGCCAAGGCGGTTGCCGAGTGGATGGTCGACGGGCGGCCCTCCCTCGACCTGCACGAATGCGAGCTGACACGGTTCGAGGACGCGCAGCGCTCCCCCGCGTACGTGGCCGAGCGCGGCGCGCGGCAGTTCGTCGAGGTGTACGACGTCATCCACCCGCTCCAGCCGATGGACCGGCCGCGCCCCCTACGGGTCAGCCCCTTCCACGCCCGGCAGCAGGAACTCGGCGCCGTCTTCCTCGAAGGCGGCGGCTGGGAGCGGCCGCACTGGTACGAGGCCAACGCCCCGCTGGCCGAGGGCGTCGAGGTGCCGGGGCGCGATGCCTGGTCCGCCCGGTACTGGTCCCCGATCGCGGCCGCCGAGGCGCGCGCCACCCGCGAACGGGTCGCCCTGTACGACATGACGCCGCTGCGCCGCCTGGAGGTCTCCGGCCCCGGTTCCCTCGCCTTCCTCCAGTACATGACCTCCAACAACCTGGCCAAGAAGCCGGGTTCGGTCACCTACACGCTCCTCCTCGACGAGGCCGGCGGCATCCGCTCCGACCTGACCGTGGCGCGGCTCGCCCCGGACCGCTTCCAGGTGGGCGCCAACTCCCCCGCCGACCTCGACCGGCTGCTCCGCCACGCGCCCGGTGACGTGCATGTCAGGGACATCACCTCGGGGACCTGTTGCGTCGGTGTCTGGGGTCCACTGGCCCGCGCCCTCGTCCAGCCGCTCACGTCCGACGACTTCTCGCACGAGGCGTTCGGCTATTTCAAGGCGAAGGAGACCTACATCGGGCACGTGCCGGTCACCGCCATGCGGCTGTCGTACGTCGGTGAGCTGGGCTGGGAGCTCTACACCAGCGCCGACCTCGGGCTGCGCCTCTGGGACACCCTGTGGGAGGCGGGACGCGCACACGGCGTGGTCGCCGCCGGGCGGTCCGCCTTCAACAGCCTGCGTCTGGAGAAGGGCTACCGCGCCTGGGGCCACGACATGACCATCGAGCACAACCCCTACGAGGCGGGTGTCGGCTTCGCCGTCCGGATGAACAAGGGCGACTTCGTGGGGCGTCCGGCCCTCGAAGGCCTCGGGGAACCCACCCGGAAGCTGACCGCGCTGCTCCTCGACGACCCCGCCGCCGTCGTCCTCGGCAAGGAGCCCGTGTACGTCGACGGCGCCCCGGCCGGGTACGTCACCAGCGCCGCCTACGGCTACACCCTGGGCCGCTGCGTCGCGTACGCCTGGCTGCCGCCCCTGGAGACGGGCGCCGGCGTGCACATCGAGTACTTCGGCGAGAAGGTTCCCGCGACGGTCGCCGAAGAGCCCCTGTTCGACCCGGAGATGACCCGCATCCGCCGCTAGCCGCCAGGAGGCACCGGTGTCCCCCACCTACGACGTGATCGTGATCGGCCTCGGCGGCATGGGCAGTGCCGCCGCCCACCACCTCTGCGCGCGCGGCGTCCGCGTCCTCGGCCTGGAGAAGTTCGGCCCGGTGCACAACCGCGGCTCCAGCCACGGCGGTTCGCGCATCACCCGGCAGTCCTACTTCGAGGACCCCGCCTACGTACCGCTGCTGCTGCGCGCCTACGAGCTCTACGACCGCCTCGAACGCGACACCGGCCGCGACGTCGCGACCCTGTGCGGCGGCGTGATGCTCGGCCGCCCCGACAGCCGCACGGTCTCCGGCTCCCGGCTCTCCGCCGAGCAGTGGGACCTGCCGCACGAGATGCTCGACGCCGCGGAGATCCGCCGCCGCTTCCCCACCCTCACCCCGCGCGACGACGAGGTGGCCCTGTACGAGGCGCGGGCGGGCTTCGTACGCCCCGAGAACACCGTGGCCGCCCACCTCCAACTGGCCACCCGGCAGGGCGCTGACCTGCACTTCGAGGAGCCGATGACCCGGTGGGAGCCGTACCGGGACGGCGTGCGCGTGCACACCGCGGAGAACACCTACACGGCCGGGCAGCTGGTGATCTGCCCCGGCGCCTGGGCGCCGCGGCTGCTGACCGACCTGGGTGTGCCGTTCACCGTCGAACGGCAGGTCATGTACTGGTTCCAACCGGACGGCGACGAGCAGCGCTTCCGCGCGGAACGCCATCCGATCTATATCTGGGAGGACCCGGAGGGCGTCCAGGTGTACGGCTTCCCCGCCCTCGACGGGCCGGGCCTCGGCGCGAAGGTCGCCTTCTTCCGCAAGGGCACGCCCTGCACCCCGGAGACCATCGAACGGACCGTCCACGACCACGAGGTCGCGGCGATGGCCGGGCAGGCGGGGCGGCTGATCCCGGACCTTCCCGGCCGTTTCCTCAAGGCCGCCACCTGCATGTACTCCAACAGCCCCGACGAGCACTTCGTCATCGCCCGCTACCCGGCGCACCCCGCGTCCGTCACCGTCGCGGCCGGCTTCTCCGGACACGGCTTCAAGTTCGTGCCCGTGGTCGGCGAGATCCTCGCCGACCTGGCCCTGGACGGCACGACCGGGCACCCCATCGAGCTCTTCGACCCCACCCGCCTCGCCGCCACGCCCGCCTGAGGGACACGAGACCCGCACGAGGAGTACGAGAACCGTGACGACGACCCCCCTGCCGCCGAGTCTCATCGCGACCCTCCCCGGCCGCTACTACACCGATCCGGAGATCTTCCGGCAGGAACAGGAACGCGTCTTCGAGGCGCTCTGGTTCTGCGCGGTGCGCTCCGCCGACCTCGACACCCCCGGCGCCTTTCGCACGGTGCGGGTGGGCCGGGAGAGCGTGCTCGTCACCCGCTCACGCACCGGCGAGCTGCGCGCCTTCCTCAACGTGTGCCGACACCGCGGCGCCCGCCTGTGCACCGAGGAGTCCGGACAGGTGCGCCGCGCCCTGCAATGCCCGTACCACGCCTGGACGTACGACCTCGACGGCAGGCTGATCGCCGCGCCCAACCTGGTGAAGATGCCGGACGTGGACCGCGCCGCGTACGGCCTGGTGACGGTGGCCCTGCGGGAGTGGCTCGGCTACGCCTGGGTGTGTCTGGCCGACGAGCCGCCCTCCTTCGAGGAGACCGTCATGGGCGCGGCGGTCGAACGCCTCGGCGACGCGGCGTCCATCGAGCGGTACGGCACCGAACGCCTCGCGCTCGGCAAGCGCGTCAGCTACGACGTGCGGGCCAACTGGAAGCTGATCGTCGAGAACTTCATGGAGTGCTACCACTGCGCGACCATTCACCCCGAACTGACCGATGTCCTGCCGGAGTTCGCGGACGGCTTCGCCGCGCAGTACTACGTGGGGCACGGCGCCGCGTTCGGCGAGGAGGTCGGCGGGTTCACCGTCGACGGCAGCGCGGGCTTCGACCGCCTGCCCGGCGTCCTGGGCGACCAGGACCGCCGCTACTACGCGATCACCGTGAAGCCGACGGTGTTCGTCAACCTCGTCCCCGACCACGTCATCCTGCACCGGATGTTCCCGCTGGCCGAGGACCGCACGGTCGTCGAGTGCGACTGGCTGTACGCACCCGACGTCGTCGCCTCCGGCGCCGACCTGACGCACTCCGTGGAGCTCTTCCACCGGGTCAACACGCAGGACTTCGCGGCCTGCGAGCGCACCCAGCCCGCGATGGGGTCACGCGCCTACCGCGCGGGCGGGGTGCTGGTGCCGACCGAGCACCACATCGGGCTCTTCCACGAGTGGCTGACGAAACAGCTCGCTACGTAGCGGACGTCGTCGGGGTGGGGGTCGCCTGCGCCGGGACCACGGGCGCGGAGGCCGTGGGCCGCTTGTACATCCGCGTCGCGGTGATCTCGCCGTGCACCGTCTCGCCGTCCGGGTCGTCGGGGTCTCGCTGCGGCAGACCTGGGCGCAGATGCTCCTCGACGCTGATGTACTTCAGGCCCGCCCGCAGGTCCGCGTCGTTCCGCAAGCGGATGACCAGCGGGAACTCGGCGAGCGCCGTGGTGTCGAACAGCCCGGTCGTGTAGAGCAGCTGCACGCCGAGCGCGTCCGAGACGGCCCGCTGGAGCTCCAGGAGGTACGTCGCGTTGGCGCGGCCGATGGGGTTGTCCAGGAAGAGCGTGCCGGCGTGCCGGTGCTTGTCGCGACCCCGGTCGTTGCTGCGCAGCGCGGCCATCGTGCAGTACAGGGCGATGGCCGCGGTGAGCAGCTGGCCGCCGGAGAAGACGTCGCCCATCTGTCCGACGGGGACGCGCTCGGCACGCAACACAGCGTCCGGCTTGAGGATCTCGACGGCGACGCCGCGCGGCTCCAGGGCGGCCTGCACACCGCGCAGCAGCAGGGACATGCCGTCGCGCCGCATGTCGGAGTTCTTCCTCACGGCGGCGCGGGTGGCCTCGTCGATGACCTCGCCGAGCCGCTCGACGAGCGTGGCCTGGTCGGGCTCGTCGAAGCGGACCCGCAGGAACTCCTGGCCCGACCACTCGCCGAGGCCCTCGGGCAGCCGGGAGAGGCGCTGGGCGGACCGCAGGGTGGCGAGCGCGGACTCCACAAGGCCGCGGAGCCGGTCGACGATGGAGTCGCGGTTGCGCTCCAGCTGCTCCAACTCGTCGGTGAGGACGCGCAGTCGGGGCGCGAAGGCGTCGGCCCACTTCTTGGCGTGCTCGGGCAGCGCGGACGCGGGCAGCTCGCGGATCTGCTGCCGAGCCGGGGTGCGCACCTGCTCGTAGCGGGTCGAGTTCGCGTGGCGTACGAGGATGTCGCTCGCCTCGCGGACGGCGGACTCGGCGGTCGAGAGGTCGGCGGCGCACCCGCGCAGCGAGCGGCGGGTCTCCGCGGCGGCCTGGCGGGCCTCCTCGATGGTGCCGGGGTAGCTCTCGGGAGCCTCTTCGGCGTCCTCCTCCTGGTGCTCGCGCAGCAGGTCACGGAGCAGGGCGGCGGTCTCGTCGAAGCCGCCGGCCGCGTCCTCGGTGACGCGGTGAGCGTGCAGCAGGGCGGCGTGGGCCTCCTTGGCGCGGCTCAACGCATCGGTGTGCGCGGCCAGTTCGCCGGTGGCGGTGCGCAGCAGCGCCTGGGCCTGCTCGGCGTCGGCGGGGACGAGCCCCTCGGGGAGCTCGGTGTGGGCGTCGCCGTCCTCGGGGGCGTGCCGCTCGGCCTCGCCGCGCAGCCGGCCGAGCTGCTCGCTCGCGGTGGACGCGCGAGCCTCGATGAGCTGGACCTGGGCCTCCGCGCGCGCGGCGGCGGCCTGCCGCGAGGGGCCGTCGGAGCCGTCGGTGCCTTCGAGGAGCAGGGCCGCGCGGGTGCGGACCTTGTTGCTGAGCCGGTCGAGCTCGGCGAGGGCGGCGCTCTCGTCGCTCTCGGCGCGGGCCTGCTCGGCGCGCAGGTCGGCGCCGACGCCCACCTTCTCGTAGAGCTGGGAGGCCGCGCGGTAGGCCTCGCGCAGGGCGGGCAGCGACGCCTTCGGGCTCTCGCTGTCGTCCGGCACGTCCTCGGGGGCGCCGGCGAT
Source organism: Streptomyces sp. NPDC041122 (assembly GCF_055592445.1). Lineage (NCBI taxonomy): Bacteria > Bacillati > Actinomycetota > Actinomycetes > Kitasatosporales > Streptomycetaceae > Streptomyces > Streptomyces sp. NPDC041122. Next base: position 479,700 of record NZ_JBVIYQ010000008.1, on the reverse strand, counting down.
CTCGGCGCGCTCGGCGCGCAGCGCGCGGGCGGTGCGGCGGGCGTCGTCGGCGGTGCGCTGGGCGGCGCGGCGGTCCTCGTCGGCGGCGCGTGCGCGGTCCAGGCAGGTCTGGGCGCGGGCCTCGGACTCGACGGCGTCGTCGGCCAGTTCGCGCAGCTTGGCCTGCCAGCCGGCCCGCTCCCTGAGCCGGAACGCGAGGCCCGCGAGGGCGTCGGCGGCACGCCGGGCGCGCTGGGCAGCCTCCTGGCGTTCGTCACGCACGCGTGCCGCCTCGGCCGCCGCCTCGTCGGCCTCGACGCGCGCGGTGCGGGCCTCGGCGAGCTCGGCCTCGGCCTCCTCGGCGAAGGCGCGCGCGTCGTGCGCCGCGGTGGCGAGCTCGGCGAGGCGGCCGCTCGGGCAGCCGGCCCGCCAGGAGGCCAGGCGCGCGGCGAGCTCGCGGTCCTTGCCGAGCCGTACGGCGAGCGCCCGGATCTCCTCGTCGCGCCGCGCGGCCCGGGCGCGCAGCGCCTGCCGCTCCTCGTCGGCGGCGTGCTCGTCGTGCATGGCCGGGTTCGGCGGTACGAGGAAGACGCCGCTGTCGGCCGCCTGCTCGCCCGGCGTGGGGGCGAGGAGGGCGGCGGCGGTGCCGACGGCGACGGCGGAGCGGGGCAGCAGCGCGGCGTCGGCGAGCGCCTCGCGGGCGCGGGCGTGGGTGTCGGGGTCGGTGATGACGACGCCGTCGACCAGCTCGGGGCGGGCGGCGAGCACGCGCGCGTGGTCGGCGGGGTCGACGGCCTGGGCCAGATAGCGCCAGCCGGGCAGCGCGGGGATGCCGTGCTCGCCGAGGAACTCGACGGTGGCGAGGACGTCGGGGCCGGGCGGCAGCAGTCCGCCGTCGCCGAGGGCGCCGAGGATGCGCGAGTCGTCGGCGGCCGCGGTGCGCAGGTCGAAGAGCTGGCGTTCGGCAGAGGCCACGCCCTCGTCGAGGAGGGCCCGCAGGTCGTCGGCGGAGCGGTCCAGCTCCGCCACGGTGAGGGCGCCGTCCGCGCCACCGGTGTCCTGTGCGCCGGTCTCCGCGGGGTCGGCGCCGCGGCGGGGGTGCGGCACTCCGCCGTCCTCGGCCGGCAGGCTCAGGAGTTCGGCGAGCCGGTGGTCCTGGGCGAGGGACTCCGCCGCGCGGCGCTCGGCGTCGTGGGCGGTCTCGGCGGCGGTCGCGGCGTCCGAGGCGCGGGCGGCGGTCAGTTCGGCGCGGGCCTCCGCGGCGGCCGTCTCCTTGGCGTGGTCGGCGGCGCGCCGGGCGGCCTCGCGGGCGGTGTCCCAGGCGGCGACGGTGGTTTTCTCGGCGTCGCTCGCGGCGAGCGCGGCGCGGGCCGGGTCGGCGTCGGGCGCGGTGTCGTCGAGCCAGCCCGCGCGGACGGCCTCCGCGGTCTCCTGCTCGACCTCAAAGAGGCGCTGCTTGAGGTGCCCCGCCTCGCTGCGGGCGCGCTGTGCCTCGGTGGCGGCGGCGGTCGCGTCGCGGTGCGCGGTCTCGCCGGTTTCCTGGAGGACGGCGGAGCGCTCCTCCTCTTCGTTGGCGTGGTTCTCGGCGCCTTCGGCGGCGGTGTGCAGGGCACGGACGAGGTCGGACGCGGCCTTCGCGCGGGCGGCGAGGGCGGGTGCCGCGTCGCGCTCGGCCTCCCGGATCGCGACGGCCACCCGCGCGGAGCGGTCGGCGGCCGCGCGGTGCCGCAGGACGGCTTCGGCGGCCTGCCAGGCGGAGTGCAGGGTGCGCGCGTCGGCGAGCTCGCGGCGCAGCGCGGCGGCGGACTTCTCCGCGACGGTGAGCGCCAGGGAGGCGTGCCGGTAGGCCAGTTCGGCGGAGATCAGGGCGCTTCTGCCGCGCGCCTGCTCGGCCTCGGTGACGGTGTGGGCGGCGGCGGTGACCTGCTCGGCGAGTTCGGCGGCGCGGCCGCGCTCCTCGACGGCGCGGGCGGAGAGCCTGCGGGCCAGGGTCCTGGTGCGGCGCTCGGCGCCCGCGTGCACGTCACGCGCGCGTGCCCGGGCATCCGCGGCGTCGACGATGCGGCCGAGCAGGTCGACGGAGCCCGCGGTGAAGTCCCGCTCGGCCATCAGCTCGGCACGGCGGCCGAGCTTGTTGCCGAAGCCGTGGACGAGGTCGGCGAGGCCGTCCGTGTCACGGGTGTCGGTGACGGCGCGCAGCAGCAGGTCGGTGAAGTCGGAGTCCTTCTTGACCGCGAAGAGGCCGGCGGCCTCGCCCTCGTCGGCGTTCATCTCGCGCTGGTAGCGGAAGAGTTCGGGGTCGAGGCCGAGGTCCCCGAGGTGTTCGTTCCACCGGTCGTGGATCTCTTCCCAGTGCACTTCGAGGTGCGGGTAGGCCTTGACCGCCTCGGTCATGGCGTCGCGGAAGCCCTTCATGGTGCGGCGCCTGCCCTGCGCGCCGGACGCGCCCTCCACGGAGGACCGCACGGCGGTGGACTCGGCGACGGGCAGCGAGTCCAGGCTCATGCCGGGGCCGGGACGGAAGGAGTACCAGGCCTCGGCGAACTTCCGCGGGTCGTTGGAGACCTGGCGTCCGCGCCACTCGCTGACCTTGCCGACGACGACGCACTCGCCGGTCAGGGTGTGCTGCCATTCCAGGGCGACGTGCCCGCAGTCGTCGGCCAGCAGGAACTTGCGCAGCACGCCGGAGCTGGCGCCGCCGAGGGTGTTGCGGTGGCCGGGCAGCATCACCGAGAAGATCAGCTTGAGCAGGACGGACTTGCCGCCGCCGTTCTCCAGGAAGAGCACGCCCGCGGGGGCGGGGCGGCGCGGCGGGCCGACCGGCTCGTCCTCGAAGAACTCCGCCTGGGTGGGCGCGGGGTCGGGCACCTCGGCGCCCACGCCGCGCAGGTCGAGCACGGTGTCGGCGTAGCGCGCGCCGGCGGGGCCGATGGAGTAGAGGCGGACCCGGGACAGCTCGTACATGGCGGCGGACTCTCGTCGTAAGTCGTGCGGAACGGCAGGAAGTTCAGGGCGGCGGGGCGCGGGGCCCGGGGGCGGTGCGGGGCGGTGTCAGGAGTGGAACGGCAGCCCCGCGTCGGCGGCCAGCTCCAGGTCGTCGGGGTCTTCGGGGGGCAGCAGGGTGGCCGAGCCGTCGGTGACCGGGACGACGCCGAGCTCCAGGAGCTCCGCCATGGCCGCGCTGCCCGCCATGTCGCGGACCTGGAGCTGGTAGCGGGCCGTCGTGCGGTACGTGCCTCCGGAGTCGTCCCCGGTCCGCTGCAGGAAGCCGGAGTCGGTGAGGAAGGCGACGGCCTTGGCGACGATGCCGGTGGTGGATCCGGCGAGCCTGCGGGCGTCCTTGGTGGCGCCGGTGGAGCTGCGGCGCGCCCAGATCCGCCAGGCCGCCTCCAGCCCGGGGGCGTCGGTGGCGGGGTCGGTGTTCTCGCCGTGCTCCTCGGCGCGCTCCTCCAGGCGGTGGCAGGCCTGGCGCACGAAGGCGTCGACTCCGTTGACCGTGACGCGGCCGATATAGCCGTCGTCGGCGAGGTCCTCGGGGCGCGGGAACGCCATGGCGGCGACGGCGAGGTGGGCGAGGCCGTGCAGGAAGCGGTCGGTGGAGTCGGTCGCGGCGCGGCGGGCGTAGTCGCCCATGCGGACGGCGAAGACGGAGCCCTCCTCGGCGGTGACGGCCATCCCCGCGCGCGGGGACACCTCCAGGACGACGAGCCCGAGGCCGGTGGCGACGGCGTCGGCGAGCCGCGCGAAGGGCGGGTCCTCGCGGTAGCGGCGGAGCAGCTCGGCGTACTCCTGGTCGCGGGCGGGCTGGAGCTTGGGCTGCAGGCCGAAGGAGACGAGCCGTGCGGCGTCGGCGGCGTCGGCCGGGGTGACGGGCGCGGGGGCGGCGGGCGCCGCCGTGGAGTCCGGCTCGCCCCACGCGGCGTGCTCTGCGGGGTGGTCGGTCACGGCGTGTGCTCCTTGTGGGGGTGGTGCTGCGGGCGGGGCCGGGGCGGCGTGTGGGGGCCGGGGCGGCTCGTGAGGGTACCGGTCATGGTCAGGCCGCCTCCGTCCGGTCGGCCGCCATGCCGACGGCGTCCAGGAGGGCCGTGCCGACGATGAGGTCGGCGCCGCCGAACTCCTCGTCCTCGAGCTGGGTTCCGTCGTCCACGGCGAACAGGAGCTTCTCCTCGCCCTGGCGGTAGGCGGTGCCGACCGGCGGGCTGGCCGCGTGCACGGCCAACAGGGCGACGAGGTAGGGCAGTTCGGGGTCGCGGCGGCGGGCGTCGGCGAGGAGTCCGGAGAGCCGGCGCGGGGCGTCGGCGGGCAGGTCGAGCAGTTCCATGGCGCTCGCGAGCTGCTCCTCGCTGAAGCGGCTGTCGTCCGGGGTGGCGATGAGGTCGGGCTCGGGCATCTCCGCGCCGAGGTGCTCGCGCTCCTGGGGCGGCGTCAGCAGTATGTCGACGAGGTCGCCGACGCGCACGGAGACGGGGGTGCGCAGTCCGGTCCCGCGCGCGAAGAAGGCGTCCGTCACGCGGATCGCCTGCTCGGCGGGGAGCGGCAGGAGGGGGGCGACCAGCTGACCGTAGAGGTCGAGGCCGGTGCGCGCGGTGGGGGCGGCAAAGGCCTGCCGGTCCTGTTCGGCGCGGAAGAGCGGGCCCGCTTCGAGGAGCCGGGACTGCAGCTGGGTGTGGCGCCGGATGCAGTCCTTGACGATGTCGACCAGCTCGGCGGCGCGGCGCTTCTGCTCGGGGTCCTCGGACTCGTCGCGTGCCTTGCGGATGTTGGTCAGGATGGCGTTCTCGTGGCGGTAGCGGTCGGCGACGTGGTCGAGCGCCTCCGCGATCATGTCGGGGACGGCCCGGAGCCAGTCCACCGCGCGGACGTTGCGCCGGGTGGCGTCGAGGGCCTTGCGGAGGGTCTCCGAGTACTGCACGGTGCGGTAGCGCGCCTGCTCGGCGGCGAGCTGGGCGTCGGCGAGCCTGCCGCGGCGGATCAGGACCTCCAGCTTGACCTCGGCGGCGATCTGGGCGCTGGTGACGTCGGTGTCGAGGGCGCCGACCAGGACGTTGACCGCTTCGTCGGTCGTGCGCAGGTAGACGCTGCCGCCGTAGCCGGGGACCTCTTCGAGGAGCTTGAAGTCGTAGTCCCTGCGGACATAGGTGCCGTCCGTCGCGAAGGTGCCGTACACCGCGCGGAAGCCACGGTCGACGCTGCCGACGTTGATCAGGTTCTCCAGGACCCAGCGGGCCACCCGCTCGTGCTCGGCGGCCGGGCGGTGCGGGGCCTGGGCGGCGACGCGCGGGAGCAGCCGGGTGACGATCTGGTCGTGGTCGGCGCCGGTGTCGAAGTCCATCGTGAGCGTGACGAGGTCGATGGCGGACAGGGCCACTTCCGCCATCGCGTACACCGAGTACTCGCCGGCGAGGTTGGCCTTGCGCACGTCCAGGTCGTGCAGCGGAGCCGTGCAGGCCAGGGCGCGCAGGCGGCGCGCCAGGCCCTCGTCGGCGGCCGGGCCCGGAGCGGGCCGCGGTCCCGCGCTGAGCTGGGGCGGAGCAGTGTCCGTAACGGCAGGCGAAGTCACGGTGCACAGACTAGGTCCTCGGTCTGACAACGGTCGAAACGGCGCAGATGCGACCGGCTCAGCCGCCCGTGCCGACGCGCCGCCCGTACACCTCGACGAGGCCCTCGAGGGAGTCCTCCAGGTAGTCGGCGAGCAGCCGTTCGGCCTTCCCCGCGTCCCCCGCGCGCAGGGCGGCGAGGATCTGCTTGTTGCGTTCGAGGTAGGGCTCGTGGAGCCGGCGCGGGTCGTCCACCACGTGGAAGGCCAGGCGCAGTTCGGCGAGGACGCTGCGCATGAGCTCGTCGGTGCGGGCGCTCGCGGCGAGGGCGACGAGTTCCCGGTGGAAGTGGATGTTGGCGGTGGAGACACCCCGCCACCGCTGCTCGCCGGCCGCGCGCACGCCCTCCGCGACGGCGTCGGCCACCGCGTCGAGGGCGTACGGCGGCTCGCCGAGACCGCGGACGACCGCGCACTCCACGAGGCGCCGGGTGCGGTAGATGTCCCGTACGTCCTCGACCGTGAGGACCCGTACGAAGACGCCGCGGTTGAGCTGGTGCTCCAGGAGCCGTTCGTGGGTGAGCAGCCGGAAGGCCTCCCGCAGGGTGTTGCGGGAGACGCCGAGGGCGCCGCCGATGCTGTCCTCGGAGAGCCGGGTCCCGGGCGGGAAGAAGCCCTCGGCGATACGGGTCCGGAGGATGTCCGAGACCCGCTCGGCGGTGCTGGTGCGCCCCAGGAGCGCACGGTCGTCGGCCAGTCCGCTCACGTCAGCCATCGCCTCAGCCATGCCCGGATTCAATCGCAGAGCGAAGAACGAAACAACACGGGTATTGAGGGATCGTTCAACGATCCTCTACCTTGTCGGGCACGGCTCTCCCCGGCGGTTCCCCGAACCGCAGGCTCCAGCACCCCCGTCCCCCCTCTGCGAGGTGCCCATGAGCACGACCCCGCCACCCCGGACCGCGCCGGCAGGACCCCACCCCGCGCCCGGGGACATACCCGACGACAGCGGTGCGTTCGGCTGGCTGCGCGCCCTCGGTCCGCGCGGCCGCCGTGCCTTCGCGGGCGCCTTCGGGGGCTACGCCCTCGACTCCTACGACTACTTCACGCTGCCGCTGAGCATGGTGGCGCTCTCCGCGTACTTCGGCCTGGACAGCGGACAGACCGGGCTCTTCACCACCGTCACGCTGGTCGTCTCCGCCGTGGGCGGGGCCATCGCGGGTGTGGTCGCCGACCGGATCGGCCGGGTCAAGGCGCTGATGATCACCGTCGTCACGTACGCGATCTTCACCGTCGCCTGCGGCTTCGCGCCCAACTACGAGACACTGCTGCTCTTCCGTGCCCTCCAGGGGCTCGGTTTCGGCGGCGAGTGGGCGGTCGGGGCGATCCTCGTCGCCGAGTACGCCACCGCCAAAAACCGGGGGCGCACGCTGGGCGCGATCCAGAGCTCCTGGGCGGTGGGCTGGGGCCTCGCGGTCGTCGTCTACACGCTGGTCTTCCAGTTCCTCGACGACGAGGTGGCCTGGCGCGTGATGTTCTGGACGGGCGCGCTGCCCGCCCTCCTGGTGATCTACGTGCGGCGCAACGTGCACGACGCCCCGGAGGCCGCAGAGGAGCGTCGCAGGAGCGCCCACAAGGGGTCGTTCACGGCCATCTTCAAGCCGGGGCTGCTGCGCGTGACGCTCTTCGCGGTGCTCCTGTCCACGGGTGTGCAGGGCGGGTACTACACGCTGGCCACCTGGGTGCCGACCTACCTCAAGGAGGACCGGGGCCTGACCGTCGTCGGCACCGGCGGCTATCTGACCTTCCTCATATCGGGCGCCTTCATCGGCTATCTGACCGGCGGCTACCTCACCGACAAGCTCGGCCGCAAACGGAACATCACGCTCTTCGCGGTCCTCTCCGCGGCCAGCGTCCTCGCGTACACGAACATCCCGGACGGTGCCAACGGCCTTCTCCTTGTGCTCGGTTTCCCGCTGGGCTTCTGCATGTCGGCGATCTTCAGCGGCTTCGGTTCGTTCCTCAGCGAGCTGTACCCGGCCGCGGTGCGCGGTACGGGGCAGGGCTTCACGTACAACACCGGCCGCGCGGTCGGCGCGGTCTTCCCCACCATGGTCGGCTTCCTCGCCGACAGCTGGGGCGTCGGCGGCGCGCTCGTCTTCGGAGCGGTCGGTTACGGCCTCGCCGTCGTGGCGCTCCTCGGTCTGCCCGAGACGCGAGGGAGGGAACTCCTGTGACCACTCCGGTGATCCGCGGCGCCGCGGAGGCCCGCGCGGCGTTCCGTTCGGGCGAGACGAGCCCCACCGCCGGCTGGGCGGCGGGCTTCACCCAGGCCAACCTCATCTCCGTCCCCGCCGACTGGGCGTACGAGATGCTGCTGTTCTGCCAGCGCAACCCGAAGCCCTGCCCGGTGCTCGACGTCACGGACACGGGCGCGTGGACCACCCCGCTCGCCCCCGGCGCCGACCTCCGCACGGATCTGCCGCTCTACCGCGTGTGGGAGGACGGCGAGCTCGCCGACGAACCCACGGACGTCGTCGGCCGCTGGCGCGAGGACCTGGTGACGTTCCTCCTCGGCTGCAGCTTCACCTTCGAGTGGGCGCTCGCCGCCGCCGGGGTCCCGCTGCGCCACATCGAGCAGGGCCGCAACGTCCCGATGTACGTGACCACGCGCCCCTGCCGTCCGGCGGGCCGACTGCACGGCCCCATGGTCGTCTCGATGCGCCCCGTGCCGCCCCGTCATCTCGCCGACGCCATCAGGGAGAGCGCCCTGATGCCCGCGGTGCACGGCAGCCCGGTGCACTGCGGCCATCCGGCAGGGCTCGGCGTCGAGGACCTGGACCGCCCCGACTTCGGTGATCCGGTGGCCGCCGAACCGGACGACATCCCGGTCTTCTGGGCGTGCGGGGTCACGCCGCAGGCCGCGGTCATGGCGTCGCGGCCGCCGTTCGCGATCACGCACGCGCCGGGGCGGATGTTCGTCACCGACGCCCGGGACGACCAGTACCGCGTGGTGTGACGGCGGCGCCCCACGGCCTGACGCCAACTCCCTGTGGCTGGACCGCCGTTCCGCGCCGTCCGACCGGCCGTACAGCGCCACCCCGACAGCCGAGAACCCTGGAGACCTCCGTACATGAGCACCACCTCGATCGACCTCAACGCCGACCTCGGCGAGGGCTTCGGCCACTGGCGCCTGACCGACGACGACGCGCTGCTGTCCGTCGTCACCAGCGCCAATGTGGCGTGCGGGTTCCACGCCGGCGACCCGGTCACCATGCGCCGGGTGTGCGACCTCGCCGCCGAACGCGGGGTGCGGATCGGGGCGCAGGTCTCCTACCGCGATCTGGCGGGGTTCGGGCGGCGGGCCATGGACGTGCCGGCCGCGGAGCTGGCCGCCGAAGTGGCCTACCAGATCGGCGCCTTGGAGGTGTTCGCGCGGGCGGCCGGTACCCGTGTGTCGTACGTGAAGCCGCACGGCGCGCTCTACAACCGCGTCGTCCACGACGAGGAGCAGGCCCGCGCGGTCGTCGACGGCGTACTCCTCGCCGACGCCTCGCTGCCCCTCCTCGGGCTTCCCGGATCGCGCCTCCTGGAGAGGGCGGAGAAGGCCGGACTGCCGGTCGTCACCGAGGCGTTCGCGGACCGCGCCTACACCGACGAGGGCACTCTGGTTCCCCGGACCGCCCCGGGAGCGGTCGTCGCGGAGGCGGACAGCGTCGTCGCGCGGTCGGTCGGCTTGGCCCGGTCCGGACTCGTCACCTCGCACGGCGGCCGCGAGATCGCCGTCCGCGCGCGTTCGCTGTGCCTGCACGGCGACACTCCGGGGGCCGTGGGTCTGGCCCGCCGGGTGCGGGCCGCGCTGGAGACGGCGGGTGTACGGGTGGAGGCCTTCGCATGAGGGTCCTGCCGGTCGGTGACCGGGGCCTGCTCGTCGAACTCGCCGACGGGACCGAGGCCCAGGCCCTCCACGCCGAACTGCTCCGCCGCCGCGCGGCCGGCTCGCTGCGGGTGCGGGAGATCGTCCCCGCCGCCCGCACGGTGCTCCTCGACGGCCTCGACGAGCCCGCCCGGGTCGGGGCGGAGCTGTCCGGCTGGGAGATCCCGCCGCTGCCCCCGCGCGCGGGAGCGGTCCTGGAGATCCCCGTACGCTACGACGGGCCGGACCTGGCGGACGTGGCCGCGCACTGGGGCGTGCCCGTGGCCGAAGTGGGCCGGATCCACGCGGCGGCCGCATTCCGGGTGGCCTTCTGCGGGTTCGCGCCCGGCTTCGGCTATCTGACCGGGCTTCCGGAGCGCTACGAGGTGCCGCGCCGGGCCACGCCCCGCACCGCCGTCCCCCAGGGCAGCGTCGCCCTGGCCGGCCCGTACACGGGCGTCTACCCCCGGGCCTCCCCCGGCGGCTGGCAGCTGATCGGCTCGACGGACGCGGTGCTGTGGGACCACGCGCGCGAGCCCGCCGCCCTGCTCTCCCCCGGCGTACGCGTCCGCTTCGTCCCGGAGCCGCCGACCGACACCCCGCCGAGCAACCCGTCGGACAGCCCGGAGCCCGCACCGGGGCCCCCGTTCGGCAGTCAGGCCCCGTCCCACACCCCGGAGACGCGATGACCGACCGTGCCTTCGCCGTCGTGCGGTCCGGGGCGCTGACCACCGTGCAGGACCTCGGACGCCCCGGCCACGCCCATCTCGGGGTGCCGCGCTCGGGGGCCCTCGACCCGCCCACGCTGCGCCTGGCCAACCGGCTGGTCGGCAATCCTCCCGACGCCGCCGCCCTGGAGACCACCCTCGACGGCGTCGCCGTGCGCCCGCGCCGCCCCGTGACCGTCGCGATCGTCGGCGCGCCCTGCCCGGTGACCGTGGACGGCCGCCCCGCGCCCTGGGGAGCGCCGGTGCGTGTACCCGCCGGAGCGCTCCTCGACGTCGGCGCCGCGCTCCGCGGAGTGCGGTGCTACGTCGCGTTCGACGGGGGCGTCGCCGTCGCACCGGTGCTCGGCAGCCGCTCCACGGACCTGCTCTCCGGGCTCGGCCCGCCCCCGCCGGCGGACGGCGCGGTCCTGCCCCTGGGAACGCCGGGCGGCACGCACGCGCGCGTGGACACCGTCCCGCTCCCCGCGCCGCCGCACGAGCTGACGCTGCGGGTGGCCCTCGGGCCCCGGGCCGACTGGTTCACGGCGGCGGCGCTGAACACGCTCACCACGCGCGCGTACCGGGTGTCGGCGGCGAGCAACCGCATCGGCCTGCGCACCGAGGGCCCCGCCCTTGAGCGCGCGTTCGAGGGCGAACTGCCGAGCGAGGGGATGGTGCTGGGCGCCGTGCAGGTGCCGCCGGACGGCAGGCCCGTCGTCTTCCTCGCCGACCACCCCACCACCGGGGGCTACCCGGTGGTGGCGGTCGTCCGGGAGGCCGACCTGGCCGCGGCGGCCCAGGCGCGGCCGGGGACTCCGGTGCGCTTCGTGGCGACCGGCCGACGCTGACCCCGTGAGGAGCGGCCGTACCCTCGCCGCACGGCGGCGCCCTGGCTCGACGACCGCCCTACACGGCCGCGTCCGGGCCGATCCTGCTGCGTACCGCGCTCTGTACGTCGTCCTCTTCGGCGGGGTCGGCGGCGAGCCGCCGGAGCCGGTTGACCACCCGGGCGTCACCGGTCTCGGCGTGCCGTGCGGCGACCTCGCGGGTGGACTCCTCGCAGTCCCACAGGCACTCGACGGCGAAGCCGGCGGCGAAGGAGGGGTCGGTGGCGGCCAGCGCGCGGGCGGCGCGGCCACGGAGATGGGAGGAGGCGGTCTCGCGGTAGACGTGGCGCAGCACGGGGGCGGCACAGGCGATGCCGAGGCGTCCCGCGCCGTCCACGAGGGTCCACAGCGTCGGCGCGTCGGGGCCCTCGCCCCGGACGGCCTCGCGGAGCGCGGCGAGGACGAGCTTGCTGTCCTGTGCGCCGCCCCGGCAGGCGAGCATCCGGCCCGCGGCGGCGCCGAGCGCGTCGGGCCTGAGGGCCCAGCGTCGGGCGCGCTCCACGACGGCGACGCCGCGCATCCGTTCGAAGGCGCCGGTCGCGGCGTCCACCACGACGTGGGAGGGGTCCTGCGCGGCGTACTCGATGAGGTCGAGCACGGCGGGATCGTGGGTGTCGGCGAGGTAGCGCAGGGCGGTGCCGCGCGCTCCGTCCGAGCCGGTGCGGGCGGCCTCGATGATCTCGGGCCGGTCCTCGGGGCCCGCGACCGCGGTCAGGCAGCGGGCGGCGGGCACGTACAGCACGGCGCCCCGCTCCAGGCCTTCCTGCGCCCAGTCGAAGACGGCCTGGACGCTCCAGCCGGGGCGCGGACCGGAGGGCCGCATCTGACGCTGCCAGCGGTCGAAGGAGCCCTGTTCGCGCGCGGCGCGCACGCGGCCGCCGACATCGGCGCGGGGGTCCTCTTCCCAGAGGCGCCAGGGCCGGGGTTCATAGGCGTCGCGGACGGCGGCGGCCAGCTCGGCCCCGCCCTCGGCGTCGGGGGCGAACCGGGCGAGCACGGGGGTGGCGAGGGCGCGCAGGCCCGCGTCGTCGTCGCGCAGCGCCAGCTCGTCGAGGGCCCACGCCCAGTTGGAGCCGAACGCCGCGTACCTGCGCAGCAGCTCCAGGGCGTCCTGCCTGCCGTACGAGGCGAGGTGTCCGAGGACGGCCAGGGCCAGGCCGGTGCGCGACTCGTCCGTGGTGAGGACGTCCTCGGCGTCGAAGAGGTGGCGCTCGATCTCGCCGAGCCCGCCGTGCAGGTCGAGGTAGAGCCGGGCGTAGTACAGCGAGCGGTTCTCCACCTGCCAGTCGTGGCGGGGGTCGTGGAGTACACAGTGGTCGAGGGCGGCGAGCGCCTCGGAGCGTGGGGCGGTGAGCGCGTGCAGCGTGCCGTCGCCGCGGCCCCTCTGCAGCAGGCCGAGCAGCGTACCGCTGGGCGCTATGACCGGATCGAACATGGGAAACAGCCTCACATCAAGCGTCGACGCAACCGGGAATCACGCATTACCTGGCCGTGCGCCAACACGTCGGGCCGCCCGCCGTCATTTGCTTGTCGAAGACCATCTTCCTCTGCCTCTCGTCCATGGCCCAGGGGTTCCCGGACGGGAGGTCCGGGGGCGGGCCGCTCACGGTCCGCGCGGTGCGGCGAAACCTGCCCCGCCGTCGCGTCCGTGAATCACGTCGTCATGATGACCCGGCGGTCAGCTCCGCCGCGACCACATTTCCAGCGCCCCCGTTGCTGCTGGTCAGGTACCCCGTCTAGGCGGCACCGAACAGCTGAAGCAGCTCCACCTTCCCGAACATCCGTGCGGTGTCGACGGCCGACGGCATCCCCGCCGCCGGATCGGCGCCGCCCGCCAGGAGCGCCCGGACCACCTCGTCCTCGCCCTTGAAGACGGCCCCGGCGAGCGGCGTCTGCCCGCGGTCGTTGGCGCGGTTGGTGTCGGCGCCGCGCTCCACCAGGACGCGGACGGCGTCGGCGTGCCCGTGGTAGGCCGCCAGCATCACCAGCGAGTCGCCGCTGTCGTTCGTGAGGTTCGCCGGGACACCCGCGTCGACGTACGCAGCGAGCGTCGGGGCATCGCCCTGACGTGCCAGATCGAAGATCTTGGTCGCCAGCTCCACGACCTCCGGGTCGGGGGCTTCGCTCATGGGGGCGTCCGCCTTTCTGGGTGCGCTGCCGGTGCAGCCGTACGAGTGAACCGACAGGGTACTGCCCCCGCCGGCACATGACGCGGCCCACCCGAGGCAATGATCACGGCGGGACCGGCGGACCGCACGAACCGGCTCCCGCGCGGCCCAACGAGGCTCCGCCATTCGAGGGAAATCCTCAATAATTAACCCATTTGCACCTTTAATCGTATGGATACATGCTGTGAACCTGGAAGAACTCATGGTGACTGTCCCCACCAACCAGGAGAACCGTCATGATTCTTTCCATCTCGGGCGTCGTGCTGCTCGGAATCATCGTCTTCCTCTTCTTCCGCAAGGACGGACTCAAGGCGTCCCACGCCGTGGTCTGCGCCCTCTTCGGCTTCTTCATGGCGGGCACCGCCATCGCCCCGAGCATCAAGGCGGGCAGCGCGAGCCTGGCGAGCCTCCTGGGCGGGATCAAGTTCTGACGTACCCGCCGTTCGCACGCACCTTCAGGAGACTGACGTGGCCAGGCGCCCACTCCCCCGCATTCTGAGCACCGGTACCGCATCCCTCGCCCGGAGCCGGGAGCTGGCACGGTCGGCAGCCGACAACGCCACCGACGTACTCCACCCGCTGATCACGATCACCCGCGGACTGCGCCGGCTGGCTGCCGCCGGGCGGCGCAGGTGGGCCGACACGCCCAAGGACAAGCGCGGACCGCTGCTGTTCATGGCGGCCTCCGTGATCCTGGTCGTGGCCCTCGTCCCCTATGGACCGCTGCTCGCCGCCATCTGCCTGATGGCGGCCGCCGCGTGGACGGGCCGTGAGCGCCCCGCCCCGGAGCCGACCGGCCCGGACGAGTCGCAGACGCAGCGGCTGCAGTCCCTCTACGAAGCACTCGTCCCGTACTTCTCGGTCCCCGAGGACCCCGCCCCGCTCTTCGCGCACGGCGGGGAGTGGGACAAGGCCCTCACCGACCACGAGTTCGACGACACCGGGCGCATCTCCCGGCTCGTCGTGCACTACCCCGCGTACTTCACGGACGGCGAACCCGACGCCCGCGCGCGGATCGAGCAGTTGCTGCACGCCAAGTCGGGCCGCGGCCGCGAATACCACTTCGCGTGGGACGAGGAGAGCAACGAGCTCACCGTCTCGGTGCTGGCCCCGCTCCCCACCGACATCGCCGCCCAGCGCTTCGTCACCGCGCCGGGGGAGACCGTCCTCGGCTTCACCGACGAGACCGGCGTCCAGCGCACCCTGCCGGTGACCGACGGTGCCGACGGCGAGGAGCCGCGCGACGTGCCCCCCGTCGTGTGGCGCACCGGAATCCGCTCCACCGAACCGCATCTGCTCATCGCGGGCCAGCCGGGCAGCGGCACGACGACCCTGCTGCGCTCCATCGCGCTGCAGGCCCTGCAGTACGGCGACATCCTCATCGTCGAGGGCAGCGGCACCGGTGACTACGCCTGTCTGACCGGCCGCGGCGGGGTCCTCGCCGTCGAGTGCGGGCTCACCGGGGCCCTCGCGAGCCTGGAGTGGGCGGCGCACGAGACCGAGCGCCGGCTGATCTCGGCGAACCGGGCCCGGCAGGCGGGCCACCCGCCGCCCGAGGACACCAAGCGCCCCCTGTGGATCTTCCTCGACCGCCCCAGCGCCCTCGGCCACCTCGCCGCGGCCGACGGGCGCCGGGACCCGCAGACACTGCTGCAGGTCCCCCTGCGGCACGGCAGGGCGGCCAATGTGACGGTCGTCGTCGCCGACCAGCTGGACACCCTGGACTCGCTGAGCGACGCCGTGCACCAGCACACCCGCGCGCGCGTGCTGCTCGGGCCCGCCACGATCGACCAGCTGGAGGAGGTCCTCGGGGTGCCGCCGCACACGACGGTCACCCAGGACGTGCCGCCCGGCCGGGGCTACGCCCGCCTCGGCACCGGCCCGGTGCACCGCCTCCAGGTGCCGGCGACCCCCGACCCGTACGACGACGCGACCAGTGAGGCGCACCGCCGCGCTGTCCTCGACCTGCTGCCGGACCGGATCACTCCGCCGGACGCCCCGGAGCCCACGGCGGACGCCGCCGTCGACTCCGGCCGGGTGGACACCACCGTGGCCGACACCATCCCCGCGGCGGCCGGAGCCGAGTCGGTTCCGCTGGAACCCGCCCCCGAGACCGCGGCGGCGCAGCCGGTCCCCGCCGAGAGCTGAGGGCGGGGCGGCGCCGCGGCTACGCGGTCGTCAGGCCACGAACGGGTGCGCGACCTGCGCACCCGCACCGGCCCCCGTCTCCACCAGCCGGGCCGCGGCGGCGAGCCGCACCGCCGCCTCCTCGGCCACCGCTCCCCCGACGGTGAACGGCAGCCGCACGTACCCCTCGAAGGCCCCGTCGACGCCGAAGCGCGGCCCCGACGGCACCCGCACCCCGACGCGCTCGCCCACCTCGGCGAGCCGGGACCCCGAAAGGCCCCCGGCCCGCACCCACAGGGTGAGCCCGCCGCGCGGCACCTCGAACTCCCAGTCGGGCAGCTCCCGGCGGACGGCCGCGACCAGCGCGTCCCGGTTCTCCCTGGCCTGCTCCCTGCGCACGTCCACGGCGGCCTGCCAACCACCGGTGTTCAGCAGCCAGTTCACGGCCAGCTGTTCGAGCACGGGAGTGCCGAGGTCGGCGTACGCGCGCGCGGCGACCAGGCTGCGGATCACGTCCGGCGCGGCCCGCACCCAGCCGATGCGCATGCCCGCCCAGAAGGCCTTGCTCGCCGAGCCGACGGTGACGACGGTGGAGCCCGCGGGATCGAAGCCGCACACGGGCCGGGGCATGGCGAGGTCCGCGTCGAGTCCGAGCTCGCTCATCGTCTCGTCGACGACGAGGACCGTGCCCGCCGAGCGGGCCGCCTCGACGAGCTGTCTGCGCTGGTCCTCGTCGGCGAGGGCGCCGGTGGGGTTGTGGAAGTCCGCGACGACGTACGCGAGCCGGGGCGCGGCGTCGCGCAGGACCTGGCGCCAGCGGTCCATGTCCCAGCCCCGCAGGCCCTCGGCCATCGCGACGGGAACCAGCCGGGCACCCGCCTCGCGCATCAACTGGAGGATGTTGGCGTACGAGGGGGACTCCACGGCGATGCGTTCACCCCGGCCCGCGAAGAGATGGCAGATCGCGTCGATGGCGCCCATCGCGCCGGTGGTCACCATGATCTGTTCGGGCATGGTGGGGATGCCGCGCGCGGTGTAGCGCTCGGCGAGCATCTCGCGCAGGGCGGGCAGGCCCGCGGGGTAGTCGCCGTGCGTGTGGGCGTACGGCGGGAGGGCTTCGAGGGCGCCCTGGACGGCACGGGTGAGCCAGGGCTCGGGGGCCGGCAGCGCCGCGCAGCCCAGGTCGATCATGGAGCCGAGCGCCTCGGGCGGCAGCGGTTCGAGCCCGCGTGCGGGAAGCGGGTTCCCGGCCGGCACCGCGGTCCAACTGCCCGCACCCCTGCGGGACTCCAGGAACCCCTCGGTGCGCAGCGCCTCGTAGGCGGCGGCGACGGTGGTGCGGCTGACGGCGAGGGCGACGGCGAGTTCGCGCTCGGCGGGCAGGCGGGCGGCGACGGGCACCCGGCCCTCCAGTACGAGCAGCCGGATGCCGTCGGCGAGGGCGCGGTAGGCGGGCGGGCGGCGGGTGCCGGTGCCCGCGGGGCGGTCCTGCTGTGAGGCGAGAAGACGGGCGAGCTGCGTCGAACCCATCGCCGAAGTCCACTGAGCCACGATTCCCAGTCCACCTTCCCCGAATTGGCCATGGTTGGCCCTGCCGTACAAGCCACAGAGTGTCACGCATCAGGCCACTACCACCACAGCGGGGGGCACCACATGTCCAGGACGACACCTGAGGCGGCACGGCGGCACCTGCCGCGCAGACTGGTGCAGCTGTACGCGGGCCTCACTCTGTACGGCGTGAGCTCGGCGCTCCTGGTGGTGGCGGGCCTCGGCCTGGAGCCGTGGAACGTGCTGCACCAGGGGATCGCGGAGCTCAGCGGCCTGTCGATCGGGGTCGTCTCCATCATCGTGGGCGCTGCGGTCCTGCTGCTGTGGATCCCGCTCCGGCAGCGCCCGGGGCTCGGCACCGTCTCGAACGTCTTCGTCATCGGCCTCGCGATGGACGCCGCGCTCGCACTGCTCCCCGACGCGCACGGCCTGCTCGCGCGGGTCCCCCTCATGGCGGCTGGGATCCTCCTGAACGGTGCTGCGACCGGCCTCTACATCGCGGCCGCCTTCGGCGCCGGCCCCCGCGACGGCCTCATGACGGGCCTGCACCAGCGCACCGGCCGCTCCATCCGGCTGATGCGGACCCTCATCGAAGTGGTGGTGGTCGCCACCGGGTTCGCGCTCGGCGGCACGGTGGGGATCGGCACCGTCGTCTACGCGCTGGCCATCGGCCCGCTGGCCCAGCTCTTCCTGCGGCTCTTCGCCCTGCCCGCCCCCGCGGCCACGGGAACCGTCGTGGCCGCCGGCGGACCCTCGGAGCAGGCGATACTTCAGCGGTGACCCTCCCCGTACGCCACCCCTACCTCGACCACCCCGGCCCGCTCGCCCTCGCCCACCGCGGCGGCGCGGCGGACGGTCTGGAGAACACCGCGGCGGCCTTCCGGCGCGCCGTCGGCCTCGGCTACCGCTACATCGAGACCGATGTCCACGCCACGGCCGACGGCCGCCTCGTCGCCTTCCACGACGCGACGCTGGACCGCGTGACGGACGCGGCCGGGCGCATCGTCGACCTGCCGTGGCGCGAGGTGCGCCACGCGCGCGTGGCGGGCAGCGAGCCGGTGCCGCTCTTCGACGAGCTCCTGGAGACGTTCCCCGAGGTGCGCTGGAACGTGGACGTCAAGGCGGAGCCCGCGCTCCGGCCGCTGCTCGACCTGATCCGCCGCACCGGCGCCTGGGACCGCGTCTGCGTCGGTTCGTTCTCCGAGGCCCGGGTGGCCAGGGCCCAG
This sequence comes from Streptomyces sp. NPDC041122, assembly GCF_055592445.1. NCBI lineage: Bacteria > Bacillati > Actinomycetota > Actinomycetes > Kitasatosporales > Streptomycetaceae > Streptomyces > Streptomyces sp. NPDC041122. The sequence continues at coordinate 461,606 of NZ_JBVIYQ010000008.1, read as the reverse complement.
CGGCTCGCGGGCCCGCGCCTCGCCACCTCGCTGGGCACGCGGGGCGTGGCGGCGCTGCGGCTGCGCTCCTACGGCGGCCCCGCCGCCCCGCGCCGCTCCGCGGTCTGCGCCCAGGTGCCCGAGACACACGGCGGGCTCCGGGTGGTCGACCGCCGCTTCGTGCGCGCGGCCCACGCGCGCGGGCTGCAGGTCCACGTCTGGACCGTCAACGACGCCGAGCGGATGACCGCTCTCCTCGACCTCGGGGTGGATGGCATAGTTTCCGATCACATCGAGACGCTGCGCGGGGTGCTGAAGGACCGGGGGACCTGGGTCTGACCGCCCGAGACGCGTCGCACCACGGGGAACAGCGAGGTCACGGGTGGGCACCGACACCCTGAAGGCGACGGCCGACGACACGGCCGCCGCGAGACGGCACGAACAGCGGGGCTGGTACTTCTACGACTGGGCGTGCTCGGTCTACTCCACGAGCGTCCTGACCGTCTTCCTCGGGCCCTATCTCACGGAGATCGCCAAGACGGCCGCGGACCCGGACGGCTACGTGCACCCGCTGGGCGTCCCGGTCCGCGCCGGTTCCTTCTTCGCGTACACGGTGTCCGTGTCCGTGATCGTGTCGGTCTTCGTGATGCCGCTCGCAGCGGCGGCCGCCGACCGCACGGGCCGCAAGAAGCCGCTCCTCGCGGTCTCCGCGTACCTGGGGGCGGCCGCCACGGCGGGCATGTTCTTCCTGTCCGGCGACCGCTATCTCCTCGGCGGGCTGCTGCTGATCGTCGCCAACGCCGCGCTCGCCGTGTCGATGGTGCTCTACAACTCCTATCTGCCGCAGATCGCTCCTCCGCACGAGCGCGACGCGGTCTCCTCGCGCGGCTGGGCCTTCGGCTACGCGGCCGGTGCCCTCGTCCTGGTCCTGAACCTCGTCCTCTTCCTCGCCCACGACAGCTTCGGCGTCTCGGAGGCGACCGCGGTGCGGATCTGTCTGGCGTCGGCGGGCGTGTGGTGGGGCGCCTTCACCCTCGTCCCCCTGAAGCGGCTGCGGGACCGCGGGACGCCGGCGCCGAAGGACGGGCCGCCGCGCGGGGGCGGACGGCAGTTGCGGGAGACGCTGCGGGACATGCGCCGCCGTCCGCACACGCTGGCCTTCCTGCTGGCGTACCTCGTCTACAACGACGGGGTCCAGACGGTGATCTCGCAGGCTTCCGTCTACGGCTCCGAGGAGCTGGGGCTCGGCCAGTCCGCGCTGATCGTCGCGGTGCTGCTCGTCCAGCTGCTCGCCGTCGCCGGCGCGCTCGCCATGGGGCGGCTCGCCCGGGCCTACGGGGCCCAGCGGACCGTACTCGGCTCGCTGGTGGCCTGGACGGTCACCATCGGAGCGGGCTATTTCCTGCCCGCCGGCACGCCCGCCTGGTTCTTCGTCCTGGCCGCGGGCATCGGTCTGGTGCTCGGCGGCACGCAGGCGCTCTCCCGTTCGCTCTTCTCGCACATGGTTCCGCGCGGCAAGGAGGCCGAGTACTTCTCCGCGTACGAGATCAGCGACCGGGGCATGGCCTGGCTCGGACCGTTGATCTTCGGCCTCACCTATCAGCTCACCGGAAGCTACCGGGACGCGATTGTCTCGCTCGTCTTGTTCTTTTTGGTGGGTTTCATCCTGCTTTTGCGGGTACCTGTACGGCGCGCGGTGCGCGACGCGGGCAATCCCGTACCCGACCGGATTTAGCAACTGAGGCCAAAGGCCGGTAGTGTACGCGTTTGGCCTGCCAGGCGGACCGTTACTGCGAGCTGAGGATTCAGAAACGCTGGGTGACATCTGCTACTAGATGTGACAAACCGGGCGCTGGTGGGTACAACAAGGGGCGGCATACGACGGCGACGCATGACCCTGAACGGGAATCTTTACCGCCGACCGGACGTTGACCGGATGACGACGACAGCGACACCTGTCCTGTGGGCGACAAGCCCGGGAGGCACGATTCATGAGTGAGCGAGCTCTTCGCGGCACGCGTCTCGTGGTGACAAGCTACGAGACCGACCGCGGCATCGACCTGGCTCCGCGCCAGGCCGTGGAGTACGCATGCCAGAACGGACATCGTTTCGAGATGCCGTTCTCGGTCGAGGCGGAGATCCCGCCGGAGTGGGAGTGCAAGGTCTGCGGGGCCCAGGCACTCCTGGTAGACGGCGACGGACCTGAGGAGAAGAAGGGCAAGCCGGCGCGTACGCACTGGGACATGCTCATGGAGCGCCGCACCCGAGAGGAACTCGAAGAGGTCCTGGAGGAGCGTCTCGCGGTCCTCCGGTCGGGCGCCATGAACATCGCGGTGCACCCGCGGGACAGCCGGAAGTCCGCCTGACGGCGGCCTTTCGCGCTCACCCGCACCGCACAACGCAGCACAGAGGGCCGGGGCCACTGCTCAGCAGTGGCCCCGGCCCTTTGCGTTTCTGCCCCCGTATGTCCCCGTACCCCGCGAGCTCAGCGGGGCAGCTGCGGGTCGTCCGGGCGCGAGGTGCGCGGCGCGTCGTCCCTGATGACCTCGCCCGGGACGACCTTGCCGTCGGGGCGGTGCATGCGCACCTGCTGATAGGCGTCCCCGAGGCCGCCCGGCGTCGCCTCGCGCACCTTGCGCTCGAAGGTCCGCTCCGCGTACCGCCCCAGGGCCTTCTGGACCGGCGGGACGAGCAGGAGCAGGCCCAGGGCGTCCGAGATCAGCCCCGGCAGGATGATCAGGAGCCCGCCCAGCATCGTCAGGGCGCCGCCGCCCCCGCTCTCCCGCTCGCGCTCCGGCGGCACACCGCTCTGCTGCTGTTGCACCGCCTCCTGGAGCTTGAGGAAGGCGCGGCGGCCCGCACGCTTGATCACCGCGGAACCGAGCACGAGGCCGCCCACCAGGAGCAGGAAGACCACGAGCCCGCTCGTGGCGCCCGCCACGACGGTGAGCAGCCAGATTTCCAGGACCAGCCACGCGGCGATGCCCAGCGGCAGGTACCTGAGGGGGCCGGAGCGCCGGGGCCGGGCGGGGCGGAGGGGCGTTGCGCCGTTCGTCATGGTCCCAGTGTGCCTGGAAGCGCCTCAGTCCGGCATAAGGGGATGATCAAGACGGGCAGGCGGACGGCACCGCCCCGGGCCGTCCACGTGCCGGTACGCGGGGCTCGCCGCCCTCGGCCCGCCCGCGGGGCTCAGGGCTGCTTGCGCCCGATGACCTTGCCGACGCGCTCCCCCACGCCCCAGGCGGTGACCCGCCACAACGCCTCGACGACGATGTTCTGGCTCATCTTGCTGTCCCCGAGCTCACGCTCGACGAAGGTGATGGGCACCTCGACGACGTGATAGCCCGCCTTGACCGCGCGGCGCGCCAGGTCGACCTGGAAGCAGTAGCCCTGCGACTCCACCTCGCCGAGGCCGAGGCCTTCGAGGGTCTCGCGGCGAAAGGCGCGGTAACCGCCCGTCACGTCGCGGATCGGCACGTCGAGCAGCAGCCGGGAGTACGTGCTGCCGCCGCGGGAGATGAACTCGCGGTGCTTGGGCCAGTTGACGACCCGTCCGCCCGGCACCCAGCGCGAACCGAGCACGAGGTCGGCGCCCTTCAGCGCGGTGAGCAGCCGGGGCAGCTCCTCCGGCTGGTGGGAGCCGTCGGCGTCCATCTCGACGAGCACGCCGTAGCCGTGCTCGAGGCCCCAGCGGAAGCCCGCGAGGTAGGCGGCGCCGAGCCCTTCCTTGCCCTTGCGGTGCAGCACGTGGATGTGGTCGTCGCCGGCCACGAGCTCGTCGGCGATCTTGCCGGTGCCGTCGGGGCTGTTGTCGTCGGCGACCAGGATGTGCGCGTCCGGCACGGTGGCCCGCACCCGGCCGACGATGGACTGGATGTTCTCCGCCTCGTTGTAGGTCGGAATGATCACCAAGGCCGTGCCGAGCGAGCCGAACTGCCTCCCCTGGTCCCCTGCTTCGGAGACCCGACCGCCGTCGTTCACTACTGCCCCTTCGTTCGTACGCAGAGGACCACCATAGTGGCCCCGGCCTGCGGCGCAGCGGCGGCACGGAGGCCGGGGGCGGATGTACCGGCCAGGTACCGCCCGCCGGCCCGCCGGGCGGCGGGGACGTCGGGCGTACGGGACGTACTGCGGATCGGGGCCCGGCACCCTTCGGGCCGGCCTGGGACCCGCTGGCTGCGGATCGACCGAGAGCCGTTGTCTACTGAGCGTCCGGGCCCCACCCGGGTCACACCTGCCGATCGGCTGATACGTTCCCTCGCCTCCGCGTCGCGGGCGCTGGACCTGGCTCCCAGTGGTGGTGCGCCGGTGCGGCACACCACCCGTGACCCAGCGGCGTTCGACGACCGCGTGGAGGTTCGCCTCTCGGACGTCCTGTGGTGGACCCGGCCGAACCTACCGGCCCACGGCGGCTCTCTGTCAATACCCCGCTGAGCTGCGGCTCCTTAACGGACCGCCAGGTCAGTGCCGAGGATTCCCAGGTCGTGCGAGCCCGTGACCGGCCGCAATCCGCGCCGCGCACCGCCGGTACATCACTCTTGTGGCCGCACGAACACCGGCCGGCCGCCCACCACCGTCCGCAGGCAGACGGGGAGTTCGGCGCCCGGCGACAGGTCGGGCAGGCCCGGCGTGCCGGAGCGCGGGTCGGTCGACCAGCGGGCCACGCGGTCGTCCGGGGCCTGGACCACCAGATCGGAGGTGCGCCACACGGCGTAGTCCGCGGGCGCGCCCGGCACCAGGACGCCGGCGTCGTCGCGGCCGACGGCCCGCCAGCCGCCGCGGGTGTGGGCGGTGAACGCGGCGCGCACGGAGACGCGGTGCTCCGGGGTCCGGTGGAAGGCGGCGGCGCGGACGGTGCCCCAGGGGTCGAGCGGGGTGACGGGGCTGTCGGAGCCGAAGGCGAGGGGCACGCCGGTGCGCAGCAGGGCCGCGAACGGGTTGAGGGTACGGGCGCGTTCGGCGCCCAGACGCTGGACGTACATGCCGTCCTCGCCGCCCCACAGCGCGTCGAAGGCGGGCTGCACGGAGGCCGTGAGGCCGAACTCGGCGAAGGCGGCGATGGTTTCGGGGGTGAGCATCTCGGCGTGCTCGACACGGTGGCGCGCGGCGCGTACGCGGGCCAGGCCGACCTTCTCGGCGGCTCGGCGCATCCCGTCGGCCACGGAGGCCACCGCGGCGTCCCCGATGGCGTGGAAGCCCGCCTGGAGGCCCGCCTCCGTGCACGCCACGACGTGCGCGGCGACGGCGGCGGCGTCCAGGTGGGCGGTGCCGGTGTGGGCGGCGTCCGCGTACGGCTCGTGCAGGCAGGCGGTGTGCGAGCCGAGGGCGCCGTCGACGAAGAGGTCCCCGGCGGCGCCGGCCGCGCCCAGCTCCCGGGCCCGCTCGACGTTCTGTTCGGCCCAGTAGCCGACGACGCGCGGCGCCGGCTCCTCGGCGGCGAGCCGCAGCAGCCCGGTGAAGTCGTCCTCGTCGGAGATCTCCGGGCCCGCGCACTCGTGCACCGAGCCGATGCCGAGGGAGGCGGCGTGGCCGAGCGCGGCGCGCTGGGCCTCGGTGCGCTGCCGCGGGGTGATCGCGGCGAGGGCGGCGGCGCGCACCCCGTGGTGGGCGTCGGCCGTCAGGGGGGCGTTGGGGTGGTAGCCGGCGCGTTCGGTGACACCGGGGACGAGGTCGAGGAGCGCGGTGGTGACGACCGCCGAGTGGACGTCGATGCGGGAGAGGTACAGCGGGCGGCCGCCGGCCGCCTCGTCGAGCTCCGCGCGCGTGGGCGGCCGGCCGTCGGCCCAGCGGGAGGCGTCCCAGCCGTGCCCCAGCAGGACGGTGTCGTGCGGACGCGCGTGTGCGTGTTCGCGGACGAGAACGAGGGCGTCGGCGAGGGAGCGGGCCCCGGTCAGGTCGAGGCCGGTCAGCGCGAGGCCGGTGGCCGTGGTGTGCACATGGGTGTCCGTGAACGCCGGGGTGACCAGCGCCCCTTCCAGGTCGACGATCTCGTCGACACCGTCGGTGAAGGCGTCCGCCGCGCCCTCGGAGCCGACCCAGGCGACGTGGCCGCGTTCGACGACCATCGCGGTCGCGAACGGGTCGGCGGGGCTGTGGACGTCGCCGCCGCGCAGCAGCACGGTGCGGTGGCTCGGCGGATCCTGCGGGGTGTCCCCGGGGGCGGTGCTCTGGCTCATGGGACCAGTCTCGCCCCTGTGGGCGGGCGACCAGTGCGCGGGTCACACCTGGGGCGGGCGCGCCTCGTACGGAGTGGAGAGGACGACGGTGGTGCGGGTGGAGACGCCCGCGAGGGCGCGCAGCCGGCTCAGCAGGTGCTCCAGCTCCAGCGGGGTGGCGACGCGCACCTTGAGGATGTAGTTCTCGTCGCCGGCGACGCTGTGGCAGGCCTCGATCTCCGGGACGCCCGCGAGCCGTTCGGCGATGTCGTCGGGGGCGCTGGGGTCGAACGGCTTCACCGAGATGAACGCGGTGAGCGGCAGCCCGACCGCCTCGGGGTCGACGACCGCGGCGTAGCCGCGGATGACGCCCCGCTGCTCCAGGCGGCGCACCCGCTGGTGCACGGCCGACGTGGACAGGCCCGTGGCCTTGCCCAGGTCGGTGTAGCTCATCCGCCCGTCCTTGACGAGCAGCTGCACGATCTGTCGGTCCAGCTCCTCCATGCGGCGAACCTACAGGGCTCTTGATCCCCGCGGATACCTGAGCGCGCGAACGGACCCGCGCGCCGATGAGTTTCGCGCGCCCTGCCGGACCTCCGCGCGACCGGCCCTCTCGCCTCCCCGCGACCAGGCAACTCCACGCGGCATGTGACGAATACCACAGTCCCGCAGCCGTGTCCGAAGGGATGCAACGATTACCTCTACGACGGGACGGGAAGTGCTTGCTGTGGTCGAGGCCGCAGCGCCTTGTCGGCCCACCCGAGGGGGAGAATCCCATGCAGAATGTGAAGCGCTCCGGCCGGTCCGCCCGCGCCAAGGAGCAGCCGGCCGCAGAGCCCGAGCCGGAGGGCGTCGAACCGGCTGACGCCTTTCTCGACTCCTACGACACCTTTGAGATGTACCGGGTGAACTGCCCCGACTGCGGGCAGCCCATCGCGCTCCTCGCGGACGAGGACGTCCTGCCGGAGCACGCGCTGTGCCCCACTCCGTGGAACCCGTTCGGGCTGACGGTCTGCGCCGGCACCGGCCGGGCGGCCACCGACGCCACGCCCGCCGACGAGTCGATGGAGGCTCAGGAGCAGGACACCGCCCTGCTGTTGACGCTCCCTCAGGGACTCGACTGGCGGACGCAGCCGTTCTCGCACGTGAACGGCCCGGGCTCGCGCCCCATGCGGGTGCCGGGCCAGGACCGGCGAGCGGCCTGACGCCCCGGCGGCGGCAGCTGACGCACCGACAGCCGCCGCGCCGGCCTCCGGATCACCAGTAACTGCCCTGCACCATGGCGGTCAGACTGCCGTGGTGCAGGATCAGTGCGTCCGCGGCCTCCTCGGTCCCGGGCACCTCGGCCTCGCCGAAGTGGACCTGGCGGTAGGCGACGCGCAGCATGACGATGGCGTGCCGCAGCGCCGCGTACAGCGTGTAGAACTCCATGTCGCGCGGCGTGTGCCCGGTGAGCCGGGCGTACGCCTCCTCGACGCGGTCCCTGCGCAGGAAGTCCGGCAGCCCGGGCTGGCCGAAACCCACGGTCAGATCCTGGAAGAAGCGGTGCAGATAGACCAGCCAGCCGAGGTCGACCTCGCGCGGGGCGAGGGAGGCCATCTCCCAGTCGAGGACGGCGGCGGGCTCGAAGCCGTCGTAGATGATGTTCCCGATGCGGGCGTCACCCCAGTTGAGGACGGGGTCGCCCTCGGTGCGGGGCCAGAGCTCCTCCAGGCGGTCGAAGGCGGTCTCGATGAGCGGTGAGCCGCGCACCCCGCTCACGACCCAGGCGTAGTAAGCGCGTTGGGCGACCACGTGCCGCCGCAGCGGGCTGCCCTCTCCCGGCGGGGCGAGGAACTCGGCCTGTGCGGGCGGCACTTGGTCGTGCAGCCGGGCGACGATCCCGACGGACGCCGCCTCCAGACGGGCGCGTTCGGCGTCGGTCGCCGCGTGCAGCCAATTGCCCTCGTACGTATAGGGCATGACGTCCGGCGGGACGCGGCCCTCGACCCGTTCCATGACGAAGAACGGGGCGCCGAGCGGGCCCGGGTCCTCCTCCAGCCACAGCACGCGCGGCACCGGCAGATCGGTGCGCTCGGCGACGAGCCGCATCGTGCGGTACTGGCGCGGCATGTCGTAGACGGGGAAGACCGTGTACGCCGCCGGGTCGGCCGCCACGCGCAACGCGCAGTTCCTGAGCGGCGGTTCGGGGTGATCCACGGTGAAGAGCAGGGTCTCGCTGGACATGCCGTTGGACTCGGGCACGCTCACGTCGACCGCCTCGGCGCCGGGCAGCCGGGTGCCGAGCCAGGCGGTGAGGCGGCGCGCGAGATCCTGCGGTTCGCGCGTGGTGGTGCGGGGGCGGGGTGCCGTTGCCATCTTCCGTACTCCTTCCTCCGGCCGGGCCCTCAGGGCGCCATGGAGTCGAATCCGGTGAAGCCGCTCGGGTCGTGGCGGCCGAAGCTGCCGTGCTCGAAGATGCCGTACCCCGTCTGCCCGTCGAGGGTGAAGCGGGCGGCGTGGTCGATGACTCCGTACGCGGCGAGGGGGTGGGCCGCGGGGTCCGACAGGTCGTAGGTGCGCCGGTCGGTCCAGTCGCGGCCGCGCCAGGTGCCGTGCTGCCAGTCGTCGGCCGGCGGATAGCCGGCGCCCACGGCCAGCGGCAGCGAGGCGAGCACCTCCACGCCGAGCTCCAGGGGCCCCTTGCCGTCGGGGTCGGTGAGGTGGATGACCGCGCGCTCGGGGTGGCGGGTGCCGGAGCGGTAGGTGATGTCGGCCCGTGGCCAGCCGAGTTGGCGGTCGCGCACGCCGTGCCGGACCAGGGTGGCGTCGTTCAGGGTGCGGTAGCCGTCCGCGTCCTCCTGCGCGATGACCATGAGGAAGCGGTCGTCGAAGCGCACCGGGCACCAGATCCAGTGGAAGCCCTCGGTGGCGAACTCCTCCTCCAGGAGCCCGCGTTCCTCGCCGGGGATGGGCCGCACGCCCCAGCTGCGGTCCCGCGTCGCGGTCCACTCCCGCGCCGTCACGGTGGTCTCCTCGCCGCCCGCCCTGATGACCCCGGAGGGCCGTCCGGCCTGCACGAAGCGGCGCCCTTCGAGGGTGAGCCGGTCGCCGCGCCGCTGGATGTGGTGCGGCTCCCACAGGGCGGGGAAGTCGGCGGTCCAGGTGAGGTCGTACGAGAGGGAGGCGGGGTCGTCGGGGTCGGCCGCGCACCGCAGCCGGATGCGGTGCAGCGGCTCGTCGACGGTGATGCGCAGCGGACCGACGCGGAGGTTCATCCGGTCCTCACCGAGGGCGTCACTGGCGCGTACGGCGTGGAGCGTGTCCCCGGTGCGCAGGGTGGCGTAGGCGTCGATGATGCCGGTGTTGGGGTACACGCCGAGGCCCAGGATGAGCAGGGCGCGGCCCCGGTGGTCGAAGAGGTGGAAGATGCACCGGTCGTAGGCGTTGCGGTCTCCGGTCGCGACGTGCTTCATGGAGAGCGGGACCTGGTGTACGGGGTATTCGTCGAGCGGGACCGGACGGTCGTCTGCCACGTCAAACCTCCCTGGTCACACGGCAGTTCAGGGTGGCGGGAGGCGATGGTGCCCTCCGGCGCGGAGTTGACGGTACGTCAGTTACCGGGTCGGAGCCAGACACGCGGCAGGTCGGAGCCGCACACGCGGCGGTGCGAGCCGTGCGCGGAGCGCCCCCGACGCACGGATGCTCGAATCTCCGGGGCGGTGACTTCCCGGCATCCCGGGACGTTGGGTGTGCATGACCCCCACGGACATGGGTACCGACACGGGCCCGGCACACCTGCCCACCGGCCGTCGACGACGGACCCTGGTGGCGTTGCCCGCCTCCGCAGAATCGGTTCCCCAGCGGCCTCAGGAACCCCCGCGATACCAGCCGCAGCACCAGTCGTCCCACCAGGCCGCGCACCAGCCCCAGCACCAGCCATCACCTCAGGCGGCCCACCCGTCCGGGCGCCAGGCCCCCGCGTATCAGCCCCCGCCGGACCGGACCCCGCCGTACCAGCCGCCCTCGTACGAGCAGCCGGGCCAGGCCCCCCACCAGCCGTACCAGACCTATCAGCCCTACCAGCAGCCGCACTTCCCGGATCCGCCGATCTACGGTGCGCTGCTGCGCCACTGGGCCGACCGCGGCCGCACGCTGCCCGGGCGCCACGACCCGGAGTGGGTGCGGCTCGTGGCGCCGCCGGTGCATCGCGGTCAGTTCACCGCGACTCGGGACCCACGAGGTGACGTGCGATGACCATGCGCTGGATCTGATTGGTGCCCTCGACGATCTGCAGCACCTTGGCCTCGCGCATGAGGCGCTCCGCGGGGAAGTCCGCGGTGTAGCCGTACCCGCCGAGGACCTGCACGGCGTCCGTCGTCACCTTCATCGCGGCGTCCGTGCACAGCAGCTTGGCCATCGCCGCCTGCTTGGCGAACGGCCGTCCCGCGTCACGGAGCCGGGCCGCCGCCAGATAGAGCGCCCGCCCCGCCTCGATCTGCGTCGCCATGTCCGCGAGCATGAAGCGCAGCCCCTGGAAGTCCGCGATGGGCTTGCCGAACTGCCGGCGCTGCGCGGCGTACCCGGCCGCCTCGTCCAGCGCCGCCTGGGCGACGCCGATCGCACAGGCCGCGATGCCGAGCCGCCCCGAGTCGAGCGCGGAGAGCGCGATGGCGAAGCCCTGCCCCTCGTCCCCGACGCGCCGGGCGTCCGGCACGCGCACGTCGTCGAAGTGGACCTGGGCGGTGGGCGAGCCCTTCATGCCCATCTTCTTCTCGGGGGCCGCCGCGCTCAGGCCCGCCGCGTCCCCCGGCACCAGGAAGGCCGTGACGCCGCGCGCGCCCTCGCCGCCGGTCCTGGCCATCACCGTGTAGAAGTCGGCGATGCCGCCGTGCGTGATCCACGCCTTGGTGCCGGAGATGACCCAGTCGTCGCCGTCCCTGACCGCCTTGGTGCGCAGCGACGCCGCGTCCGACCCGGACGCCGGCTCGGAGAGGCAGTACGCGCCGAGGAGACCGCCGCCGAGCATGGCGGCCAGATGGTCGCTCTGCTGCTGCTTGGTGCCGTAGTTCGCGAGCGCGTGGCAGGACAGGGAGTGCACGCTGACGCCGAGACCGACGGTCAGGCGGGCCGCGGCGAGCTCCTCGAGGACCTGCAGATAGACCTCGTACGGCTGGTCGCCGCCGCCGAACTCCGCGTCGTAGGGCAGTCCGAGCAGGCCCGACTCGGAGAGCAGGGTGAAGACCTCGCGCGGGAAGCGTCCCGCGTCCTCCTCCTCGGCCGCCTTCGGGGCGATCTCGCGCTGGGCGATGTCCCGGACCAGCGAGAGCAGATCCCTGGCCTCATCCGTGGGCAGCTGCCGCTCCACCGACTGCGTGATGTGGTCGGGCATGACGCTCTCCTCCCTGTGGGGCTGCGGCGGACGCCCGCGCTGGGTGGGGCGGCGCCGCCGGGAAACGTGCCGAGCCAGGGTCTCCTCCCGGGTCACGGAAGCAGCTGACCAGCGGCTGTGGCGCGTTGAGTATGCCCGATCGGCGGCAGCCCGTCACTAGTTAACGACCGCTTACTCGAAAGATAGCCGAAGATCGACGACCGCGACCCGATTGGTACGAACCATTGACCGCACTGGTCTAGTCCTCCTACTGTTCCCCCGAGCGTCTTAACGCGTTCATGCCAAGTGTCACGCGCAGGTCCACAGCACCACTTCCCCCTCCCTGTTTCCCCCCACGAGGAGACACGATGCTCCGACCGCACACCTCCCGCGCCCCCTTCCGGGCGCTCCTGGCCACCACCTGTTGCGCCGTCCTCGGCGCCGGTCTGCTGGCCGGCGCGGGCAGCGCCGCCGCCGAGCAGGACAAGGCCCCCGCTGCGACGAAGGCCGCCGCCGGCTCCAAGGTCGTCGGCTACTTCACCGAATGGGGCGTCTACGACCGGAACTACCACGTCAAGAACGTCGAGACGTCCGGTTCGGCCGCCAAGCTCACCCACATCAACTACGCCTTCGGCAACGTCCAGGGCGGCAAGTGCACGATGGGCGACGCCTACGCGGCGACCGACAAGGCCTACACCGCCGACCAGTCCGTGGACGGCGTCGCCGACACCTGGGACCAGCCGCTGCGCGGCAACTTCAACCAGCTGCGCAAGCTGAAGAAGAAGCACCCGAACCTCAAGGTCCTCTGGTCCTTCGGCGGCTGGACCTGGTCGGGCGGCTTCACCGAGGCGGCGAAGAACCCGGCGGCCTTCGCCCAGTCCTGCTACGACCTGGTCGAGAACTCCAAGTGGGCCGATGTCTTCGACGGCATCGACATCGACTGGGAGTACCCCAACGCCTGCGGTCTGACCTGTGACACCAGCGGGCGCGCCGCGTACAAGAACCTGATGTCCGCGGTCCGTTCGAAGTTCGGCTCCAAGAACCTGGTGACCGCGGCGATACCGGCGGACGCCGAGCCGGGCGGCAAGATCGACGCCGCGGACTACGCGGGCGCGGCCCAGTACGTCGACTGGTACAACCCGATGACGTACGACTACTTCGGCGCCTGGGACGCGAAGGGCCCGACCGCCCCGCACTCGCCGCTGACCGCGTACACCGGCATCCCGAAGGCGTCCTGGAACTCCGACGCCACCATCAAGAAGCTGAAGGCGCTCGGCGTCCCGTCGCAGAAGCTGCTGCTCGGCATCGGCTTCTACGGCCGCGGCTGGACGGGTGTCACGCAGAAGGAGCCGGGCGGCACCGCGACCGGTCCCGCCGCGGGCAAGTACGAGCAGGGCATCGACGACTACAAGGAACTGAAGACCAAGTGCCCGGCCAACGGCACGGTCGGCGGGACCGCGTACGCGCACTGCGGCACCAACTGGTGGAGCTACGACACCCCGGCGACCATCGCGGGGAAGATGAACTACAAGAACCAGCAGGGGCTCGGCGGCACCTTCTTCTGGGAGCTGAGCGGCGACACGTCCGGCGGTGAGCTGATCAAGGCCATCAACTGACCTTGCCCACACCGGACATGGGGCGGGAACCGGCCGGTTCCCGCCCCGTTTCCGTGTGCCCGCTCAGGGGCGCGGGGGCGCGGGGTAGGAGGGCTCGAAGTCCTCGATGACGCGCAGCGTGTCCCCGAGCGTGCGCACCAGGAGCGCGCCGACCGTCTCGCGCGTCAGCTCGCCGTGGCCGATCCAGTCGAGCGTGACCCCCTCCACGCTGCACAGCCAGCCCAGCAGCGCGGTGCGCGCCAGGCGCGGTATGTCCGTGCGGCCGTACGCGCCTTCGGCGATCGCCGCGATCAGCGCCTCGCGCACACCGTCCCGTATGGCGTGCACCTCGGCGTCGAAGCCGACGCCGCCGCTGATGATCGTGCGGTAGGCCGCCTGGTGGTGCTCGGCGTAGCGCAGATAGCCGTCGATGGTGCGCCGCACCCGCTGCACGGGCGGCAGGTCGTCGTGGCGTCCCGCGCGGGCCACCAGATCGGCGACGGAGTCCTCGATGATCGCGAGGTAGTAGCCGCGCTTGGACTTGAAGTAGTAGTAGATCAGCCCTTTGGCGACGCCCGCCTGCTTCGCGATGTCGTCCATCGACAGGGCGTCGTAGGACGTGTCGGCGAACAGCTTCCGGCCGATGGTGATGAGCTCGGCGCGGCGCGCCGCGGAGCGGCCGGTATCGCGCTGTTGACTATTATTCAATTTCGGCCCTAGTCTCCAACTGCCTCGGGATGTCCGCAGTATGGCAGACCAGTGCCTCCTGCCGGCCGGGCTCACGACGGCACTTCACGCACTCCCCTTACGCACGCTTTGACGACGCGGAACGACGTACGGGAGGAAGACAGTGGGCGCAGCACGCACCGCGTTACGCGAGGGCAGGACCTCCTGGAAGAAGACGGCCGTGGTGGCTCTGCCGGCCGTCCTGGCCGTCGGTGTGATGGCCTCCGTGATGGCCGAGGGCGCGCTCGCCGCGTCCTTCGCCGTCTCCGGCACCAGCTTCCAGGTCTCGTCCGGCAAACTGACCAGCGAGGGCCTGTCCTCGTACGTCCAGACGGACCGCGACATCGACGGCAAGGGGCACCCGGTGGCGCTCCTCGGGATCGGTGACGCGACCCTCTCCGACATCTGCCAGGCCGCCGAGGTGAAGACCCCCGTCGGCACCGTCGTGTTCAAACTGACCGCGGGCGGCGACGCGGGCAAGGTCACCGCGAGCAACCTGATCATCGACGGCGAGGACCTGGTCGGCGACGCCCGCTTCGGCACGGCCGAGATCGGCCGGGACGCCTCGACGCTCGACGAGGTGGCCGGGGTGAAGGGCGAGAAGGGCAAGTTCGGGCTGCAGGCCGGGGACATCGAGGTGGCCGGGGTGAAGTCGCACGCCTGGTCGGCCACCGGCGGCAACTTCCGGCTCAAGGGCATGCGGGTCGACGTCAGCCTCGGCGGCAAGAAGTGCTTCTGACCGGCGGCGGCAGAGGCGGTGTCCGCGCCTTCCGCAAGGACGGCGGCGGCCCGCTCGACCGGCGCCTGCCGTGGCCCGAGCAGCGCCGGGTCGTCCGCAGATGGCGGCGGACCCGGCCGTTCTGGGGCGGGCTGCTGCTGATGCTCGGCGGCGCCGAGATGCTCCTGATCCCGCTCTCGCCGCTCACCGTGCTCGTCAGCCTGGGACTCGGGGGGATCGCGGCGCTCGGCATCGGGATCGCGCTGGTGGTGGCGGGGCTCTTCCTGTGGCTGCTGCCGCACACGCACCACTACGTGAGCGTCAACGCCCTGATCCTGTCGGTGATCTCGTTCGCGGCCACGAACCTCGGCGGGTTCCTGGTCGGCATGCTGCTCGGGATCGCGGGCAGCGCCATGGGGTTCGGCTGGACGCCGGTGCCACAGGACGCCGAGGAGGATCCGGCGCGCCCCAGGGTCCGGGACGGGCAGGGCACGCGGACGCTCGGCGTGCTGCTGCCGGTGGCGATGGTCGCCGGGCTCGTGGCGAACGGGAGTCCGGCGCGGGCGGCTCCCTCGGAGGCGATCGTGGCGGCGCGGGTGCCGCCGACCGTGACCACGACGCTCTTCGCGCCGCAGGGTTTCCTGCTGGCCGGCGTCCGGGAGATCCCGACCGCGGACGGGCCGCTGAAGGTCATGGTGCTGCGGATGCGGGCCGCCTCGCTCACCGACTACGCGCTCACGACGCGGGACGGCAGCGAGGAACTCGCCCTGGGCGCCGACACGTTGGACCTGAGCGGCGACGTCACCCTCTATCTGACCAAGTTCAAGGGGTGCCTGGAGGGCATCCTGTGCCTCACCTTCACGCCCGACAAGCTGCCGGTGCCGCCCGTCGTGCCGCCCTTCGTCTTCATGACCGACGTGAGCGCCGAACAGGCCCTGGTCACCTCCGACTCGATCGTGGCGGGCGGGCTCTCGCTGAAGGCCGCGTCGTGAGGGGCTCGGCATGATCCAGATCCAGGCCGCGCTCTTCTGGGCCTACGCGATCGGCGCGACGTTCGCCGTGTCGGCCGGGCGGCAGCTGCAGGTGTGGGAGCGGATCAACGCGGGCGAGGGCCCGCGCACCCGCAGCCGCGCCGCCAACCCCTACCTCTCCCTCACCGCGCTCTTCGCCGCCGTCCTGCTGGTGCCGACGGGGCTCTTCCTGCTCTGGCAGAACCCGGCCTGGGCGACCATGCACGTGGCCGGGGGCCACAAGGACGTCTGGGCGGGGTTCGTGCTGTTCTACGCGGGCGGCATCCCGGTGGCCGCGGTCCTCGGGTTCCTGGTGGCGCAGGGACTGGTGCTGGTGGGCGCCGGCTACGGGGCGTACCTGAGTTGTGTCGGCGGGTACTTCCTGCTGTTCGGGACGTTGATCCACGGCTGGGACGGCAGCGGGTACGAGCGCTTCCTCTCCCCCGGCGCGGGCGACTTCGCCGACTGGCCGAAGGACAGCGTCGTCAACCACGTACTGGACTTCGTGACGTCCGGGACGTTCCTGGCGCTGCTGCTCTTCGGGGCCGCGGTGATCGGCACCATGCTGATCACCGAGATCGGCTGGCTCATGGAGGGCTGGTCGCTACCGGGCGCGGACGAGGACCGCAAGGTGCCGAGACTGCTCGGCGTCGCCATCGCGGCGGCCGGGGTCTACGGGCTGCCGTTCGTCGGCGCGCTCTTCGCGAGCGTGCTGGTGCGTCTCGTCGGCGGCCTGCTCGGCCTGCCGCTGTTCGCGGTGGTGGCCGGCGTGGTCCTGCTGCACCGGCGCTCGCCGGTGCGGTGGCTCTACGGCCTGGTGGGCGTGCCCGGCCGGCACTGGCGGGCCGGGCTCGACGCGGACGCGAGCGGCGTCAGAGCAGACCGGTCTGGGTGACGAGCATCGCGAGGACGACGACCAGGGCCCAGCCGGCGAGGTGCTCGAGGATCTTCGGCGCGTCGTCCTTGGGGCCGCCGGTGCGGGCGGTCGCGCGGACTGCGGTGGCGGAGGTCGCGGTCATGTCTGTCTCACTGACGTTCGGCTGGCAGGGCTGTCCCCCACGCGGTCCTCGGCGGTGACTCCCCCCGCGGGACCCCTTCCACCTTGCCACCGCATCCGCCCGTCGCGGGAGAGACCTTGGTCACGCCACAACTCGGACGTGGTGCCGCGCGTCTAACCACGGACGGCGGGGTGCCACTCCCGTCCGTTCGCCCGCGCACCGTACGACCGAGAGGTTCCCGATGAGCACGAACAGGACGACGCCCCGCCCGCGCCGCAGGGGCCGGCTCGCCCTCGCGGCCGCGATCACCGCGGCGGCCGCCCTCACCGCACCGGTCTCGCAGGCCGCCCCGGCAACCGCCGAGAAGCCCTCGCCGGGCGCGCCCGGCCTCGGCGACCCGATGTTCCCGCTGGACGGGAACGGCGGGTACCGGGTGGACCACTACTACCTGGACTTCGACTGGCAGGCGCCGAAGACCCCGTTCGAGGCGACGACGACCATCACGGCGCACTCCACCCAGGCACTGTCCCGCTTCAATCTGGACTTCGGCGGCAACACGCTGCACACCGTCACCGTGAACGGCTCGGCGGCGGGCGCCTCGCGTGCCGGCGACGAGCTGACGGTCACGCCCAAGTCCCCGATCACGAAGGGCAGTTCCTTCACGGTCAAGGTCAGCTACACCGCCGATCCGACGCAGACCCGGCACCGCGACGACGCCATCGAGGACTACGGCTGGATCCCCACGCCGGACGGCACGGTGGTCTATCCGCAGCCGAACGGCGCCCGGTTGATCTTCCCGGCCGACGACCACCCGAGCCGGCGCGCGCCCATCACCTTCCGCATCACCACGCCGGGCGACCGGACGGCTGTCGCCAACGGCCGGCTCACCTCGCGCTCCGAGCGCCCCGACGGCCGGGTGCGCTGGACGTACGACTCCGAACAGCCGCTCTCCACACAGCTCGTGCAGCTGGCCGTCGGCAAGTTCCGGCTGATCGACGGCAAGGGCCCGGGTGGCCTCCCGCTGCGCGACGTCGTCCCGGACGACCTGGTCGAGCCGACGGCCGCGTACCGCGAGCTCACGTCGGACCACCTCAAGTGGCTGCAGGAGAAGCTCGGTCCGTACCCCTTCAACCGCTACGGACTCCTGGTCGGCGACACCGACCTCGCCGTGGCCCTGGAGACGCAGACCCTCTCGCTCGTCCCCAAGGCGGACCTGCTCGGCACCCGGGTGGACGCCGAGCGGAACATGGTGCACGAGCTGACCCACCAGTGGTTCGGCGACAGCGTGGCCCTCAAGAGCTGGTCCGACCTGTGGCTGAGCGAAGGGCACGCCCGCTTCTACGAACGGGAGTACTCCGAACAGCACGGCGGGGACAGCTTCGAGGCGGCCATGAAGACCGCCTACCAGGCCCACGACCAGTGGCGCAAGGACTACGGCGCCCCGGCCGAGCCCACCGAGCCGAACCTCTTCAAGCGCATGCGGTACGACGGCTCGGCCCTGGTCCTGTACGCGCTGCGCGAGCAGGTCGGCGACGCGACGTTCCAGAAGATCGAGCGCGCCTGGGTGTCCGGCTTCCAGGGGCGCACGGCGGGCACACAGGACTTCGTCGAGCTGGCCTCGAAGGTCGCGGGCGAGGACCTGGCGGGCTTCCTGCACCCGTGGCTGTACGGCCCGAAGACCCCGCCGATGCCGGGGCACCCGGACTGGGTGGTGGCCCCGGCGACCTGACCCGGGCGCGCTCTCGCCCGAAATGCGCTCTTTCGCCGTAGCTCTTAGCGTGGGGGCAACCCCGACCAGAGGAGCCGTCATGGGCGACAACGCCATGGACAAGGCAAAGGGCAAGGCCAAGGAAATGATGGGCAAGGCGTCCGGCAACGACCGGATGGCCGCCGAGGGCAAGACCGATCAGGCCAAGGGCAAGGCCAAGGGTGCCGCGGACGAGGTCCGGGACAAGGCCGAGGGCGTGCGCGATTCGCTGCGGGACCGCGACGACCGCTGACCCGGTGTGTGCCCGTCCTCCTTCCGGGGAGGGCGGGCACACGCATGCCCGGGACCCCGTCCGGACCTCACCGCCGCGCCCCGGCCCCCGGGCAGACCACGTGGAGCCGGACGGTGGCCCCGCCCGCCGACGCGCCGTGGATCGCATGCACGGTGTACGGCTGCCCCGGAAGGATCGGCCGGTCACAGCGGGCGCAGAGCATCACGGGCCTCCCGCACCTGCTGTCGCAGCAGCCTGCCCTTGGGGCAGTACTGAAGGCGCCGGCAGGCACCGCACTGGTCGAGGTGGTCGAGAAGCTTCCCCTGCCGCTCGGCGACGGTCGCACGCGTCACGTCACGCCTCCCGCCGCGCACGACGGGCAGGCCCGGGGGAACACGTCGGCGCGGTGGTCGACGGCCGCGTCCGGGCGGCTGCCCAGGTCGACCGCGGTGGCGTTGTCGAGAGCCACCCCGCACGCGACACACGCGCGGCCACGGCGCTGGAGATCACTCAGTTCCGACAGGGCCGGGGGTTGCTGCACATCCATAGGAATCCCGCATTCGTAGTTCAGGTCTGACGTGACCGTAGAACGCGGCACCTCCGGGCGCGGTGCGCATATTGCGCGTGTTGTGCCCCCGGTAGGTCAGGTTCCGCTTGTGGCTCGGTCGAGCCCCGCCGGAGCCCCGCTCCACGACAGGGCGCTCCTCATTACGCTGTCGCAGTGATGCCGCTCCGCCGACGGCATCACGTGAGCGGCACGGACGAGGGGCGCGGGCACGTGCACGGACAAGTGCGGCCGGACACCGGTGGCTGGGACGGCTGGGCGCCGGTGCAGGCGGCCTGGCGGACCGTCGTCGAAGGGGTCACCGGCGCGATGGCCTACATCGTCGACCAGCACTGGGACGTCATGGCGTGCAACGCCGAGTTCCGGTCCCTCTTCCCGGACCGGCGGCCACCGGCCAACATCATGCGGTGGATGCTGCTCGACGCCCGCGCCCGCGAGGAGACGCTCCTGAACTGGGCCGAGGACTGGGCGCGCGGCGCCTGCCCGGCCGTCCGGCGGGCCGTCACCGACCACCCGGCCGACCCCGCCCTCGTGGACCTGGCCCACGACGTCCGCCACGACCCCGTCGCCGGGCCCATCTACCTGGCGACGGCGCGTTCGCACGCCCTGCACCCGGACGGCGCCGTGCGCCAGATCCACCACGCCGTGGACGGGCCCGGCTGGGTGGTCGCCACCGCCGCGAGCCCGCTCCCGGAGATCGCCGCCCAGTTCGTGATGATGCGGTACCGGCCGGGCCCGACCCGGCCCCACCAGCCGCCGCCCCTGAGCACGGACACGGTCCGACGATGACTCCGCTGGAGCCGCACGCACCGCCTACGACACGCGTGGCACGTGCGGCTCGTGTGACCGGTGGGGCGGGCGCCCGCGCCGAAGGCGCCCGCTGCCGGACGGCTCAGCCGAGCCCGACGCCGGCCAGCGCGGCCCGCTGCCGCGCGGACAGCTTCGTCGGGAAGTACAGGTAGCAGACGCCGCCCGTGCCCGACACGACCTTGCCCGACGCGTTGTAGCGCTTCGTGCGGAGCCAGATGTTCTCGAACTCACGGCGCTTGTAGACGCGGCGCACCGCCGCGTCGCTCGGCGACGCCGGGTCGTTGGCGATCACGTCGCCGTCCGCCGTGAAGCCGATGACCGTCATCAGATGGCCCGCCGTGCCGTAGCCCGCCCCGGTCAGCTCCTCCTTGAGGAACGACTGGGACGTTATGGCCGGGATGCCCGCGGCGATCAGCGACTCCAGCTCGGTGAGCGAGGCGAGCCGGGTCACCACGCCCTGGAGGTCCGGGTACGTCGCCGCGTACGCCGCGTTGAAGGGCCAGTTCCCGCAGCCGTTGTACTGGTAGTCGAACGTGAAGCGGGCCGCGTGGCACACCTGCGGATCGGCGTACGAGGAGTCGACCCAGGCCAGCTGCTCGGCGGTCGGCTTCCGCCCCCAGTACTCGATGATCATCTGCGAGGACGTGGGGCTGCACCAGGCCTCGCCGCCATTGTCGTACTCCGGGTACTGGCCCGCGTGGATCTCCTGCGAGTAACGCGGTACCGCCAGCTCCTCGGCGAGGCCCGGCTCCGACGCGGGGACCGTGAAGCGGTCGGGCACCGCCGAGGCCATCGCGCCCAGCCGCCACACCGTGGGCGTCGCCTTGGCGCCCGGCTTGCGGTACAGGGTCAGGCGGAGCTGGTACGAGACGACGCGCGGCCCCGCCTCCGCGTCGTCCAGGGAGAGCGTGTCCGTCCAGACCGTGGACTTGCCGTCGGTCTGGTCGTCGACCGAGGTCCGCCGGATGTCGGTCTCCTTGTCGTCGCCCGCGGTCCAGCGGCCCATCACGTACCAGGGCGTCTTCGTCCCGTCCGCGTACGTGCCGCGCAGCTCGACCTGGAGCCAGGTGCCCGCCGGGGTGGCGGCGTTCCAGGACGCGATGACCTCCGTCGCGGGGACGGTGGAGCGGTGGACGGGCGACGTCCAGCGCGCGTACTCCCAGGTGGCGGTCTTGCCGGTGTGCGGGTCGGTGTAGTCGGTGCGGCCGGCGGGCCGCGCGATCCGCAGGCCGGGGCGGCCCGCGGTGACGGGTGCGGTGCCCTCGGCGGTGCCGGTGTGCCAGTCCTTGCCCGTGACCCAGAAGCGGTTGTCCACGAGGCGGTCCGCGCGCGGGGCGCGGCTGCGGTCCGGCGCGGCGCCGGCGGCCCCGGCCGCCAGGGCGGGAGCGGCGGTCGCGGCGAGGGCGGCCACGGCGGCGGCCGTGGCGAGGACGGTTCTGCGGGACATGTCGTCCGCCCGGTCTGCTCGGTGCGGTTCGGCCGCTCGGTCTGCTCGGTCTGTTCGGTCTGACTTGCCTGCTCTGCCAGCTCGGTCCATGAGGGGACCCCCAGTCGACGTGGTTTCCGGCGGGATCCGGAAGCTCGGGTCAGGTGCGCGGAAGTGGGCCAACTATGGCGGTTCCCGGCCGACTTCTGCCAGCACTCCGGGCACTGCCGCGCCCATCAATATTGGCCTCAACCAATGGCATGACCTGCGGCGGCGCGCGGAACACATCCTTCCGCGGCCCTACTCGCTCCCGTCGTGCGCGGCCGTACCCTTGCCCGTGATGACCGGACAGCACCCGCACCCGCCGCTCCCCCGCCTCGCCGACGCGCTGCGCCGGCTGCCGCCCTCCTGCGGCCCCGTCCGGCTGATCGCCGTGGACGGGCACGCCGGCTCGGGCAAGTCCACGTTCGCCCGGTGCCTCGCCGACGCGCTCGGCGGCGCGCCCGTCCTGCGGCTCGACGACATCGCCAGCCACACGGAACTGTTCGCCTGGACGGAGCGGCTGCGGCGGCAGGTCGTCGAGCCGCTCTCCCGGGGCGAGACGGCGCTCTACGCGACGTACGACTGGCACGAGCGGCGCTTCGGCCCCGCCGACACGCGCCTGCCGGCCGCGCCCGTGGTCGTCGTCGAGGGCGTCGGGGCGGGCCGCGCGGCGCTGCGCCCGCACCTCGCCGCGGTGCTGTGGATGGACGTGCCGCGGGAGGAGGCGTGGCAGCGGGGGCGCCGCCGGGACGGGGCGGGACAGCGTGACTTCTGGGACGGCTGGGAACCGGCGGAACGCCGACACTTCGCCGAGGACCCCTCGCGTCCCTTCGCCCACCTTTTGGTACGGCAGTGCCCGGAGGGATACGAGGTGCTGACCGGGCCCGGTGGGGCGCCTGCGGGCCCCCAGAATGTCACGCAGAGTGAGGGACCGTCGGCGGTCCGCTGAACCCCCGTAAGAGCGCTCCCAGTTGATCTCGCAAGTTCGGGCGAGTGCCTCAACTCTGCTTGACCGAGGGCCCTTACAGGACTTACGTTCTGAATGTGCGGTCTTTCGGGACCGCCCGCAGACACGAAGCCCCCGGTTGTTCCCCCGTGATCGGGGGCTTCGTTCTGCCTCCGGCACCCTTTTTCCGACCGCTGTCGGCCGCCGTCCGCTCACGTTCGGTCACC
Source organism: Streptomyces sp. NPDC041122 (assembly GCF_055592445.1). NCBI lineage: Bacteria > Bacillati > Actinomycetota > Actinomycetes > Kitasatosporales > Streptomycetaceae > Streptomyces > Streptomyces sp. NPDC041122. Next base: position 439,080 of record NZ_JBVIYQ010000008.1, on the reverse strand, counting down.
ATCGGCCCGGCTTCGCCCCCGTCCGCCGTCGGCCCTTTCCGGCCGATCCGTGGGTGCCGCACCCTACGGCCGGCCGCTCCTCCGCAGGTACGATGCATATCGGTGCGCCTTTTCGGACGGATGCTCTGCGCATCGAGTCAACTCCCGTCACCAGCACAGCGGTTCGGCACAGCGGTTCGGCGCAGTGATTGAGCGCGGTGGTTCGGCGCAGTGGTTCGGCGCAGACGCCGGCGGGCACCAAGTCCGGCGGTACGCAAACGGGGGCACGGTTTGTGGGGGACCTGATGGACTTCGACGCGGTGGGCTCACCCGCCCCGGCCGACCTCGCCTGGCTGCGAGGCGTCGACGCCTACACGATGGGCGCCTATCCGCAGGCGGAGGAGGAGTTCCGCACGGCGGTCCGGATGGATCCCGGGATGGCCGACGGCTGGCTCGGGCTGCACGCGCTGCGCATCGACACGACGACCGCGTTGCTGCGGATGTTCCAGCACCGGGACCGGTTCGGCGAGCAGCGCACCCGGCACGCGCGCGCCCTCAACTCCTGGTACTGGCTGGGCTGGTGGGTCCAGCCCGTCCTGGAGAGCACCCGCGACCTGCTGCTCGCGCACGCCTCGCACTGGCTCGACGGACGCCATGTCCCCGAGCTCGACCGGGCGTTGGCGGGCCTGCCGCCGGTCGACGCCGATCCCCAGGTGCGCTTCCTGCACGCCTGCCGCTCCTATCTGGTCAAGGACTGGGAGCAGTTGGTGCGGCACACCGACCCGCTGATCGACGACCCGATGCTGGGCATCGAGGCGGGGCTCTTCGGCGGCATGGCGCGGGTGCGCCTGGAGACGTACGGCCAGGCCGAGCCGCTGCTGTCCGCCGCCCTGATGCGCTGCCGCAGCGAACAGCCCCAGCGCAAGGAGCTCCGCTACTGGCTGGCCCGTGCGCACGAGGGCACCGGCCGCTCGGCCGCCGCCCTGCCGCTGTACCGCGCGGTGCACCGGGTCGACGCCTCCTTCATGGACACCTCCGCCCGGCTCGCGGCGATCGCCGAGGGCGACGGGTACGACGAGGCGGCCGACCTCGCCGCCGCGATCAGCCTGACCGGGATCGGCCAGGACGTGCTGGACGGGCCCGACGGCATCGACACGCTGTTCGGCACCGAGGGGCGGGACGTGAAGGTCACCGGCCCCGACCTGCCGCCCGCCCCCACCGGCCCGGGCGGCCCCACGTCCTCTCCCGGCGCCCCGGGCGCCCCTGGTCCCGCCGGCCCCGGCTCCCCCGGCCCCTCCGGGACGGACGGCGTACGCGAGAAGGCGATCATCCCGATCAAGCCGGGCCCCGTGCAGTTGCCGCCCGGCCCCACCGACCCCGCGCTCCTGGAGGCCGCGCTCTTCGAACTGGAGGGCATGGTCGGCCTGGAGCCGGTGAAACGCCAGGTCAAGGCGCTCTCCGCACAGCTGAACATGGCGCGCCTGCGGGCCGCGCAGGGCCTGCCCGTGCAGCCGCCGAAACGACACTTCGTCTTCTCCGGCCCCTCGGGCACCGGCAAGACCACCGTCGCCCGCATCCTGGGCCGGGTCTTCTACGCGCTCGGCCTGCTCGGCGGCGACCACCTGGTGGAGGCCCAACGCGCCGACCTGGTCGGCGAGTACCTGGGCCAGACCGCCGTGAAGGCCAACGAGCTGATCGACTCGGCCATCGGCGGCGTCCTCTTCGTCGACGAGGCCTACTCCCTCTCCAACTCCGGCTACGGCAAGGGCGACGCGTACGGCGACGAGGCCCTCCAGGTCCTGCTCAAGCGCGCCGAGGACAACCGCGACCACCTCGTCGTGATCCTCGCCGGGTACCCCGAGGGCATGGACCGGCTGCTCGCCGCCAACCCCGGGCTCTCCTCGCGCTTCACGACCCGCGTGGACTTCCCCTCGTACCGCCCCCTCGAACTCACCGCCATCGGCGAGGTGCTGGCCGCCGACAACGGCGACGTGTGGGACGAGGAGGCGCTGGAGGAGCTGCGCTCCATCAGCGGGCACGTCGTCGACCAGGCCTGGATCGACGAGCTCGGCAACGGCCGCTTCCTGCGCACGCTGTACGAGAAGAGCTGCGCCTACCGCGACCTGCGGCTCTCCGGCTATCCCGGCGAGCCGGGCCGCGACGACCTGTCGACCCTGCGGCTGCCCGACCTGATGCAGGCGTACGGCGAAGTGCTCTCCGGCCGGGGCCCGCAGGACGCCCCGGGGGTCTGACTCCCCCGGGGGCCCCGCGGACCGGCGCGGCCGGCCCGGATCAGCGCGCCGAACCGGCCGCGAGCGCGATGTTCCGGCTCTCCGCCGGCGGCGTCCGCTGCGCCGTGACCCGGTGCGCCGGGTCGCGCACCTCGCCGACCAGGAGCTCCAGGACGTCCTCCAGGGCGACCAGGCCGAGCACCTTGCCGGACGCGTCGGCGACCTGCGCCAGATGGGTCGCGGCGCGCCGCATCACGGTCAGCGCGTCGTCCAGCGGGAGCTCGGCCCCCAGCGTGGTCATCGGCCGCCACACCTGCTGCGGGACTGCGCGGTCGGTGTCCTCCAGGTCCAGGACGTCCTTCACGTGGAGGTAGCCCATGAAGGCGCCGTTCTCCGCGCAGACCGGGAAGCGGGAGTAGCCGGTGCGGCCGGTGAGCTCGACCACCCGGGCCGGGGTGACCGAGGGGCCCACGGTCACCAGGGAGGCCCGGTCGAGCAGGACGTCGGTGACCGGGCGCGAGCCCAGCTCCAGGGCGTCCTCCAGGCGCTCCTGCTCGACCGGGTCGAGCAGGCCGGCCTGGCCGGAGTCCTCGACGAGGCGGCCCAGCTGCACGCTGGTGAACACCGCCTCGACCTCGTCCTTGGGCTCCACCCGGAACAGCCGCAGGACGAGCCGGGCGCACGCCCCGAGCGCCGCGGTCACCGGGCGGCACAGCCGCGCGAAGGCGACGAGACCCGGGCTGAACCAGAGGGCGGTCTTCTCCGGGGCCGCCATCGCGAGGTTCTTCGGGACCATCTCGCCGATCACGAGGTGGAGGAAGACCACGACGGCGAGCGCGATCGCATAGCCGAGCGGGTGGATCATGCCCTCGGGCAGCCGCGCCGCCTCGAAGACCGGCTCCAGGAGATGGGCGACGGTCGGCTCGGCGACGGCGCCGAGCGTCAACGAGCAGACGGTGATGCCGAACTGGGCGGCGGCCATCATCTGCGGCAGGTGTTCCAGGCCGTAAAGGACCTGGCGGGACCGCTTGGTGCCGAGCGGCTCGATCTGGCTGCGGCGCACGGACACGAGCGCGAACTCGGCGCCCACGAAGAAGCCGTTGGCGAGCACCAGCAGGACGGCGAAGAGGAGTTGCAGCAGACTCATCGCAGCGCCTCCGCACCGGCCGCGGCGACCACGCCGGCCTCCTGGAGGCGGACGAGCCGCACCCGCTCCGCGCGGTAGTGCCCGACCTGGCGCACCGAGAGCCGCCAGCCCGGGAGTTCGGCCCGGTCGCCGGGGGCCGGGATGCGGCCGAGCAGGTCGGCGACGAGGCCCGCCACGGTCTCGTACGGGCCCTCGGGCACGTCGAGTCCGATGCGCTGCAGCGTGTCGACCCGGCAGCTGCCGTCGGCGTCCCACGCGGACGCGCCGTCCTCGGCGGGCGCGGCGCAGAGCTCGGGCAGATCGAGCCGGTCGTGCTCGTCGCGGACCTCGCCGACGAGTTCCTCGACGATGTCCTCCAGGGTGACGACGCCCGCCGTGCCGCCGTACTCGTCGACGACGACGGCGATCGGCTGCTCGCTGCGCAGCCGCTCCAGAAGGGGCTGTACGGGCAGCGTCTCGGGGACCAGCAGCGGGGACCGCGCGATGCGCCGCACGGGCGTCCTGAGCCGCTCGTGGGCGGCGACCGCGAGGGCGTCCTTGAGGTGCACCATGCCGTCGACCTCGTCGATGGACTCGGCGTAGACCGGGAAGCGGGACAGACCCGTGGCGCGGGTCAGGTTGACCACGTCCTCGGCGGTCGCCGAGGACTGCAGCGCGCTGACCCTCACGCGCGGTGTCATGACGTGCTGCGCGGTCAGCTCGCCGAGCGAGAGGGTGCGCACGAACAGGTCGGCGGTGTCCTGCTCCAGGGCACCGGCCCGGGCCGAGTGCCGGGCCAGGGAGACCAGTTCGCCGGGGGTGCGGGCGGAGGCGAGCTCCTCGGCGGGCTCGACGCCGAGGGCGCGCACCAGCCGGTTGGCCACGGTGTTCAGGAGCGCGATCACGGGCCGGAAGAGCCGCGCGAAGGCGTGCTGCGGGCCCGCGACGAACCGCGCGACCTGCAGGGGCCGGGACACCGCCCAGTTCTTGGGCACGAGCTCGCCGATCACCATCTGCACGGCGGACGCGAGCAGCATGCCGACGACCACGGAGACACCGCCGACCCCGCCCTCGGGGACGCCGATGGCCGTGAACGGGCCCGCGAGCAGCCGCGCGAGGGCCGGTTCGGCGAGCATGCCGACGACGAGCGAGGTGATGGTGATGCCGAGCTGGGTGCCGGAGAGCTGGAAGGACAGCTCCTTGAGGGCGCTGACGACCGTACGGGCCCGTCGGTCGCCGTCGGCCGCGGCCTTCTCCGCGTCCGGCCGCTCGACGGTGACGAGACCGAACTCGGCCGCCACGAAGAAGCCGTTGGCGAGAATCAGCAGGAATGCCGCCCCGAGAAGCAGCAGGGGCACTGTCATGCCGCCGCCTCCCCGGTCGTGCCGGTCCCGTGGTGTCGGGAGGGGGCGGCGCAGGTACTACAGGACGATCCGTCCATCGCCGGAGGGAGTCACTCCTCGGGTAGCAGGGACCCCTGGGAGCCGGGCGGGCCCGTCAGGGGCGGGGCGGCGCACCGTGCGCTGCCCCGTCACCAGATTAATCAAGACCGGCCGCGGAACGTCCAGGCCCTAGTTCTCGCGAGCCGTGCGGGCGTCCGCGAGCGCGCGCAGGGCACGGGCGTCGGCGATCGCCTGCTGCCTGGCGATGCCCGGCTGGATGCCCAGCGCGGGCAGGCTGGTGCCGTCGCTGAGGTTCAGGAAGACCCAGGGGTCGCCGGGCCGCAGGTTGACCTGGACGATCTCGGCCCACTCCAGGCGGCGGCTGGACGCGATGTTGACGACGGTCACGCCGGACGCGTCGGCGACCACCTTGGGCCTGCTGAGCAGCGCCAGTACGCCGAAGAGCAGGGCGCCGGTGAAGACGAAGCTGGTCCGCTCCCCCGGGCTGAGCGCGGGCAGCAGGAACGCGATCGCCGTGATCACCACGAAGATCGCCACGCCCGCGGTGAGCAGGACGGCGCGGGTCCGCGTCGGCCGGAAGGTGACGGGCAGGGCGGGCGGGGCGGGTACGTCGGACATGAGGCGGGGGCTCCGGCCGGGTCAGAGGCGGCAGGCGTGGATGGCCGTGGTCAGGATGGCCCGGGCGCCGAGGGCGTACAGGTCGTCCATGACGCGCTGGGCCTCCTTGGCGGGGACCATGGAGCGCACGGCGACCCAGCCCTCGTTGTGCAGCGGCGAGATCGTCGGCGACTCCAGGCCGGGGGTGAGCGCGACGGCCCGCTCCAGGTGCTCGGCGCGGCAGTCGTAGTCCATCATCACGTAGGACCGGGCGACCAGGACGCCCTGCAGACGGCGCAGGAACTGCTGCACCTTCGGCTCGTCGCCGTCCGCGCCGGTGCGCCGGATGACGACCGCCTCGGACTTCATGATCGGCTCGCCGAAGACCTCCAGGCCCGCGTTGCGCAGCGAGGTGCCGGTCTCCACGACGTCCGCGATGACCTGGGCGACGCCCAGTTCGATGGCGGTCTCCACGGCGCCGTCCAGGTGGACGACGGAGGCGTCGACGCCCTGCTCGGCGAGGTGCTTGGCGACGATGCCCTCGTAGGACGTCGCGACGGTCTTGCCCGACAGGTCCTGGATGGAGTCCGCGGTGCCCGGCTTCGCGGCGAAGCGGAAGGTGGAGCGGGCGAAGCCCAGCGGCAGGATCGTCTCGGCGTCGGCGCCGGAGTCGATCAGCAGGTCCTGGCCGGTGATGCCGATGTCGAGGCGGCCGGTCGCGACGTAGATCGCGATGTCCTTGGGCCGCAGGTAGAAGAACTCGACCTCGTTCTCGGGGTCGACGAGGACGAGTTCCTTGGACTCCTTGCGCTGCTGGTATCCGGCCTCATGGAGCATCGCCGACGCAGGTCCGGACAGTGAACCCTTGTTGGGGACGGCGATGCGCAGCATGAGGCGGGATTCCTTTGCGTGAAGGGTGGGTTGTCAGGGTGGGGACGTACGGCTCAGAGGTGGGCGTAGACGTCGTCGAGGGAGATGCCGCGGGCGACCATCATCACCTGCACGTGGTAGAGGAGCTGCGAGATCTCCTCGGCGGCGGCTTCCTTGCCCTCGTACTCGGCGGCCATCCAGACCTCGGCGGCCTCCTCGACGACCTTCTTGCCGATGGCATGGACGCCCTTGTCGACCAGCTCGGCGGTACGGGAGGTCGCGGGGTCGCCGTTGACGGCCTTGTGCCGGAGCTCGGAGAAGAGCTCCTCGAAAGTCTTCTTGGACATGATGGTCGCCACTCTACGCGGCCGGACGGTCCCCCTCAGCGCCAGGGTTCGGAGACGGTGCGCAGCGTGGTGGCGGTGGCCACGGCCGCGGTGACCGCCTCGTGGCCCTTGTCCTCGCGGGATCCCTCGATGCCCGCGCGGTCCAGCGCCTGGTCCTCGGTGTCGCAGGTCAGCACGCCGAAGCCGATCGGGACGCCGGTGTCCACGGAGACCTGGGTGAGGCCCTGGGTGACGCCCTGGCACACGTACTCGAAGTGCGGGGTGCCGCCGCGGATGACGACGCCGAGCGCGACGATCGCGTCGTAGCCGCGCCCCGCGAGGACCTTGGCGACGACGGGCAGCTCGAAGCTGCCGGGCACGCGCAGCACGGTCGGCTCGCTGATCCCCAGTTCGGTCAGGGCGCGCAGGGCCCCGTCGACGAGGCCGTCCATGACCTTCTCGTGCCACTGCGCGGCGATCACCGCGACCCGGAGGTCGCCGCAGTTCTTGACGCTCAGCTCGGGTGCACCCTTGCCGCTCACGCGCTTCTCCTTCAGATCCTCTGACCGTGTCCGGTGCTGTGCCGTGTCCGGTGTTCGCTGTTACTGGTTGCCGCAGGCGGACACCTCGGGGGTGTCCAGCCAGGGCAGGTCGTGCCCCATCCGGTCCCGCTTGGTGCGCAGGTACCGAAGATTGTGTTCGCCGGCCTCGACGGGCATCGGCTCGCGCCCGGTGACCTTCACGCCGTGCCGCAGGACCGCGTCGGTCTTGTCGGGGTTGTTGGTCATCAGCCGGACGCCGCGCACGCCGAGGTCGCGCAGGATCTGCGCGCCGGCGCCGTAGTCCCGGGAGTCGGCGGGCAGGCCGAGCTCCAGGTTGGCGTCGAGGGTGTCGCTGCCGCGCTCCTGGAGCTCGTACGCGCGCAGCTTGGAGAGCAGGCCGATGCCGCGGCCCTCGTGGCCGCGCAGGTAGACCACGACGCCGCGCCCCTCGGCGGTGATGCGCCGCATGGACGCCTCCAGCTGCGGCCCGCAGTCGCAGCGCAGCGAGTGGAAGACGTCGCCGGTCAGGCATTCGGAGTGCAGCCGGGCCAGGACGTCCTCGCCGTCGCCGAGGTCGCCGTGGACGAGGGCGACGTGCTCGACGCCGTCGACGGTGGAGCGGTAGCCGTACGCGGTGAAGTCGCCGAAGGCGGTCGGCAGGCGCACCTCGGCCTCGCGGCGGACGGTGGGCTCCGAGGAGCGGCGGTAGGCGATCAGGTCCTCGATGGAGATGATCGTCAGGCCGTGCTTGCGGGCGAAGGGGACCAGCTCGGGCAGGCGGAGCATCTTCCCGTCCTCCCCGGCGATCTCCACGATGGCGCCCGCGGGGCGCAGCCCGGCGAGCCGGGCGAGGTCGACGGCGGCCTCGGTGTGGCCGTTGCGCACCAGGACGCCGCCGGGCTTGGCGCGCAGCGGGAAGACGTGGCCGGGGCGCACGAAGTCGTCCGCGCCGGCCACGCCGGAGGCCAGCAGTCGCAGGGTGGTGGCGCGGTCGGCGGCGGAGATGCCGGTGCTCACGCCGTGCGCGGCGGAGGCGTCGACGGAGACGGTGAAGGCCGTGCTCATCGACTCGGTGTTGTGCTCGACCATCTGCGGGAGCCGGAGCCGGTCGAGTTCGAGGGGCTCCATCGGCGCGCAGATCAGGCCCCGGCACTCGCTCATCATGAAGGCGACGATCTCCGGGGTCGCCTTCTCGGCGGCGATGACGAGGTCGCCCTCGTTCTCCCGGTCCTCGTCGTCGACGACCACGACGGGGCGGCCCGCGGCGATGTCGGCGACGGCCTTCTCGACCGGGTCGAGGGAGAGGTCTTCGGGGCCTTCGGTGCTGTACCAGATCGGTGCCGCGCTCATGCCGGGGCTCCTTCCATGACGGGCCGGGAGGCCGCCGCGCGGGAGCGCAGCCACCAGTCGCGCAGGCCCCAGAGGACGAGGGCGAGATAGACGACGTACACGAGTCCGGAGAAGGCCAGGCCGCTGTCGAAGGCGAGCGGCACGCCGACCACGTCGACGAGCAGCCAGGCGAACCAGAACTCGACGAGCCCGCGGGCCTGGGCGACCATCGCGGCCAGTGTGCCGACGAAGATGTAGGCGTCCGGCCAGGGGTTCCAGGAGAGCGAGGGGACGGCGCTGAACAGCGCGCCGACCGCGAGGGTGCCCACGGCGGTGGCGCCGAGGAGCAGTCCGCGCTCCTTCCAGGTGGCGAACCGGATGGCGATGGAACCGTCCTGCGCCTGCTGCCTGCCGCGGGTCCACTGCCGCCAGCCCCACACCGCGACGCCGATGACGAGCAGCTGCTTGCCGACGCCGCCGGACAGCTGCGCGGAGGCGTACGCGGCGACGAGGATGACGCCGGAGAGGAACTGGGCGGGCCAGGTCCATATGGAGCGCCGCCAGCCGAGCGCGAGGGCGATCAGACCGACGGTGTTGCCGATCATGTCGGACCAGAGGATGTGCTGGTCGAAGGCGGTGAAGGCCTCGGCGTTGAGCCAGTTCACTGGGTGACCTCCCGGGCCGGGACCTGCGCGCGGTCGCCGAGCAGGCGCTCGACGTACTTGGCGATGACGTCGACCTCGAGGTTGACCGGGTCGCCGGGCTGCTTGATGCCGAGCGTGGTCAGCGCGAGGGTCGTGGGGATCAGGCTGATGGTGAAGAAGTCGGGGCCGGCGTCGACGACGGTGAGGCTGACACCGTCGACGGTGATGGAGCCCTTCTCGACGACGTAGCGGGACAGCCCGGCGGGGAGCGAGATCTTGACGATCTCCCAGTTGTCGGAGGGCTTGCGCTCGACGATCTCGCCCGTCCCATCCACGTGTCCCTGCACGATGTGGCCGCCGAGGCGGGCGCCGACGGCGGTGGGGCGCTCCAGGTTGACGCGCGAGCCGACGGCGAGCGCGCCGAGGCTGGAGCGGTTCAGGGTCTCCGCCATCACGTCGGCGGTGAACTCCTCGCCCTCGTGCTCCACGACCGTCAGACAGACGCCGTTGACGGCGATGGAGTCGCCGTGCCGCGCGCCCTCGGTCACCACGGGGCCGCGCAGCCGGAAGCGGGAGGCGTCGGGAAGGTTCTCGACGGCGGTGATCTCGCCCAGCTCTTCGACGATTCCGGTGAACACGTCAGTGCTCCTTCGCTACGAGGGTCGCGGTGATGCGCAGGTCGGGGCCGATACGGAGGACTTCGCGCACGTCGAGCCGCAACGCATCGGTGATGGTCGTGATTCCGCCGCCGGTCAGGACGGCGGGGCCCGCGCCGAGCAGGGCGGGGGCGAGGTAGCCGACGACGCGGTCGACGGCGTCGGCGGCGACGAAGGCCCCGGCGAGCGTCGGGCCGCCTTCGAGGAGGACGGAGCGCACGCCGCGCGCGTGGAGCGCGTCGAGGAGGGCCGGCACGTCCAATCCGCCCTCGGCGCGCGGCAGTCGGACGGTCTCCACGCCTTCGTACGCGGGCGTCACGTCGTCGGCGACGGCGATGAGGGTGGGGGCGGCGTCGTCCAGGACGCGGGCGTCCGGGGCGACGGCCGTGCCGCTGGTGTCGACGACGACCCGCAGCGGCTGTACGGCGGCCGTTTCGGTGTCTGGGACGCCGCGCACGGCGAGGTGCGGGTCGTCGGCGCGCTGGGTGCCGGAGCCGACGACGACGGCGTCGCACTCGGCGCGCAGCCGGTGCACGTCGGCGCGGGCCTCGGCGGAGGTGATCCAGCGGCTGGTGCCGTCGGCGGCGGCGGTGCGGCCGTCGAGCGTGGCGGCGTACTTCCAGGTGACGTGGGGGCGGCCGAGCCGTACGGAGGTCAGCCAGGCGGCGTTGCCCTCGGCGGCCGCTTCCGCCAGGAGGCCCTGTTCCACGGCGATCCCGGCCGCGCGCAGGGTCCGTGCGCCGCCGGTCGCGGTGGGGTTGGGGTCGGCGACCGCGTAGACGACGCGGGCGATCCCGGCGTCGATGAGGGCCTGCGCGCAGGGGCCGGTGCGGCCGGTGTGGTTGCAGGGTTCGAGGGTGACGAGGGCGGTGCCCCCGCGGGCCCGCTCACCGGCGGCGCGCAGGGCGTTCACCTCGGCGTGCGGGCCGCCCGCGCGCTGGTGCCAGCCCTCGCCCACGGGCTCGCCCGCGGCGTCGAGGACGACGCAGCCGACAACGGGATTGGGGCTGGTGGAGCCGAGTCCGTGCGCGGCGAGCGTGACGGCACGCTGCATGGCGGCTGCTTCGGCTGCGGCGGTGGCCACCGGGTCCTCCTGCCTCTTCGGGCACGGACTCCGGGGCCTGTCGATGACGACAGAACGAACGGACGACGACACCGATAGCGACGCTGCGCCGAACGACAGATGGTCCCCGGATGTCCCGGAAACCGTCCCTGGGAATGCCAGGAACGAGCCACTGTCACTACGGCGGCGCGCAAGGATGCCCGCCCGCCGCGCACTGCCTCCCATCCGGACTTTCACCGTCGGTCCAGGAATTTCACCTGGTCAACCGGCCGCTGGAGGCGGCCGGGTCGCGGACTGTAACCGCCGGTTCGGAATTACACCGACCCCGGAGTGCGCTGCTTCTGGTACGAGGCCAGTGTGCCACGCCTGGTCGGGGGCCATATGGGCGACCGGCTGTGGCCTGGCTCACAACCGCCCCCGTTCGACCATCGCACGTCACTCGTTCAACCATCTCGCACCACATTGGTCCGGACCTATTGACGCACTGGTCTAGTCCTCTTAATCTCTGCGTCACCTCAGAGGAGCCGGAGCCGACGGTGTGCGCACGCCGGGGCCCCAGAACGATTCACCTTGTCCCCGGTCGTGTTGTTCCGCCCCGTCCCGAGTTCCGCACCGCTCAGGAGGCCCCCCTTGCCGTCCCTCACCCGCGCGAGACCCACACTGTTCGCCGCCGGCACCGCCGTCGCCGGTCTGTTGCTCGGCCTGGTCTCCGGCGGCGGCGTCTCGCACGCCGCCGACGACGCGTCCTGTCGCCCCGACGGGCTCTACCGGACCCCCGGCGTCGACGTCCCCTACTGCTCCGTCTACGACAGCGACGGCCGCGAGAAGATGGGCGCCGACCACCAGCGGCGCGTCATCGGCTACTTCACCGGCTGGCGCACCGGCAAGAACGGCGAGCCCGCCTACCTCGCCCCGGACATCCCGTGGGACAAGGTCACCCACATCAACTACGCCTTCGCCCACGTCGACAAGGACAACAAGGTCTCGGTCGGCGCCGACGGCGAGAAGAACGCCGCCACCGGGATGACCTGGCCGGGCGTCGCGGGCGCCGAGATGGACCCGGCGCTGCCCTACAAGGGCCACTTCAACCTGCTCAACAAGTTCAAGAAGCAGCACCCGAACGTCAAGACGCTGATCTCCGTGGGCGGTTGGGCCGAGACCGGCGGATACTTCGGCGACGACGGCAAGCGCGTGGACTCCGGCGGCTTCTACTCGATGGCCACCAACGCCGACGGCTCGGTGAACCAGGCGGGCATCGACACCTTCGCCGACTCCGCGGTCGCCTTCATCAAGAAGTACGGCTTCAACGGCGTCGACATCGACTACGAGTACCCGACCACGATGAAGGACGCGGGCAACCCGCTCGACTACTCGATCTCCAACGCCCGCCGGGCGGGCCTGGTCAAGGGCTACGCGGCGCTCATGAAGTCCCTGCGCCAGAAGCTCGACCGGGCGGGCGCGGCCGACGGCAGGCACTACATGCTGACGGTGGCGGCTCCCTCGTCCGGCTATCTGCTGCGCGGCATGGAGACCTTCCAGGTCCAGAAGTACCTGGACTACGTCAACATCATGTCCTACGACCTGCACGGGGCCTGGAACGAGTACGTCGGCCCCAACGCCTCGCTCTACGACGACGGCAAGGACGCGGAGCTCGCGGCGGCGAACGTGTACGGCAGCCAGCAGTACGGCGGCATCGGCTACCTCAACACCGACTGGGCCTACCACTACTTCCGCGGCTCGATGCCGGCCGGCCGCATCAACATCGGCCTGCCGTACTACACGCGGGGCTTCAAGAACGTGCAGGGCGGCACCGACGGGCTCTGGGGCAGGGCACCCGCCACCAGCTGTCCGGCCGGCTCCGGCCTGACCAAGTGCGGTGACGGCGCCGTCGGCATCGACAACCTCTGGCACGACAAGGACGACAACGGCAAGGAGGCGCCCGCCGGCTCCAACCCGATGTGGCACGCCAAGAACCTGGAGAAGGGCATCGTCGGCGACTACGTCACCAAGTACGGCTTCCCCGCCGACACGAAGCTGACCGGCACCTACGCCCGCAAGTACAGCTCCTCGCTGGTCGCGCCGTGGCTGTGGAACGCCGACAAGAAGGTCTTCCTCTCCACGGAGGACGAGGAGTCGGTGGCGAAGAAGGCCGACTACGTGGTCGACCGGGGCGTCGGCGGCACGATGATCTGGGAGATGGCGGGCGACTACCGCTGGAACGCCACGAAGGGCCAGTACGAGACGGGCTCCACGCTCACCTCGCTGATGTACGACAAGTTCAAGTCCGCCAAGCCGTACGGCGCCAAGGTCGCGAACAAGGAGCTGCCCACCAAGGCGGTCGACATCGGCGTGGAGTTCGGCGACTTCAAGCTCGGCGACTCCAACTACCCGATCACGCCGAAGCTGAAGATCACCAACAACACGAAGACGGCGCTGCCCGGCGGCACCGAGTTCCAGTTCGACTACGCGACCGCCGCCCCCGGCAACGCCTCCGACCAGTCCGGCTTCGGCACGAAGGTGATCAGCAGCGACCACACCGGCAGCAACGCCGGCGGACTCAAGGGCGACTTCCACCGGGTCTCGCTGAAGCTGCCCGCCTGGCAGTCCCTCGCCCCCGGCGCCTCCGTGGACCTCTCCTTCAACTACTACCTGCCGGTGTCCACGCCGTGGAACTGGACGGTCTCCATCGGCGGCACCACGTACGCGCTCGCCGGCGACCTGGCACGCGGCACCACCCTCGTCGAGCCGGGCACCGGCACCGGCCCGACCGACCCGCCGGACCCGACCGACCCGCCGGGCCCCGGCACCTGCACCGCGCCCGCCTGGAGCGCGGGCTCCGAGTACGGCGGTGGCACGACCGTCTCCCACAAGGCGCACACCTGGAAGTCCAAGTGGTGGACGAAGGGCGACGAGCCGGGCGCCGGTGGCGCCTGGGGTGTCTGGCAGGATCTCGGCGCCTGCTGACCGTCATACGTGCTCACGTCCCCGGGATTTGGCACCCTGAGGGCGTGAGCACCGCGACGGCACTGGCCGAGGAGTTCGAGACCCACCGCCCCCGGATGTTCGGCCTGGCCTACCGGATACTGGGTTCCGCCCAGGAGGCGGAGGACGCCGTGCAGGACGCGTACCTGCGCTGGAACGCGATGCGGCGCGAGGACATCGTGCTGCCCTCCGCCTGGCTGGCCAAGACCGTCACCAACCTCTGCCTGACCCGGCTGACCTCGGCCCGCGCCCGGCGCGAGCAGTACGTGGGGACCTGGCTGCCGGAACCGGTCATCACCTCCGGCGGCACGCTCGGGCCGCTGGAGTCGGCCGAGCAGCGGGACGCGGTGTCGATGGCCCTGCTCGTCCTCCTGGAGCGCCTCACCCCCAAGGAACGGGCGGTGTACGTGCTGCGGGAGGCGTTCGCGTACAGCCACCGGGACATCGCGGACGTCCTCGACACGACCGAGGCCAACTGCCGCCAGCTGTACCGCAGGGCCGCCCGCGCGATCACCGAGGCGCGGCCCCGCTTCGAGCCGGGACACGAGCTGCGCCAGCGGTTCGTCGAGTCGTTCATCGCCGCGGCCCGTGAGGGGGACGTGGCGCGCCTGGAGCGGATACTGGCCACGGACGTGACGTGGTGGGGCGACGGCGGTGGCAAGGCGGCCGCGACCCGCACGCCGATCCTCGGACGGGAGAACGTGCTGCGGTTCCTCCTCGGCGTCATGGGCAAGGTCGAGGCCGCGTCGGACATCTCGTACGCCGAGGTCAACGGCGCGCCCGCGCTGGTGCTGCGGGTGGCGGGGCGGATTACGGCCATCGCCGCGTTCGAGGGCGGCGACGAGCGGGTGACCGGGGTACGTTCGGTGGTGAACCCGGACAAGCTGGCGTTCGTGGAGCGTCAGTTGGCCGCCTAGGGCCGCGTCGGCGGCGTCCCGCACTGCGAAGGAACTTGGTGATGAGCATGATCCTCGTGACCGGTGGCACCGGCACCCTCGGACGTCTCGTGACCGGACGGCTGCGGGCGGACGGGCACGAGGTGCGGGTGCTCAGCCGGCACACCCAGCCCTACGCGGTCGATCTGCGCGACGGAGCGGGCCTGGACGCGGCGCTGGCGGGCGTGGACGTGGTCGTGCACTGCGCGACCACCGTGCGCGGCGGTGACGAGCAGGCCGCCCGGAACCTGATCGCGGCGGCGCGCGGGGCCGGAGTGGCGCATCTGGTCTACATCTCGATCGTCGGCGTCGACCGGGTGCCGCTCGGCTACTACACGTCCAAGCTCGCCGTGGAGCGGCTGATCGAGGAGTCCGGGCTCGGCTGGACGGTGCTGCGGACCACGCAGTTCCACGATCTGGTCCTGCGGCTCATGGAGGCCTCGGCGAAGCTGCCCGTCATGGTGCTGCCCGCCGGGGTCAGCGATCAGCCCATCGAGGTCGCCGAAGTGGCGGCCCGGCTCGCGGAGTTGGCCGCGGCGGAGCCGGCCGGGCGCGTCGACGACATGGGCGGGCCGGAGATCCGCACCTTCCCCGACCTGGCCCGCGCCTATCTGCGGGCGAGCGGCAAGCGGCGCCGCCTGCTGCCGGTGCGGCTCGCCGGCGCCACCTACCGCGCGGCGCGGGCGGGCGGCCATCTGGCGCCGGACCGGGCCGTGGGCAAGGGCACCTTCGAGGAGTACCTGGCGGTGCGCTCGGGCCGGCAGCGGTAGGGACGCCGGAGTCCGGGCGGAACGCGGGGTCAGCGCCCCGGGCGCGGCCCGAAGACGTCGTCCTGCGCCGCGTCCCGCGCGGCCAGCAGCGCGCCCCGCAGCACCGCGGCGCCGCCGAGCGTGCCGGCGCGCACCTCGGTGTGCAGCGGCGACATCGCGGTGACGCGGTCCGCGACCCGGCCGGCGAGCGCGGGGCCGCCCGCCCGGCCCACCTCGCCGCCCAGGACGACACAGCCGGGGTCGAGGATCGCGGAGACCGCGGCCGCGCCGACCGCGACCCGGTCGGCGACGGCGTCCAGGAAGTCGCTCTCGCCGCTCTCCACCGCGTGCCGCAGCAGCTCGGCGGCGGTCATGTCGGGCTTCAACAGGCCGTGTTCCGCGCCGAGTTCGCGGAGCGCGGCGGCGCAGGCCAGCGAGTGGAAGCCGCCCTCGCAGCCGGTGGCGGACGGCAGGGAGCCGGTGCCGGGCACCGGCAGGAAGCCGATCTCGCCGGCGCCCCCGGACGCGCCCCGGCGCAGCACGCCGTCGAGGACGACGGCCGCGCCCACGCCGTCGCCGAGCCAGAGCAGCACGAAGGTGTCCCGGTCGTGCGCGGCGCCGTCGCGCCGCTCGGCGCGGGCCGCGAGGTTGGTCTCGTTCTCCACCAGGACGCGCACGCCGAGCCGTTCCTGGAGGGCGCCGGAGAGGCGGCGGTGCCAGGCGGGCAGCGCGGAGGTGTCGTGCAGGTCGCCGGTGGCGGGGTCGATGAGGCCGGGGGCGCCGATGCCGACGGTGTGCAGCCGCTGGACGCCGCCCTCGCGGGCCGCGCGCTCGACGAGGGCGACGGCGCGCTCGACGGCGGGCTCGGTGCCGGTGTCGCCGCCGATGGGGGCGGAGGCCTCGGCGAGTACCGCGCCGAGCAGATCGGTCACGACGACGGAGACGCTGTCGGTGCGCACGTCGAGGGCGGCGAGGTGGGCGCGGTCCGCGACTATGCCGTAGAGCCGGGCGTTCGGGCCGCGCCGCTGGGCGCCCGCCTCCCCGACGACCGTGATGAGGCCGGAGCCCTGGAGCCGCTCGACGAGGTCGGCCACCGAGGGCCGGGACAGGCCGGTGAGCTGCTTCAACTGGTTCGCGGTCAGTGGGCCCTCGCTCTGCAGGAGGCCCAGCGCGAGCCGGTCGTTGATGGCCCGGGCGGTACTCGGTGAGGCAGGCGAGACAGGCATGGCCGGATCCTCCCACAGGAACGTTCTATTTATCAGGCAGGGTTCCTGATAGTTTACGTCGCCGTAGCGGACAGCACTCGGGAGGGGCGGAGCACATGAGTGAAGTGGTCTACGACAACGACCGGTTGAGGCGGGCGCGGATCGCCGTGGCGACCGTGTTCTGTGTGCACGGCGCGGTCACCGGCTCCTTCGCGACCCGGGTGCCCTGGATCCAGGAGCACGCCTCGGTCGGCGCGGGCACGCTCGGGCTCGCCCTCGCCTTCCCGGCGATCGGCGCCTCCCTCGCCATGCCGCTGGCGAGCCGGATCAGCCACCGCTACGGCGCCCGCAACGCGCTGCGCGGGCTGCTCGCGCTGTGGACGACGGCCCTGATCCTGCCCTCGCTCGCGCCCAACCTGCTCACCCTCTGCCTGGCGCTCTTCGTGTACGGCGCGACCTCCGGCATGTCGGACGTGACGATGAACGCGATCGGCGTCGAGACCGAGACGCTGATGCGGAAGTCGATCATGTCGGGCCTGCACGGCATGTGGAGCGTCGGCGCCCTGATCGGCTCCGCGGCCGGCACCGTCGCCGCGCACCTGGGCTCCGACGCCCGGCTGCACCACGTGCTGGCCGCCATCGCCCTCACCGCGCTCGGTCTCCTCGCCTGCCAGCAGGTCCTCGATCTGCAGGCGGAGCCCGAGGAGGAGGCGCCGCCGCGGTTCTCGCTGCCGCCCAAGTCGGCCCTGCTGATCGGCGCGGTCGGCTTCTGCGCGGTCTTCGCGGAGGGCGCCAGCCTGGACTGGTCGGCCGTCTACCTGCGGGACGTGCTGGACACGTCGGCCGGTGCCGCCGCCGCGTGCACCACCGGGTTCACGCTCACCATGGCCCTCGCGCGGCTGGGCGGCGACGCCGTGGTGAACCGGTTCGGCGCGGTGCGCACGGTGCGGGCGGGCGGGGTCCTCGCGGTCCTCGGCGGTCTCCTCGTGGTGTTCGCGACCCACCCGGTGATGGCCATGGGCGGCTTCGCGCTCCTCGGGCTCGGCATCGCGGTCGTGGTGCCGCTCGCCTTCGCCGCGGCCGGGCGCAGCGGTCCCAACCCGAGCCAGGCCATCGCGGGCGTCGCCACCATCACGTACACCTCGGGCCTGATCGCCCCGTCCGCGATCGGCACGCTGGCGGACGCGACGAGCCTGGTGGTCTCGTTCGGTCTGGTCACGCTGCTCGCCTGCGGCCTCACCGTCTTCGCCGGCGTGCTGCGCACGGACGGCCGCAAGGCGGCGCAGGCCAGTCCCGCCGACGCGGCGGCGCCCGGCCCGCGGACCTGACGCCGCGCGGGAGCGAAGCCGCACGGGAGCGAAGCCGCACTCATGTCGCATTAACATGGCGTCGATCATTTCGGGCCATCGAGCCAAGCGGCGCGGCCCGGCCCAGCGCACAGAAAGCGACACTCACCATGGATCTCGGCGTGCGCTGGAAACTGCACGGCGACGGCCGCACCCCCGCCCCGGGCGCCGTCGTCCGCCCCGACGAGCGGCTCTCCTGGCCCCGCACCTTCGGGCTCGGCGCGCAGCACGTGGTGGCGATGTTCGGGGCGTCCTTCGTCGCGCCCGTCCTCATGGGGCTCGACCCGAATCTGGCCATCATGATGTCGGGCGTCGCGACCGTCATCTTCCTGCTCGCCACCCGCGGCCGGGTGCCCAGCTACCTCGGCTGCTCGCTCTCCTTCGTGGGCGTCGCCGCGGTCATCCGCGCGCAGGGCGGCTCCAGCGCCACGGTGACCGGCGCGGTCCTGGTGGTCGGGGCCGCGCTCTTCGTGGTCGGCCTCGCGGTGCAGAAGTTCGGGGCGCGGATCATCCACGCCGCGATGCCGCCGATCGTGACCGGCGCGGTCGTCATGCTGATCGGCTTCAACCTCGCGCCGGTCACCGCCTCGACGTACTGGCCGCAGGACCAGTGGACGGCCCTCCTGGTGATGCTCTTCACCGGTCTGGCCGTGGTGTGTCTGCGCGGCTTCTGGTCGCGCGTCGCGATCTTCCTCGGGCTGATCTTCGGCTACGGCATCTCGTACCTCTTCGACCAGGTCTTCGGCCGGATCCACTCCGCGGACGCCTCGGGCAAGGTCGTCGACCACTGGCGTCTGGACCTGTCCGCCGTCGGCAAGGCCGACTGGATCGGCCTGCCGTCGTTCCACGCGCCCAGCTTCGAGTGGTCGGCGATCCTCGTGGCGCTGCCCGTCGTCATCGCGCTGGTCGCGGAGAACGCGGGCCACGTGAAGGCCGTCGGCGAGATGACCGGCGACAACCTCGACGACAAGCTCGGCACGGCGATCTCCGCCGACGGCGCCGCGTCCGTGCTCTCCACCGCGGTCGGCGGCCCGCCCAACACCACGTACTCCGAGAACATCGGCGTGATGGCCGCGACCCGCGTCTACTCCACGGCCGCCTACTGGGCCGCGGCCTGCTTCGCCCTGCTCTTCGGGCTGTGCCCCAAGTTCGGCGCGGTCGTCGCCGCGATCCCCGGCGGCGTGCTCGGCGGCATCACCGTCATCCTGTACGGCATGATCGGCCTGCTCGGCGCCCAGATCTGGATCAACGCCGGGGTGGACCTGCGCAACCCGCTCAACCTGGTGCCGGCCGCCGCGGGCATCATCATCGGCGTCGGCGGCGTCTCCCTGAAGATCAGCGACAACTTCGAGCTGAGCGGCATCGCGCTCGGCACGATCGTCGTCATCACCGGCTACCACGTGCTGCGGGCCTTCGCCCCGGCGCACCTCAAGTCCCAGGAACCGCTGCTGGATTCAGGCACGTCGGCGTACGACGACGAGAGCGCCGCGCCCAAGGAGCGCTGAATTCGCTGGACGTGGTGCGCGCCCGCTGCCTAGGGTGCGCATCATGTCCAGCCCCGAGTCCGACAGACTCCCGCCACCGGTCGTCCGGTGGCTTCCCGCGCGCTCGCGCTGACGTTCCCGCCGCCGCTCGGCGGCCGTCCGCGACCCCGGCACCCTCACCACCGGACCACCGCACCGTGTCCCGATCCCTTGATCCACACCATGGTTGCGGAGTTCCGCTGTGCCCGTTGTCCTCCATCTGCTCGGCCTTGCCGTGTTCGCGCAAGGCACCTCCGAGTTCATGCTGTCCGGCCTCGTCCCGGACATCGCGCGCGACCTCGGCGTGTCCATCCCCACCGCGGGCCATCTGACCTCGGCGTTCGCCCTCGGAATGGTCGTCGGCGCACCCCTGATGGCCGCCCTGAGCCGCCGCTTCGCCCGCCGGAGCGCACTGCTCGCCTTCCTCACCGGCTTCCTGCTCGCGCACGTCGTCGGCGCGCTCACCACGAGCTTCGCGGTGCTGCTCGCGACCCGGATCGCCGGCGCCCTCGCCAACGCGGGGTTCCTCGCCGTCGCCCTGGTCACGGCCACCGACATGGTGGCGCCCGACGCCAAGGGCCGCGCCACGTCCACGCTCCTCGGCGGCGTGACCGTCGCCTGTGTCGCCGGGGTGCCCGCGGGGGCGCTGCTCGGCGAGGTGTGGGGCTGGCGCTCGGCGTTCTGGGCCGTCGCCCTGATCTCGCTGCCCGCCGTGTTCGCCGTCGCCCGCGCGGTGCCCGCCGGACGCCCGCGCCCCACGGGCCCCGGCGCGCTCGGTGAGCTGCGGGCGCTGCGCTCCCCGCGGCTCTCGGTGACGCTGCTGCTCGGCGCGCTGGTGAACGGCGCCACGTTCTGCTCGTTCACGTATCTGGCGCCGCTGGTCACCGACGTCACCGGGCTCGGCACGGCGTGGGTGCCGGTGGTGCTCGCCCTGTTCGGCCTCGGCTCCTTCGTGGGCGTCACCGCGAGCGGCCGCGTCGCCGACGTGCGGCCCGTGCCGCTGCTGGTCGCCGGGTCGCTCGCGCTGCTCACCGGCTGGGCCGTGTTCGCGCTGACCGCCGCGCATCCGGTGGCGGCGCTCGTCCTGGTCCCGGTCCAGGGCGCGCTGTCGTTCGGTGTCGGCTCCACGCTCATCTCGCAGGCGCTGTACGCGGCGGCCGAGGCGCCCCACCTGTCGGGCGGCTTCGCCACCGCCGCCTTCAACGTGGGCGGCGCGGTGGGTCCGTGGCTCGGCGGCCTGGCGCTCTCGGCGGGGCTCGGCTACCGCTCGCCGCTCTGGCTCAGCGCGCTCCTGATGGCCGCGGCCCTGGTCACCGGGTCGGTCGCGGCCAGCCTGCGCCGCAGGTCCTGCGCCCCGGACCGCGTCCGCGACGTCGCCGGGCGTTCCCTCGTTTCGGGGAAGCACCCGGTGCGCTGACGCCCCGCCGGGCCCGGGGCTGGGACCCTGCCCCCATGGCGCAGTTGGAGCGGTTCGCGGAGTTGGGGACCCCCTCGTACGGGGTCGACGGCGTGGCGGCACGGATGCGGGCGCTCGGCGACGAGTGGCATCCGCGGGACGGGGTGGCCGTCTTCAACCGCGTCTATCTCGCGGTGACCGAGGAGGTCGCCCGGCACCTGGGGCACGGAGTGTTCGCCGACGCCCGATCGGCGGTGGCCCTGGACGTCTGCTTCGCCGAGCGCTACTTCGCCGCCGTCGACGCGGCGTCCGACGGGCGCCGTCCGCCCGCCTGCTGGCGCCCGCTGTTCCAGTACCGCCGCCATCCCGGGGTGCGCCCCCTGCAGTTCGCGCTCGCCGGCATCAACGCGCACATCGGGCACGATCTGGCGCTGGCGCTCGTGGACGCCTGCCGCGCTCTCGGCTGCGAACCGGCCGACCTGGAGGACGCGTTCGACCGCGTGGGCGACGTACTCGCGGCGCTCGAAGAGCACATCCGAGAGGAGCTGATGCCCGGACCCGACCTCCTTCAGGTCGGCGACCCGCTGACCCATCTGGCCGGCTCGTGGAGTCTGGAGCGCGCCAGGGACGGCGCGTGGGCCTCCGCGCGGGCGCTGTGGGCGCTGCGCGATCTGCCGGGTGTCGCCGCGGAGTTCGGTGAGCGGCTGGACGGGGCGGTGGGCCTGGTGGGGCGGATCCTGCTGACGCCGCTGCCGGACTGACCGGCGTCCCGGCGGATCGGGAAGGGACCGTTTCGGCCAGGCTGGAGCAGGTCCCCCGGTAACTCCCGGGCGGTCGTTGTACGTTGAAACGCACGATCGTTGTACGTGGAAGGCACCGTTCCCGACGCGAAGGAGCACCGGCATGGCGATCCGACTCGGTCTGAGTCTCCCGCAGGGCAGGCAGTACGACATCGGCCGTGACGTCCCCGCGGTGGCCCGGGCCGCCGAGGACACCGGCTACGACAGCCTGTGGGTCTACGAGCGGATCCTCTACCCCGAGCCGGCCACCCAGGGGCTCTACGGGATCCCGGGCCTCCCCTGGCCCGACAGCTACCGCTCCGTCGCCGATCCGCTGATCACTCTGACGCTCGCCGCCGCGGCCACCGAACGCGCCCGTATCGGCACCAGCGTGCTGGTCGCGCCGCTGCACGTGCCGTTCCAACTCGCCCGCTCGCTGGCCTCGTTGGACGCGGCAAGCGGCGGCCGGGTGGTCGCGGGGCTCGGCACGGGCTGGTCCCACGACGAGTACGCCGCGGCCTCGGTCGCCCCGTTCGAGCGGCGCGGCAAGGTCCTGGACGAGCTGATCGACGTGTGCCACGCGGTGTGGGGCCCGGACCCGGTGTCGTACGAAGGCGAGCTGACCACCATCGCGCCCGCCGTGGTCGGCCCCAAACCGGCCCGGCCCATCCCGATCCTGCTGCCCGCGAACAGCCCCCGGGCCCTGCGCAGGCTGGTGGACCGCGCCGACGGCTGGATGCCGGTGGGCACGGGCGCGGAACAGCTGGCCGAGCAGGCGCGGACCCTCAAGGAACTGGCCGCCGAGCGGGGCCGCACGAGGCCGCTCCAGAGCGTCATGCGGGCCAACGCCCGGTACACGCCGACCGCGTACGAGGGCGACGAGCGCGCCCCCTTCCGGGGCAACGTCGCGCAGATCGTCGAGGACCTCCAGGCCCACGCGTCGACGGGCGCGGTGGAGGAGATCCTCGTCGAACTGCAGGGCAGCACGCGGGACGCGCAGGAGCTGACGGACGTGGCGGCGGAGGTGTACGAGGCGGCGCGGGCGGCGGGGGTATAGGCCCTGGGGCCGCCCCGAGGGGGCAGGCCTCAGGGGCGCGGGGAACTGCGCGACCAGCCACAACGGCCCGGCAGCCCCCCACGCACCGCACCCGCAACGGCGCGGTCAGTCCTCAGGCAACTCCACGGGAGCGATCTCGTCGTACACATCCCCGGGACCGGGGTTGGTCGCATCGGTCGCACCCCCGAAGTGGTGCATGACGCCCCACACCGCGTTCAGCGCGGTCTGCACCGCGCCTTCGGCCCATCCCGCCGTCCAGGAGATGTCGTCCCCGGCGAGGAAGATCCCCCGCTTGTCCGCCGGCAGGCGATCCTGCATGAAGTGGGTGAACAGGCGCCGCTGGTAGCGGTAGTGGCCCGGCAGGTTCGCCTTGAAGGCGCCCATGAAGTAGGGCTCGTTCTCCCAGGAGACGGTCACCGGGTTGCCGATGATGTGCTTCCTGATGTCGACCTTCGGGTAGATCTCGCCGAGCGACTTGAGCATGACCTCCATGCGCTCGTTCGCCGACAGCGGCAGCCACTTCAGGCTGTCGTCGCACCAGGTGTAGGAGAGGCAGATGACGGCGGGCTTGTCCGGCCCGTCGTCGAGCAGGTAGGTGCCGCGCGTCATCCGGTCGGTGAGCGTCATCGACATGACGTCGCGCCCCGTCGGGTTCCCCATGTCGTCGACGGCCTTGTCCAGCCAGAAGGGCCGGTCGACCGGCACGAACAGCTTGGAGGACTCCATGTAGTGGGTCCGCTCCATCGCCGTCCAGTGGTCGATGGGGAAGAGCGTGTCGTCACACGCGATCTTGGAGAGCAGCAGCCAGGACTGGGCGGTGAAGATCGCCGCCTGGTAGGTGCGGATGTCGCCGGAGGCGTCGGTGACGGTGACGCGGTTGCCCGCGGTGCGGTCGAGGCGGGTCACCGCGGGCTTCGGCGCACCGCCCTCGTGCAGCGAGCTCAGGGACGTACCGGGCTCCCAGTGCACGATCTTCTGCGGCTCGCGGTCCCACAGGCGAAGGGGCAGCTGCTGGCTGCCGCCGACGATGCCGCGGTGGTGGTCGTCGGCCTCGGTGTAGACGACGCGCAGGATCTCCAGGATGGAGTTCGGGAAGTCGGTGTCCCAGCCGCCGGTGCCGAAGCCGACCTGGCCGAAGATCTCGCGGTGGCGGAAGGACTTGAACGCCGCGGAGTCGCAGAGGAAGCCGTAGAAGGTCTGGTTGTCGAGCTTCTCGACCAGCTTGGACCAGATCTCGCGGATCGTGGGCACGTCGCGCTCGCGCAGGGCGCGGTTCATGTCGGAGAAGTCCGCGCCCTCCTCCAGGCAGTCGTTCCACGCCTTCGCCACGTCGCGGTAGACCTGCGGCAGGTCGGCGACGGTCTCGGCGTAGTGCGACTCGCCCTTGAGGTCGACGACCGTGGAGGGGGTGGACTCGGCGAGCGGGTTGGGGAACGGCTGGGTCTTCAGGCCCACCAGGTCGATGTAGTGCTGCAGCGCCGTGGAGGACGGCGGGAAGCGCATCGCGCCCATCTCGGCGGTGAGGTCGCCGTCGCAGCCCTCGAAGCCGACGGTCCGCAGCCGGCCGCCGATCTGGTCGGCCTCGTAGACGACGGGCTTGAGGCCCATCTTCATCAGTTCGTACGCGGCGACGATGCCGGAGAGACCGCCGCCGATGACGGCGACCTCGGTGCCGTGCTCGGTCGCGGGTATCTGGCCGAGGCCCGCGGGGTGCGCGAGGAAGTCGTCGTAGGCGTAGGGGAAGTCCGGCCCGAACATGGTGATCGGCGGCTGCGCGTCGGTGTGCTGGACGGCGGTGGGCACCGTGGACGTCATGGGGTACGGACTCCTTGCACGGAACTGAAGGACAGGACGGGGAGGCTGGGGCGGGGTCAGCCGAGGGACGCGTACAGGCCGGGGCGGCGGTCGCGGAGGTAGGGGTTGTTCTCGCGGGAGGCCGCCAGGAACTCGGGGTCGACGTCGCCGAACACGAGCTCCTCGCCACGGCCGGCGCGGGCGCGCGCGACGCCGTCGGGCCCGGCGAGCGTGGAGAGCCCGACGAACTCGAACTCGCCCTCGGGGCCGACCCGGTTGACGTACGCGACGTACATCTGGCTCTCGAAGGCGCGGACCGGCACGACGGACTCGGCGACGAACTGGAAGGGGTGCATCTGCGCGGTGGGGACCACCAGCAGGTCGGTGCCGGCGAGGGCGTGCGCGCGGACGTTCTCCGGGAACTCCACGTCGTAGCAGATCAGCAGGCCGATCCGGATGCCGCCCAACTCGGCCTGGACGACGGTCTGTTCACCGGGGGCGAAGGCGTCACGCTCGAAGCCGCCGAAGAGGTGGGTCTTGCGGTAGTTCGCCCGCGAGGCGCCGTCCGGGCCGATCAGCTGGACGGAGTTGTGGACGACCTCGCCGGCCCGCTCCGGGTAGCCGTAGGCGACGCCGACCCCGTGGCGCGCGGCGATCTCGGCGACGGCCCCGGCGGACGGGCCGTCCGCGGGCTCGGCGAGCCGGGCGATGTCGTCGCCGATCGCGTACCCGGTGAGGAACAGCTCCGGCGCCACGAGCAGACCGGCGCCCGCGGCGGCGGCCCGTCCGGCGGCTCCGTCCAGCGACGCGAGGTTCTCGTCGACGGATCCGAGCCGCCCGGAGCTCTGGAGCAGGGCGGTGCGCAGCGCAGGCATGGCGGAACCTCAAGGCGTACGGAGGGGGGAAGCGGGGTCGCTATGACGGTACGGTCGGCGGCCGCACGCCGACAAGGCGCGACCGTTGCAGGCCACTGGGCGATCTGTTGCGCGTGTGTCTCATGGGGCGGCGATTCGTTGCGCGGCGGTGTGGGACCGGTGCCGTGGTGGTGTCACGGCGACCGGGAGGATCATCACCGAGACCAGCCCCGACGCCCGGACGCGCTCGGCCGAGGACTGCCGCGTCGGATCCCCTACATCCCGGGCGGGCGGCCACCGCTCTGACCGCGACCGTCGTGCCGGACCGGTCGCCCGGCGACGAAGCGACCCTCACCTTCGACGCCCATCCGGACGCCGGAGGCAGGAGCGCTCCGGCCGGGCGGGCCGCGCCGGGCGGGCGGCGCTAAGCAGGCCGCACTAGGCAGGCGCACCGGAGGAGAACCGCCGCATCAGCGGCGAGAGAACGAGCACGGACTTCGTCCGCTCGACGAACGGCTCCCCGGCGATCCGCTCCAGGACCCGCTCGAAATGCCGCATGTCCGCAGCGAAGACCTGGACGATCGCGTCCGCGTCCCCCGTGACGGTGGACGCGGACGCAATCTCGGGATACCGCTCGAGACCCCGCTGGATCGCCTCCGGCGAGGTGTTCCGGCGACAGTAGATCTCGATGAACCCCTCGGTCTCCCAGCCGAGGGCCGCCGGGTCGACGCGGACCGTGAAGCCGGTGATGGCCCCGGTGGCCCGCAGCCGGTCCACGCGCCGCTTCACGGCGGGCGCGGAGAGTCCGACCAGCTGGCCGATGTCGGCGTAGGAACGGCGGGCGTCCTCGGCGAGGGCGTGCACGATGCGTTCGTCGAGATCGTTCAGTCGCACGGGGGGTGGATCACTTCTCTGCTGTGGCCAATCGGGAGCGGCTCATGCCGTACAGGAAGTAGAACACGAGGCCGACGGCCATCCAGACACCGAACACGACCCAGGTGACGGAGTCGAGGCTGAACATGTTGTACGCGCAGAACCCGAAGCCGAGCACCGGGAAGAGGAAGCCGAGCGGCACCCGGAAGGTGCGCGGCATGTCCGGACGGGTCCGGCGCAGCACGATCACCGCGATGTTGACCAGGCCGAAGGCGAAGAGCGTGCCGATGCTGGTGGCGTCGACGAGCTTGCCGAGCGGGATGACGGAGGCCAGCGCGCCGCAGAACAGCGAGACGATGACGGTGTTCACGCGGGGCGTCCCGGTGTTCTTGCTGACCTTGCCGAACGCCTTGGGGACCAGGCCGTCGCGGGACATGGCGAACAGGACGCGGGTCTGGCCGTAGAGCACGGTGAGGACGACGGAGGCGATGGAGATGACCGCGCCGGCGGCGAGGATCGTGCCCCACACGCTCTGTCCGGTGACATCGTTCATGATCGCGGCGAGCGTGGCCTCGGAGCCCTCGAAGTCCTTCCAGTTCCAGGCGCCGACGGCGACGGCCGCGACCAGGACGTAGAGCGCCGTGACGATGATCAGCGAGAGCATGATCGCGCGGGGCAGGTCGCGCTGCGGGTTCTTCGCCTCCTCACCGGCGGTGGAGGCGGCGTCGAAGCCGATGTAGGAGAAGAAGAGGCTCGCTCCGGCTGCGCTGACGCCGGCCATGCCGAGCGGCATGAAGTCGGAGTAGTTGCCGGACTTGAAGCCCATGAAGCCGATGGTGCAGAAGAGCACCAGGGCGACGATCTTCACGACGACCATGATCGTGTTGGCGCGCGCCGACTCCTTGGCGCCGCCGAGCAGGAAGACCATGGCGAGCAGCACGACGATGAGGCCGGGCAGGTTGATGATCGCGCCACTGGTCTCACCGGGCGCCGCGGAGAGCGCGTCGGGAATGGTGACGCCGATGGTGCCGTCGAGCAGTTCGTTGAGGTACTCGCCCCAGCCGACCGCGACCGCGGCGACCGACACGCCGTACTCCAGGACCAGGCACCAGCCGCACACCCAGGCGACGAGTTCGCCCATCGTTGCGTACGCGTACGAGTAGGAGGAGCCGGCGACCGGGATGGAGCCTGCCAGCTCGGCGTAGGAGAGGGCCGAGAAGAGGGCGGTGAGGCCGGCGATCACGAAGGAGATCGTGACGGCGGGACCGGCCTTGGGGACGCTTTCGCCGAGGACGACGAAAATGCCGGTACCGAGGGTGGCACCGATGCTGATCATGGTCAGCTGCCACATGCCGAGGGTGCGCCGCAGTGAGCCGCCCTCGCCGTGGCCACCCTCCGCGACCAGGCTCTCGACCGGCTTACGGCGCATGAGGCGGCTGCCGAGGCCGGGGGCGCCCGGCGGGCTTGGGCGGTTCTGCGGGGGTGCGCCTTGGTCGAGCACGCGCTGGCTCCTTCATCGCTGCCGGTCAGGGCGGCGAGGACCCATGGCACCCGCGCTAGGAGACGGGGACCACCGAGCAGGCAGTCCCCGCCACACCACGTACAGCGCAGACTCTAGAGTCCACGCCTTCCCGACCGTAATGCAGCAACCTTGCGCAACGCCAGATGATCATTGCGCACTTCGGTCATCCACGTCACTTCGTTGCGCCGTCCGTTTCGTCCGTTGCGCGCAGAGGCCTCGCCCGGAAAGCGCGACGGCCCCCACGGCAGGGGGGCCGTGGGGGCCGTCAGGGCTTGGGTACGGACTACTGCCAGCTGGCGTGCAGCGGCTTGCCCTCCGCGTAACCGGCGGCGCTCTGGACGCCGACGGTCGCCTTCTCGGCGAACTCCTCCAGGGAGCCGGCGCCCGCGTACGTGCAGGACGAGCGGACGCCCGCGATGATCGAGTCGATCAGGTCCTCGACGCCCGGACGGGCCGGGTCGAGGAACATCCGGGAGGTGGAGATGCCCTCCTCGAAGAGCGCCTTGCGGGCACGGTCGTACGCCGACTCCTCGCTGGTGCGGTTGCGCACCGCGCGGGCCGACGCCATGCCGAACGACTCCTTGTAGAGGCGGCCGTTGGCGTCCTGCTGGAGGTCGCCGGGGGACTCGTACGTGCCCGCGAACCAGGAACCGACCATGACGTTCGACGCGCCGGCGGCCAGCGCCATGGCGACGTCGCGCGGGTGGCGCACCCCGCCGTCGGCCCAGACGTGCTTGCCGTACTTCTTGGCCTCGGCGGCGCATTCCAGCACCGCGGAGAACTGCGGGCGGCCGACACCGGTCATCATGCGCGTCGTGCACATGGCGCCGGGGCCCACACCGACCTTGATGATGTCCGCCCCGGCCTCGATGAGGTCGCGCACGCCCTCGGCGGCGACGA
The DNA here is from genome assembly GCF_055592445.1 of Streptomyces sp. NPDC041122. Lineage (NCBI taxonomy): Bacteria > Bacillati > Actinomycetota > Actinomycetes > Kitasatosporales > Streptomycetaceae > Streptomyces > Streptomyces sp. NPDC041122. The sequence continues at coordinate 410,399 of NZ_JBVIYQ010000008.1, read as the reverse complement.
TGTTGCCCGCGACGATCGGGACCTGCGGGTCGAGGCCGCGCACGGCCTTGACCGCGGCGATCATCGACTCCTGGTGGCCGTGCGCGGTGTCCACGACGAGCGTGTCGACGCCCGCGTCGAGGAGCTGCTTGGCCTTGCCCGCCACGTCGCCGTTGATGCCGACGGCGGCGGCGATGCGCAGGCCGCCCTTGGCGTCGACCGCGGGGGTGTAGAGGGTGGCGCGCAGGGCGCCGGTGCGGGTGAGGATGCCGGCGAGACGGCCGTCCTTGTCCACGGCGGGGGCGTACCGCCGGTTGGCGTGGTCCAGCTTGTTGAACGCGTCGCGCGGGTCGATGTCGGCGTCCAGGAGCAGCAGGTCGCGGGACATGACCTCGGAGAGCTGCGTGAAGCGGTCCACGCCGCTCAGGTCGGTGTCGGTGACGACGCCCACGGGCTTCTGGTCGCCGTCGACGACGACGCCGGCGTTGTGCGCGCGCTTGGGCAGCAGCGCGAGGGCGTCGGCGACGGTCTGGGTGGGGGCCAGGACGATCGGGGTGTCCAGGACGTGGTGGCGCGTCTTGACCCAGGAGACGACCTCGGTGACGACCTCGATCGGGATGTCCTGGGGGATGACGACGATGCCGCCGCGGCGGGCGACGGTCTCGGCCATGCGCCGGCCGGCGATCGCGGTCATGTTGGCGACGACCAGCGGAATCGTGGTGCCGGTGCCGTCGGGCGACGAGAGGTCCACGCCCTGGCGGGAGCCGACGGCGGAGCGCCTCGGGACCATGAAGACGTCGTCGTACGTCAGGTCGTACGCAGGCTGGATGTCATTGAGGAAGCGCACGTGCTGCTCATCCCAGTCGATCAGAGGTGGCCCCCGGACAGTTAGGCCGAGGGAAAAGCACGTACTTCATTCTCCCATGCCGCCGGGGTTGTGCCGCCTGGGACGATCACCCAGGCAGGCGACGGGGGCGGTGGTGGCATCGTCCAAGCCGACGGCTGAAGCGGAACACTCGGTTCAGGGCCCGCGACGCTCCGTGGCGGACGGCCCTGGCGGCTTTGTGGCCGTGGGCCCGAGCGCGAGCACGATCTCCAGCCCCGGCCGCGCCCCGCGCCAGTACGCGACCGCCGCCGAGAACACCTCCTGCGCGATCTCCCACTCCCCCGGCGCCGCGTCGGCGTACTCCTGCCACCCGGAGACGACGAGCAGCCGCCCGCGCGCGGGCGGCGCCCACGACAGGTCGGTGAGGCAGTCGGCGAGGGCGTCCCAGTTGCGCCCGAACCAGTCGGGCAGGCCGAGTCCGCGGGCGCAGCGCTCCATGAAGGCGGTCTTGTCCGTCACCCCCGCGAGGGAGAGCGCCGTGGTGTCCCAGCCCGCGCCCCGCGCGGCCGCCAGGACGGGCGTGAGCGGATCCCCGCCGACGTCGTGGGCCATTACCTCAGCACCGCCTTGAAGGACGCGTAGTGGTCGTCGGTGTAGTAGACCTCGTCGTGGCCGCCGGTGACGATGCGGCGGGCCCCGCGGTCCCGCTCGCCGGGCGTGCGGACGGTGTACTCGTGGTAGTAGCCACGCTTCTGCCGCGGCAGCTCACGCTCGAAGTTGCCGAAGACGGTGCCGTCCTTCCGGTACGGGAAGGGGCCTCCGTCGTCGATGAGGCGCAGCGTCTCGCGCGCCTCGGCGGGCAGCCGGTCGGCCCGGACGGTGGCCATGCCGCGGGCCCAGTCGGGGGCGTCCCCGTCACCGCCCCCGGACGAGCACCCCGCGACGAAAACCGCGAAGCAGACGAGCAGCACCCCCATGACGCGGGGAACAAGCCGGTGCACCATGTGTCCGACCTTGCCATGGCGCCCCTCAAGGGGCGCGGGGAACTGCGCGAGCGGCCCCCACGACCCGCAGCCGCTCAGCTCCCGTCCGGGTCCGCCCGGTTCAACGCGGGCCGAGGCGCGGGCCCGGCAACGAGCAACTGGTCCGCGGCCGCCGTGTCCGTGACCAGGCTGGTGACGAGACCGGACCGCAGCACCGCGTCGATCGCGGCCGCCTTGCGCCGGCCGCCCGCGATGGCGACGACCTCGGGGATGCGCCGGAGCCGGTCGGCCTCGACGGTGATGCACCGCTCCCCCAGATCCCGTCCGACCCGGCGGCCCTCGGCGTCGAAGAGGTGCGCGGACATCTCGGCGGCGACGCCCAGCGAGGCGTAGTGCGCCCGCTCCTCGTCGCTGAGCATGTCGTGGACCGTGGAGATGCCCGGCTCCCAGGAGCCGATGGAGACACAGGCGACCGTGACCTTGTCGAAGTACTCGAAGGCGCGGGCGATCCCGGTCTGGTTGCGCAGCGCCGCCGCGGTGGCGGGGTCGGGCAGCAGCATCGGGGCGTAGATGGGGTGGGCCTCGCCGCCGGAGACCTGGGCGGCGCGGCGGACCGCCTCGACCGATCCGCGCTCCGCGGTACCCGCGTCGTACACGCCGGTGAGCTGCACGACGGTGCACGGCGGCAGCTGGTCGAGCGCGGCCGCCATGTGGATGGTGGAGCGCCCCCAGGCGAGGCCGAGCACATCGCCCTCGTTCACCAGCTCGCCGAGCAGGTCCGCCGCGACCTCGCCGAGGTTCTCCGGGTCGGGGGACTCGTCGATCTCGTCGGCGGGGGCCGGCGACTCCACCACGACGGCGTGCCGCAGCCCGTAGCGGGCGCGCAGCGCGTCCGAGCGCTCCGCGTCCAGCTCCGCGGGCACCCGGATCTCGATGCGCACGAGATCCCGCTCCAGGGCGGTCTCCAGGACCCGGGCCACCTTGAAGCGGCTGACGCCGAACTCCTCGGCGATCTGGATCTTGGACTTGCCCTCGAGGTAGAAGCGGCGGGCCATGGCCGCCGCCTGCACCAGCTCCGCGGGTCCCATCCGCATGGCTGACCGACCCGCCGACATGGCCGACACGGCGCTCTCCTCACTGCTGTTCACAAACTGGGTTCGCCGTTCATCCTTGCAGATCCGGCCTTGTCGCTCAGTCCTGGCGGACTGCGTTCACGTTCCCTTGGCTCAGTGGTCGCACGCCCAGGCGCTTGACGCCGTCTTTGCCTCGGCTTGGGTGCGCAATGAACGTACCGCGTCCGCCGGATCCTTGGCGCCGTAGACGGCCGAGCCGGCGACGAACACGTCGGCGCCCGCCTCGGCGCAGCGCTCGATCGTCTCGGCCGAGACGCCGCCGTCGACCTGCAGCCACATCTCCAGGCCGTACTTGCCGATCAGGTCACGGGTGCGGCGGATCTTGGGCAGCATGATGTCCAGGAAGGCCTGGCCGCCGAAGCCCGGCTCGACCGTCATGATCAGCAGCATGTCGAGCTCGGGGAGCAGATCCTCGTACGGCTCGACGGGGGTCGCCGGCTTCAGGGCCATGGAGGCGCGGGCGCCCTTGGCGCGGATCTCGCGGGCGAGCCGGACGGGCGCGGCGGCGGCCTCCGCGTGGAAGGTGACGGATCCGGCGCCCGCCTCGACGTACTGCGGGGCCCAGCGATCGGGGTCCTCGATCATCAGGTGGCAGTCCAGCGGCGTGTCCGTCGCGCGGGCGAGGGACTCTACGACCGGCACGCCGAGCGTGAGGTTCGGGACGAAGTGGTTGTCCATCACGTCGACGTGGAGCCAGTCGGCGCCCTCGACGGCCTGTGCCTCTTCGGCAAGACGGGCGAAGTCCGCGGACAGGATGCTGGGATTGATCTGCACGGCCATGCCCCAAGCCTGCCATGTCCGACGCGGGTTGCTGACCGCAGTCCACCGCATGGGCACAGCGGCTGCCGCGGCCGCACCCGGGGTGCCATGCTGGACGGCTCGACGGCACCGCGCACGGCAAGCGGGGGGAAGCCATGGCGGATGTGACGGACGGACGACGGCAGGGGCGGCGCGGGGTCGCGTGGCTGGTGTGCGGGCGGCGCACCAAGTGGCTGGTGGTGCTGTTCTGGCTGGTGGTGCTGATCGTCGCGGCGCCGCTGGCGCAGAAGCTCGCCGACGCCCAGGAGAACGACGCGGAGTCCTGGCTGCCCGGCTCCGCGGAGTCGACCCAAGTCCTGGACATCTCGGGCGAGTTCAGGCCCGAGGTGATACCCACCATCGTGGTGTACGCCCGCGAGGGCGGCCTCACCGGGGCGGACCGCGCCCGGATCGCGGAGGACGTGCGCGAGGCGAAGGCACTGCGCGCGCACGGGATCCGCGGCGCCGAGACCCGTGGCCCGCTCTACGACGAGAAGGCGGGCGCCGAGGCGGCACAGGTGTCCGTCCCGATCACCATGGACGCCGAGGGCTGGAAGCGCATCGGTCCCGCCGTCGACGCCGTCCGGGAGCGGGTGGGCGAGGGCGGCGGAGGCCTGGCCGTGCACGTCGCCGGTCCTGGCGGCACCGCCGCCGACTCCGCCGAGGCGTTCGAGGGCATCGACTCCACGCTGCTCCTTTCGGCGGCGGGCATCGTCGTGGTGATCCTGCTGTTCACCTATCGCAGTCCGACGCTGCTGCTCGCCCCGCTGCTCGCGGTGGTCACCGCGCTCTTCACGGCCCAGGCCCTCGTCCATCAGCTCGCCACGCACGCCGACCTGACCGTCAACGGCCAGAGCGCGGGCATCCTCACCGTCCTCGTCTTCGGCGCGGGGACCGACTACGCCCTGCTCCTCGTCGCTCGCTATCGCGAAGAGCTGCGCCGTCACGAGGACCGCCACGAGGCGATGGCCCTCGCCCTGCACCGGGCCGGACCCGCGGTCCTCGCCTCGGGCGCGACCGTCGTCCTGAGCATGCTGGTGCTGCTGGCCGCCGAGATGAACTCGACGCGGGGCCTCGGCCCGGTCGCCGCCATCGGCGTCGCCGTCGGCCTCGTGGCGATGCTGACGCTCTTCCCGGCCCTCCTGGTGATCTGCGGCCGGTGGTTGTTCTGGCCGCTGATCCCCCACGTCGGCTCCCCCGAGCCGACCGAGCGCGGCCTGTGGTGCCGTACGGGCCGGCGCATCGCCCGCCGCCCGCGGCTCGTCTGGGCCACCACGGCCGCGGTGCTCGCCCTGCTCTCGCTGGGTCTGCTGCAACTGCGGGCCGAAGGGCTCGGCAACGCCGACTCGTTCACCGACAAGCCGGACTCGATCACCGGCCAGGAGGTGCTCGCGCGGCACTTCCCCGCGGGTTCCGGCGACCCGTTGGTGATCGTGGCGGACCGGGCGCGCGCCGACCGCGTCGGCGCACTCGTCGCGGACACCCGGGGCGTGCAGCCCGGCAGCGTCGGCGTCCCCCCGGGGACCAAGGCCGAGCACGGGGGCCGGGTGCTGCTGGAGGCGACGCCCACGGACCCGCCGGACAGCGCGGCGGCCAAGCGGACGGTGGAACGGGTCCGCGCGGCGGTGCACGCCGTGCCCGACGCGAACGCAAAGGTGGGCGGCGGCACCGCGGCCCTGCTGGACATGGACCGCGCCACGGCCCACGACAACAAGCTGGTCATCCCGCTCGTCCTGCTCGTGGTGCTGCTGATCCTCGGCGTGCTGCTGCGCGCGGTCCTCGCCCCGCTGCTGCTGATCGCGACGGTGGTGCTGTCCTTCGCGACGGCGCTCGGCCTCAGCGCGCTGGCCTTCCGCCACCTCTTCGACTACGCGGGCGAACCGACCGACTTCCCGCTCTTCGTCTTCGTCTTCCTGGTGGCCCTCGGCATCGACTACAACATCTTCCTGTCGACCCGCATCCGCGAGGAGGCGGCCCGCCAGGGCACCCGGGCGGGCGTCCTGACGGGCCTCGCGGCGACCGGCGCGGTGATCACGTCCGCGGGCCTGGTCCTCGCGGGCACGTTCGCGGCGCTCGGCACGCTCCCGCTGGTGGCCTTCGCCGAGATCGGCTTCGCGGTCGCCCTGGGCGTCCTGCTCGACACGTTCGTCGTACGGTCGGTCCTGGTCACGTCGCTGTTCCTGGACATGGGCCCGAAGGTGTGGTGGCCGCACGCGCTGTCACGCCGGCCCGAGGACCACGGACCGGCCCCGGACCTCCCCTGACGGGACCGACCGGCCGTCAGGCGGTCCGCCGGATCAGCGCCAGGTACATCGCGTCCGTCCCGTGCAGATGCGGCCACAGCTGTACGTCGGGGCCGTCGCCCAGCGCCGGCACGTCGACCAACAGGGGGCGCGCGTCGATGAGTTCGGCCCCGCCGGTCTGCTTGAGGACGTCGTCCACGACGGCCCGCGTCTCGGCCAGGTGCGGCGAGCAGGTCGCGTAGCCGACGACGCCGCCGACCCGCACCGACTCCAACGCGGTGCGCAGCAGCGCGCGTTGCAGCGGAGCGAAACCCTCCAGGTCCTGCGGGCGGCGGCGCCAGCGGGCCTCGGGACGGCGGCGCAGTGCGCCGAGTCCCGTGCAGGGCACGTCCATCAGGACACGGTCGAAGGTGCCGGGGAGCCACGGCGGGCGGGTGCCGTCGGCGGCGATCACCTCGTACGGGCCGGGGTTCCCGGCGAGCGCTTGCGCGACCAGCCCGGCCCGGTGCGGCTGCTTCTCGGCGGCGAGCAGCACGGCGCCGCGCTGGGCGGCGAGCCCGGCGAGCAGCGCCGCCTTGCCGCCGGGGCCCGCACAGCCGTCGAGCCACTTCGTGTCGGGGCCCTCCAGCGGCGCGTTCGCGAGCGCGAGCGCGACCAGCTGGCTGCCCTCGTCCTGCACGCCCGCGCGGCCCTCGCGCACGGCCTCCAGGGAGCCCGGCTCCCCGCCCTCGCTGAGCCGCACCGCGTACGGCGACCAGCGGCCCGGCAGCGCGGAGTCCGCCCCGACGGAGTCGAGGAGTTCGTCGGCCGTGGCGCGGCCGGGGCGTGCCACCAGGGTGACCTCGGGCCGTTCGTTGTCGGCCTCGAGCAGGTCCTCGATGCCGGCGCGGCCGCCCCCGAGCGAGTCCCACAGCGCCGAGACGACCCAGCGGGGGTGCGAGTGGACGATGGCGAGGCGGTCCTCGGCGTCCTCGTCGTACGGGGGCGCGACCCGCTCCACCCAGGTGTCGAGGTCGTCCTGGGAGACCTTGCGCAGTACGGCGTTGACGAACTTGGCCCGCCCGTCGCCGAGCACCACGCGCGCCAGCTCCACCGACGCGGAGACGGCGGCGTGCGTGGGGATGCGGGTGCCGAGCAGCTGGTGCACGCCCAGGTTGAGCACGTCGAGGACCGGCGGGTCGACCTCGCGCAGCGGCCGGTCGATGCAGGCCGCGACGACGGCGTCGTAGGTGCCCTGGCGGCGCAGCGTGCCGTAGACCAGCTCGGTGGCGAGCGCCGCGTCCCGCGCGTCGAAGTTCTCGTCCTTCTCGCGGGCCTTGCGCAGCAGCGGGGGCAGGACGAGGTTGGCGTACGCGTCGCGCTCGTCCACCGCCCGCAGCGCCTCGAAGGCGAGGATGCGGACGGGGTCCTTCTGCGGGCGGCGGTAGGGCTTGCCGGACTTCCCCGGCTTGCCCGCCGGCTTGCCGGGACGCCGTTTCGGCTGGTCGTTCACAAGGTGCTCCGCTGCTGGTGTGGGTCGAACCCACCTAGCCTACGTCGCCTGCGCCCACCCGCTCGCCGGGGGCGATGCGCACCCCGCGCGCCCAGTCCGCGCCGCGCATCGGCTTCTTGCCCTGCGGCTGGACCCAGAGCAGCTCCACGGCGTGCGAGCCGGAACCGACGTACACGTTGTTCTTGGCCGCGGACAGCTCGCCGGGCGCGAGGTCGGTGCGGTCCTGGATCAGCGCGGCCTGGATGATCTTCAGGCGTTCGCCGCGGAAGACGGTCCAGGCGCCGGGGGCGGGCGTGCAGCCGCGCACCACGCGGTCCACGCGGAGGGCCGGGGCGGCCCAGTCCACCTCGGCGTCCTCGACGTTGATCTTCGGCGCGAGGGTGACCCCGTCGGCCGGCTGGGGCACGGCCTGCAGGCTGCCGTCCTCGATACCGTCCATGGTCGCGACGAGCAGCCCGGCGCCCGCGAAGGCGAGCCGGGTGAGCAGGTCGCCGCTGGTGTCGGTGGGCCGGACCGCCTCCGTCACCGTCCCGTACACCGGCCCGGAGTCGAGCCCCTGCTCGATCAGGAAGGTGGAGGCGCCGGTGATCTCGTCGCCCGCCATCACCGCGTGCTGCACCGGGGCCGCGCCGCGCCAGGCCGGCAGCAGCGAGAAGTGCAGGTTGACCCAGCCGCGGGCCGGGACGTCCAGGGCCACCTTCGGCAGCAGCGCGCCGTAGGCCACGACGGGGCAGCAGTCGGGCCCGATCTCGCGCAGCCGGGCCAGGAACTCCTCGTCCCGCGGCTTCGCGGGCTTCAGCACCTCGATGCCGGCCTCCGCGGCGCGCTCGGCGACCGGGCTCGCGACGAGCCTGCGGCCCCGTCCCGCGGGCGCGTCCGGCCGGGTCACGACGGCGGCCACCTCGTGCCGGTCGGAGGCGATCAGGGCGTCAAGGGCGGGGACGGCCACCTCGGGAGTGCCTGCGAAGACGAGCTTCACTGGGGGGTACCTCGGATCTCTGGTCAGGGGTGGAGCGACGGCCATGGACCGGCGGAGACGGCGGCGCACCAGTCTATGGGCCGCTCCGCGGGGCCGCCCGGGACGGTCGTTCCGGCGGCCTGAGGTTGACGGTGTCGGGGGCGCGCGAAATGGCGCGCGCCCTGTGCATATGCACATACGCCCCCGCCCCGTGACCCCACACGAGCTAGCGCGTTGGTCAAGAAAGAGTTGACCACCCCCGGGCCGCGGATGCGGCCCATCCTTTTCAACGCCGGTTCGAGAGGCTTGTTCATGGCCGACCACGCAACCCACGACGCCCAGGCTCGGGCCAGCCTGCACCTCTTGGTGCGGGACATCGAGCGGGTCCGCCGGCAGGTGGACGCACTGCGTACGCTCACCGCCCAGCTCGGGAACGTCTACCGCCCGCGCCGCTCCAGCCCGTCCGCGGGCTTCGTCGTGTACGGGCGGGCCCCCGCCCCGACCGTCCGCCTCGCCCAGGAACTGCGGGACAGCGTCGAGACGCTGGTCACCGCGGCGGTGGACTTCGACCGCTCGCTCGGGTTCTCGTGGGACGCGGTGGGCTCGGCGCTCGGCGTCACCAAGCAGGCGGTGCACCGCCGTTACGGCGCGCGACGGGCCACCACGCAGGCGGCGGCCGAGGCGGAGCGCGCCACGGAGACGCCTGCACCGGGTCCGACCGTGCCGTCCCCGGCTGTGGCACCCGCCGCGGCGGGCGCCACAGCCACCGCAACCGCAACGGCCACGCGGCCGCTGCCGGTCGGGGTCCCCCTGCCGTCCGTCCCCGCCGCCCGCGCGATGCCGACCCAGCCCACCGCGGGCAGCTCCGCACTCCGCGAGGACCCCAGGCCCAGCGCCTTCCCCGGCCCCCGCAACGGCTGACGCCCCCCCCGATCGCTGCCCCCTCGTCCCCCGCCAGGGACGAGGGGGCAGCTCCGTGTTCCACGGGCGTACGGGCGTAGAGCCACGGGGGGGGCGCACGGCGGTGACACGGCGGCCCCCAACTCCGTCCGGCCGGGCCCGCGTCAGCCGATGTCCGGCGGGTCGACGCGGATCCGTACCGCCTCGCCCCCGGCCTCCTTGGCCCCCCTCGCGCCCCGGGCCATCCGGGCGGCCTGCGCCACCTTCAACGAGGCCGCGAGCGCGGAGCCGCTCCCCGGCGGCACCCGGATCAGCACCCGCTCGGCCTGCTCCCCGGCCACCGCGCCCCCGCCCCGGCGGGCGGGTGCGGGGCCGGCCTCCCGTACCGGAACCGGGCCCAACACCACGGCGTCGCCCGGCAGTTCGGCCGCCGACAGGAACTCCGCGAGCGCCTCGGGCGCCCCGGTGACCGCCGCCATCCGGGACACCGGCGGGAACCCCAGCTCGGCCCGCTCGGCGAGCTCCCGCACCGCGTGGCCCACGGGGTCCCAGCGCACCAGGGCCTGGACGGGGCGCAGCGTCGGCTCGGCGACGGCCACCACCGTGCCGCCCGCGCCCTGCGGCCTGACGAGCGAGGAGGCCGCGATCCACCGGCGCAGCGCGTCCTCCCCCGCGCGCAGGTCGGGCCGCCCCAGCATGGCCCATCCGTCGAGCAGCAGGGCGGCCGCGTAACCGCCCTCGGCGACCGGCTCCGCCCCCGGCGTGCTCACCACCAGCGCCGGCGTCCCCGGCACCGTGTCGAGGACCTGCTCGCGCCCCGAGGTGCGCACCGGCACCGCCGGGAACGCCCGCCCCAGCTCCTCGGCCGTCCTGCGAGCGCCCACCACCTGGGCGCGCAGCCGGAACGCCCCGCAGGACTCGCAGTGCCACTGGGCCTCCTCGATCCCGCACCAGCCGCACCGCAGGGCGGACCCGCCGTCCTGCGCCTCCAGCGGACCGGCGCAACGACGGCAGCGCGCGGGCTCGCGGCACCGCTCGCAGGCGAGCCGTGGCACATAGCCGCGCCGCGGCACCTGCACCAGGACGGGCCCGTGTTTGAGCCCCTCCCGCGCCACCCGCCAGGCCAGCGTCGGCAGGCGGGCGGCGCGCGCCGCCTCGTCCCGGGCGAGGTCGCCGTCGCCCACGGTCCGCACCAGCGGCGCGGCGCCCCGCACCTGCTCGCGGTCGGCGGCGAGCGGCGCGGCCCAGCCGCTCTCGACGAGCTGCGCGGCCTCCACCGTGCAGCTCCAGCCGCCCAGCAGGAACCCGCACTTGTCCCGCGAGGCGCGCAGCTCCAGCACCTCCCGCACATGGGGGAAGGGCGCGTTGTCGTCGCTGTGGTTGGAGTCCCCGTCGTCCCAGACGACGACGAGGCCCAAGTCCCGTACGGGCGCGAACATGGCGGCGCGGGTGCCGACGACGGCCCGCACGGCGCCGCGCCGGACCGAGAGCCACTCCTGATAGCGCCGCTCCTGCCCGGCGTCGGCAGTCAGCAGCGCGTGCTGCCCCTCCCCGAGCAGTTCGGTGAGCGCGGCGTCCACGCGCGCGGCGGGACGCCCGGTCGGTATGACGACGAGCGCGCCGCGCCCCGAGGCGAGCGTGGCCTGGACGGCGCGGGCGATCTCCTCCGCCCACTGCGGCCCCGGCAGCGCGGTCCACACGGCGCGCGGCGCACCGCCCGAGGCCAGCGCCTCCAGGAACCGCGGCCCGTGCCCGTACCGCCGCCAGCTGCCCGGGTCGGGCGGAGGCGGCGGGGCCGGCGGAGCGGGCGACCGACGCGCCTCCGCCCGCGCGTGCCGGGGCGGGATCGCCAGCTGCAGGACGTCGGCGAGGCTGCCCGCGTACCGGTCGGCGACGGCCCGGGCGAGGTCGAGGAGGCCGGGGTCGAGCACCGGCTCCGGCGACACGACCTGGGCGAGCGCGGCCAGCGGCCCGCTGTAGTCGCTCTCGGCCCGCCGCTCGACGAGGAACCCGTCGATCAGCCCGCCCCCTTCGCGCCGCCCCTCGCGCACGTTCCGCGCCCCGGCGCCGAACCGCACCCGGACCCGGACCCCCGGCTGGGCCACCGCGTCGAGCTCCTCGGGCACGGCGTAGTCGAAGTACCGGTCGAGGTGCAGCACACCCTTGTCGACGAGCACCCGCGCCACGGGCAACTCCTTGGCCAGCGCGGCCCCCCGCCAGGTCCGCGGCTTGGCCCGCGGCACCTTGGCCCTGCGCACCGACTCCCGAATGAGCGCAAGCTGCTCCGGCTCCTCGGCACCCCCCGCCCCGGCCTCTTCGTTCTCCCTGCTCACAGCTGCATTCCTACCAGACCGCACTGACACCGCAGGGAGAACGCCGAGGCCCGGCACCCCGCAAGGGGTACCGGGCCTCGACAGAGCCTGCGGGAACCGGAACTACAGCCCCGCCGCCCTCCGCAGCGCGTCCACGCGGTCCGTGCGCTCCCACGTCAAATCGGGGATCGCGCGGCCGAAGTGGCCGTACGCCGCGGTCTGCGAGTAGATCGGGCGGAGCAGGTCGAGGTCGCGGATGATCGCGGCCGGACGGAGGTCGAAGACCTCGGCGATGGCCGTCTCGATCTTGTCCGTGTCGACCGTGGCCGTGCCGAAGGTCTCCACGAAGAGGCCCACCGGCTCGGCCTTGCCGATCGCGTACGCGACCTGGACCTCGCAGCGGGCCGCGAGGCCGGCCGCGACGACGTTCTTGGCGACCCAGCGCATCGCGTACGCCGCGGAACGGTCGACCTTGGACGGGTCCTTGCCCGAGAAGGCGCCGCCGCCGTGGCGGGCCATGCCGCCGTAGGTGTCGATGATGATCTTGCGGCCGGTCAGGCCGGCGTCGCCCATCGGGCCGCCGATCTCGAAGCGGCCGGTCGGGTTGACCAGCAGGCGGTAGCCGTCGGTGTCCAGCTTGATGCCGTCCTCGACGAGCGCCTTCAGCTCGGGCTCCACGACGAACTCGCGGATGTCGGGCGCGAGGAGCGAGTCCAGGTCGATGTCGCTCGCGTGCTGCGAGGAGACGACGACCGTGTCGAGGCGGACGGCCTTGTCGCCGTCGTACTCGATGGTGACCTGGGTCTTGCCGTCGGGGCGCAGGTAGGGGATCGTGCCGTTCTTGCGCACCTCGGAGAGGCGGCGCGAGAGGCGGTGCGCGAGGTGGATCGGGAGCGGCATGAGCTCCGGGGTCTCGTCGCAGGCGTAGCCGAACATCAGGCCCTGGTCGCCCGCGCCCTGCTTGTCCAGCTCGTCCTCGTCGCCCTCGACACGCTTCTCGTACGCCGTGTCGACGCCCTGCGCGATGTCGGGGGACTGCGAGCCGATGGACACCGAGACGCCGCAGGAGGCGCCGTCGAAGCCCTTCTTCGAGGAGTCGTAGCCGATCTCGAGGATCTTGTCGCGCACGAGCTGCGCGATCGGCGCGTACGCCTTCGTCGTGACCTCGCCGGCCACGTGGACGAGGCCGGTGGTGATCAGCGTTTCCACGGCGACCCGGGAGGACGGGTCCTCCCGCAGAAGCGCGTCGAGAATCGTGTCGCTGATCTGGTCAGCGATCTTGTCGGGGTGACCCTCGGTCACAGACTCCGAGGTGAAGAGGCGCCGGGACACATCGCTCCCTGTGGTTGCAGCGGCTGCTGGCTGATCATGGGCGGACGGCCGGGAGCTGCGCCCGGCGTCGTCCGAGACCAGTTTATCGGTCACACTCGGCCGCCGGACCACATGTCTCGCCACTTGGGAGCCCTGTGACCTGCGGCACTGCTTTGCGCGGTACGACGATCGGTCTCCGCCGCGGGGCGCCGCACCCGATTTTCCCGGGTTTGAGGCGCCCGACGGGGCGAAGATGACATTGAGCACCGCGCACGGAGACACAGTCAAGAGACGCGCGGAAATGTGGCCAAGTTCCGCCAACAGGCGAAAGCGGCGTCCAGGAATCGGTCATGACGGCGTCCGGTTGTCCGGATGGTGAGATGGCGGGACTTCTGTCTCACCATCCGGCCGTTCGCTTCAGGACAACCGCTGCGCCACCAGATCCCACACCGTGTCCGCGAGGGCTTCCTTGGGGCCGTACGGGACCGCCGTCTCGCTGCCGTCCGCCCCGAGCACGACCGCCTCGTTCTCCTCGGAGCCGAACGTCTTGCGCTCCCCGACCTCGTTGACGACCAGCAGGTCGCAGCCCTTGCGGGCGAGTTTGGCGCGGCCGTTGGCCAGCACGTCGTCCGTCTCCGCGGCGAAGCCGACGACCACCTGGCCCGGGCGCGGCCGGTCCCCCGCGATCTCGGCGAGGATGTCGGGGTTGCGGACCAGCGCGATGGGCGCCGGCTCCTGGCCGTCCTTCTTCTTGATCTTCCCCGTCGCGTACGTCTCGGGGCGGAAGTCGGCCACGGCGGCCGCCATGACGACCGCGTCGGCGTCGGCCGCCGCCTTCAGGACGGCGTCGCGCAGCTGGAGGGCGGTGCCGACCGGCACCACGTCGACGCCGGCCGGGTCGGGCAGCGCGGCGTTGGCCGCGACGAGCGTGACGCGGGCCCCGCGGGCGGCGGCGCTGCGGGCGAGCGCGTAGCCCTGCTTGCCCGAGGAGCGGTTGCCCAGGAAGCGGACCGGGTCGAGGGGCTCGCGGGTGCCGCCCGCGCTGACCACGACGTGGCGTCCGGTGAGGTCTCGGGTCCGGTCCGGGTGCGCGAGGACGCGGCGCACGACCTCGAAGATCTCGGTGGGGTCGGGGAAGCGGCCCTTGCCGGTGTCCACGCCGGTGAGGCGGCCGACGGCGGGCTCGATGACCAGCGCGCCGCGGCGGCGCAGGGTGGCCACGTTCTCCTGGGTGGCGGGGTGCTCCCACATCTCGGTGTGCATCGCCGGGGCGAAGAGCACCGGACATCGCGCGGTCAGGAGCGTGTTCGTGAGCAGGTCGTCCGCGAGGCCGTGGGCCGCCTTGGCGAGCATGTCGGCGGTGGCGGGGGCGACGATCACGAGGTCGGCGTGCTGCCCGATGCGAACGTGCGGGACCTCGTGCACGTCGGACCAGACCTCGGTGGACACGGGGTGGCCGGAGAGCGCGGACCAGGTCGCCGCGCCGACGAAGTGCAGGGCGGACGCGGTCGGCACGACGCGTACGTCATGGCCCGACTCGGTCAGCCGGCGCAGCAGCTCGCATGCCTTGTAGGCGGCGATGCCACCGCTGACCCCCAGGACTACCTTCGGCTTCTCGGCCACTGCCTTCGACTCCCCGCACTCGGATCCGTACTCGGATGCGTACGACTCCATGACACACCACAGGCCCGGCAGCCGTGCTGCCGGGCCTGTGGTGAACGTACGAACCGCTTACTGGGCCGGGCCCTCGATGGCCTCGGAGGTCAGCAGGCCGGCGTTGATCTCGCGGAGCGCGATCGAGAGCGGCTTCTCGTGGACGTGGGTGTCCACCAGGGGGCCGACGTACTCCAGGAGGCCCTCACCGAGCTGCGAGTAGTACGCGTTGATCTGGCGCGCGCGCTTGGCGGCGTAGATCACGAGGCTGTACTTCGAGTCGGTGGCTTCGAGCAGCTCATCAATCGGCGGGTTGATGATGCCCTCGGGCGCGGTGATGGAAGAGGACACTCTTCGCCTTCCGATGGGGTCAAGTGATGTCGAGACCGGAGTCAGGACACGGGTGTAGATCTAAAGAACTTTCATCAAGGCTAGCAGCTCACGCGCCACGTCCTCGACGGAGGTGTTGACCAGGGTGGTGTCGAACTCGGCCTCGGCGGCCAGCTCCACCTTGGCGGCGGCGAGCCTGCGCTCGATCACGTCGGGCGCCTCGGTCCCCCGGCCGGTGAGCCGGCGGACCAGCTCCTCCCAGCTCGGCGGGGCGAGGAAGACCAGCTGCGCCTCGGGCATCGACTCGCGCACCAGGCGCGCGCCCTGCAGATCGATCTCCAGGAGGACGGGCTCGCCGGCCTCCAGGCGGTCGAGCACGGCGCGGCGCGGGGTGCCGTAGCGGTTGCCCGCGAACTCGGCCCACTCGAGCAGCTCGCCGTTGGCGATGAGCTTGTCCATCTCGTCGTCGGAGACGAAGAAGTACTGGACTCCGTGCTTCTCACCGGGCCGCGGCTTGCGGGTGGTGGCCGAGACCGAGAGCCAGACCTCTGGGTGTTCTTTGCGCATATGAGCGACGACCGTGCTCTTGCCGACCCCGGAGGGGCCGGAGAGCACGGTCAGCCGCGGACGTACGTCCGGGGGTACGGGGGACGTCCCCCGGGGTGTTGCAGCCATGCAGCGATTATCCAGGTTCTCAGGAGTGCCCGAGAACATCAGCCGGCGGCACCGCCACCGAACTCTCGCTCGAGCGACGCGATCTGGTTGGAGCCGAGACCGCGCACACGGCGGCTCTCGGAGATGCCAAGACGCTCCATGATCTGCTTGGCGCGGACCTTGCCCACGCCAGGCAGCGACTCCAGGAGGGCGGAGACCTTCATCTTGCCGATGACATCGTTCTCCTGACCCTGCTTGATGACCTCGTGAAGCGAGGCGCCGGAGTGCTTGAGTCGATTCTTGACCTCGGCCCGCTCCCGGCGAGCCGCGGCGGCCTTTTCGAGCGCGGCTGCGCGCTGTTCAGGGGTAAGGGGCGGAAGAGCCACGCCTACGTCACCTCGGATGTCGAACTGTCGGATACGGACCGGTGAGGAACCTAGTCGCCCCACACCTGGGGAGCAACGTGCAACGCGCTTGCCCGTCGTCCCCCCACTAACTACAGGGTGTGGGGGTTCCCCCCACTCGACGGAGACTAGCGGGCATGGCCGCCGGAGTCAGCGAGAACAGACGAAAAGTCCTGGTCAGCCTCTGTCGAGCCGTACATATCGGGCATTTCTCCCCGGATTTGGGCCGGTGGACTGTCGGCGGGCCGTCAACGGAGTGCGCGCGCGAGGTGGGTTGCCCCGCTCAGGCCGCTTCGACGGCTGCCCTGATCTCGTCCGCGAAGCGCTCCGCGGCGTCCCGCAGGCCCGTGACGTCGGGTCCGTGGCGGAGCACGCCGCGGCTGACGTTCGGCACCACGTTGCGCACGGCGGCGCCGAAGACGCCGGGAAGGTCCGCGGGCGTCGCGCCCTGCGCCCCGATGCCGGGGGCGAGCAGCGGGCCGTTGATCCCGAGGTCGTACGAGGACAGGTCGCCCAGCGTCGCGCCGACGACCGCGCCGAAGGAGCCCAGCGGCGTCTGCCCGGCGTTCTCCGCGGCGAGGTGGCCGAGGACGGTGGCCGCGACCGTGCGGCCGTCCCCGCGGACCGCGTGCTGCACCTCGGCGCCCTCGGGGTTGGAGGTGAGGGCGAGCACGAAGAGTCCGGCGCCGTTCTCGCGGGCGAGGTCGACGGCCGGCTTCAAGGAGCCGTACCCCAGGTAGGGCGAGACGGTGAGCGCGTCGCTGAACAGCGGCGAGTCCTTGTGCAGGAAGGTCTCGGCGTACGCGGCCATGGTCGAGCCGATGTCGCCGCGCTTGGCGTCCATGACGACCAGGGCGCCCGCCGCGCGGACCTCCTCGACCGCCTTCTCCAGGACGGCGATGCCGCGCGAGCCGAAGCGCTCGAAGAAGGCGCTCTGCGGCTTGACCACGGCGACGGTACCGGCCAGTGCCTCCACCACGGTCCGCGTGAACCGCTCCAGGCCCGCGATGTCGTCGGTCAGGCCCCAGGCGGACAGCAGGGAGGCGTGCGGGTCGATGCCGACGCAGAGCGGACCGCGCTCGTCCATGGCCTGGCGCAGGCGCGTGCCGAAGGGCTCGAAGGGGCTCATGCGGGCTTCCTCACGTCGGCGCCGACCGCGTCGGCGAGGGTGGCGTACGGGCTGGTGCGCAGGCGTGCGGCGAGGCCCTTGTGGATCGCGCGGCCCCAGAAGGGCCCTTCGTAGATGAAGGCGCTGTAGCCCTGGACCAGGGTGGCGCCCGCGAGGATGCGCTGCCAGGCGTCCTCGGCGTTCTCGACGCCGCCGACGCCCACGAGCGTGATCCGGTCGCCCACGCGCGCGTAGAGGCGGCGCAGGACCTCCAGGGAGCGGTCCTTGAGGGGGGCGCCGGACAGGCCGCCGGTCTCCTTGACGAGGGCCGGGTCGGAGGTCAGGCCGAGGCCCTCGCGCGCGATGGTGGTGTTGGTGGCGATGATGCCGTCCAGGCCCAGCTCGACGGCGAGGTCGGCGACCGCGTCGACGTCCTCGTCGGCCAGGTCCGGGGCGATCTTGACGAGCAGCGGGACCCGGCGGCCCTCGACGCTGCGGTCGGCGGCCTCGCGCACGGCGGTCAGCAGTGGCCGCAGCGACTCGGTGGCCTGGAGGTTGCGCAGTCCCGGGGTGTTCGGCGAGGAGACGTTGACCACGAGGTAGTCGGCGTGCCGGGCGAGCCGCTCGGTCGACTTCACGTAGTCGGCGGCGGCCTCCTCCTCGGGAACGACCTTGGTCTTGCCGATGTTCACGCCGACGACCGTCCTGAAGACGGCCTTGCGGGCCCCCAGGCGGGCGGCCACGGCCGCGGAGCCCTCGTTGTTGAAGCCCATGCGGTTGATCAGCGCGCGGTCCTGCACGAGGCGGAAGAGCCGCTTCTTGGGGTTGCCGGGCTGCGGCTCGCCCGTGACGGTGCCGATCTCGATGTGGTCGAAGCCGAGCATCGACATTCCATCGATCGCGACGGCGTTCTTGTCGAAGCCGGCCGCGAGCCCGAAGGGTCCGTGCATCCGCAGCCCGAGGGCCTCGGTGCGCAGTTCCTTGTGGCGCGGCGCCAGGACGGCGGCGACGAAGGTGCGCAGGACCGGGACGCGGGCGGCGAGCCGGATCCAGCGGAAGGCCGCGTAGTGGGCCCGCTCCGGGTCCATGCGCTTGAAGACGAGGTTGAAGAACAGCTTGTACATGTGGGTCCTCAGGTGTGCTCACCAGAAGGGGGACACCGTGTCCTCGGTGTCCCCCTTGTGGGCTGCTAGTCGCGGTTCGCGGTCAGGTGTTCCGCGTGTTCCTGGAGCGATCGGACGCCCACGTCCCCGCGGCCCAGCGCGTCGATGCCCTGGACGGCCGCGGCGAGCGCCTGGACCGTCGTCAGGCACGGCACGGAGCGCGACACGGCGGCCGTGCGGATCTCGTAGCCGTCGAGACGGCCGCCGGTGCCGTACGGGGTGTTGACGATGAGGTCGACGCCACCGTCGTGGATGAGCTGGACGATGGTCTTCTCGCCGTTCGGACCCTCGCCCTCGGACTGCTTGCGCACGATCGTGGCGTTGATGCCGTTGCGCTTGAGCACCTCGGCCGTGCCGGACGTGGCGAACAACTCGAAGCCGTGCGCGACCAGTTCACGCGCCGGGAAGATCATCGAGCGCTTGTCGCGGTTGGCGACGGAGATGAAGGCGCGGCCCTTGGTCGGCAGCGGACCGTAGGCGCCCGCCTGCGACTTGGCGTACGCGGTGCCGAACACCGAGTCGATGCCCATGACTTCGCCGGTGGAGCGCATCTCCGGACCGAGGACGGTGTCGACGCCGCGGCCGTGGATGTCGCGGAAGCGCGACCACGGCATGACGGCCTCCTTGACGGAGATCGGCGCGTCCATCGGGAGCGTGCCGCCGTCGCCGACGGCCGGGAGCATGCCCTCGGCGCGCAGCTCGGCGACGGTCGCGCCGAGCGAGATGCGCGCGGCGGCCTTGGCCAGCGGCACCGCGGTCGCCTTCGAGGTGAAGGGGACGGTGCGCGAGGCGCGCGGGTTGGCCTCCAGGACGTAGAGGATGTCACCCGCCATCGCGAACTGGATGTTGATGAGGCCACGCACGCCGACGCCCTTGGCGATGCCCTCGGTGGAGGCCCGCAGCCGCTTGATGTCGAAGCCGCCGAGGGTGATCGGGGGCAGCGCGCACGCCGAGTCGCCGGAGTGGATGCCGGCCTCCTCGATGTGCTCCATCACGCCGCCGAGGTAGAGCTCCTCGCCGTCGTAGAGCGCGTCGACGTCGATCTCGATGGCGTCGTCGAGGAAGCGGTCGACGAGGACCGGCCGCGAGGGGCTGATCTCGGTCGACTCCTCGATGTACGCGGACAGCCGGGTCTCGTCGTAGACGATCTCCATGCCGCGCCCGCCGAGCACGTACGAGGGGCGGACCAGGACCGGGTAGCCGATCTCGTCGGCGATGGCCTTGGCCTCGGCGAAGGTGGTGGCGGTGCCGTGCTTGGGCGCGGGCAGGCCGGCCTCGGCGAGCACGCGGCCGAAGGCGCCGCGGTCCTCGGCGGCGTGGATGGCCTCCGGGGAGGTGCCGACGACGGGCACGCCGTTGTCCTTGAGCGCCTGCGCGAGGCCGAGCGGGGTCTGGCCGCCGAGCTGGACGATGACGCCCGCGATCGGTCCTGCCTGCGCCTCGGCGTGCACGATCTCCAGGACGTCCTCAAGGGTGAGCGGCTCGAAGTAGAGCCGGTCGGAGGTGTCGTAGTCCGTGGAGACGGTCTCGGGGTTGCAGTTGACCATCACGGTCTCGTAGCCCGCCTCGCTCAGCGCGAAGGAGGCGTGGACGCAGGAGTAGTCGAACTCGATGCCCTGGCCGATGCGGTTCGGGCCGGAGCCCAGGATGATGACCGCGGGCTTCTCGCGGGGCGCGACCTCGGACTCCTCGTCGTAGGAGGAGTAGAAGTACGGCGTCTTCGCGGCGAACTCGGCGGCGCAGGTGTCGACCGTCTTGTAGACCGGGCGGACGCCGAGGGCCTGGCGGACCTCGCGTACGACGTCCTCGCGCAGGCCGCGGATCTCGGCGATCTGGGCGTCGGAGAAGCCGTGCCGCTTGGCCTCGGCCAGCAGGCCGGCGTCCAGGCGCTCGACGGCGGCCAGCTCGTCGGCGGTCTCCTTGATCAGGAAGAGCTGGTCGACGAACCACGGGTCGATCTTCGTGGCGTCGAAGACCTCCTCGGGGGTGGCGCCGGCCCGGATCGCCTGCATGACGGAGTTGATGCGGCCGTCGGTCGGCCGGATCGCCTCAGCGAGCAGCTCGGTCTTGTCGCCGGGCTCGCCGACGAAGGTGAACTGCGAGCCCTTCTTCTCCAGCGAGCGCAGCGCCTTCTGCAGCGCCTCGGTGAAGTTGCGGCCGATGGCCATGGCCTCGCCGACCGACTTCATGGTCGTCGTCAGGGTCGAGTCCGCCGAGGGGAACTTCTCGAAGGCGAAGCGCGGGGCCTTGACCACGACGTAGTCGAGGGTCGGCTCGAAGGAGGCCGGGGTCTTCTCGGTGATGTCGTTCGGGATCTCGTCCAGCGTGTAGCCGACGGCCAGCTTCGCGGCGATCTTCGCGATCGGGAAGCCGGTGGCCTTGGAGGCGAGGGCGGAGGAGCGCGAGACACGGGGGTTCATCTCGATGACGATGACCCGGCCGTCCTCGGGGTTCACCGCGAACTGGATGTTGCAGCCGCCGGTGTCGACACCGACCTCGCGGATGATCGCGATGCCGACGTCGCGCAGGATCTGGTACTCGCGGTCGGTCAGGGTCATCGACGGGGCGACGGTGATCGAGTCACCGGTGTGCACGCCCATCGGGTCGAAGTTCTCGATGGAGCAGACGACCACGACGTTGTCGTTCTTGTCGCGCATCAGCTCCAGCTCGTACTCCTTCCAGCCGAGGATGGACTCCTCAAGGAGCACCTCGGTGGTCGGCGAGAGGGTGAGGCCCTGGCCTGCGATGCGGCGCAGCTCCTCCTCGTCGTGCGCGAAGCCGGAGCCGGCGCCGCCCATGGTGAAGGAGGGGCGCACGACGACGGGGTAGCCGCCGAGCTCGTCGACGCCCTTGAGGACGTCGTCCATGGAGTGGCAGATGTAGGAGCGGGCGGACTCGCCGTGCCCGATCTTCTTCTTGACCTCTTCGACGACGCCCTTGAAGAGGTCGCGGTCCTCGCCCTTGTTGATGGCCTCGACGTTGGCGCCGATGAGCTCCACGCCGTACTTCTCCAGCACGCCCTGCTCGTGCATGGAGATCGCCGTGTTGAGGGCCGTCTGGCCGCCCAGGGTGGGCAGGAGCGCGTCGGGGCGCTCCTTGGCGATGATCTTCTCGACGAACTCGGGGGTGATCGGCTCGACGTACGTGGCGTCGGCGATCTCCGGGTCGGTCATGATCGTCGCGGGGTTGGAGTTGACGAGGATGACGCGCAGGCCCTCGGACTTGAGGACGCGGCACGCCTGGGTGCCGGAGTAGTCGAACTCGGCGGCCTGGCCGATGACGATCGGGCCGGAGCCGATGACCAGGACGGACTGGATATCGGTGCGCTTAGGCACGCTGGCCCTCCATCGAAGCGGTGTTCATCAAAGACGTGAAGCGGTCGAACAGATACGCGGCGTCGTGCGGGCCCGCAGCCGCCTCGGGGTGGTACTGGACGGAGAAGGCCGGCTGGTCGAGCAGCTGGAGACCCTCGACGACCTGGTCGTTCAGGCAGACGTGGGAGACCTCGGCGCGGCCGAAGGGGGTGTCGCTGACCTTGTCCAGCGGCGCGTCCACGGCGAACCCGTGGTTGTGCGCGGTGACCTCGACCTTGCCGGTGGTGCGGTCCTGCACCGGCTGGTTGATGCCGCGGTGGCCGTACTTCAGCTTGTACGTGCCGAAGCCGAGGGCGCGGCCGAGGATCTGGTTGCCGAAGCAGATGCCGAAGAGCGGGGTCTTCCGCTTGAGGACGGCGGTCATCAGCGCGACCGGTCCTTCGGCGGTGGCCGGGTCGCCGGGGCCGTTGGAGAAGAAGACACCGTCGGGGGCGACGGCGTACACGTCCTCCTCGGTGGCGGTGGCGGGCAGCACGTGCACCTCGATGCCGCGCTCGGCCATGCGGTGCGGGGTCATGCCCTTGATGCCGAGGTCGATGGCGGCGACGGTGAACTTCTTCTCGCCGACCGCGGGGACCACGTAGGCCTCCTTGGTGGCGACCTCCTCGTACAGGCTCAGGCCCTTCATCGAGGGCTGCGCCTTGACGCGCTCGACGAGCTCGGCGTCGGACGGGAGCGTCTCGCCGGAGAAGATGCCGGAGCGCATGGAGCCGCGCTCGCGCAGGTGGCGGGTGAGGGCGCGGGTGTCGATGCCGGAGATACCGACGACGCCCTGGCGCACCAGCTCGTCGTCGAGCGGGCGGGCGGAGCGCCAGTTGGAGGGGATGCGGGCGGGGTCGCGGACCACGTAGCCGGAGACCCAGATGCGGGCCGACTCGTCGTCCTCGTCGTTCCAGCCCGTGTTGCCGATCTGGGGAGCGGTGGCGACCACGATCTGGTGGGCGTACGAGGGGTCGGTGAGGGTCTCCTGGTAGCCGGTCATGCCGGTGGAGAACACCGCTTCGCCGAAGGTCTCCCCCACGGCCCCGTAGGCGCGCCCGCGGAAGACGCGGCCGTCCTCCAGGACGAGTACGGCGGAAAGCACCTGTGTCCTCTTCGAGGGGCTCCCCTGATTGGAGGTCGTCATCGTGCGGTGCCTTCCGTAGTGCTGTTCGTGTCGATCATGTTGTTGAGCGTCTCGACCCACTCCGCCTGCTCGGCCGCGTGGTCCGAGCGGAAACCGGAGTCGAGGAGCTTGCCGCCGTGTTCCCACGTGACGATCAGCAGACCGCCCTCGGTGAGGACCTTTCCGGCGATGCCCTTGTCGAGGCGGGCTTCGCGCAGCTGTGCGGCCGGGATGAAGAAGTCGTGCGCGCCGGGGCGTACGACGTCCAGGCCCGCGTCGGTGAGCGTCAGCTCGACACGGCTGCGGGTGCCCAGGCCGTGCGCCACGATGCGGTCGAGCCACTGTCCCGCCGTGGTGGAGCCGTGGTAGCGGCCGCTCAGCTCAAGTCTCGCCGGACCCGGCTCGGTCGGCGCGGCGGGCAGCTCGGGCAGGTCGCCCTGGAGCGTGCCGCGCCACTTCCAGCCCTCGCGCATCAGCCAGTAGACGAGCGCGATGAAGAGCAGCAGACCGACGACCCAGCCGAGCCGTGCGGCCCAGTCGGTCACTTCCGCCGATTCCTTCTCGGCGGCCAGTTCCAGGAGTGATGTCACGTGAGCTTCCCGTCGACGAGCGTGGCCCGACCCCGGAGCCACGTGTGCGTGACGCGGCCCGGCAGCTCACGGCCCTCGTAGGGAGTGTTGCGGCTGCGCGAGGCGAAGCCCGCGGGGTCCACTGCCCCACGGTAATCGGCGTCGACCAAGACGAGGTTCGCGGGCTCACCTGCCGAGACGGGGCGGCCGTGGCCGGTGGCCCCGCCGATCTGCGCGGGCTTGAAGGACATCCGGTCGGCGACGGCTTCCCAGGTCAGCAGGCCGGTCTCGACCATCGTCTGCTGGACGACGGAGAGCGCGGTCTCCAGGCCGACCATGCCCATGGCCGCCGCGGCCCACTCGCAGTCCTTGTCCTCGTGCGGGTGCGGGGCGTGGTCGGTGGCGACGATGTCGATGGTGCCGTCGGCGAGGGCCTCGCGCAGCGCCATGACGTCGCGCTCGGTGCGCAGCGGCGGGTTGACCTTGTAGACGGGGTTGTAGGAGCGGACCAGCTCATCCGTGAGGAGGAGGTGGTGCGGGGTGACCTCGGCGGTGACGTCGATGCCGCGCGACTTGGCCCAGCGGACGATCTCCACGGAGCCCGCGGTCGACAGGTGGCAGATGTGCACCCGCGACCCGACGTGCTCGGCGAGCAGCACGTCACGCGCGATGATCGACTCCTCGGCGACGGCGGGCCAGCCGCCGAGGCCCAGCTCCGCGGAGACAACGCCCTCGTTCATCTGGGCGCCCTCGGTGAGGCGGGGCTCCTGCGCGTGCTGGGCGACGACGCCGCCGAAGGCCTTCACGTACTCCAGGGCGCGGCGCATGATCACGGCGTCGTCGACGCACTTGCCGTCGTCGGAGAAGACGGTCACCCCGGCGGCGGACTCGTGCATGGCGCCGAGCTCGGCGAGCTTCTTGCCCTCCAGGCCGACGGTGACGGCGCCGATGGGCTGCACGTCGCAGTACCCGGACTCCTTGCCGAGCCGGTAGACCTGCTCGACGACGCCGGCGGTGTCGGCGACCGGGAAGGTGTTGGCCATGGCGAAGACGGCGGTGAAGCCGCCGGAGGCGGCGGCGCGGGTGCCGGTCAGGACGGTCTCGGAGTCCTCGCGGCCCGGCTCCCGCAGATGGGTGTGGAGGTCGACGAGGCCCGGCAGGAGGACCTTGCCGCCGGCCTCGACGACGTCGGCGCCCTCGGCGGAGAGGTCCGTGCCGACGGCCTCGATGGTCCCGCCGTCGATCAGGACGTCCCGCGCCTCGCCACCGAGCACCTTCGCACCGCGGATCAGGATCTTGCTCATGGTTACTTGGTCTCCGAATCGGTGGGGCGGGTGTGGGTGACGGCGGGTTCGTTGCCGCCCAGCAGCAGGTAGAGGACGGCCATGCGGATGGAGACGCCGTTGGCGACCTGCTCGACGACCGTGCAGCGGTCGGAGTCGGCGACCTCGGCGGTGATCTCCATGCCGCGGACCATCGGTCCCGGGTGCATGACGATGGCGTGCTCGGGCATCTTCGCCATCCGCTCGCCGTCCAGGCCGTAGCGGCGCGAGTACTCGCGCTCGGTGGGGAAGAACGCGGCGTTCATCCGCTCGCGCTGCACGCGCAGCATCATCACGGCGTCGGACTTGGGCAGCACCCGGTCGAGGTCGTAGCTGACCTCACAGGGCCACTGCTCGACACCGACCGGCACCAGCGTGGGCGGGGCGACGAGGGTGACCTCGGCGCCGAGGGTGTGCAGCAGGTCGACGTTGGAGCGGGCGACGCGGCTGTGCAGGATGTCGCCGACGAGGGTGATGTGCCGGCCCGCGAGGTCCTGGCCGAGCCCGGCGTCCGGGCCGACGAGGCGGCGCCGCATGGTGAAGGCGTCGAGCAGGGCCTGGGTGGGGTGCTGGTGGGTGCCGTCGCCGGCGTTGATGACGGCGGCGTCGATCCAGCCGGAGGTCGCCAGGCGGTAGGGGGCGCCGGAGGCGCCGTGCCGGATGACGACGGCGTCGACGCCCATCGCCTCCAGGGTCTGCGCGGTGTCCTTGAGGGACTCGCCCTTGGAGACCGAGGAGCCCTTGGCGGCGAAGTTGATGACGTCGGCGGAGAGGCGCTTCTCGGCCGCCTCGAAGGAGATCCGGGTCCGCGTGGAGTCCTCGAAGAAGAGGTTGACCACGGTGCGGCCGCGCAGGGCGGGCAGCTTCTTGATCGGCCGGTCGGCGACGCGCGCCATCTCCTCGGCCGTGTCGAGGATGAGGACGGCGTCGTCGCGGGAGAGGTCGGCGGCCGAGATGAGGTGTCGCATCATCTGCGTGTACTCCGGTGTGTGGAGGTCTGCGGGCGCGCGGGCGCGCAGGGGTGTGCCCCGGGCCCGTGGGGGAGGAGACGGGTCCGGCTAGGCGGAGGCGGGCTTGGCGCCGAGCAGCACGGCGTCCCGGCCGTCCTCCTCGGCGAGCTGCACCTTGACCGTCTCCCGCAGCGACGTGGGGAGGTTCTTGCCCACGTAGTCGGCACGGATGGGCAGTTCGCGGTGGCCGCGGTCGACGAGCACGGCGAGCTGCACCGCGCGCGGGCGCCCGATGTCGTTCAGCGCGTCGAGGGCGGCGCGGATGGTGCGGCCGGAGAAGAGCACGTCGTCGACGAGGACGACCAGGCGGCCGTCGACGCCGTCACCGGGGATCTCGGTGCGGGCGAGTGCGCGCGGCGGGTGCATGCGCAGGTCGTCGCGGTACATGGTGATGTCGAGGGAGCCGACCGGGATCGCGCGTCCGGTGATCTCTTCGAGCTTCTCGGCGAGCCGGCGGGCGAGGAAGACGCCTCGGGTGGGGATGCCGAGCAGAACCACGTCGTCGGCGCCCTTGGCGCGCTCGACGATCTCGTGGGCGATGCGGGTCAGCACCCGCGCGATGTCGGGCCCCTCGAGCACGGGGCGCGCGACAGCGGAGTCTTTCGGTTCCTGCGTGTCCATATGAAAACGGACCTCCTTCTCCGCCTCACAGGACGGACGTTAAAGGACGTCGAAATTGCGCCATCCACAGTACCAGCACCTGTGACCTGGCACGTCATCGGGCTCCACCGATGGGGCGGTAAGGACCATTCGGCTTGACGCAGGCAAGTAACGCTGCGTAACCTCACAGTGAGTTACCAGCCACGCGGCGGAGCCGCATGATTGTCGCAGCGTCCGGGGAGCTATATGTCCAGCGAATACGCCAAGCAGCTCGGGGCCAAGCTCCGCGCGATCCGTACCCAGCAGGGCCTTTCCCTCCACGGTGTCGAGGAGAAGTCCCAGGGACGCTGGAAGGCGGTCGTCGTGGGGTCGTACGAGCGCGGTGACCGTGCCGTGACCGTGCAGCGCCTCGCCGAGCTGGCGGACTTCTACGGCGTCCCGGTGCAGGAGCTCCTTCCGGGTACGGCTCCCGGCGGTGCCGCCGAGCCCCCGCCGAAGCTCGTCCTCGACCTGGAGCGTCTCGCCCACGTCCCGCAGGAGAAGGCGGGCCCCCTGCAGCGTTACGCGGCGACGATCCAGTCCCAGCGCGGCGACTACAACGGCAAGGTGCTCTCGATCCGTCAGGACGATCTGCGCACCCTCGCCGTGATCTATGACCAGTCCCCCTCGGTCCTGACCGAGCAGCTGATCAGCTGGGGCGTCCTGGACGCGGACGCCCGCCGGGCCGTCGCCCACGAAGAGGTCTGATCCCGCCGCGGACGACATCAGAAGAAACGTGCCGCCGGGGTGGCCGCAGCCGAAAGGCGCGGCCACCCCGGCGGTTTTTCGTATTCCCGGCCCATTTGCCCCTGAGAGCGTTTCGCCCCCGGCGCCTTTCTCCGCACGACGGAGGGCGCACGCCTCAAGGGGGCCGGGTACGGGAAAAAATCGGAGGGCCCGCAGCGGATCGCTGCGGGCCCTCCGATGACGTACGACGACGCCTTACGCCTCGTCCCGGCGCAGGGACGGCTTCAGGTCCTTGAAGCGTCCGAGCAGGCCGTTGACGAAGGACGGCGACTCGTCCGTGGAGAACTCCTTGGCGAGCTGGACCGCCTCGTCGAGCACCACGGCGTCCGGCGTCCCGTCGACCCAGACGAGCTCGTAGGCGCCGAGCCGCAGGATGTTGCGGTCGACGACCGGCATGCGGTCCAGGGTCCACCCGACGGCGTACTGGGCGATGAGTTCGTCGATGCGGCGCTCATGCTCGGCGTAGCCCTCGACGAGCTCCATCGTGTACTCGCTCACCGGCGGCTGCCGGGTGTCGGACCGCGAGTGGCGCACCCAGTCCGCGAGGACCGTCAGGACGTCGGTACCGCGCTGGTCTGCCTCGAAGAGGATCTGGAAGGCGCGCTTGCGGGCCGTGTTACGAGCAGCCACGGTTAGCTGTTCACCCGGCCGAGGTAGCCGCTGTCACGGGTGTCGACCTTGATCTTCTCGCCCGTGGTGATGAAGAGCGGCACCTGGATCTGGTGGCCGGTCTCCAGGATGGCGGGCTTGGTGCCACCGGTGGAGCGGTCGCCCTGGACGCCCGGCTCGGTCTCCTGGATGGTGAGCTCGACGGCGGCCGGCAGCTCCACGTAGAGCACCTCGCCCTCGTGCTGCGCGACGGAGGCGGTGAAGCCCTCGATCAGGAAGTTGGCGGCGTCGCCGACGGCCTTCTTGTCGACGTGCAGCTGGTCGTACGTCTCCATGTCCATGAAGACGAAGTAGTCGCCGTCCATGTAGGAGAACTGCATGTCGCGCTTGTCGATCGTGGCCGTGTCGACCTTGACGCCGGCGTTGAACGTCTTGTCGACGACCTTGCCGGAGAGCACGTTCTTGAGCTTGGTGCGCACGAAGGCCGGGCCCTTGCCGGGCTTGACGTGCTGGAACTCGACGACGGACCAGAGCTGGCCGCCTTCGAGCTTGAGCACCAGGCCGTTCTTGAGGTCGTTCGTGGAAGCCACGGTTGCGGAATCTCCTGGACTGACGTGGACGACCCCGGCGCACGCGCACAGCGGAAAGCTAGAGCGCGAGCAGCTCCTTGGTCGTGATGGTGAGTAGCTCGGGTCCGCCGTCCGCCTCGGGGCGCACGACGAGCGTGTCATCGATCCGGACACCGCCCCTGCCCGGGAGGTGAACCCCCGGCTCGACGGTGACCGGCACGCAGGCATCCAGTTTACCCATGGCCGCGGGCGCCAACTGCGGGTCCTCGTCGATTTCGAGCCCGACCCCATGTCCGGTGACCGGAGAGAGCCCTTCCACATAGCCCGCGGAGTCGAGCACCTGACGTGCCGCGCGGTCCACGTCGCGGCAGGCCGCACCCGGTACGAGCGCCTCCCGGCCCGCCCGTTGGGCGGCGAAGACGAGGTCGTACAGCTCGATCTGCCAGTCGGCGGGCGAGGTGCCGATGACGAAGGTACGGCCGATCTCACAGCGGTATCCCCGGTAGCTCGCCCCCAGGCAGACGGAGAGGAAGTCCCCCTCCTCCACCCGGCGGTCCGAGGGCCGGTGGCCGCCCTTGCCGGAGTTCGGGCCGGTGCCGACCGAGGTCGGGAACGCGGGGCCGTCCGCCCCGTGATCGATGAGCCGCCGCTCCAGCTCCAGCGCGAGATGCCGTTCCGTACGCCCCACGAGAATGGATTCGAGCAGCTCGCTCAGGGCCTGGTCGGCGATCTCGGCGGCGATCCGCAGACAGGAGAGCTCGTCGGTGTCCTTGACCAGGCGCAGCTGCTCGACGGCCGTCCCGAGATCCGTCAGCCGCAGCCGCGGCGCGACCGAGGCGAGCGCGCGGTGCCGGGCGACGGTCAGGTGGTGCTCCTCGACGGAGAGCGCCTCGGCTCCCTGGGAAGCGGCCAGGCCCGCGCCGGCGACGGCCGGGTCGGCGCCCGGTGTGGGCAGTTGCTGCACCCGCAGCGCCTCGTCGGGCCGCCCCTCGCACTCCTGGTCGCCGGGCGGGCGTCCGCACAGCAGTACGTCCTCGTCCTTGCCGACGAGAAGTACGGCGCCGGCGGGCGCGGCACCGGCGAGATAGCGGACGTTGGCGGGCCGGGAGACCAACGCCGCGGCGCCACCACCGGCGGCACAGCGCTCCCTGACCCGTTCCCTGCGGACCGCGTACACCTCTGACATGGCCCGAGCCTACGAGCGCGACGGCCGCACGGCCCGGCGGGCGCGTCCGACCGGGCGGTCCCCAGCGCCGGGCCCGCGCCGGCCCCCCGCTCGGCGCTCAGCTGTCGCAGCCGACCCCGTCGCCCGTCGACAACGGCGGCCCGGGCGGCGGTTCCGGGTCCGGCGGGGGGCGGCTCCGTCTCCTACGCGAACTGCTCCGAGGCACGCGCCGCCGGCGCCGCCCCGATCCATCGCGGCGAACCCGGCTACGGCAGGCACCTCCACCGGGCGATGCCCAGGGGCATGACCGTAGACCCGGTGGCGGTGGTGTGGAGGCGGTTCGGGGATGCGGTGTCTCAACCGCGACCGACGGTCCGGACTACCACTTCGGCGGGCTCGCGATGGCGCGGGCCAGGACCTCGTCGAGGACGCGGGCGGTGGCGGGGACGTCCAGTTGGGAGTTGTCGATGATGGGCAGGCCCGAGCCGTACCAACCCGCCATGCGGCCGTGGATGCGGGCCACTTCCTCGTCGGTCAGGCGGCGGTTGCCGCTGCGCTCGGCGTTGCGCTCCAGGACGACCTCGAGGCCGGGGAGCAGGACCACGGGCAGCAGGCCGGGGCCTACGTGCCGCTTCCAGCCGCCGAGGCCGACGACCGGGCGGTCGGGGAAGACCGCGTCGTCGAGGATGCAGGAGATGCCGTTGGCCAGGAAGTTGCGCGCGGCGAAGCCGCAGGTGCGGCGGGCCAGGCGGTACTGCGCCTCGGAGTGGTCGTTCCACCCCGACTGGGGGTCGGCGAACCCCGAGCGCACCCATTCCCGTACGTCGTCGAGGCTGATGTGGGCCGTCGGCACGCACCGGTGCTCGGCCCAGTATTTGGCGACGCTGGTCTTGCCCGCCCCGGCCGGGCCGATGAGCAGCACGGCGAGGGTGGTGGCGCCCGTGTCCGCGGGTGCCGCGCCCTGCGGTGGGCTGGGCATCCCGACGGGGCCGCCCGGCGGCAGCTGGACGTGGCCCGTACTCTCCGGCGGCGGGGGCACGGGGGCGGGCCCCGGGACCTGATGCGGCTGACCGTTCTGGGCCGGCTGAGCGGGCTGCGCGGGCGGAACCGGGGGCGCCGGTTGCGCGGGCTGCGGCGCTTGTGCCGGGTGCGCGTGCCCCGGAGGCTGCGGCTGCGGGGCCGCGGGCGCCTGCGGCATCGGGGGCCGGCCCGGCGCGTGGGCGGCCTGCGGTGGCTGTCCCGGCGCGTGCGGGCCGGGAGCCTCCGCGAAACCGGGAACGGGAACGGCGGCCACCGCTCCCTGGGCCGGCGCTCCGGGGTGCGGAGCGCTCGGGTGGTGTGCGGCCGGCGACCAGCCGGAGGCCGGTCCGTGCCCCGGCTGGTGGGGCGGCGGCAGCGGAGATCCCACTGCGTGCTGCATCCGGTGCCACTCCGTCTCGTGCGACTGACGCTGGTCGGACGGCAGCCGAGCCGCCCGTTACCGAACGGTACCGTCCCCGGCCGCCGTTGTGTGAACGGCCGGGGAGGCCGAGACGTGCCCATGGCCGGATTCCTCGACCACGTAAAACGTGCCCTATCGGGACTACTGGCCCACTTCGCCGTACGCGGCGAGCAGCACGGCCGGGTCGGGCCCCTCCAGGACGGTCGGCTTGCCGAGGCCGTCGAGGACGATGAAGCGCAGCAGGTCGCCGCGGGACTTCTTGTCGACCTTCATGGTCTCCAGAAGCTTGGGCCACTGGTCGTAGCGGTACGTCAGGGGCAGGCCGACCGATTCGAGGATGGTGCGGTGCCGGTCCGCGGTGGCGTCGTCGAGACGGCCCGCCAGACGGCCGAGTTCGGCCGCGAAGTGCATGCCCACGGACACCGCGGCGCCGTGCCGCCACTTGTAGCGCTCGTTCTTCTCGATGGCGTGCGCGAGGGTGTGCCCGTAGTTGAGGATCTCGCGCAGGCCCGCCTCCTTGAGGTCGCCGGAGACGACCTCGGCCTTGACCCTGATGGAGCGCTCGATGAGCTCGGCGGTGTGCGGTCCCGCGGGCGTACGGGCCGCCTGCGGGTCCGCCTCGATGAGTTCGAGGATCGCCGGGTCGGCGATGAAGCCGGCCTTGATGATCTCCGCGAGCCCGGAGACGTAGTCGTTCACCGGGAGCGATTCGAGCGCCGCGAGGTCGCACAGGACACCGGCCGGCGGGTGGAAGGACCCGACGAGGTTCTTGCCCTCGGCGGTGTTGATGCCGGTCTTGCCGCCGACCGCCGCGTCCACCATGCCGAGCACCGTGGTCGGCACGGCGATCCACCGCACCCCGCGCAGCCAGGTCGCGGCCACGAACCCGGCGAGGTCGGTGGAGGCACCGCCGCCGACACCGACGATGACGTCGCTGCGCGTGAAGCCGGACTGGCCGAGCGCCTTCCAGCAGTACGCGGCGACCTCGGCCGTCTTGGCCTCCTCGGCGTTCGGCACCTGGATGGCGACCGCCTCGTACCCCTGGTCGGCGAGGTCCTGGCGGAGCGCCTCACCGGTCTCGGCGAGCGCCTCGGGGTGGATCACGGCGACCCGCTTGGCCTGGTCGCCGATGAGGCCGGGCAGCTCGCCGAGGAGCTGCCGACCGACCAGGACCTCGTACGGATCCGAGCCGGCGGTGCCGCCGACGTGGATACGGGTGGGGGTCTGCTCAGCCGTCATGCTTCCTTCAACTCCAGTGCGTCGAGGACCGCTTGCGCGACCTCATCGGGGGTGCGGCCGTCGGTGGCGACGACCGCGCGGGCGACTTCGGCGTAGAGATGCCGGCGGGCGTCCATCAGCTCGCGCCACTGCTTGCGGGGGTTGACCGCGAGCAGGGGGCGCGCCTGGTTGAGGCCGGTGCGCTTGACGGCCTCCTCGACGTCCATCGACAGACAGACGACGGAGTGCTCGGCGAGCAGCGTGCGCGTCGACGCGTCCAGGACGGCGCCGCCGCCGAGGGCGAGGATCCCGGTGTGCTCGGCGAGGGCCGTGGCGACGGCGGCCTTCTCCAGCGCACGGAAGTACGGCTCACCCTCATCGACGAAGATGTCCGAGATCTCGCGGCCCTGAGCGGCCACGATGTCGGCGTCGGTGTCCCGGAACGAGACGCCGAGCCGTTCGGCCAGCAGCTCT
Source organism: Streptomyces sp. NPDC041122 (assembly GCF_055592445.1). Taxonomy (NCBI): domain Bacteria; kingdom Bacillati; phylum Actinomycetota; class Actinomycetes; order Kitasatosporales; family Streptomycetaceae; genus Streptomyces; species Streptomyces sp. NPDC041122. The sequence continues at coordinate 377,910 of NZ_JBVIYQ010000008.1, read as the reverse complement.
CCGACCGTCGTCTTGCCCACGCCCATCGGGCCCACCAGGACGACGCGGGGGCCTTCGGTACCGGTCCCGGTCACCGGATCTGCAGGTTGTCGAGGTAGGACCGCACATTGCGGCGCGTCTCGGGCACGCTGTCGCCCCCGAACTTCTCCGCCACCGCGTCCGCGAGGACCAGCGCCACCATCGCCTCCGCGACGATCCCGGCGGCCGGCACGGCGCACACGTCGGAGCGCTGGTGGTGCGCCTTGGCGGCCTCGCCGGTGGCCACGTCGATGGTGGCCAGGGCGCGCGGCACGGTCGCGATGGGCTTCATCGCGGCGCGTACGCGCAGCAGCTCGCCGGTGGTCAGGCCGCCCTCGGTACCACCGGAGCGGCCGGAGGTGCGCTTGATGCCGTCATCCGTGGTGACGATCTCGTCGTGCGCCTTCGATCCAGGCACCCGGGCCAGATCGAAGCCGTCACCGACCTCGACACCCTTGATCGCCTGAATACCCATCAGCGCGGCAGCCAGCCGCGCGTCCAGCCGCCGGTCCCAGTGCACGTGCGAGCCGAGGCCCACCGGCACCCCGTAGGCGAGGACCTCGACGACACCACCCAGCGTGTCGCCGTCCTTGTGAGCCTGGTCGATCTCCGCGACCATCGCCTTCGACGCGTCCGCGTCCAGGCACCGCACCGGATCCGCGTCCAGCTTCTCGACATCCGCCGGCGTCGGGTACACCCCGTACGGCGCCTTCGCCCCCGCCAGCTCCGTGACATGCGAGACGACCTCGATCCCCGCCGTCTCCTTCAGGTACGACCGGGCGACGGCGCCCAGCGCCACGCGCGCCGCCGTCTCACGCGCCGAGGCACGCTCCAGGATCGGACGGGCCTCGTCGAACCCGTACTTCTGCATCCCCGCCAAGTCCGCGTGACCGGGACGCGGACGGGTCAGCGGGGCGTTGCGGGCCAGATCGGCCAGCACATCCGGGTCCACCGGATCGGCCGACATCACCTGCTCCCACTTCGGCCACTCCGTGTTCCCCACCATGACCGCGATCGGCGAGCCCATGCTCAGACCGTGCCGCACACCACCCAGGAACGTGACCTCATCACGCTCGAACTTCATCCGCGCACCACGGCCATACCCCAACCGCCGCCGCGCCAGATGGTCGGCCACCATCTCCGTCGTGACCGGCACGCCGGCGGGAAGACCCTCCAACGTCGCGACAAGCGCGGGTCCGTGCGACTCCCCCGCGGTCAGCCAACGCAACCTGCTCAACGGATGCTCCTCATGCTCGCGCCTCGAACTGCGGTCTTCGACGGCGCGGCCGGGTGCGCGGCCCTGGCCCGCCACCCTGATCCTCCCACGACCCGGGACGCGATCCGGTGTCCGGTCCATCTGGCGGACGGCTCGGACCGCTTCCTCCACCGGGCCGCGACCGGGGCGCGACCTGCGGCCCGGGGCTGCGCGGGGCCTGCCCGGAGGGTGGAAGGCCCTAGCGGGCGGCGAGCGCGTGCTCCCCGGCCTTGCGCATCGCGTCGAGCGGCGCCGGGCCGTGGCCCGTCATCTGCTCGACCTGCAGCACCGCCTGGTGCACGAGCAGGTCGAGGCCACTGACGACGGCGCCGCCGTACGCCGACCAGCGGGCCGCGAGCTCGGTCGGCCACGGGTCGTACAGCACGTCGAAGAGGGTGGCCGGGCGCTCGGGGACCAGGGCGGACAGCGCGTCGGTGGTGCCCGCCGGGGTCGTGGCGATCACCAGGGGGGCCTCCAGCGCCTCGCGCGCGTCCTCCCAGGCCTCGGTCCTGACCTCCACGTCGAGCCGCTCGCCCCACTGCCGCATCTCGGCGGCGCGGGTGTCGCTGCGTACGTACGCGACGACCTCGCCGGTACAGATGCGCGCCAGGGCGGCGAGCGCCGACGACGCGGTGGCGCCGGCGCCGAGGATCGCGGCGGACTCGACCTGCTCGATGCCGCGTTCGCGGAGCGCGGCGACCATGCCGGGCACGTCGGTGTTGTCACCGACCTTCCTGCCGTCCTCCCGGAAGACCACGGTGTTGACGGCCTCGACGGACGCCGCTGTCCCGCTGATCTCGTCGAGCAGCGGAATGATCGCCCGCTTCAACGGCATCGTCAGCGAGAGTCCCGCCCATTCCGGACCGAGCTCCCCGATGAATCCGGGCAGCGCCGCCTCGTCGATCTCGAATCGGTCGTAGGACCAGTCGCTCAGTCCCAGCTCCTCGTATGCCGCGCGATGCAGCGCCGGGGAGAGGGAATGGGCGATCGGTGAGCCGAGGACCGCGGCTCGTCGCTTCTGCGCGCTCATTGCCCCTTCAGGTATTTCTCGCGGTTCCGGTTCTGCTCTTCGTTGGTCTCGGCGAACAACGTCTTGTCGTCGATGGAGACGAAGTAGTACCAGTCGCCCTTTGCGGGCTGCAGCGCCGAGTTCAGCGCCACCTCGCCCGGGTTGCTGATCGGTCCGGGCGGCAGACCCTTGATCTTGTAGGTGTTGTACGGGTCGTTGAGCTTGCGCAGTTCATCGACCGTACCGGTGCCCAGCTTGGACTCGCCACGCAGGTAGTTGACCGTCGAGTCGAAGTCCAGAAGACCGTACGTCTCGGTGTTGTTGGGCTTCAGACGGTTGTAGACGACGGTCGCGACCTTCTCGAAGTCGTGCTTGTACTTGCCTTCGGCCTGGACGAGGCTGGCCACCGTGAGGACCTGCAGCGGGTCCTTCAGATTGAGTTCCCTGGCCTTCGACTTGAGGCCCATCTCGTCGTACTTCTCATTGGCCTGGGCGACCATCTTCTTGAGGACGTCCTCGGGCTTCTGGCCCTTGGCGACGGGATAGCTGGCCGGGAAGAGGAAGCCTTCCAGCGGGTCCTTGATGTCCTTGTTCGTATTCGCCCAGGAGGGAAGTCCGAGACTCTTCCATTGCGTCTTGGCGACGTTTTCGGTGGTGCCCTTGTCCAGGTGAAGACGCTTGTCGATCATTTTGTAGACCGAGGCGTTCCGCATGCCCTCGGGAATGATGAGGTTGTTGCGGCTCTTCGGGCTGAGCATCAAATCGACGGCGGCCTGGGCGGACATGTGCTTCTTCAGCACATAGACGCCCGCCTGAATGGACTGGCCCTGCGGATGCTTTCCCTGAGCGGACACGAAGGCGTCCACACTCTTGACGACGCCGGCTTCCTTGAGCTTCTGCCCGATCGCGTAACCGCCGGAGTCCTTCGGGATGTCGACAGTGGCCGTCCCGGAGCCCTCGCCCGCGTAGTCCGGGGCCGTGCCGAAACGATCCTGGTAGAACTGGTAGCCGAAATAGCCGACTCCTGCCAGCCCTCCGCCGAAGACCATGGTGACGACCAGACAGGCACAGCCGCTGCGGCGCTTCTTGGACTTCTTCCCGCCGCGGCCGCCGCGCCGGTCGCCTCGGCCACCGCGCCCGCCGGGCCCGTGATCGTCGTCCTCGTCACCGTCGCCGCCCGCGAAGAACGCGTGTTCTCCCTGGTCGGGGCCCGGGTCCCAGTCCTGCCTCTCTGCCTCGGAATCGGGGTTCGCGGTACGGCGACGGGTCGGCGGCTCCGGCGGCGCGTAGGCGTCCGGAGTCGCGTAGTAGTCGTGGTTCTCCGCGCCGTAGCCGCTCTGCTGGCCGGCGTAGGGGTCCATCGGATCGCCGCCGTAGGGGACCTGACCCTGGCCACCGGTGTCCCAGCCACCGTTGTAGCCCTGGCCGGCACCGTCGCCGTACCCCTGAGCGGAATCGCCGTGGTACCCCTGTCCCGGGTCCCCGTGGAACTGCTGCTGCCCGCCGTACGACTGCTGCTGGTCGTAGGTCTGCTGCCGGCCGGTGCTCCAGTCACCGCCGTAACCCGACTGGTGCGGCGGCTGATGCTGGTGCGGCTGCTGAGGGTCGTACTGCCCCTGGCCGCCGTAGGTGGACGTGCCGGTCGCGGGCGCCTGTCCTCCCCATCCGCTGTCCCCGTACAACGGGTCCTCCGGATGCCACGGTTCGGAGCCTGGGCCCCGGCCATACTCAGTCATCGATCCCCTACATGCCGCGAGGCGGGGCCGCCGTCTGGATGGCCGGGCAACCGTTCCGCCTCTTGATGCTGTGCGGCAGCTGTTCGAACACCGCCGCATCGCGCGGAACGTTACCGTATCGCGATCAGATGACCACTTCGACGCCCTCGCCGGGAGCATTACCTGACGCCCGTTCGGACTCCAAGGCCTGCTGAAGAATGATCACGGCCGCGGCCTGATCGATGACGGACCTGCCCTTTTTGGACTTCACACCGGAGGCGCGCAGCCCCTGACTGGCCGTCACTGTGGTCATCCTCTCGTCCACCAGCCTCACCGAAATGGGGGCGACCATGCGGGCGAGCTCCTGGGTGAAGGCACGGATCTTGGCGGCCGCCGGGCCCTCGCCCCCGTTCAGGGAACGAGGAAGGCCGACGACGATCTCGATCGGTTCGTACTCCTCGACGAGCTGCTTCAGCCGGCGCTGGGCCGCCGGGACGTCCCGACCCGGCACCGTCTCCACCGGCGTGGCGAGGATCCCGTCGGGGTCGCACGAGGCGACCCCGATCCGGGCGTCACCGACGTCGACTGCCAGACGCCGGCCCCTGCGCATTCCTGCGGACATCAGGCCGTCTCGGTGACGAGGCGCTCGACCGCGGCGATCGCCTCGGGCACGGCGGCCGCGTTCTGACCGCCGCCCTGGGCGACGTCCGGCTTGCCGCCGCCACCGCCGCCGAGGGTCTTGGCGGCGGTACGGACCAGCTCGCCCGCCTTGAGACCGCGCTCACGGGCGGCCTCGTTGGTGGCGATGACCGTCAGCGGGCGGCCGTTCGCCGTGGTGAAGAGCGCGACGACGGCCGGGCGGTCGCCGGGGATGCGGCCGCGCACGTCGAGGACCAGCCTGCGCAGGTCGTCGGCGCCCGTGCCGTCCGGCACCTGACCGGTGACGAGGGCGACGCCGCGGACGTCCTTGGCGGAGTCGACGAGACCGGCGGCGGCCTGGAGGACCTTCTCCGCGCGGAACTTCTCGATCTCCTTCTCGGCGTCCTTCAGCTTGGCGAGCATGCCGGAGATCTTCTCGGGGAGCTCCTCGGAGCGCCCCTTGACCAGCTCCTGGAGCTGGGCGACCACCGTGTGCTCCTTGGCGAGGAAGTTGTACGCGTCCACACCGACCAGCGCCTCGATGCGCCGCACACCGGAGCCGATGGAGGACTCGCCGAGCAGCTTCACCAGGCCCAGCTGGGCGGTGTTGTGCACGTGCGTGCCGCCGCACAGCTCCTTGGAGAAGTCGCCGATGGTGACGACGCGGACCCGCTCGCCGTACTTCTCGCCGAACTCGGCGATGGCGCCCTGCTTCTTCGCCTCGTCGATCGACATGACCTCGGCCTGCACGTCCAGCTCGTGCGCCAGGACCTCGTTGATCTTCTGTTCGACGTCCGTCATCACGGCCGTGGGCACGGCGGAGGGCGAGCCGAAGTCGAAGCGGAAGCGGCCGGGCTGGTTCTCCGAACCGGCCTGGGCGGCCGTCGGGCCGAGCGCGTCGCGCAGCGCCTGGTGGGTGAGGTGTGTGGCGGAGTGGGCGCGGGCGATGGCGCGGCGGCGGTGGGCGTCGATCGAGGCCCAGACCGGGGCGCCGACGGTGATCTCGCCGACCTGGACGACACCCTTGTGCACGTGCACGCCGGGCACCGGCTTCTGCACGTCGCGGATCTCGACGATCGCGCCGCTGTCCAGGCGGATGCGGCCGGTGTCGCCGATCTGGCCGCCGCCCTCCGCGTAGAAGGGCGTGCGGTCGAGGACGATCTCGACCTCGTCGCCCTCGGTGGCCGCGGGCGAGGAGACGCCGTTGACCAGCAGGCCGACGATCTGCGCCTCGTTCTCCGTGAGGGAGTAGCCGGTGAAGTCGGTGGCGCCGGAGGCGTCGGCGATCTCGCGGTAGGCGTGCAGGTCGGCGTGGCCGGTCTTCTTGGCCCTGGCATCCGCCTTGGCGCGGTCGCGCTGCTCCTTCATCAGGCGGCGGAAGCCGTCCTCGTCCACGGAGAGGCCCTGCTCGGCCGCCATCTCCAGGGTGAGGTCGATGGGGAAGCCCCACGTGTCGTGCAGCAGGAACGCCTTGTCGCCGGAGAGGACCTGGCCGCCCGCGGCCTTGGTCTCGGTGACGGCGGTGTCGAGGATGTTGGTGCCACCCTTGAGGGCCTTGAGGAACGCGGCCTCCTCGGCGAGGGCGACGGTCTCGATGCGCTTGCGGTCGGTGACGAGCTCCGGGTACTGCTGACCCATCGTGTCGATGACGACGCCGATGAGGTCGAGGACGACCGGGCCGGTCGCGCCGAGCAGCCGCATGTTGCGGATGGCGCGGCGCATGATGCGGCGCAGGACGTAGCCACGGCCCTCGTTGCCGGGGGTGACGCCGTCGCCGATGAGCATCGCGGACGTACGGATGTGGTCGGCGACCACGCGCAGGGAGACGTCCGAGCCGTGCTCGGCGCCGTAGCGCACGCCGGTGAGCTCGGTGGCCTTGTCCATGACGACGCGCAGGGTGTCCGTCTCGTACATGTTCTGTACGCCCTGCAGGATCATGGCGAGGCGTTCCAGGCCGAGGCCCGTGTCGATGTTCTTCGACGGGAGCTCGCCGAGGATCGGGAAGTCCTCCTTGCCGTCGCCCGCGCCGCGCTCGAACTGCATGAAGACCAGGTTCCAGATCTCCACGTACCGCTCGTCGTTGACGGCCGGGCCGCCCTCTTCACCGAACTCCGGGCCACGGTCGTAGTTGATCTCGGAACACGGGCCGCAGGGTCCGGGCACGCCCATGGACCAGAAGTTGTCCTTCTTGCCCAGGCGCTGGATGCGCTCGGCCGGGACGCCGACCTTCTCGCGCCAGATCTGCTCGGCCTCGTCGTCGTCGAGGTAGACCGTGATCCACAGGCGCTCGGGGTCGAGGCCGAAGCCGCCCTTCTCCACCGGGCTGGTCAGCAGCTCCCAGGAGAGCGTGATGGCGCCCTCCTTGAAGTAGTCGCCGAAGGAGAAGTTGCCGCACATCTGGAAGAACGTGCCGTGCCGGGTGGTCTTGCCGACCTCTTCGATGTCGGGCGTGCGCACGCACTTCTGCACGCTGGTGACGCGCGGCGCGGGCGGCTTGACCTCACCCAGGAAGTAGGGCTTGAAGGGCACCATGCCGGCGGGGACGAGCAGCAGAGTCGGGTCGTCCGCGATGAGCGACGCCGAAGGGACGACGGTGTGCCCGCGCTCCTCGAAGAAGCTCAGCCAGCGGCGGCGGATTTCAGCCGACTCCATCAGTGGTCCTCATTCCGGTTGTACGAGTGCGCCGGGTTCTCGACGTACTGCGTCTTCTTCGTGTCGTACTTGTTGCTGCTGTGGTTCTCGATGACCGCGAAACGCCGCGGTGCGGGGAGCTCGGCGTCGGGGTGGTCCTGCAGGCCCAGCGCCTCGCCCAGCTCCGCCTCGCGCTCGGCCATGCCGTCGCGGATGTCGAGCGCGAAGTCCTTCAGGCGGTGCCCCGTCTCGATCGCCTTGTTCGCGGCCTGCGCGGCGAGGCTCTCGGGGGTCAGCTGCTTGAGCTTCCGGTTGACCTTGGTGGTGGCCCATACGCCGGCGGCTGCGCCCGCGGTGAACCAGAACGTACGGCGGAACATCGCTGCGTCAGTCCCTCTTACTCCGGTTGGCCCGCTTGGTCCGCCGCGCGGACGGGACGGTGCGACCCACGATCACCGTACGACGGGGCTGCTTGCTGGGCATTTCCTTTGCTTCGGGCGCCGCCTTGCGGCTGATGGCCCGGCGCACGCCGTAGCCGAACGCGGCCACCTTCACGAGGGGGCCGCCGAAGGTCGAGGCGACCGTGGTGGACAGCGCCGAGGCGTTCGACGTGACCTCCTGGACGTCGGAGGCGATGGCGTCGACCCGGTCGATCTGGGTCTGCGCGGAGCGCACCGCGGTGGAGGCGTCGGCCAGGAGGGGGACCGCCTGCTCGGTCACGTCCGCGACGAGCTTGGTGGTCGCCCTGAGCGTCTGGGCCAGCCTCGCCAGTGCCACCGCGAGGAAGGAGACCAGGATCGCCCAGAAGACGGCCACCAGGACCCCGGCAACCTCTCCACCGGACACTTGGCACCGCTCCCTGAATCTCGTCCCTGAACTTCGTACCTGACTTCGTACCCGAACATCGAAAAGTCGTCCTCCGACCCTATCGCGCCGGGGGCTCCGCTCCGTACCGCATTCCCCGTCGCCGTCACAGGAGTTGCGCGAAGTGATTGTACGGACCGCATACGAATGAGTACGCTCCGTACCCCATGCGACCACTTCCGCCCGGGAATCTCCCCCTGGAACTGAGCTCCTTCGTCGGGCGCGAGACCGAACTCGCCGAGCTGGCCACGGCGTTGGAGGCCGGGCGGCTGGTCACGGTGACCGGGGTCGGCGGGGTCGGCAAGTCGCGCCTCGCCCTGCGGGCCGCGGCCCGCACCCGGCTGCGCGACGGCGCCTGGCTGGTGGATCTCACGACGCTGCGCGACCCCGACCTCCTGGAGCACGCGGTCGCCGAGGCGCTGGAGCTCACCGACCACACGCGCCGGCCGCCGCGCCAGGTGCTGCTCGGGCACCTCGTGGAGCGGGAGCTCCTCCTCGTCGTCGACGGTTTCGAGCACCTCGTCGACGCCTGCGCCTGTCTGGTGCGCGAGCTCCTGGCGCACTCCCCCGGGCTGCGGGTGCTCGCCGTGGGGCGCCGGCCGCTGGAGACCGGGGGTGAACGGCTCCTGCCGCTCGCGCCGCTGCCGGGGCCGGACGCGGCGGCGCTCTTCACCGAGCGGGCGGCGGGCGGCCTGCCCGGTTTCGTCGTCGACGACGGCAACCGCGCGGACGTCATGGAGCTGTGCCGCCGCCTGGAGGGGATCCCGCTCGCCGTGGAGCTGGCCGCGGGCCGGCTGCGGGCGCTCTCCCCCGCGCAGCTGCTCGCCCGGCTCGACGACCGGTTCCGAGTGCTCACCGGCGTCCGGCGCGACGCGCCGCCGCGCCATCAGACGCTGCGCACCGCCATCGGCTGGAGCCACGAGCTGTGCGCGCCGCGGGAACGGCTGCTGTGGTCGCGGCTCACGGTGTTCGCGGGCCAGTTCGACCTGGAGGCGGCCGAGTACATCTGCGCCGGGGACGGCCTGTGCGCCGAGGAGGTGCTCGACGTACTCGACGAACTCCTCGCGCAGTCCGTGGTGACCCGCGAGGAGTGGCCCGCGGGGGTGCGCTACCGCATGCTCGACACGGTCAGGGCGTACGGCGCCGACTGGCTGGAGGCGGCGGGCGAGAGCGAGCGGATGCGGCGCAGGCACCGCGACTGGTACATGGGGCTCGCCACCTGGTGCGAGCTGGACTGGTTCTCGCCGCGCCAGCCGCAGGTCGCCGCCCTCGTCGACGCGGAACTGCCCAATCTGCGGGCCGCGTTGGAGTTCTGCCTGACCGAGCCGGACGAGGCCCACCTCGGCCAGTACCTCGCGGGCACGCTCTGGTTCTACTGGGTGGGGTGCGGGCGGCTCGCGGAGGGCAGGCACTGGCTCGACCGGGCCCTGGAGCTCGACGGCGGCCACGACGACTCGCGGCTCAAGGCGCTGTGGGTGCTCGGTTACGTGGCGGTGCTCCAGGGCGACGCGGTCGCGGCGCTCGCCGCTCTGCACGAGTGCCGGGACGGCGCGGAACAGGCGGGCAGCCCGGTCGCGGCGGCGTACGCGGAGCACCGCATCGGCTGTCTGGCCCTGGTGACGGACGACCTGCCGCGCGCGGAGACGCTGCTGCGCTCGGCGCTCGACCGCTACCGCACGATCGGCGAGCTGAACAGCAACGTCCTGATGGGGCAGGCCGAGCTCGCCATGGCACTGGCCTTCCGCGGCGAGCTCGCGGACGCGGTGGAGCTCTGCGAGCACGTGCGCCTCGTCTGCGAGGACCACGGGGAGCGCTGGGCCCTCGCGTACGCGCTCTACGTCCTCGGCTACGCGGCCTGGATCCGCGGTGAGGCGCGGACCGCGCGCGAGCTGCTCGCCGAGGCGCTCGCTCTCGACCACCGTTTCCACGATCTGCTGGGCACGGTCCTCTCCCTCGAACTGCTGGCGCTGTTCACCGTGGCGGAGGGCGATCCCGCGGAGGCCGCGGTGCTGCAGGGGGCGGCAGCCCGGGTGTGGCCGTCGGTGGGCCTGCCGCTGTTCGGCTCGGCCCATTTCGGCGGACCGCACGCGCTGTGCGAGGAGCGGGCCCGCGAGGCGCTCGGCGACGAGCGGTACGAGGAGTGCGTCCGGGCGGGGGCCGGGCTCGACCTGGACGCGGCGGTGGCGCGGGCGCTGTGCACCGGCCCCGGAAACGACCGAACCCGCCGCCTGCCCCGCCCTGAGGGGCGGGGAGGCGACGGGCTGAAGCAGGGTGAGCTACGTCCGGGTCAGCGGGCGTAGTACTCGACGACGAGCTGCTCGTCGCAGATCACGGGGATCTCCTTGCGGTTCGGGTCGCGGTCCAGGCGGAAGGCCAGGGCCTTCAGGTTCACCTGGAGGTAGCGCGGGGTCTCGCCGTCGGCGGCGAAGCCACCCTCGCGGGCGACCTGGAACAGCGGCTTCTCGCGGCTGCGCTCGCGGACCATCACGACGTCGTCGGGACGGACGCGGTACGACGGCTTGTCGACCTTGCCGCCGTTGACCTCGATGTGGCCGTGCACGACCATCTGACGGGCCTGGTAGATCGTGCGGGCGATGCCCGAACGCAGAACCAGGGCGTCGAGACGACGCTCCAGCTCGATGACCAGGGCCTCACCGGTCTTGAGCTGCGTCTTGGACGCGCGCTCGTAGGCACGGACGAGCTGGCGCTCGGACAGGTCGTACTGCGCGCGCAGACGCTGCTTCTCGAGCAGACGGACCTTGTAGTCCGAGTTCTGCTTGCGCCCACGGCCGTGCTCGCCCGGCGGGTAGGGGCGGGCCTCGAAGTACTTGACGGCCTTCGGGGTCAGCGCGATGCCGAGGGCACGCGACTTCTTGACCTTGGGGCGGGACTGGTTCGGCATGAACCAACCTCTCTGTTCATTGTGAATTCGGCTTCACCAGTGGTTAGGGGAGGTCGCATCCGCAGCCTGGGAAACCTCGTGAGCCATGGGCTCGCAAGGCAGCCGCTCCCTGGTCTGGGCACTATGTGCAGCACGCGAGTGGCCCACCGACCGATTCCCGGGCTCCGGGTGGTGGTGGGCTGCCCGCGACACCTTCGACGGTGCGCGACGCTCCTGGATCCCCGGTGCCTTACGGCGGTGGGGTTCCGGCTGGATGTCCCGATCTGGTGGCGCCGGTACGGGACCGGCACGGGACGCAGCGCTTCGGGCCAGTGTACCGGGTGGCCGGGGGTGCCTCCCACCCGGCTCCGCGGCGGGGCCTACCCCTCGGGCTGGTCGCCCTTGAGGCGGGCGCGGACCCGGTCGACCACGTCGGCGTACCGCGCCTCGGCGCCGTACCGGGTGGGCTGGTAGTAGCGCTTGCCCTCGATGGTGTCCGGCGCGTACTGCTGGGCGGCGATGCCGCCGGGGACGTCGTGGGGGTACACGTACCCCTGGGCGTGGCCGAGCTTGGCCGCGCCCTTGTAGTGGCCGTCGCACAGGTGGGGCGGAACGGGGCCGGCGAGTCCACCGCGGACGTCGGCCTGGGCCTGTTGGATCGCGATCGTCGCGGCGTTCGACTTCGGGGCCAGGGCGAGGGCGATCGTGGCGTGGCTGAGGGTGAGCGCGGCCTCCGGGAAGCCGATCATGGCGACGGCCTGGGCCGCGGCGACCGCGGTGGGCAGGGCGGTCGGGTCGGCGAGGCCGATGTCCTCGCTCGCGGAGATCATCAGGCGTCGGGCGATGAAGCGGGGGTCCTCGCCCGCCTCGATCATGCGGGCCAGGTAGTGCAGGGCCGCGTCGACGTCCGAGCCGCGGATGGACTTGATGAGGGCGCTCGCCACGTCGTAGTGCTGGTCGCCGTCCCGGTCGTACTTCACGGCGGCCCGGTCGACGGACTCCTCCAGGGTCTGGAGGGTGATCGTCTTCTCGCCCTGGGCGAGCGCCGACCCCGCGCCCGCCTCCAGGGCGGTGAGGGCGCGCCGGGCGTCGCCGCCCGCGATGCGCAGCAGGTGTTCCTCGGCCTCTTCGGGCAGCTCGACCGCGCCGCCGAGCCCCCGCTCGTCGGCGAGCGCCCGGCGGAGCAGGCCGCGCAGGTCGTCGTCGGTGAGCGGTTCGAGGGTGAGCAGCAGGGAGCGCGAGAGCAGCGGGGAGATGATCGAGAAGTAGGGGTTCTCGGTGGTCGCCGCGATCAGCGTCACCCAGCGGTTCTCGACGGCGGGCAGCAGCGAGTCCTGCTGGGCCTTGCTGAAACGGTGGATCTCGTCGAGGAAGAGGACGGTCTCCTTGCCGTGGCCACCCATCGCCCGGCGCGCCCCGTCGATGACGGCGCGCACCTCCTTAACGCCCGCGGTGATCGCGGAGAGCTCGACGAAGCGCTTGTTCGTCGCCTTGGAGACGACGTACGCCAAAGTGGTCTTGCCGATGCCGGGCGGGCCCCACAGGAACACCGAGGAGGGTCCGGCGGGGCCTCCCCCGCCCTCGCCGACCAGGCGGCGCAGGGGCGAGCCCGGCTTGAGCAGATGCTGCTGGCCGACTACTTCGTCGAGGGTGCGGGGGCGCATCCGGACGGCCAGGGGACTGCTGGACGGGTCCTTCTCCTGGCGGTCTTCGGCTGCGGCGGTGAACAGGTCGGGCTCCACGTCAAGAACCCTATGTCACCCCACTGACAATCCCGCCGGGGAGGCGGTTCCGCCCGCTCAGGCCCAGAGGTCGGCACCCCAGCGGGTGAGGATCAGCATCGCGACGACGCCGAGGTGCATCACGGGCAGGGCCCAGGTGAAGTCCGCGAGGAAGCTCTTGGCCCAGTTCGGCGCGGGCAGGAAGCCGGCGCGGACGTTGGCGGACGTCACGTACCAGAACATGATGATGGTGGCCGCCCAGGCCAGGCAGCACCACAGGCAGAGCGCGTTGATGTGGTAGAGCGACTGGATCATCAGCCAGGTGCAGAATCCGACGCCGAAGAGCGTGCCCGCGTTGAACGTGAGCCAGTACCAGCGCGGGAAGCGGGCGCGGCCCAGCAGGCTCATGCCGACGCAGATGACGATGCCGTAGGCGACCAGGCCCAGCATCGGGTTCGGGAAGCCGAAGGCCTCCGCCTGCTCGCTCTTCATGATGCTGCCGCAGGCCACGACGGGGTTGATGCTGCAACCGGGCTGGAAGTTCGGGTCCTTCAGGAGCTCGAACTTGTCGAGGGTGATCACCCAGGCGGCGAGCAGACCGGCCGCGCCCGTGATCACCAGCAGCAGGGCGAGCGCACGGCTGCCGCCGACGGCACCGGGAGAACCCGTGCGCTCCTGGCCGTCCAGGGCGCCGTCCTTCGCTGACATCGTTTTGCTCATCACGCCGTTCCGTCGCTTGTGGTGGCCGCGGGCACGCACATTGTGCCGCACGCGCCTGTGTGTCCACCGTTCGATGGACATAAGGAGGCACGTACGGGGGCGTGAACTCCGACATCGGGAACCGGACTCTGCGGCTCTGGACCCGGCTGCGCCCCGGAGCGAGGTCGCGGGGCGCCTGCCCCGGGCCCCGCTCCCCAAGAGCCTCAGCGACGCTCCTACTTGAGCTTCGCCTTCAGCGTCGGCACCAGCTCGTCCACCGCGACCGCGTCCTGCTCGCCGGACTCCATGTCCTTGAGCTGGACGACGCCCTCGGCGAGGTCGCGCTCGCCCGCGACGACCGTGAAGCGCGCGCCGCTGCGGTTGGCGTTCTTCATCGCGCCCTTGAGGCCCTTGCCGCCGAAGCTGAAGTCCGCCGCGATACCGGCCTTGCGCAACTCCGTCACCTTGGCGAACAGGACGCGGCGCGCCTCCTCGCCGAGCGGTACCGCGAACACGCTGGTGGACGCGGGGAGTTCGAGCTCGACGCCCTCCGCCTCCAGGGCCAGCACCGTGCGGTCCACGCCGAGCGCCCAGCCGACCGAGGGCAGCGAGGGGCCGCCGATCATCTCGGACAGGCCGTCGTAGCGGCCGCCGCCGCCCACCGCGGACTGCGAGCCGAGGCCGTCGTGGACGAACTCGAAGGTGGTGCGCGTGTAGTAGTCCAGGCCGCGGACCAGCTTCTCGTCGTCCTCGAAGGCGACGCCCGCCGCCGTGATCAGTTCGCGGACCTCCTCGTGGTACGCCTTGCAGGCGTCGCAGAGGTAGTCGCGCAGCGAGGGTGCGCCCACCAGCTGCTTCTGGACGTCGGCACGCTTGTCGTCGAGGACGCGGAGCGGGTTGATGTCGATACGTCGACGTGTCTCCTCGTCCAGGTCGAGCCCGCGCAGGAACTCCTGCAGCGCGGCCCGGTAGACGGGACGGCACTCCTTGTCGCCCAGCGAGTTGAGCAGGATCCGGAAGTTCCGCAGGCCCAGGGCGCGGTACGCCTGGTCGGCCAGGATGATCAGCTCGGCGTCGAGCGCCGGGTCCTCGGCACCGATGGCCTCGGCGCCCACCTGGGAGAAGTGGCGGTAACGGCCCTTCTGGGGGCGCTCGTAGCGGTAGTACGAGCCCGAGTACCAGAGCTTGACCGGGAGGTTGCCGGCCTTGTGGAGGTTGCCCTCCAGGGCGGCGCGCAGCACGGAGGCGGTGCCTTCGGGGCGCAGCGCGAGTTCGTCGCCGCCCTTGGTGGTGAAGGCGTACATCTCCTTGGTGACGATGTCGGTGGACTCACCGACACCGCGGGCGAAGAGCTCGACGTTCTCAAACCCGGGTGTCTCGACGTAGCCGTAGCCGGAGTCACGCAGCGGCGCCGCGATGGCCTCGCGCACCGCGAGGAACTTCGCGGAGTCGGGCGGCAGCAGGTCGTAGGTGCCCTTGGGGGCCTTGAAGGTGCTCACGGAATTTCTCTCGTCACATTCCTCGTCGCGGGGCGGACATGTCGTCCGCGCCCAAGCCGGCGGCCACCTGCCGCAGATACGGGTTGGTGGCGCGCTCCTGGCCGATGGATGTCTGGGGGCCGTGGCCGGACAGCACCACGGTCGAGTCGTCGAGCGGCAGGCACACGCGGCCCAGCGACTCGAGGATCTCGGTGTGGCTGCCGCCGGGCAGGTCGGTGCGTCCGATGGAGCCGGCGAAGAGCAGATCGCCCGAGAAGAAGACCGAGGGGATCTCGGACGTCTCGGGCATCCGGAAGGTCACCGACCCCTTCGTATGGCCCGGCGCGTGCGCGACGGAGAAGTCGAGGCCCGCCAGCTTCAGGTCGGCGCCGTCGGACAGCTCCCGCAGGTCGTCGGGCTCCCCCACGGTCAGCTCGCCCATCAGCGGCATCCCGATGGAACGCCCGAGCGCCTTCTCGGGGTCGCTCATCATGTACCGGTCGGACGGGTGGATCCACGCGGGGACGTCGTGCGCTCCGCACACCGGGACGACCGAGGCGACATGGTCGATGTGGCCGTGGGTGAGGATGACCGCGACGGGCTTGAGCCGATGCTTGGCGAGTGCGTCCTCGACTCCCTGGGCGGCCTGGTGGCCCGGGTCGATGATCACGCACTCCTCGCCTGCGGCGGGGGCGACCACATAGCAGTTGGTGCCCCAGGCCCCGGCGGGGAACCCGGCAATGAGCACGATCGTCCTTCGTTCGTCGTCCGGCGGGGGAACCGCGGTCCCCGGCGGGAGAACGCGGCAGATCAGAGCCTACCGGCGCTGCCGATTCCACAGGTAACCCATATACGGTACGGGGCACATTCAGGTGGTCCCGGAATGGGTCCCAGGACAAGGGGAGAGACCCGGTGGTCAGCAACGAGCAGCGGCGGCGGCAGCTCGCCCGGGAGAAGTTCGCGCGCCAGCAGGAGCGGCGGGAGGCCGCGCGGCGCCGGGCCCGGATGCGCAACGCGGTGATCGCGGGGGCGCTCGCGGTGGTCGTGGCCGGTGCCGCGGTGTCGTACGCGGCGGGCGCCTTCGACGGCGACGAGTCGACGAAGGACGACGCGGCAGCGCGGCCCACCAGCGCGCCGAAGGACCCCTGCGAGAAGGCGGCGCCCGGCGCCGTGAAGCCGCTGAGCTTCAAGAAGGAGCCGGCGCTCGACATCGACAAGTCGGCGGACTACCGGATGAACCTCGAGACGACGTGCGGCGACATCGGCCTCGACCTGGACGCGGCGAAGGCCCCGCACACCGTCAACTCGTTCAACTTTTTGGTGAACAAGGGCTATCTCGACCACACCAAGTGCCACCGCCTGACCACCGGCGGGATCTACGTCCTGCAGTGCGGTGACCCCAAGGGCACCGGCGAGGGCGGCCCCGGCTACTCGATCCCGGACGAGAACCTCAAGGACAAGCGCCTGAAGGGCAACGTCTATCCGGCCGGCACGGTGGCCATGGCGAACCAGTACAACGCCGGGAAGAAGAAGGGGCGCGACACCGGTGGCAGCCAGTTCTTCCTGGTGTACCAGGACAGTCAGCTGCCGCCCGACTACACACCGTTCGGGACCATTTCCGATTCCGGGATGAAGGTTCTGAAGAAGATCGCGGCCGCCGGCGAGAGCAGCGGTCGGGGCGACGGCGCACCGAACGCGACGGTCGTCATCGACAAGGCCACCGTCACGAAATCCTGAGGCCCGGTGGGCAAACTTCAAACGCGCTGGATGCGGACAGCCGCCCCGCCGGTCGCCTATGTTGGCGGTGACGAAACTGTGGACGATGCCGGGGGCCCGACGGCCCTGCGCAGGCATCATGTGGAGGAGGCGCTGTGAGCAGCGACCCGTGGGGCCGCGTCGACGAGACGGGGACCGTGTACGTGCGTACGGCCGACGGCGGCGAGCGAGTGGTCGGTTCGTGGCAGGCAGGATCTCCGGACGAGGCCCTCGCCTACTTCGAGCGCAAGTACGACGGTCTGGTCGTCGAGATCGGACTTCTCGAGCGCCGGGTGAAGACGACCGACCTGTCCGCCAAGGACGCCATGACCGCCATCGACCATCTGCGCCAGCAGGTGGACGAGGCGCATGCCGTCGGCGATCTGGACGCGCTGAGCAAGCGGCTCGACAAGCTCGTGGAGACCGTCGAGTCGCGCCGCGAGGAGCGCAAGGTCCAAAAGGCCAAGCAGTCCGACGAGGCGCGGCACGCCAAGGAGGCCCTGGTCACCGAGGCCGAGGAGCTGGCCCAGAGCGAGCAGTGGCGGGCGGCCGGCGAGCGGCTGCGGGCCCTGGTGGACACCTGGAAGGGTCTGCCGCGCCTCGACCGCAAGTCGGACGACGAGCTGTGGCACCGCTTCTCGCACGCCCGCTCGGCGTTCTCCAAGCGGCGCAAGGCGCACTTCGCGTCCCTCGACGCGCAGCGCGAGGACGCCCGCAAGGCCAAGGAGAAGCTGGTCGGCGAGGCCGAGGCGCTGTCGAACTCGACGGACTGGGGCCCGACGGCGGCCCGTTACCGCGAGCTGATGGCCGACTGGAAGGCCGCGGGCCGTGCCCAGCGCGAGCACGAGGACGACCTGTGGAACCGCTTCCGCGGCGCCCAGGACGTGTTCTTCGCGGCGCGCAGCTCGGTCTTCGCCGAGCGCGACGCGGAGCAGGGCGAGAACCTCAAGCTCAAGGAGGAGCTGGCCGACGAGGCCGAGAAGCTCGTCCCGGTGACGGATCTGAAGGCGGCCCGTGCCGCGTTCCGTTCCCTCAACGAGCGCTGGGAGGCCATCGGCCACGTCCCGCGTGACGCCCGCCCGAAGGTCGAGGGCCGGATGCACGCCGTGGAGCGGGCGCTGCAGGAGTCCGAGGAGGCCGAGTGGCGCCGTACGAACCCGGAGGCACGCGCGCGTGCCGAGGGGCTCACCGGTCAGCTGCAGGCGGCCGTGGACAAGCTGACGGAGCAGATCGAGAAGGCTCGCGCCGCGGGCAACGACGCCAAGGCCGACAAGCTCCAGAAGGAACTCGACGGCCGCCAGGCGCTTCTCGACCAGGCCCTCAAGGGTCTGCACGAGTTCGGCGGCTGACCGGGTCCTCACGACACATGGGTCCGCCCCCGGCGCCGAACGCCGGGGGCGGACCCATGTGTGACAGGAGTCAGGGCCTGCGCGTCGAGGTGAC
This sequence comes from Streptomyces sp. NPDC041122, assembly GCF_055592445.1. Classification (NCBI taxonomy): domain Bacteria; kingdom Bacillati; phylum Actinomycetota; class Actinomycetes; order Kitasatosporales; family Streptomycetaceae; genus Streptomyces; species Streptomyces sp. NPDC041122. The sequence goes on along the minus strand of NZ_JBVIYQ010000008.1, from coordinate 359,802 downwards.
CCGGTAGACGTCGTACACGCCCTCCACTCCCCTGACCGCCTTGAGGACGTGCCCCAGGTGCTTGGGGTCGCCCATCTCGAAGGTGAAGCGGGAGGTGGCGACGCGGTCGCGGGAGGTCTGCACGGCCGCCGACAGGATGTTCACGTGCTGGTCCGAGAGGATGCGCGTGACGTCGGAGAGCAGCCGCGAGCGGTCCAGGGCCTCCACCTGGATGGCGACCAGGAAGACCGAGGACTGGGTGGGCGCCCACTCGACCTCGAGGATCCGCTCGGGCTCGCGGGAGAGCGAGTCCACGTTGACACAGTCGCTGCGGTGCACCGATACGCCGCTGCCGCGGGTGACGAAGCCGATGATGGGGTCTCCGGGGACGGGCGTGCAGCAGCGGGCCAGCTTGACCCACACGTCCTCGACACCCTTGACCACGACGCCCGGGTCGGCGTTGGAGCGGCGCTTGCTGCGCCCGCGCGAGGGCGGCGCGCTCTCGGCGATGTCCTCGTTGGCGGCCTCCTCGCCGCCGAGGGCCTGCACGAGCTTCTGGACGACGGACTGCGCGGTGACGTGGCCCTCGCCGATCGCCGCGTAGAGCGAGGAGATGTCCGGGTAGCGCATCTCGTGCGCGAGGGTGACCAGGGAGTCGCCGGTGAGGATGCGCTGGATCGGCAGGTTCTGCTTGCGCATGGCCCGCGCGATGGCGTCCTTGCCCTGCTCGATCGCCTCGTCGCGGCGCTCCTTGGAGAACCACGCGCGGATCTTGTTGCGCGCCCGGGGCGACTTGACGAAGCCGAGCCAGTCGCGGGAGGGGCCCGCGCCGGCCGCCTTGGAGGTGAAGACCTCCACCAGGTCGCCGTTGTCCAGGGTGGATTCGAGCGGTACGAGGCGGCCGTTGACCCGTGCGCCTATGGTGCGGTGGCCGACCTCGGTGTGCACCGCGTACGAGAAGTCGACCGGGGTCGCGCCCGCGGGCAGCGCTATGACGTCGCCCTTCGGCGTGAAGACGAAGACCTCGTTGCGCGACAGGTCGAAGCGCAGCGATTCGAGGAACTCGCTGGGGTCCTCGGTCTCCTTCTGCCAGTCGAGCAGCTGGCGCAGCCACGCCATGTCGTTGAGGTGGTCGTCCTTGCCGGTCTTCCTCGGCACGTCGGTGCGCACCTTGGAGGCGCCGGCGACGGCCTCCTGCTTGTACTTCCAGTGCGCGGCGATGCCGTACTCGGCGCGGCGGTGCATGTCGAAGGTGCGGATCTGCAGCTCGACGGGCTTGCCGTTGGGGCCGATGACCGTCGTGTGCAGCGACTGGTACATGTTGAACTTCGGCATCGCGATGTAGTCCTTGAACCGGCCGGGGACCGGGTTCCATCGCGCGTGCACGGTGCCGAGGGCGGCGTAGCAGTCGCGGACCGTGTCGACCAGGACCCGGATGCCCACCAGGTCGTAGATCTCCGCGAAGTCGCGGCCGCGGACGATCATCTTCTGGTAGACGCTGTAGTAGTGCTTCGGGCGTCCGGTGACGGTGGCCTTGATGCGGGCGGCGCGCAGGTCGGCCTGGACCTCGTCGGTCACTATGGCCAGGTACTCGTCGCGCTTGGGGGCGCGCTCGGCGACCAGGCGCACGATCTCGTCGTACATCTTGGGGTAGAGGATCGCGAAGGCGAGGTCCTCCAGCTCCCACTTGATGGTGTTCATGCCCAGGCGGTGCGCCAGCGGAGCGTAGATCTCCAGGGTCTCGCGGGCCTTCTTCTCCTGCTTCTCGCGCTTGAGGTAGCGCATCGTGCGCATGTTGTGCAGGCGGTCGGCGAGCTTGATGACCAGGACGCGGGGGTCCTTGGCCATCGCGACGACCATCTTGCGCACGGTCTCGGCCTGCGCGGCCTCGCCGAACTTGACCTTGTCCAGCTTGGTCACGCCGTCGACGAGCAGGGCGACCTGGTCGCCGAAGTCGCGCTTGAGGGTGTCCAGGCCGTACTCGGTGTCCTCGACGGTGTCGTGCAGGAGCCCGGCCATCAGGGTGGCCGGGTCCATGCCGAGCTCGGCGAGGATGGTCGTCACGGCGAGCGGGTGCGTGATGTACGGGTCGCCGCTCTTGCGCTTCTGGCCACGGTGCCAGCGCTCGGCGACCTGGTAGGCCCGCTCGATCTGGCGCAGCGTCGCCGTCTCGATCTTGGGGTCGTTGCTCCGCACTATGCGCAGCAGGGGCTCCAGGACCGGGTTGTACGGGTTGGAGCGCTGGACGCCGAGCCGGGCGAGGCGGGCCCGCACGCGGTTGGACGAGCCCGAGCGCGCGGGCTGGCCGGTGGCGGGGCGGACGGCGGGGGCCGTCGGGTGGTCGTCGGCGGGCTGCTTCGGGCGGGGCTGCTCGGCCGGCTTGTCGCCCCGGGAGACCTCTTCCTTGGCGCGCTGCGCGGACGTGCCGGCCTGCGCGCCGTCTGCCTTGTTCGCGGACGCGGCGGAGCCCGCCGAGGCCTGCTGGGCCTTCTGGGCGGCCTTGGCGGCGGTGAGTGGCTGGGACTCGTCTGGCAAGAGCGCTCCCTGTGCGCGATCCGGGTCCTCCGGTCAGGCCCCGAAGAGCCCATGGTATCGATCCTGGGCCGCAGGGTCGCCTCCGGCCGGTGAGACGCCCCTGTACTGGAGAAACGTGCGGGACGATCCATGGATTCCCGCGGTCGCCGCCGTCGGCGTCCGTCGGTCGCCCGGCGCGGTCCCCCTCCCGCTCCGCGTACCCGCGTGGGCCGGGTCCAGAGCAGGAACCGGCCGAAACGACGACGGGCGCCCCGGTCCGTACCGGGGCGCCCGTCGCGTCGTGTCACGAGCCGTCTCAGACGGTGATCAGCGCCTCCAGCGGCGCCCCGGCGAGGGCGGGCTCGAGCCGCTGCCGGCCGTCGAGGAAGCCGAGCTCCATGAGGACCGCGACCCCGGCCACCTCGGCGCCCGAGCGGCGGATCAGCTCCACCGAGGCCGCCGCGGTGCCGCCGGTGGCGAGGACGTCGTCGATGACCATGACGCGGTCGCCCGCGGCCAGGTCCTCGGCGTGCACCTCGATCTCGGCGCTGCCGTACTCCAGGTCGTAGGCCTGCTTGAGCGTCGCTCCGGGGAGCTTGCCCGCCTTGCGTACGGGGACGAAGCCGAGCCCGGCGCGGACGGCGACGGGGGCGCCGAGGATGAAGCCCCGGGCCTCCAGACCGACGATCTTCGTGGCGCCGTGCCGCACGCTGAGGTCGGCCAGCGTGTCCGTGAGCGCCGAGAACGCGGCCGGGTCCGCAAGGAGCGGGGTGATGTCCTTGAACATCACGCCCGGCTTGGGGTAGTCCGGCACGTCACGGATGCGGCTGACGAGCAGCTCCGTGACGCCCGCGAGCTCGGTCATCGGCGCTTCCCCGAGGGACGGCCCTTGCCGCGGTTGCGGGACGGCGGCTGCGTACGGGGGCCGACGACCGCCGGAGCGGCGTCGCCGGGCTCCTCGTCCCGCGCGTACTCGTCACCGGCGGACACCGGCGCCTCCGCCGACTCGCCCTTGGCCGCGGCCGCCGCGCGCTTGGCGAGCACCCGCTTCTTGAGGGCCTTCATCTGCGGCTCGCGCTCCTTGAAGTCGGCGACGAGTGGCGTGGCGATGAAGATCGAGGAGTACGCACCGGCCGCGAGGCCGACGAACAGCGACAGCGAGATGTCGTTGAGCATGCCGGCGCCGAGGACGCCGCCACCGATGAAGAGCAGACCGGCCACCGGGAGCAGCGCGACGACCGTGGTGTTGATGGAGCGCACCAGGGTGCCGTTGATGCTGCGGTTGGCCAGTTCGCTGTAGGTGTACCTGGTCTGCTTGGTGATGTCCTTCGACTGCTCCTTCAAGCTGTCGAAGACCACCACCGTGTCGTAGAGCGAGTAACCGAGGATGGTCAGCAGACCGATCACCGTGCCGGGGGTGACCTCGAATCCGACCAGCGCGTACACACCCACGGTGATGGTGATGTCGTGGATGAGCGCGATGAGCGCCGCCAGGGCCATGCGCCACTCGAAGGCGATGGCCAGGTAGACCACCACGAGGACCATGAAGATCGCCAGGCCCTGCCAGGCCTTGTTGGCGATCTGCTCGCCCCAGCTGGGGCCCACCAGGTCGGCGTCGATGTCGCCGGCCTTGACGTCCAGGTCCTCGGCCAGCGCCCTCTTGATCTGGTCGGACTTCTTGATGTCCACGCCCGCGATCTGGATGCGGAGCTTGTCGCCGCCCAGCTTCTGGACGATCGCGTCGTGACCGGACGCCTTCTCCGCCGACTCCTCGGCCTGCGCCACCGAGACGCTGGTCTTCGGGGTGTTGAAGACGGCGCCGCCCTCGAACTCGATGCCCATGTTCAGGCCGCGCACCGCCAGGCCGACGATGGCCGTGATGGTGATCAGTATCGAGATGCCGTACCAGATCTTGCGCTTGCCGACGAAGTCGTAGCCGACCTCACCGCGGTAGAGCCTGGCGCCGAGATTGCCGAGCTTCGACATCTCACGCCTCCTTCGGGTCGACAGGGCCGGCGGGGGGAGCGGTGCGGCGGGAGCGGCGCAGCGGGGGCTTGGCTCCGAGCCGCTTCGGGTCGAGGCCGGACCACTTGTGGCCGCTCGCGAAGAACTTCTTGCGGGCCATGAGCGTCATCAGCGGCTTGGTGAAGAAGAACACCACGACGACGTCGAGCAGCGTGGTCAGGCCGAGTGTGAACGCGAAGCCCTGCACCTTGCCGACCGTGACGACGAAGAGCACGGCGGCGGCGAGGAACGACACGAAGTCGGAGACTAGGATGGTGCGCCGGGCGCGCGGCCAGGCCCGCTCGACGGCGGGACGCAGCGTACGGCCCTCGCGGATCTCGTCACGGATGCGTTCGAAGAACACGATGAACGAGTCCGCCGTGATGCCGATCGCGACGATCGCACCACACACCGCGGGCAGGTTCAGCGCGAACTTAATCGTCGGGCCGAGCAGCGTCATGATCGCGTACGTCAGCACCGCGGAGACCAGGAGGCTCGCGATGGCGATGAGCGACAGGCCGCGGTAGTAGGCCACGAGGTAGATGATCACGAGCGCGAGACCGATGGCGCCCGCGATGAGGCCGGCCTGGAGCTGCTCGCCGCCGAGTGCGGGGCTGACGGTCGTGACGCTCTGCTCGTGGAAGGTGAGGGGCAGGGCGCCGTACGACAGGATGTTGGCGAGGTCCTTCGCCGACTCCTGGTCGAAGCTGCCGGAGATCTCGGCGTTGCTGTTCAGGGTCGTGCTGACGCTGGGGGCCGAGGCCACTTCGCCGTCGAGGACGATCGCGAACTGGTTCTGCGGCGGCTGCTGCGTCTTGATCTTGCTGGTGACCTCGGAGAACTTCTTGGAGCCACCCTTCGTGAACTCCATGTTGACGACCCAGGCACCGGACTGCTGGTTGATCGTCGCCTTGGCGTCGTCGACGTCCTTGCCGTTGAGCTCGGCGGGGGCGAGGATGAACTTGTCCCAGGTCTTGCCGTCGGGGCTCTTGCCACAGGCGACCGTCGGGTCGGAGGGCTTCACACCGCGGCCGGCCTCGGCGCGGGCCTTCTTGTCCGTGCAGTCGAGCTTGGTGAACTTCTCCTGCAGCTTGGCGGTGGCCGGGTCCGGTGTCGGCGCCTTGTCGTTCTTCTTGCCGTCCTGGCCGTCCTTGGCCTCGCCCGACGGCGTCGGGTCGGCCTTCAGGGCCTCGCTGACGGCGCGGCCCTGCGGCGAGGGGTCGCCGGACGGGGAGTTCGCCTTGTCGGTCGCCTTGTCCGTGGCCTTGTCGGTGACCTCGTCCTTGCCCTTGTCCTTGCCCTTCTCCTTGTCCGTACCGGACGAGGGGCTGGCGGACGGGTCGGGCGTGGGCTGGCCGGGGGCCTGCGTGATCACCGGACGGAAGTAGAGCTGAGCGGTCGTGCCGACCTGCTCGCGCGCCTGCTTCTCGTTCGAACCCTTGGGGATGTTGACGATGATGTTCTTGTCGCCCTGGGTCTGAACCTCGGCCTCGGAGACACCCAGACCGTTGACGCGGTTGTTGATGATGTCAACCGCGGTGTTCATGTTGGTCGGGTTGATCGCGTCCTTCTGGCCCGGCTCGTTCTTGGCCTCGAGCGTGATGCTCGTGCCGCCGGCGAGGTCGATGCCCAGGCGCGGCGTGGTGTGCCCGGAGAGGAACATGCCCCCGGTCAGCGCCACGAGGGCGATCAGGATGAAGACCAGAGAGCGTCCCGGCTTGCCCGGGGCGCTCTGCCTTCGGCCCTTCTTCGGTGCTGCCACCTTCTCGTTCTCCCTGTCCAACCGCCCGGCGTCCGGTCTTCCCCCGTAAGCGTCGGAGGTCCGGGCGGGCGGCCATGAAGTGGTGTCGAGATTCGGCGCGAAATGCACGTGATCCGGGGCCCGAGGAGCGCGAGCGGCGCACCCCATGGGCCCCGGTCGTGACTACTTCGCGTCGGACTCGCCGTCGGTCTTCTTCGGCTCCGCGTCGTCGGCCCCGGCGGCCGCGTCCTTCTTGCCGAGGTCGATGGGCGAGTCGTCGGAAGCGCCGGCGGGCTCGTCGGTCTCGGTCAGGGAAGAGGCGTCGTCCGGGACGACGGGGGTGTCCTCTTTCAGGTCGTCCTCGGTGCCGTGCACGATGCGGTTGTACTCGTCGTCCTCGAGGACGGCACCGATCGAGTTCTTCGCGTAAACGGCGTGGACACCGGGGGCCACCTCAAGGAGGACGGCTTCGTCGTGAACCTCCTTGACGGTGGCGTACATGCCCCCGATCGTGCGGATGCCGGTGCCGGGATGCATTTCGTTACGCATCTGCGCGGCGGCCTGCTGCTTCTTCTTGGCAGACCGGGTCATCAGGAACATGGCCCCGATGAGCACGATGAAGGGGAGGAGGGTCACGATATTCACGGGACGGAGTTTCCTTCGCACGACCGCGCAGGTAAGCGGCCATTGGGATGGGGGTGGGTACGCCACCCGCAAGGGCGGCATCGGCGGAGTCTAAGCGAGTCCGCACCTAACGAACAACGCTCAGCATGGCACCGCAGTTCCTGAGGGGGCGACTCTCCGCGCCGTTGCCCCTCCCCCGCGGTGTCCTTGCGTCCTTGTCACGTCCCGAACAGGTCCTGTTGTCCCTTTCCCCCCGCCTGGGGCGGGGGGACGAGGCCGAGATGCGCCCACGCCGCGGGGGTACCGACACGGCCGCGCGGGGTGCGGGCGAGCAGTCCTTCCCGTACCAGGAAGGGCTCCGCCACCTCCTCGACCGTCTCGCGCTCCTCCCCCACCGCGACCGCGAGCGTCGACAGGCCGACGGGGCCGCCGCCGAACAGTTTGAGCAGCGCCTCCAGGACGGCGCGGTCGAGGCGGTCCAGGCCGCGCCCGTCGACCTCGTAGACCGCGAGGGCGGCGCCCGCGATCTCCCTGTTGATCGATCCGTCGGCCTTGACCTGGGCGTAGTCCCTGACGCGACGCAGCAGGCGGTTGGCGATACGGGGCGTGCCGCGCGAGCGGCCCGCGATCTCGGCGGCGCCGTCGGTGTCGATCTCCACGTCGAGCAGCTGGGCGGAGCGGTGGACGACCCGCTCCAGCTCGGCCGGTTCGTAGAACTCCATGTGGGCGGTGAAGCCGAAGCGGTCGCGCAGCGGCGGGGGCAGCAGACCCGCGCGCGTGGTGGCGCCGACCAGGGTGAAGGGCGGCAGCTCCAGGGGGATGGCGGTGGCGCCGGGACCCTTGCCGACGATGACGTCGACGCGGAAGTCCTCCATGGCCATGTAGAGCATCTCCTCGGCGGGCCGCGACATCCGGTGGATCTCGTCGAGGAAGAGCACCTCGCCCTCCTGGAGGGAGGAGAGGATCGCGGCGAGGTCGCCCGCGTGCTGGATGGCGGGGCCGCTGGTGATGCGGATCGGGGCGCCCATCTCGGCGGCGATGATCATCGAGAGGGTCGTCTTGCCGAGGCCGGGTGCACCGGAGAGCAGCACGTGGTCGGCGGTGGCGCCGCGCGCGCGGGCCGCGCGCAGGACCAGGTCGAGCTGTTCGCGGACCTTCTCCTGGCCGATGAACTCGCCCAGGTCCTTGGGGCGCAGGGCGGCCTCGACCGCCTGGTCCTCGCCGCCGGCGACGGAGTCCACCAGCCGCTCCGCGGCGGGCCCGACGAGCCGGTCGGCCGCGGCGCCGGCGTCGTCGGTCGTGTCGTCCCAGTTCATGCGGTGTGCCTCGCGATGCGGTTCTAGGGGCCGGCGGGTGTGCGTGCCCGGTGGCTAGCGGGTGCGGTTCAGGGTCTGGAGCGCGGCCTTGAGGAGCTGGCCGACCTGGGGGGTGCCCTCGGTGGCCTCGGCCTGGGGGGTGACGGCGGCGACGGCCTCGTCGGCCTCGCGCGTGGCGTACCCGAGGCCGATCAGGGCGGCGTGCAGCTGCTCGCGCCAGCCGGAGGTCACGGGCGTTCCGATGGCGGGGCCGCCGGTGCCGAGGGGCTCGCCGAGGCGGTCCTTGTACTCCAGGAGAAGCTTCTGGGCGCCCTTCTTGCCGATGCCGGGCACGGCGGTGAGCGCCTTCTCGTCTCCGGTGGAGACCGCGCGGCGCAGGGCGTCCGGGCTGTGCACGGCGAGCATGGCCTGGGCCAGGCGCGGGCCGACGCCGCTCGCGGTCTGCAACAGCTCGAAGGTCTGGCGCTCGTCGTCGTCCGCGAAGCCGTAAAGGGTGAGGGAGTCCTCGCGGACGACCAGGGAGGTGGCGAGCTTGGCCGGCCGGCCGACGCGGAGGGTGGAGAGCGTGTTCGGCGTGCACTGGACGGCCATGCCGATGCCGCCGACCTCGACCACCGCGGCATCGGGGGCGAGGGCGGCTACCGGGCCGCTGACGAAGGCGATCATGGGGTACGGCCTTTCTGTGCTGTCGGGGCGGTGGCCCTGGGGTTCCGGGTGGGGGCGCTCGGTGCGGGGGTGGTCCCGGCGGTCTGCGCGGCGTGCCGGGCCACGGCCTGCTGGAGGCGGTTCTGGGCGACCGCCTGCTGCAGGCGGCTCTGCGCGGGGGCGCGCCAGATGTGGCAGATGGCCAGGGCCAGGGCGTCCGCGGCGTCGGCGGGCTTGGGCGGCGCGTCGAGCCGCAGGAGACGGGTGACCATCGCGCCCACCTGGGCCTTGTCGGCGCGGCCGCTGCCGGTGACGGCGGCCTTGACCTCGCTGGGGGTGTGCAGGGCGACGGGGATGCCGCGGCGCGACGCGCAGAGCATGGCGACGGCGCTGGCCTGGGCGGTGCCCATCACCGTACGGACGTTGTGCTGGCTGAACACGCGCTCCACGGCGACGACTTCGGGCCGGTGCTCGTCGAGCCACTGCTCGATGCCCTGCTCGATGGCGACGAGCCGGTGGCCCAACTCCGCGTCGGCGGGCGTGCGGACGACGCCGACGCCGCGCATCGCGAGCGGCCGTCCCGCCACTCCCTCGACCATACCGACACCGCACCGGGTGAGTCCCGGGTCGACCCCCAGCACGCGCACGTAAGCCCCTCCCATCGCCTGTCCGTGCAGGCTATCGGGTCCCTCTGACAACGCGACGGGCCGACGGGGGTGTGTCCCGTCGGCCCGTTCGCACCCCGCACGGGGCGCAGGTCTGTGCGGAGCGCTCAGGCGTCGACCTTCGCCATGACCTCGTCGGAGACGTCGAAGTTGGCGAAGACGTTCTGCACGTCGTCGCTGTCCTCCAGGGCGTCGATCAGCTTGAAGATCTTGCGGGCGCCCTCCTCGTCCAGCTCGACCTGCATGGTCGGGACGAAGTTGGCGTCGGCCGAGTCGTAGTCGATGCCGGCCTCCTGGAGGGCGGTGCGGACCGCGACCAGGTCGGTGGCCTCGCTGAGCACCTCGAAGGTGTCGCCGAGGTCGTTGACCTCTTCGGCGCCCGCGTCCAGGACAGCGCCGAGCACGTCGTCCTCGCCCAGCTCGCCCTTGGGCACGATCACGACGCCCTTGCGGTGGAACAGGTACGAGACGGAGCCCGGGTCGGCCATCGAGCCGCCGTTGCGGGTCATGGCGACGCGGACGTCGGAGGCGGCACGGTTGCGGTTGTCGGTGAGGCACTCGATGAGCACCGCGACGCCGTTCGGGCCGTAACCCTCGTACATGATCGTCTCGTAGTCGGCGCCACCGGCCTCGAGACCGGCACCGCGCTTGACCGCGGAGTCGATGTTCTTGTTCGGGACCGAGCTCTTCTTGGCCTTCTGGATGGCGTCGAAGAGGGTCGGGTTACCCGAGACGTCGGCGCCGCCGGTGCGGGCCGCCACCTCGATGTTCTTGATCATCTTCGCGAAGAGCTTGCCGCGCTTGGCGTCGATCACGGCCTTCTTGTGCTTCGTCGTAGCCCATTTAGAGTGGCCGGACATCTGCCTGTCTCCTTCGCGTTACCCAACAACCAGTAAGAACTCTCCCAGACCTTAAGGCCCCGGGGGGATCCCCGGAGATCCTACAAGGATCCCGCGCGCGCGTTCCCCCGCGCCATCTCCACGAACAGGGCGTGGACGCGATGGTCACCCGTCAGTTCGGGGTGGAAGGAGGTGGCGAGCGCGTTGCCCTGGCGCACGGCGACGATGTGGCCCCCGTGCTCGGCGAGCACCTCGACCTCGGCGCCGACCGACTCGACCCAGGGCGCGCGGATGAAGACGCCCTCCACGGGGGCGCCCTCGACGCCCGTGACGTCGACGGCCGCCTCGAAGGACTCGTTCTGCCGCCCGAAGGCGTTGCGCCGCACGATCATGTCGATGCCGCCCACCGTCTCCTGGCCCGAGCGCGGGTCGAGGATCTTGTCGGCGAGCATGATCATGCCGGCGCAGCTGCCGTAGACGGGCATGCCGTCACGCACGCGCGCGCGAAGGGGCTCCATCAGGCCGAAGAGGGTGGCCAGCTTGGAGATGGTGGTGGACTCGCCGCCGGGGATGACCAGGCCGTCGACCTCGGCGAGCTCCTCGGGGCGCCGGACCGGCCTGGCCACGGCGTCCGCCGAGGCCAGGGCGATCAGGTGCTCCCGTACGTCCCCCTGGAGGGCGAGGACGCCCACGACGGGGGTGGTTCCGGGAGCGGTCATCACCAGCCCCGGTTCGCGTAGCGCTCGGTCTCGGGCAGGGTGTCGCAGTTGATGCCGACCATGGCCTCGCCGAGGTTGCGAGAGGCGTCCGCGATGACCTTCGGGTCGTCGAAGAAGGTGGTGGCCTTCACGATGGCGGCGGCGCGCGCGGCCGGGTCGCCGGACTTGAAGATGCCGGAGCCGACGAAGACGCCCTCGGCGCCGAGCTGGCGCATCAGGGCGGCGTCGGCCGGGGTGGCGACGCCACCGGCGGAGAAGAGGACCACCGGGAGCTTGCCGAGCTCGGCGGTCTCCTTGACCAGCTCGTAGGGGGCGCGGAGCTCCTTGGCGGCGGCGTACAGCTCGTTGTTGTCGTAGCCGCGCAGACGGGCGATCTCGTTCTTGATCTGGCGCAGGTGGCGGACGGCCTCGACGACATTGCCGGTGCCGGCCTCGCCCTTGGAGCGGATCATGGCCGCGCCCTCGGCGATGCGGCGCAGGGCCTCGCCCAGGTTGGTGGCGCCGCACACGAACGGGGTCGTGAAGGCGAACTTGTCGCTGTGGTTGACCTCGTCGGCCGGGGTGAGGACCTCGGACTCGTCGATGTAGTCGACGCCGAGGGACTGCAGGACCTGGGCCTCGACGAAGTGGCCGATGCGGGACTTGGCCATGACCGGGATGGAGACGGCCTCGATGATCTCTTCGATCATGTTCGGGTCGGACATCCGGGCCACGCCGCCGTCCTTGCGGATGTCGGCGGGCACCCGCTCCAGCGCCATGACGGCGACCGCGCCGGCGTCCTCGGCTATCTTCGCCTGCTCGGCGTTGACGACGTCCATGATCACGCCGCCCTTGAGCTGCTCGGCCATGCCGCGCTTCACGCGTGCGGTGCCGGTCTCGGGCGTCTGGTTGCTGCTGGCGGGGGTGCTGGACACGGAGTTGACCTCACTCGCTGAAGAGGATTTCTGCAGCTCCGAGGAAACGCCGGGGCACCAGGCCACAGCAAGGGCCAATGGATGACCGGTGGCTCATTTTTCCGGGACGTGGCAGGTCAGGACCGTACAGGCCGGTGTTTCGGGGCTGGTGCGCGTCACCCGGTCGCGCGGTCGGCCAGGGCCACCGGAGGCTCGTCGTCCATCTCGAAGGCCAGCGGGAACGGCGCGTGACCGGCGAGCCGGAACCAGCGCACCGTGCGGTGGCGGCGCAGGGCGCGGGCGGCGCGTACGGCGTCGTTGTGGAAGCGGCGGGCCATCGGGACCCTGCGTACGGCCGCGGCGAGCTCGGTGGCCGCCTCGTCGCCGCCCGGCGCCTCGCGTACCGCCTCGACCTGCTGGACCTCGCCGAAGATGGCCCGCAGCGCCTGGCTGAGCTCGCTCTCGGCGACCTCGCGGTGCTCCTCCTCGGCCTGCCGGGCCGCGTGCGCCGCCTCGTAGAGCACGATCGAGGCGGCGGGGTCGAGTACTCCGGAGGTGGCCAGCTCCTGGGCGACCGAGGCGCGGCGCAGCAGTTGCGCGTCGAGGGCGGCGCGGGCCGCGTCGATACGGGCGTGCAGGCGGTCGAGCCGGCCGGCGGTCCAGCTCAGGTAGAGGCCGATCGCGAAGAGGGCGGCGGCGATCCAGATCAGTGTCGAGGTCACGGGCCGCAAGGTTAACGGGCGGGGGCCGTTAGCGGGCGGGGGCGCCTTGGGGAGTCTCGGGGCGCGGTGGTCTAAGGTGCCGTCTTCGGGGGCCTCGCCCCCGAGCCCCCTGGCGCGCTCCGCGCGTGTCCTCAAGCGCCGGACGGGCTGACATCGCGCGCCCACCCGCCCCCGTACCACCCATCGCGCTGCGCGCTCGTCCTCAAGCGCCGGACCGGCTGACATCGCGCGCCGCACCCGTCCTCGTACCGGCGATCGCGCTCCGCGCTCGTCCTCAAACGCCGGACGGGCTTGTTGCGCGCGCCCCGCACCGAGCCCCGGCTCAGCCCCGCTGCGCCAGCCCGAACCTCGCCCGCAGGCCCGTCCGGTCGTCCTCCGCCACCGAAGCCGCGCCGTCCGTCACCGTTTCGTAGACCGCGAGGATGTCCGCGCCGACCGTCGTCCAGTCGAAGCGGCGTACGTGGGCGCTGCCGCGCTCGCGCAGGCCCTCGCGGCGTTCCGGGTCGGCGAGCAGGCGGACCGCCGACTTGGCGAGGGACTCGGCGTCCTCGTTGCCGAAGAGGTCTCCCGCCGCGCCCTGGTCGAGGACCTGGGCGAAGGCGTCCAGGTCGCTGGCGAGGACCGGCGCGCCCGCGGACATCGCCTCGACCAGGATGATGCCGAAGCTCTCGCCGCCGGTGTTCGGCGCGATGTACAGGTCGACGCTGCGCAGCAGCCGCGCCTTGTCCTCGTCGCTGACCATGCCGAGGAACTCGACCCGGGAGCGGAGTTCGGCGGGGAGCGAGGCCACCGCCTCCTCCTCGTCGCCGCGGCCCGCCACCAGCAGGCGGGCGTTCGGGCGTTCGGCGAAGATCTGCGGGAGCGCCTTCATGAGGACCGGCAGGCCCTTGCGGGGCTCGTCGATGCGGCCGATGAAGCCGATCGTCTCCCCCTGCCACTCGGGCCTCGGCTCGGCGTCGGCGAAGAAGTCGACGTCGACGCCATTGGGGATGACGACCGCGTCGCCGCCCAGGTGTTCGACGAGGGTACGGCGCGCGTACTCGCTGACCGCGATGCGCGCGCTGATCTTCTCCAGGGCGGGCTGCAGGATCGGGTACGCGGCGATCATCGCCCGCGAACGCGGGTTGGACGTGTGGAACGTCGCGACGATCGGGCCCTGCGCGGCCCAGCAGGTGAGCAGGCCGAGCGAGGGCGAGGCCGGCTCGTGGATGTGGATGACGTCGAAGGTGCCGTCGTGCAGCCAGCGCCGCACCCGCGCGGCCGACAGGAAGCCGAAGTTGAGACGGGCCACCGAGCCGTTGTACGGGACGGGAACGGCGCGTCCCGCCGACACCACGTACGACGGCAGCGGGGTCTCGTCGTCGGCCGGGGCGAGGACGGAGACCTCGTGCCCCAGGCGGATGAGGTGCTCCGCCAGGTCGCGGATGTGGAACTGGACGCCGCCCGGCACGTCCCAGGAGTACGGGCAGACGATGCCGATCCTCACGCGGACTCCCCCGCCCGGCCCTGGTCGGCGCGGGGTTCCAGGTCGTCGAGCCACAGACGCTGCAGCATGTGCCAGTCCTCCGGGTGGTCGGCGATACCGGTGGCGAAGGCGTCGGCCAGCGCCTGTGTCATGACGGACGTCTTCTCCACCCGGGTACCTGTCTCGGAGACCTCGACGGGCGGGTGGACGCGGCCCTTCATGACGGGGGAATCGTCGTACCACAGAGTGACGGGGAGCAGCAGCGCGCCGGTCTGCTGGGCGAGCAGGGCGGGGCCCGCGGGCATCCGGGCGGTGTCCCCGAAGAACTTCACCTCGACGCCGGAGGACGACAGGTCCCGGTCCGCGACCAGACAGACCAGGCCGCCCGCGCGCAGCCGCCGGGCCAGCGTGCCGAAGGCGGCGCCGCCCTCGTGCGGGAGCACCTCCATGCCGAGGCTCTCGCGGTAGGCGACGAAGCGGTCGTACAGCGTCTCGGGCTTGAGGCGCTCGGCGACCGTGGTGAAGGGGGTCTCCAGCTTCGTGGTGACCCAGGCGCCCGCGAGGTCCCAGTTGCCGAGGTGCGGCAGCGCGAGGACCACGCCCCTGCCGGCGGCGAGGCCGTCGGTGAGGTGGTGGACGTCCTTGACGTCGAAGCCGTCCCTGATGCGCTCCCTGCTCCAGGAGGGCAGCCGGAAGGACTCCATCCAGTACCGCAGGTAGGAGCGCATGCCCGCCCTGGAGAGCTCCGCGAGGCGCTGCGGGCTCGCGTCGGGCACCACGCGCGCGAGGTTGGACTCCAGGCGCAGCACGCCCTTGCCGCGGCGCTTCCACGCGGTGTCGGCGATGGTGCGGCCCAGGCGCTCGGCGACCGGCTCCGGCAGCTTCTTGACGGTGCTCCAGCCGAGGCCGTACAGCGCGTCGGTGAGTCGGTCCTTCACTGCGCGGCCTCACTCTCCTGCGCCCCGGCGGCCGCGGCGGCGTCCGCCTCGGCGGACTCCCGGCGCACGGTCACGACGCGCTGGACGAGTGTCACCATGCTGCCGGCCGCGACGATCCACAGGGCGATGGGCAGCAGGATCTGGATGCCGGGCACACCGAACTTGTGCAGACCCGCGAGGCCTGCGGCGACCAGGGTGATCACCAGGCGCTCGGCGCGCTCCACCAGGCCGTTGACGGCGACGGGCAGGCCGATGGCCTCGCCGCGCGCCTTCGTGTACGAGACGACCTGACCGCTCGCCAGACAGAAGATGGAGACGGCGCAGAGGATGTTGTCGTCGCCCGATCCGGCGTACCAGAGGGCGAGGCCGCCGAAGATCGCGCTGTCGGCCACCCGGTCGAGCGTGGAGTCGAGGAAGGCGCCCCAGCGGCTGGAACGGCCCAGCTGGCGGGCCATGTTGCCGTCGACGAGGTCGGAGAAGACGAACGACGTGATGACGATCACGCCCCAGAAGAACTCTCCGCGGGGGAAGAAGACCAGCGCTCCCGCCACCACACCGGCCGTGCCGATGAAGGTGACCGCGTCGGGGCTGACCCCACGGCGGATGAGAAACGCGGCGAACGGCGTGAGGACACGCGTGAAGAATGCACGCGCGTACTTGTTCAGCATGGCCTTCCCGAGGGCTCGGTGCGCCGCGTGGCCCCGTTGGCCACCGGCCGACCCATCGTAGTCACGCCCCTGACCGCCCGGCTCGCCCCCTCACGATCGCGTACGACGTATGGACGCACAGTGACCCGAGTGGAAAGCTCGAATGCATGACGGGCGCCGCCGGTGCCGCCCCGCACTCGGCCCCCACGCGTCCGCGAGCAGCCAGCATCCCCGAGGGGGCTGAGCCTCCTCACCGTGCACGTGACCGGGAGGCAAGGCATGGGCGACAAGGCGAACGCACACCCCGGAGCCGCCGGCAGGGCAGCATCGGCCGACCACCCCGCGTCCCTGAGGAATGTGGTGCTGGTCGGCCACAGCGGTTCGGGCAAGACGACTCTGGTGGAGGCCCTCGCGCTGACCGCGGGGGCGGTGAACAGGGCGGGCCGCGTCGAGGACGGCACGGCCGTCTCCGACTACGACGAGATCGAGCACCGGCAGCAGCGTTCGGTGCAGTTGTCCCTGGTCCCCGTCACCTGGGGCGACCACAAGATCAATCTGTTGGACACACCTGGATACGCCGACTTCGTCGGGGAGCTGAGGGCCGGTCTGCGCGCGGCGGACGCGGCCCTCTTCGTCGTCTCGGCGGCGGAGGGCGCCGAGGGCATCACCGGCGCGACCCGCATGGTCTGGGAGGAGTGCGCGGCGGTCGGCATGCCGCGGGCCATCGTCATCACCCACCTGGAGTCGGCCCGCGCCGACTTCACCGCGATGACGGCCACCTGCGCGCAGGCGTTCGGCGGCGACGACCCCGACGCCGTGCTGCCGCTGTATCTGCCGCTCCACGGCGAGCAGGGGCCGGACGGCCACGCCCCGGTGACCGGGCTGATCGGGCTGCTGTCGCAGCGGGTCTTCGACTACGCCTCCGGGGAGCGCAAGGAGTCCGAGCCGGGCGAGGACCAGCTGCCGCTGATCGAGGAGGCGCGCAACAAGCTGATCGAGGGGATCATCGCGGAGAGCGAGGACGAGTCCCTCATGGACCGTTACCTCGGCGGCGAGGACATCGACTTCACGACCCTCGTGGACGACCTGGAGCGGGCCGTGGCCCGCGGCATCTTCCACCCGGTGCTCGCCGCGGCGCCCGCCGCCGAGGGCTCCCGGCAGGGCATCGGCACCGTCGAGCTCCTGGAACTGATCACCGGCGGCTTCCCGACCCCGCTCGAACACCCGGCGCCGGCCGTGACCACCCCGGACGGCAAGCCCAGGCCCGCGCTGAGCTGCGATCCCGAAGGGCCGCTCGCGGCCGAGGTCGTGAAGACCGCGTCCGACCCGTACGTGGGCCGGATCTCGCTCGTCCGGGTCTTCTCCGGCACCCTGCGCCCCGACCAGACCGTCCACGTCTCCGGGCACGGCCTGGCCGACCGGGGCCACGAGGACCACGACGTCGACGAGCGGGTCGGCGCGCTGTCCTCCCCCTTCGGCAAGCAGCAGCGCACGCTCACCCACTGCGTCGCGGGCGACCTGGCGTGCGTGGCCAAGCTGAACCGCGCGGAGACCGGCGACACCCTCTCCGCCAAGGACGACCCGCTCCTGATGGAGCCCTGGGACATGCCCGACCCGCTGCTTCCGCTGGCCATCCAGGCCCACAGCAAGGCCGACGAGGACAAGCTGTCGCAGGGCCTGGCGCGGCTCGTCGCCGAGGACCCGACGATGCGGCTCGAACAGGACCAGGACACCCACCAGGTGGTCCTGTGGTGCCTGGGCGAGGCCCACGCCGACGTCGCCCTGGAGCGGCTGCGCAGCCGGTACGGCGTGCAGGTCGACGTGGTGGCGCACAGGGTCTCCCTGCGGGAGACGTTCGCGGGCCGGTCCGGTGGCCGGGGCCGTCATGTGAAGCAGTCCGGCGGGCACGGCCAGTACGCGATCTGCGAGATCGAGGTCGAACCGCTGCCGGGCGGCAGCGGCATCGAGTTCGTCGACAAGGTCGTCGGCGGCGCGGTCCCGCGGCAGTTCATCCCGTCGGTCGAGAAGGGCGTGCGCGCCCAGGCGGCCAAGGGGGTGGCCGCCGGGTACGCGCTGATCGACGTGCGGATCACGCTGCTCGACGGCAAGGCGCACTCGGTGGACTCCTCCGACGCCGCGTTCCAGACGGCGGGCGCGCTGGCGCTGCGCGAGGCCGCGGCCGGCGCGAAGATCCATCTGCTCGAACCGGTCGCCGAGGTGCGGGTGCTCGTCGGCGACGACCATGTCGGCGCGGTGCTGAGCGATCTGTCGGGCCGCCGCGGCCGGGTGCTCGGCACCGAGCAGGCGCCCGGTGGGCGGACCCTGGTGCGGGCCGAGGTCCCCGAGATCGAGATCGGCCGGTACGCGGTGGATCTGCGCTCCCTGTCGCAGGGCACCGCGCGTTTCAGCCGTACGTACGCGCGGCACGAGCCGATGCCCGCGCAGCTCTCCGAGAAGATCCGCGAACAGGCGCAGCGCACCCCGTAGTTGACGGACCGACGCGGGCCCGCCCGCTCGCCGCGCGGCGGGCGGGCGGCATTCGGCCGCCCCCTGACGGATGTCGGTGCGCCCGGATACGCTGATGACCTGATCAACGGATGTGCCGGTCGACAACAGGTGTGCCGGACAAGGAAGTCGGGAAGAGCCGCAGCAGCGAAGGCGTCGCGGCGATGGGGGCGGCAGTGGCGGACGATGTATTCGACTTCAGGCCGGGGGCCCAGGTCCCGCTCTCGGGCACCGCTGGGCAGACGGCGGCGACCCAGGCCCTGGCCTCGGCCGCGTATCGCGACGGCGACGTGGACGGCATCCTCGCGGCCAACACCGAGTGGCACACGTCCGAGGTGAAGCCCGGCCTCTTCAAACTGTTCAGGCCGAATCTCGGCGAGGCCTTCGCGCGCACCGTGCAGGTGCGGATGCTGGGCGGCGGCCGCAGTCCGCTGATCCAGTCGTTCGGGACGGAGCCGCAGGCCGTCGTCGAGCACTGCCTCGCGGCGAGCCGCATCCGCAAGGAGCGCGACAGCTGGCTGACCGCGGTGACGGTGCTGTGCGGGGTGCTCTTCCTGCCGGGGCTGCTGCTGTGGCTGGTCGTCTTCACCATCAGGCGGCAGGTCGCCAAGAGCGACGACAAGCGGGCGGGCGCGCTCGCCACGGCCGTGCTGGTCGCGGTGGGCGTGCTGGCCGCCCTCGCCGTGCTCAAGCTGCCGTTCGACGGCTTCTGGGCCTGGTATCTGCGCGCGGCGATCGTGCTGCCGGTGGTGGGCTGGTTCTGGGCCAAGCAGATCGCCGAGCGCACCGCCCGGGACCTGCGCGAGCGCTGGTCGAGCCTGCTCGCGGGCGGCGGCATCGGCGCCAAGATCCCCGAGGCGGTGCCCGGCAGCCCCGGCGAGACGCCCGCCGAGCGGCTCCGCCAGGCCCTGGCCAGGCTCTCCGCGGAGCAGCAGAGCAACTCCGTGTTCTACGCCGGGCCCAAGGGCATATTGGGCATGGGCACGCGCTGGGGCAGCTGGCAGCTGGCCGAGGAGCTGGTGCCGGCCGACCCCGACAAGGAGATCCACCCCTTCCGCAGCTGGGATGTCATACGCGCGGTGCACGACCAGCTGCGCATGCTGGAGCGTGGCCCGCTGCACACCGGCGGCTTCCCCACCCCGGACATAAAGCACTGGATCGTCTCCCCCATCGGGGAGAACGCCAAGGCGGTCTCCCGCCCGACCGGCACGGACGTCGAGGCCTTCCAGATCCGCGGCCACGAGATACAGCGCATCTGCAACGAACAGCAGTTCGGCAGCGGCAACCGTCACTACCTGGGCGTGCAGTTCACGCTCTGGGACGGCCAGTTGGTCATCACGATGCTGATCACGGTGACCGTGCTGCACGAGACGCTGCGCATCGAGGTCACCGGCCACGCCCTGGGCCCGGTGCACCCGCTGTTCACCACCAAGCCCTCCCCCAAGACGAAGACGGTGACCAAGCCGATCAAGTTCTGGGAGACCACCACCCGCAACCTCCCGCTGATCGACGCGGACGAGGTCGTCCGGCTCGCGGTCCGCGCCCCCTTCACCTGGTACCCGCCGCTGCTCGACCACCTCGGCGGCAGGCTGGTCCTGCCCGAGCCGTTCGGCCTGCGGCACGCGTGGGCGGACAAGCCGTGGCGGCACCGCTTCATGGCCGACGACGCGCTGCGCGCCGCCACTCCGGTGCTGCGCGTGGTGCACTCCGCCGCGATCAAGGTGCTCGACGAGAACGGCGTGAACACGGAGAAGTTCGGCGCCCGTTCCGGCTTCCTCAGCGGGGCGATCCAGGACCCGACGCCGCGCAAGGCGGACGTGTACGACGCGTGAGGCGGGCCCGGCACCGCCGCGCGCGGCGAAGGGCGGTGGACCGCGTGCGGCCCACCGCCCCGGGTGCGTCACCGGCCCCCCTGCCGCGCCTGGGCGGCTACCGGTGCCGGCCGGCGATCAGATGGCCTGCCACAGGGCGGGCACGTTCGGCGGCTCCCAGCCCGGATACGCGGTGTGGCCCTGGATGCAGCGGTAGCGGACGCCTTCGTAGGTGACCACGTCCCCCGCCGCGTAGGTGGCACCGAGCTGCCAGGTCGTCTCACCGCCGCCGCCCGGCACGGTGAGCGTGTAGGTGGTGGTGTGGCTGACCTGCCCGTTGCCGGTGAAGGTCAGTGTGTACGTGCCGGGCGCGGTGCCCGACCCGACCTCCACGGTGGCCGTCGCGGACTCGCCCGAGAGCACCGACTCCGGGCGGATGGAGACGCTCACCCCGGCCGGGGCGCCGGAGGCCGTGAGCCCCACCTTCTGCGCCGTACCACTGGTGGTGGCGGTGGCGAGGGTGACCTTCGCGGCGGAACCGCGCTCGACCGTGCCCGAGGCCGGGTCGGCCGAGAGCGAGAAGTCGTCCGTCGGGGCGGGCTTGTCGCCGACGGCCGTCTTCCAGACCGCGTACGCGACCCCGTCCGCGCTGCGGTCGAGCGAGGTGGCGCTGACGTTGGCGGTGGTGTCGCAGGCGGAGTGGTAGCACGCGTCGTACGCACGGCCCGCGGTGCCGCCCCACTTCGCCGCCTCCGCCGCCGACTTCACGGCCGAGGCACCGGTGGCGTAGCCGGAGGTGGGGATGCCGACGCGCTGGAAGGAGGCGTCGTCGGAGCGTCCCTGCCCCTCGACGTTCTCCTGGGGCGCGAGGTTGAGGGAGTTCCAGTAGTCCCGCAGGGGCACCGAGGCCGTGGAGGTCAGGTTGTTGATGAAGTACCCGGCGTTGCTGGAGCCCACCATGTCGAAGTTGTAGTACGCCTTGATCTTGGCGCGGTCACCGGCCGAGAGCGAACCGGCGTAGTAGTCCGAGCCGTTCAGGCCCTGCTCCTCGTCGGTCCACCAGGCGAAACGGACGCGGTTCTTCATGGTGGGGTTGTTCTGCGCCAGGGTCAGCGCGGCCTCCAGGATCGTGGCGGACCCGGAGCCGTTGTCGTTGATGCCGGGTCCGGCGGCGACGCCGTCGAGGTGCGCGCCGAACATCCGGACGTTGTTCGCGTCCCCCTGCGGCCACTCGGCGATCAGGTTGTTGCCCGCGCCCGCGGAGCAGCCGGAGGCGCAGCTCTGCTCGGTGACCTGGTAGCCGGCGGCCTCCAGCTTGCCCTTGACGTACGCGAGGGACGCCCGGTAACCGGCGCCGGTGGCCCGGCGGTTGCCGCCGTTCTGCGAGGCGATGGTGTTGAACTGCGCGAGGTGCGCCCGCACCTTCTCCACGTCGATGTCCGGCGGGGGCGTCGGGTTGCCGCCCCCGCCCACGGTCAGCGTGTACTGGACAGTGTGGGTCTTGGTGCCCGCGGTGCCCGTGACGGTGATCGGGTAAGTGCCGGGCGTGGTGGACGCCGAGGTGTTGATCTTCATCGTGGAGCTGGCGCCGGAGGTGACGGTGCCGGGGTCGAACGAGACGGTGACGCCGGTCGGCGCGCCCGCGGCGGTCAGCGCGACCTGCTGGGCGCTGCCGGTGACGGTCGTGGTGGTGACCGTGGCGGTGGCCGAGGAGCCCGCGTCGACCTGGCCCGAGGCCGGGCTGAGGCCGAGGGAGAAGTCGTTCTGCTGCCCGGAGCAGCTCGGGTCACCGCTCTGGGCGGGGATGCTGATGGCGTCCCAGGCGGCCTTGGTGGCGTTGAACAGGTCGCAGCTCGCGTCCAGGTTCTTCGCCGAGGTGAGCGTGGCGGTGCGGTAGCGCTTGTACGTCATGCCGCTGGTCTTCAGCAGCATGGCGCCGTAGAAGATCTTGCCGGCGTTCTTGGCTCCCACGCCGGTCACCTGCTGGTTGTTGCAGGTGGGGCTGGAGGGCTTGCCGCCGCCGGGGTTGGACCCCTCGGCGAGCAGATAGAACCAGTGGTTCATGGGGCCGGCCGCCTTGTGCTCCTCGGTGTTCGGGATCGAGGCGGAGTAGCAGTTGGGGTCGTTGTTGACCCGGCTCGGGTCGTACATGTTCCGGATCGGGCCGCGCCCCTGGAGGTTGATCATCTCGCCGACGGTGTAGTCGGGGGTGTCGTACGGGGCGGGCTCGTTGATGTACGCCTCGGTCAGGGCGCCCATGATGTCGCCGGTCGCCTCGCCCAGGCCGCTCTCGTGGTTCGCGCCTCCGGGGGTGAAGGAGTCCAGGCCGTGGCCGAACTCGTGGGCGACGACGTCCACTCCGGCGATCCACTGGTTGGCGCTGTTGTGCCCGATGGTGACGGAGGAGCCGTCCCAGTAGGCGTTGAGGTCGTTGAGGCCCACGCTCACCGGCCAGCTGCCGCCGTTGCCGTTGTGTCCGTTGCGGCCGAGCCACTCCTTGAGCATGTTCGACTGCTTCTGCGCGGCGAACATCACGTCGACGCAGCCGGTCTCGCGGCTGCTGGGGTCGCCGGTGCCCCAGTCGTCGGTCGCCTTGGTGAAGACTCCGCCCTGGTAGCTGGAGCACTGCAGGCCCGGCCGTGTGGTGTCGCGCAGCACGTAGTTGCTGCCGGACCGGGAGGTGTCGATGGTCAGCGGGTCGGGGCCGTTCCACTTGCTGTGGCCGCTGCCCGAGCGGACGTCGTCGTAGGTGTCGATGACCTTGCCGGTGCGCGCGTCGACGAACACGTGCAGCTTGCTGGGGTCGCCCGCCTTGGTGCGGCCGGTCAGCCGGGTCTCCCAGGCGAGCGTGGGCGCGTCCTTCCTGACGCGGACCACCAGCCGCTTGGAGTCGACCTTCTTGACCGAGGCCAGTTTCGTCCGGCTCGTCCTGACCGCCTGTGCCGCGCTCACCTCCGCCTCGGTGGTGACCGAGATCGTGGTGTCGGTCGCGGACTGCACGGACCGCACCTTGCCGTCGCCGTCGGCGAGGACCACCGCGTCGCCGCCGACCACCGGCAATCCCCGGTAGGTGCGTTCGTACGCGACCGAGTACAGGCCCTTGGCCCAGGGGGTGACCCGGTTCCGGTCGTACTGCTCCTCGGGTCCCCCGGCGAGCGAGTCGAGACCGCTGCGCACCGCCTTGTCGGCGGCGGCGACGGCTCTGGCGAGGGGGTCCGGCTTGCCCGCGGCGGGTGCGGCCGTGGCCGCCGAGGCGAGGGAGACCGGTACCGTCACCCCCGCGAGTGCCAGGGCCAGGGTTATCCCGGCCGCTGCGGATCGTCTGAGCATCACGGCTCCTTGTGAGAGGTGTTGAGGCTCCTTCGGGCCAGGGGGAGCACGTGCGCGTCAGGCCGTACGGTCGTGCCCGCGACTCTCGTCCCGGACTGGCGGTGACATGACACCCTCATGGCTGGCGGAACCCTCACACCGGCCCGGCCCCCGGTCAACGGATTCCGGACCCTCGGCCCGCCCCGGCAAGAACTGGCAAGCGCGGCGGCACCACCGCACCCCACTCCGGCACACGGCGCCTCACCCCGAGGCGCCGCGCACCCGTTCCCGGTACTCCCGCACCTCCGGCAGCTCGCCCCAGTCCCCCGCGAGCCGGTCGTGCAGCCCGCGCAGCTCGACGGCGATCATCAACTCCCGTGCGCGCACCGCCTCTTCGACGACCGGACGCGCCAGGGTGACCGCCGCGACCGGATCCCCCGCGCACGCCCAGCTGTCCGCGAGGCGCAGGGTGAGGAGCAGGCGCGTGGAGTGCATGACGGGCGGGAGCAGCGCGTACGAACGGGCGGTGGCCTCGACCGCGCGGCGGGCCACCGCCCGGTCCCCCGTCGCCGCCGCGAGGTCCCGCAGCGCCCCGCCGATCGCCGACTCCAGCCGCAGCACGCCCTCCCCGCCCGACAGCCAGGGCGCTTCGAGACGGTCCCGGTCGTCCAGCCGGGCGAATCTGCGCCGGGCCAGGGCGATGTGCCGGCGGCAGGCGTCGGCGTCGTGGCCCAGTGCGTACGCACGCGCCTGGTACAGGTCGGCCAGCGTCGTCATCCAGCGCCGCTTGGCGTCCACCGCCCCGATGGCCTGCGCGTACCCGAGCATCGACGCGGCGTCCCCGTCGAGCCGGACCAGGGTGGACATGTCGCTGAGGAGGGTCGCGCGGGCCTCGGCGTCCCGTGCGGCATCGGCCCACCGCAGGCCGTGCCCGAACCAGGCCATGGCGACGCCGCTCTGCCCGCGCTCCATCCGCAGCCGCCCGGCGACCTGGGCGTACTGTGCGGCGAGCCGCAGCTGGCCGTACGGCAGCCGGCCCGTGGCGTTGACCGCGTCGGCCCAGCGGACCACGCCCCGCAGCAGCCGTTCCACGGTGTGCGCGCCGGCGTCGGTGACGTGAGCGAACGCCGCACGGATCAGGCAGGCCAGCACGGCGGTCAGACCGTGCAGCAGCTCCGTCTCGGCGCCGCCCGCGCCACCCGCCCCGCCGGCGCGTTCGTACGCCCCGGTGAGCCCGGTCAGCCCGGTCAGCAGGTCCGCCACCGAGCTCCGGTCGGGCGTCGCACAGCCCACCCGGCCGTGCAGCGGGCAGGCGAGCCCCTCGGCGGGCAGCCGCGCGGGCCAGGGCTGCGCGACTGGCGGCGCCTCGTCCCCGGGGGTCCCGTCAGGAGCGTCCGCCCCCGGGATCGGGGCGAACAGCGTGGATGCCGTCAGACACGGGCCGGGGACGCCCGGCGACGGGGTCGTCCGGGCGGCGACGGCCGCGGCGAGCTGACCGCCCGTCCCCAGGACCGCGTCGAGCCGGTCCACCAGGTCGGACGGCGGCTCCCGCAGCCCGCCCTCCAGTCTGCTGATGAAACTGTGGTGGTAGCCCACGCGCCGGCCGAGCTGGAGCTGGGTGAGCCCGGCCCGGCGCCGGTGGTAGCGCAGGCGCCGCCCGAATTCCGCCCACTCCGGGGCGGCCGCCTCTGCCGTGCCGACGGACATGACCCCTCCCGGACCGGGCTCCTTGAATGGAGCGTGGCAGGAGAGGTTGCCGCCTCCAACCCTCCTACCGCACAGGGGGGTTGGTGCAATACAACGCCGTCACTGCTGGTCGGCGCCGGTCGGCCAGGCGTCGGCGAGCATCTTCCGGGTGTCGCCGAGCAGCTGCGGCAGCACCTTGGTGTGGCCGACGACCGGCATGAAGTTCGTGTCGCCGCCCCAGCGCGGAACGATGTGCTGGTGCAGGTGGGCGGCGATGCCCGCGCCCGCCACGGCCCCCTGGTTCATGCCGATGTTGAAGCCGTGCGCGCCGGACGCGGTGCGCAGCGCCGTCATGGCCTGCTTGGTCAGCTCGCCCAGCTCGGCGGTCTCGGCCGCCGACAGCTCGGTGTAGTCGGCGACGTGCCGGTAGGGCACCACCATGAGGTGGCCGCCGTTGTACGGGTAGAGGTTGAGCACCGCGTACACCTGCTCGCCGCGCGCGATCACCAGGCCGTCCTCGTCGGACTTGGCCGGGATGGAGCAGAACGGACAGCCGTCGTCGGCGCCTGGGCCCGTCGGCTTGTTCTCGCCCTGGATGTACGCCATCCGGTGGGGCGTCCACAGGCGCTGGAACGCGTCCTGCGTGCCGACTCCGATCTGCTGCTCCGGCTCACTCGTCATGAGATGCAGCATATGACTTCGCCCGTACGGGGCGTGTCGCCGGGGCGGACACCGGTGCCCTCCCGGCGAAGCTTGGCCGATGATCGACGACGTACGGCAGGAGCGCTGGCAAGCCCGCACCGAAGGCCCGCTCGCCGTGGCATCGCTGCTGTTCCTCGCGGCGTACGCGGTGCGGGTCCTGGCCCATGGGCTGCCGGCGCCCTGGCGTGACCTGTGCCTGGCGGTGGCGTGCGCGGCGTGGGCGGCGTTCGCCGTGGACTACGCGGTGCGGTGGCGGCTGAGCGGGCAGGGTCTCGGCTTCGTGCGCCGGCACTGGCTGGATACCGTCGTGCTCGCCCTGCCGCTGCTGCGGCCGCTGCGGATCGTGCACGTCTACGAGGCGGTGCGGCGGCGGCACGCGGAGCCGCGCCTGCCGCTGTACGCGCGCGTGATGGCGTACGCGGGCCTGGCCGCCCTGCTCCTCGGCTTCGCCGGGGCGCTCGCCGTCTACCACCAGGAGCACGGGGCGCCCGGCGCGACGATCGTCACCTTCGGGGACGCCGTGTGGTGGACCTGCGCCACGCTGGCCACCGTCGGGTACGGGGACGTGGCACCCGTCACGCCGCTCGGCCGGCTCGTTGCCGTCGGGCTGATGGGCTGCGGCCTGGCGCTGCTGGGCGCGGTCACCGGCTCGTTCTCGTCGTGGCTGATCCAGGTCTTCGCCCGCGAGGACGCGGAGAGCGGCACGGGGCGGACGGGCGGAGGGACGCGGCGGGACCGGTAGCGGCAGCCCGGGACGGGTGCGAGGCCCCCGGGGAACACCCCGGGGGCCTCGTCACACCACGAGAGCGGCGGCTGAACCCGCGCCGGTCCGGCTCAGACCTGCGTCCGCTCCTCGACGACCTTCGCGATCTTGGCGATGGCCTCGTCGGCCGGAATGCCGTTCTCCTGCGAGCCGTCGCGGTAGCGGAAGGAGACGGAACCGTTGTTCATGTCCTCGTCGCCCGCGATGACCATGAAGGGCACCTTGGCCTTCTGCTGGTTGCGGATCTTCTTCTGCATCCGGTCGGAGGAGGCGTCGACCTCGACCCGCAGCCCCTGGGCGCGCGCCTTCCCGGCGAACTCCTGGAGGTAGTCGACGTGCGCGTCGCCGATCGGGATGCCGACGGCCTGCACCGGCGCGAGCCACGCCGGGAAGGCGCCCGCGTAGTGCTCCAGGAGCACGCCGAAGAACCGCTCGATGGAGCCGAACAGCGCGCGGTGGATCATGACGGGCTGCTGGCGCGAGCCGTCCGCCGCGGTGTACTCCAGGTTGAACCGCTTGGGCTGGTTGAAGTCGACCTGGATGGTCGACATCTGCCAGGAGCGGCCGATCGCGTCCTTGGCCTGCACGGAGATCTTCGGACCGTAGTAGGCGGCGCCGCCCGGGTCGGGCACCAGCGGCAGGTTCTGCTTCTCGGCGGCGAGCCGCAGCGCCTCGGTGGCCTCCGCCCAGTCGGCGTCCTCGCCGATGAACTTGTCGGAGTCGTCGCGGGTGGACAGCTCCAGCTCGAACTCGTTCAGGCCGTAGTCGCGCAGCAGGTCGAGCACGAAGGTCAGGAGCGTGTCGAGCTCCTGCGGCATCTGCTCCTTGGTGCAGTAGATGTGCGAGTCGTCCTGGGTGAAGCCGCGCGAGCGGGTCAGGCCGTGCACGACGCCGGACTTCTCGTACCGGTACACGGTGCCGAACTCGAAGAGCCGCAGCGGCAGTTCGCGGTAGGAGCGGCCGCGCGACTTGAAGATCAGGTTGTGCATCGGGCAGTTCATCGCCTTGAGGCGGTAGTTCTGCTCGTCGAACTCGATGGGCGGGAACATGCCCTCCGCGTAGTGCGGCAGGTGGCCCGAGATCTCGAAGAGCTTCTCCTTCGAGATGTGCGGGGTGTTCACGAACTCGTAGCCGGAGACCTCGTGGCGGCGCCGCGAGTAGTCCTCCATGACCTTGCGGATCACACCGCCCTTGGGGTGGAAGACCGCGAGGCCCGGGCCGAGCTCCTCGGGGAAGGAGAAGAGGTCCAGCTCGGAGCCGAGCTTGCGGTGGTCGCGCTTCTCGGCCTCGGCGAGGAACTCCAGGTGCGCCTTCAGCTCGTCCTTGGACGGCCACGCGGTGCCGTAGATGCGCTGGAGCTGCGGGTTCTTCTCGCTGCCGCGCCAGTAGGCGGCGGCGGAGCGCATCAGCTTGAAGGCGGGGATGGCGCGGGTGGAGGGCAGGTGCGGGCCTCGGCAGAGGTCCTTCCAGCACAGCTCGCCGGTCTTCGCGTCGAGGTTGTCGTAGATCGTCAGCTCGCCGGCGCCCACCTCGGCGTCGGCGCCGTCGGCGGCCTGCGCGGCGTTGCCCTTGAGGCCGATGAGCTCCAGCTTGTACGGCTCGTCGGCGAGCTCGACGCGGGCGTCGTCGTCGGTGGTGACGCGGCGCGAGAACTTCTGCCCCCGCTTCTGGATCTCCTGCATCTTCTTCTCGATGCGCTTGAGGTCCTCGGGGGTGAACGGCTCCTTGACGTCGAAGTCGTAGTAGAAGCCGTCCCGGATGGGCGGGCCGATGCCCAGCTTGGCGTCGGGGAAGAGCTCCTGCACGGCCTGCGCCATGACGTGCGCGGTCGAGTGGCGCAGGATGTTCAGGCCGTCCTCGGAGGAGACCTCGACGGGCTCGATCTCGTCGCCGTCGGCCACGGCGTACGCCAGGTCCTTCAGCTCACCGGCCACGCGGGCCGCGACGACGGTGCGCTCACCGGGGAAGAGCTCGGCGGCCGTAGTGCCCGTCGTCACCACGCGCTCTTCCCGCTCGGAATCGCGATGGATGATCACACGGACGTCTGACACCGGTCTCTCCTACCTGAAAGGGGGTGCGCCGCTCTCTGTCACGCGTGCGCAAGGAGAATCGTACCGAGCCACGGGCCCCCGCCGCGAAACGGATCTCTCCGTACCCCGTCACTCGGCGCCGCACGCCCCCTCGAAGAAGTCCAGGTTCTCCTGGAGCGACTTCATGAGCCGGTCGCGCTCCGCGTCGTCCACCTGGACCGGCACCACCCCATTCGCCCCGGTGAGCCTGCGGAAGCCGCCCCGGCTCTCCAGCCGGCCGTGCACCCGGATCGGCAGGCCGACCAGATGCGCGTGGCCCGCGATGCGGTACGACTCCTCGTCCAGGACCATCCGGACCTGCGGGACGTCGGCACCCGCGATCACCCGGACCCGCACGGCGCCGGCGCCGCTCGGCGCCGACCGCCGCATCCGCACCACGGCCCCGGTGAGCCGCACCGGCACCGGCGGCTCGTCGCGCAGGTACCGGGCGCCCGCCTCGCGCAGCACCGGCAGATCGCCGGGCGAGAACTCGACGGGCTCGGCGCGTGCCGCGCACCCCTCGGGCACCCCGGCGCCGGGCGCCCACTCCACCGCCACGCGCGCCCCCTCCGTACCGCGCACCAGCGCGACGAGCGCCTCGGTGAGCTCATGGCTGACGCCCGCCTCGACGGCGCCGTCGAAGGCGTCCATGCCGCCGGTGGCGCGCTGGTAGTCGACGGCCTCCCGGGCGGCGTACAGCGCGTGGTGCAGCCGGACGGCGAGCGGCCGTCCCGTCATGACGGGCACGAAGGCGGTGAGGCGGCGTCCGCCCGCCGCGGGCCCCACCAGGACGTTCTCCAGGGACGCGGCGGCGGGGCCGCGGTGCCGCGCGCCGTGGTAGCCGGCGCTGCCGCGCGCGGCGAGCGCCCCGGCGAGCAGCATCTGCCGTGCGGCGGAGCGCAGTTGTTCCTCGGCGGGCCAGGTCGCGGCGCCCGCGGGCCCCGCCGGGACGTCGCGCCACCAGTGGATCTCGTCGCTCGGCACGGCGAGCCCCACCAGTACGTCGCGGGCGGCGGGCGCCGCGTTGCGGGAGAGCGCGAGGAGGGCCTCGCCGATCAGGTCCTCGCAGTCGGGGAAGGCGCGGCTCTCCGGCACGAGCAGGCTGGTGCCGGCGCCGCCGGGGCCCGGCGGGGTCCAGCGCGCGTAGCGCCCCGGGGCTCCGCCGCGGCGCTGCCAGCCGTGCCGGGCGAGCAGCGCGCCGAGCACGGCGGGGTCGACCTGGGCGGGCTCGGGCGGCCGTGCCCACCGGCCGGCGGCCGGGGCGGGGTGCGGGCGGACGGGGGGCACGGGCTCGTCGCGGTCGAAGGGGCGGTGCATCAGGGTCTCCCTCCCGTCCCGACGCGCGTCATGATCTCGCAGAGCGCGCGGTCGTCGAAGATCCGCGAGGTCGACACACGCACGGTGGTCCTGCTCCGGCCGGTCACCGGGTGTCCGGCGAGGTTGGTCCAGTAGCAGCAGTGCCGCAGGTCGAGCCGGTCGTGCCCGGCGCGCAGCCAGTCGTCGCGGGAGCGGGGCACGAGCATCACGACCAGGATCTTGTGGACCGAGACCGGCGTACGGGCGAGCTTCACCAGGTGCGCGTTGTCGAGCGTGAAGGAGAAGGCGGGCCCCGCCGGATTCGGCGGTATCTGGTAGGTGCACTTCAGCTGGACCTTGATGGTGACCTCGTCGTCGACCGTGTGCCCGGGGGCGCTGTGGCTGACGTGCCAGTCGATGCCGTTGTCCGGAAAGGGCTGGGAGAGCGAGCATCCCGCGGCCGCCGCGACGGCATGCAGGTAGCCCACCTGAAGTGTCTCCATACAGGCGGTGGTGGCCAGTGTGCCGCGCGACGGTGCGATCCGCCCGGGCAGCAGCCCACCCTGTTCGGGCTGCGCGAGCGCCATGTCCGACAAGCCTTCCGAAACCGGTGGTTCCCCGCTCGGGACGCCAATTCCGAGGTCCCGTACCTCTGTTGTCTCCGGGCCGCGTACAGCGCAAACGGCCCGGGTATCACCAGCGTGGGCAGGGGACGGAACGTCATCTGCCGGAACTGATCGAGGAGTTGCGTCACTATGACGTGCTGGTACGAGGGCCCCTTGGCCGCATTCGACACGGAGACCACGGGCGTCGACGTCGAGACCGACCGCATCGTGTCGGCCGCCGTCGTCGTCCAGCAGGGCGCGGGCACCCGGCCGCGCATCACCCGCTGGCTGGTGAATCCGGGCGTTCCGGTGCCCGCATCCGCCACCGCGATCCACGGACTGACGGAGGATCATCTGCAGCGCACCGGCCGCTGGCCGTCGCCGGTGGTGGAGGAGATAGCGCGCGATCTGGCCGAGCAGAGCGCGGCGGGCCGGCCGATCGTGGTGATGAACGCGCCGTTCGATCTGACCATCCTGGACCGGGAGTTGCGCAGGCACCGCGCCTCGTCGCTGAGCCGGTACATGGAGGGCTCACCGCTGTGCGTGATCGACCCGAGGGTGCTGGACAAGCAGTTGGACCGCTACCGCAAGGGCCGCCGCACGCTCACCGACCTGTGCGAGCAGTACGAGGTGGAGCTGGCGGACGCGCACGACGCGGCGGCGGACGCGCAGGCCGCCATGGATGTCGTCCGCGCGGTGGGACGGCGCTTCGCGGGGCGCCTCGAGCGCCTCTCGCCGGCCGAGCTGCACACGCTCCAGGCCGTCTGGCACGCGGCGCAGGCCCGGGGGCTGCAGGCGTGGTTCGCCAAGAGCGGCACACCGGAGGCCGTGGACCCGGCGTGGCCGCTGCGTCCCGAACTCTCGGCGGCGGCCTGAGCGGACACGAGGGACAAGAAAAAAACCGGTCCGTCTGCTGACGGACCGGCATTCTCCGGGTGGGCGATACTGGGTTCGAACCAGTGACCTCTTCGGTGTGAACGAAGCGCTCTCCCACTGAGCTAATCGCCCGGGAACGCACTGAACAATACAGGTCCGGGCGCCTTTCCTTCAAACCGCCCTCAGCCGGGCCGCGAGACCTCGCCGGCCGGCGCGCATCATCAGCGCGTGGTTCAGCAGGAACAGCGGACGGCCGGGCACCGCGAGGCGCCGCATCAGGCGTCTGCGGACCACGACCTCCTGGTCGTAGGAGGCCCTGGTTCCGCCGGGCGCCGCGCGGACGGTCCAGCGCGCCCAGCCCTCCAGGTCGCCGGTCATGGCGATCTCCAGGATCCCGGCGGCGGGGTCGCGGCGCTGCTCACGCATGGCGACGTTCAGGTCGTACGGCAGGAAGGACCGGAAGCGCGCGACGCCGCTCACCTCGTCCACGGGGGTCACCTCGCGCACCTGCGGCCACCACAGCGGGTACTCCTCCGCCCGCTCCAGGACGGCGTAGACGTCGGCGGGGGCGCCGGGCAGATCCCAGACGCTGCGGAAGCGGTAGTGGCACCAGTCCATGGGGGCAGTCTGCCGGAAACACCCGGGCCCGCAGGGAGACGGACCTGAGTACGTCCTGAGTACCCGTACCGATGCCGTGCGGTGCGCCGCGGACCAGACTCCACCACCATGACCTACCTTCCGCCTCCCGCCGAGGAGCTCCGCATCCTCGACGGAGAGTTGCGCCAACTGGAGGCGCGCAGGACGCAGTTGCTGCGGCGCCGGGCGTGGCTGCTCGGTGTCCTGCGCGCGGCGGGCCCGGCCGGGCCGCCCCCTCGTCCGGCCGGCCCGCCCGCCGCCGAGACCGCGCCGGTGAGCGCGCAGAACATCCTGCTGCTGCTCGGCGGGGTGCTCCTGACCGTCGCGGCGATCGCCTTCACCGTGGTGAGCTGGGGCCACTTGGGCATCGGCGGGCGCGGCGCGGTCCTCGGCGCGGTGACGCTGGCGGCGCTCGGCGTGCCGGCCGTGCTGCTGCGGCGTTCGCTGCGCTCGACGGCGGAGGCGGTGGCGGGTCTCGGGCTCGCGCTGACCGTCCTCGACTCGTACGCGCTGCGCCATCTGGCACTCCCCGACGTCGACACCCTCACCTTCGCCGCGGCGACGTCCGCGGTTCTCGCCGCGCTGTGGGCGGGGTACGGCACACTCCTCGGCGCGCTGCGCCTGCCGCTCCCCGCGGCCGTGGCGACAGCCCAACTCCCGCTGGTCCTGGCGGCGGGTGCCGCGCACGCCGGGCAGCACGCGATGACGGCCGCGCTGCTCGTGACGGCCGCCTGCGACACCGCGCTCGCGCTGTGGGCGGGCGTCCGTTCGGTGCGGGTCACCGCCGCGGCCGGGGCCGGTCTGCTGGGGCTGTGGGGCGCGGCGAGCGCCGGCTGGCTCTCCGCGCAGGCCGCCGGTCCGGCCGGGGCGACGCGTGCGGGTGTGCTGCTGCTGTTCGCCGCCGCGATCGCCGCGACGGTCGCGTACCGGGCGAAGGGGGTTCGGGTCGTGACCGGTGCGGCGTGCGCCGGCGGTCTGCTCGCGGTGGCCGCGGCCGGCGGGGTGCTGCGCACCGTGCTGCCCGCCGCCTGGACGGTGCCGGCCCATCTCGCGTGTGGCGTCGCGCTGTTGGCGGTCCTGCGCGCTCCGCTGCCCCGGGCGCCGCGCCGCGGGGTGGGTGCGGCGTCGGGTGTGGTGCAGGGGCTCGCGGTGCTGTGGGCGCTGCCGGTCGCCGCGCTCGCCCTGTTCGGGCCGCTCGGCTGGGCCACCCGGGCCTGGTCGGGAACGCCCTCGGACGCCGGGGAGGTGCTGCGCGAACTGCCCCTGCCGCACCCGCTCCTGTCCCCCCTGGTCCTCGCGACGGTGGCCCTCGTGGTGCGCGGGGCCGGTGCCGGCTTCGGGGAACCGGTGCGGCGCGCGGCCCGGTACGGTGCGCCGGTGCTCGGCTGGGCCGCGGCCGTCGCCCTGCCCGGCGCGCTGCGACTGCCGTACGCCGCCGGACTGTCGGCGCAGGTACTGGTGGCCGCCGGCCTCCTCCTCGTCGCGGCACGCGCGGTGTCGGCCGGCGCTGCCGTGACCGCCGTGGTCCTCGCGCTGGTCTCCGCGGTGAGTGCCGCCTTCCTCGCGCTCGCCACCCCGGCGGCCACGCTCACCACGCTCGGCGCCCTCACCGCGCTCTGCCTGGCGGCCTGCCTGCCCTTGGCCCGCGAGACGGCGCCCGCTCCCGGGGTGGCCGCCGCGGCGGCCTGCGCGGCCGTGGCGTTCGCCGCGGCGCTGGCCTGCGCCGCGGGCGCCGCCACCGGGCTGCGCCCCGAACACACCGGGCTGCTCGTCCTCGCGGTGCCGGCCCTGGCGGCGCTCGCCGCGGCCCGTCTCGGCGGACGTCCGCCGACGCTGCCCGTCGAGATCACGGCCGCCGCCTCCGGAGTCGTCGCGCTCGCCCTCACCGCCACGGACGCCCCCACCCTCGCGCTCGCCCTGGGCCTCGGCGGCCTCATCCTGTCCGGCACCGCGCTGCGCCCGGACCGCCGGGCCGTCGGGTACGCGGCCGTGGCGCTGTTCGTCCTGGCGGGCTGGGTCCGCCTCGCCGCCTGGGGAGCCTCGGCCCCGGAGGCGTACACACTGCCGGTGACGGTGCCCGCGCTGGTCGTCGGGGCGCTGCGGCGCCGCCGCGACCCGTCGGCCCTCTCCTGGACGGCGTACGGCCCGGGCCTCGCGGTGACGCTGCTGCCGAGCCTCGCCGCCGCCTGGAGCGACCCGCACTGGCCGCGTCCGCTGCTGCTCGGCACGGCGGCCCTCGTCCTGACGCTGCTGGGCGCCCACCACCGGCTGAGCGCCCCACTGGTGCTGGGCGGCGGGGTGCTCGCCCTGGACGCGCTGCACGAGCTCGCCCCGTATCTCGTGCAGGTCGTGGACGCCCTGCCGCGCTGGCTGCCGCCCGCACTCGCGGGCCTGCTGCTCCTCGCCGTCGGCGCCACTTATGAACAACGGCTGCGCGACGCACGCCGGTTCCGGAATGCGCTCCACCGAATGCGCTGATTCCAGGAACGGCCGAAATGTGTCGCCCCGTCAATTCCCCGCACGGGCACGGGAATACGAGAACGGCCCGGAGGCTTGAAAAGCCTCTGGGCCGTAATCCGGGGTGGGCGATACTGGGTTCGAACCAGTGACCTCTTCGGTGTGAACGAAGCGCTCTCCCACTGAGCTAATCGCCCCGGGCGCACGGAGAACATTACCGCATGTCAGCGGGTGCTCCGGACCGCCTCGGAGTCACCCGCCGGTCACTCCTTGATCTTCCACGGCATGACGATGCCGAACTTCCACACGTAGATACCGACGAGCACCGCGATGATCACGAGCCCGATGGTCGTCAGGATGATGTTCCTGCGGCGCACCTTGGGGTCGAGCGCACGCTGTGCGGCCTCGGTGACCTTGCGTTTCGTCCAGCGGAGCACCAGCTGGGCCCAGACGAACTCGGTCGCCCAGATCGCCATGCCGCCGAAGATCACCAGCCAGCCCGGGCCCGGCAGGGGCAGCATGATGATGCCCGCCACGACCACGGCGAGACCCACGACGAAGACGCCCACCTGCCAGCTGAGGTGCAGCGCCCGGCGGGCCTGGATGAACTTCGGCGCTCGGGAACCGAGCGGCTGTTCGGGCTTGACTCCGGCGGCTGGGTCCGCGACCTCCGCCGGTTCGTTACTCCCCGTATTCATGCGGCCAAACCCTACCGGACGGAAACCCGTCACCGGAATGGGTGCATCAACGAAGGACACAACCCGCCATACGAGGCACATAAAGACACGCAAATCCCTCAGAGGGGTTTACAACGGCACCGTAGGTGGCATGTCGATTTCGCCGACGTGCGAATCCCCGAGCGCACACTGAGCGAAAGGCCCTGGCGCTTATGAACACCACGGTCAGCTGCGAGCTGCACCTGCGCCTCGTTGTGTCGAGCGAGTCCTCACTGCCTGTACCCGCAGGACTGCGGTATGACACGGCCGATCCCTATGCCGTGCACGCCACCTTCCACACCGGAGCCGAGGAAACCGTCGAGTGGGTGTTCGCCCGCGACCTCCTCGCCGAGGGCCTGCACCGGCCCACCGGAACCGGCGACGTCCGAGTCTGGCCGTCCCGGAGCCACGGTCAGGGCGTTGTCTGCATCGCCCTGAGCTCGCCGGAGGGCGAGGCTCTGCTCGAGGCCCCGGCGCGGGCCCTGGAGTCGTTTCTCAAGAGAACGGACGCAGCCGTGCCACCCGGCACGGAACACCGCCACTTCGACCTCGACACCGAGCTCTCACACATCCTGGCCGAGAGCTAAGCGCCACCCGGCGCGTCGAGAACCGCATACGCCGTCCGACTCGGGGCGACGGCGGCAGGCAGTCACGACACAACGACACAAGGCGAACAGATACAGACACCGGCGCCGTCGCCGCGGACTTTCCGCGGCGACGGCGCCGGTGCGTCCTGTGGGTGAGCCGCTAGCATCGGCCAGCATCGGCGGGCACCGCTCCCCCGGCCCCGCGGGGGCGAGGGGAGGCCGCCACCACCTCCAGGCCAGGGAGCGAATCGTGCTGATCACCCACGACACCCGGTGTTCCCTAGACTCCGTGGTCGATCTGGTGAACACCGCACCGGAAACGAACGGGACGGACGGGCTCGCGAACGTGGCGGCACTCGGGGAATTCGTACGGACCCACGACGTGAGCGACGTCGGGGTGCTCACCGAGGACGACCTCGCCGCCGTCCACCACATCCGCGCCCGCTTCGGGGAGGTCTTCGCCCACCCCGAACCACGGACCGCCTCCGCGATCCTCAACGAGCTGATCGCGACGGCCGGCACCACGCCCCGGCTCACCGACCACGACGGCTACGACTGGCACATCCACTACTTCGCGCCCGGGGCGTCCGTCGCCGACCACCTGGCCGCCGACTGCGGGATGGCCCTGGCCTTCTTCGTGGTCGCCGGCGAGCAGGAACGGCTGCGGCGCTGCGAGGCCCCGGACTGCCGGCACGCCTTCGTCGACCTCTCGCGGAACCGCTCGCGCCGCTACTGCGACAGCCGCACCTGCGGCAACCGGCTGCACGTCGCCGCCTACCGCGCCCGCCGCCGGGAAGCAGCGGGCTAGAGCAGCAGCAGGTCGTGCAGCGAGGCCAGCAGGATCAGGGTGCCGATCACCGCCAGAAAGATCATCAAGGGTGGCTGGGAGAGGGCGAAGAGACAGCCCTGCCGCTCCTCGTCGCCGGCGGGCGGCTCCGCTTCGCCGTGGGGGCCGTGCCGCTCTGCGTCGGCAGGTCGTCGCTCATGGGCCGGTGCCGCTTGCCTGCCGTCGTCCGGCGGGGCGGCATCGCCCTCTGTGGTGGTGTCCAGCATCTCGCGGTGATGATGACGCAGCGCCGCGACCCCCGCCGACCAACACGCTCGGTCCGAGCGGGAGTTCGCCGGATCCCGTGAACCGGCGAAAGACCGGCGTGCGGCCCGCCCATCCCGCGCTCACCAGCGCGTTCTCGCGCGCGGCCGGGGCGCCCGCGACCGCGCTCGAACGAGGGAGCCATTCACGCCCGGGAGCGCAGACGGCGGTTGACGACCGCCGCCCGCGGACGCGGCTCCTTCAGATGCCGTGCTTCTTCAGGATCGCCTCGATGTCGCTGAAGTCCTCCGCGGGCGCGGCCGACTGCGGCTTGGCCGCCGGGCGGCCGGGGGCCTGCCGCGAGCTGCCGCCGAGCGAGGGGGCCGACGCCCCGGGGGCCACCGCCTCGCGCTGAGCGGCCTTCGCGGCCCTGCGCTCCTTGCGGGTGCCGCCCTGCCTGCGCTCCACGGCACGCGTGCCCAGGAACACCAGCCAGGCCACGCCGAGCATGCCGAAGCCGACCCAGGCCTTGAGGCTGAACGCCGTGTCGGCCGCCCAGCCGACGACGCCCGTCAGGACCAGGCCGATCGGCACCAGGGAGTACCCCGCGAGCCGGGCCGCGGAGAGGAACCGCTTGCGGTAGGCCGAGACCGCGGCGATGCCCAGCCCGGCCGCGGACACGGCGGAACAGACGGTCTCGGCAATCATCCGGTCCTCCAGGCATGCAGGCGTACGTCGGAAAATGACGCTGTCGTCCCTTCCATCCTGCACCGGGTCGGCGCCGCGGAGCCACGTCGCGGGCGGACCTCAGGGACATTTCCGGGTCATCTAGGGGTCCGCCCTCCTCCCCAGGTGCCGGTCGGTGACGCCCCGTGCCGCCCGGGAAGCGGATCCGGCGGGCGCGCGGCCGCGACCGGCTGAAAGACTGTGCCCATGAGCGACTCCCCCTCCGACCGCCCCGCCCGCCCCGTCGTCCTCGACGTCTGGTGCGAGCTGCAGTGCCCCGACTGCCGTACCGCCCTCGACGACGTGCGCGCCCTGCGCGCCCGGTACGGCGACCGCATCGAGCTGCGCCTGCGGCACTTCCCCCTCGAGAAGCACAAGCACTCCTTCGCCGCCGCGCAGGCCGCCGAGGAGGCCTTCGAGCAGGGCAAGGGGTGGCCGTACGTCGAGGCGGTGCTCGCCGGGGTGGAGAAGCTGGACCGCGAGGGCGAGCGCCACCTGGTGGACACCGCCCGCGAACTCGGCCTGGACGCCGAGGAGTTCGACACCGCCCTGATCGACGGGCGGCACATCCTGATCGTCGACGCCGACCAGGCCGAGGGCAAGGCGATCGGCGTCACCGGCACGCCCACGTACGTCATCGACGGCGAGCGCCTCGACGGCGGCAAGAGCCAGGACGGGCTGCGCGCCCGCATCGAGGAGATCGCCGACCGGCTGCTCGCGGCGGACTAGGACAGCGGCTTGTAGAGGTAGTACGAGGTGGGTTCGTAGCCGAGCGACTCGTACAGGCACAGCGCCGGGGTGTTGCCCGCGAAGACGTTGAGGCCGATGCGGCTGCGGCCCGCCGCGCGGGCCTGCTCCTCGGCGACGAGCATCAGGGAACGGCCGTGGCCGTGCCCGCGGTGCTCCGCGTCGACCTCGACGTCGTAGACGAAGGCGCCGCCGCTCTCCAGGGCGACCCACAGGGTGCCGACCCTGGTTCCCCGATGTGTGAGGACGCTCAGCCGGCTGTCCGGGGTGGCGAGCCCGTCGGGGAGGAAGCGCGCGTTGTCGGCCCTGGCCTTGGCGCGTGCCTCCGCCTCGGGCACGCCGCGCTCGACCCAGTCGCGCACATACCCCTCCTCGTGGTCCGCGAGCCACGCCCCGTACTCGTCCTCGGTCATCGCCCGCCACTCGGTGCCCTCCGGCAGGGTGAGCGCGCCCGCGAGCGGCTTGGCCATCTGGCGGTTGCGCTCGACGTAGCCGAGCGCCGTGGCCAGCCGCAGCGCCGCGGCGGCCGCCGCGGGCACGGTCGCCTCGACGCGCGTACAGCCCCAGCCACGGGCCACCTCCTCGGCGGCGAGCGCCGCGACGGTGGCCCGGCCGCGGCCCCGGTCCGGTTCCGCGATCCGCAGGTCGCGGACGCGGCAGACGCCGGGCCCGAAGACGTCGTGCGTGGCGAGGTCTATCGACCCCACGGGCCGGCTGTTCACGCAGACGTCGTACGTACGCGCCTTGGCGCCGTCGGCGCCCTGCTGAAGCGGCCCGGTCGGCCGCAGGGTCGTGGTCATCACTGACGTTCTACCCGCACCGGGCCCGCACCGTCACCAGGGTTTCCCCTCGGCCCTGGACCCGGCTCACGGATCCAGGTCGTCCGCCGCCCGCTCGTCGAAGACCCGCATCGCCTTGGCGGTCACCGGCCCCGGCGCGTCCGGCAGTTGGCGGTCGCCGACCCGGTGCACGGCCTGGACGTCACGCAGCGTCGAGGTCAGGAAGACCTCGTCGGCGCGGTCCAGGACGTCCAGCGGCAGCTCGGTCTCACGGGCGCCGGTCCACTCGACCGTCAGCTCGCGCGTGATGCCCGCCAGGCAGCCGGAGGAGACCGGCGGGGTGTGGAGTTCGCCGTCGAGGACGACGAAGACGTTGGAGCCCGTGCCCTCGCAGAGCCGGCCGACGGTGTTGGCGAACAGCGCCTCCGACGCGCCCTGTTCGCGGGCGCGGGCGAGCGCCACGACGTTCTCCGCGTACGAGGTGGTCTTCAGGCCGGCCAGCGCGCCGCGTTCGTTGCGGGTCCACGGGACCGTGATCACCGCGGTGGTGTCGGGGCGCCGCCCGGCCTCGCCGGCCGCCACGACCAGCGTGGTGCCCTGGTCGCCGCGGTCCGAGCCGAGCGGCGAGATCCCGCCGGTGTAGGTGATCCGCAGCCGGCCGAGCGGCAGCGGGTCGGCCGCCAGGACGGCGGCGCAGGCGTGGCGCACCTCGTCCAGGTCCGGCTCGGGCAGCCCGAGTCCGCGCGCCGACCGCGCG
Organism: Streptomyces sp. NPDC041122; assembly: GCF_055592445.1. Classification (NCBI taxonomy): domain Bacteria; kingdom Bacillati; phylum Actinomycetota; class Actinomycetes; order Kitasatosporales; family Streptomycetaceae; genus Streptomyces; species Streptomyces sp. NPDC041122. The sequence continues at coordinate 320,034 of NZ_JBVIYQ010000008.1, read as the reverse complement.
AGCCGGGCCAGGTGGCGGGTCAGGGCGAACGGCCGGCCCTCGACCGACTTCACCGTCTCGAAGACGCCGTCGCCCACCGTCAGTCCGTGGTCCAGCACGGAGACGCGGGCGGCGTCGAGGTCCTGCAGGCCACCGTTGAGCCAGATCTTCACGTCGGGGTTCCTCCACTCGCTGCGTACGCCCCCGACGCTACCGCCAGCAGCCGCGCCGCCTTCAGCTCGGTCTCCCGCCACTCCCCCTCCGGGTCGGAGCCCCAGGTGATGCCCGCGCCGGTGCCGAAGCGCAGCAGGCCCGCGGCCCGGTCGATCCAGAAGGTGCGGATGCCGACGGCGAGCTCCGCGGTGCCGCGGTCGGCGTCGACCCAGCCGATGCCGCCGCAGTACGGGCCCCGGGGCGCGGTCTCCAGTTCGTCGATGATCCGCAGCGCGCTGGACTTCGGAGCGCCGGTGACGGAGCCGGGCGGGAAGGCCGCGTCGAACAGTTCGGGCCACCCCGCGCCGGGGCTCAGCTCTCCGCTCACGGTGGAGACGAGATGGACGAGCCCCGGGTGCTTCTCGACCACGCAGAGGTCGGGGACGGTCACCGAGCCGGTGGCGCAGACGCGGCCGAGGTCGTTGCGGACGAGGTCCACGATCATGACGTTCTCGGCGTAGTCCTTCTCCAGGAGGTCCGCCTCGGTGCGCCCGGTGCCCTTGATGGGCCCGGACTCCACGACCCGGCCCGCGCGGCGCAGGAAGAGCTCGGGCGATGCGGTGGCCACCTCCACGCCGTGGCCGGGCAGCCGGATGGTCCCGGCGTACGGGGCGGGGTTACCGCGCGCGAGGAGTGCGGTCAGGGCGTCCACGTCGGCGTCGGCGGGGACGGGCGCGGACAGCACCCGGCAGAGGTTGGCCTGGTAGACGTCGCCGGCGGCTATGGACGCGCGCACCCTCCGTACGCCCTCCATGTACGCGGCGCGGTCGAGGGACGACGTCCAGGCGTCGGTGGCCGGGCCGTGCCAGGCGCCGGGGACGGGGGCGGGCACCGCTTCCTCGCGCATGTCGTCGAAGCGTGCGCAGACCAGACCCCCCTCGAAGTCCGCGGACACCGCCCAGAAGCCGGTGGAGTCCAGGGCCGCGGGGTCGCTGGTCACATCGCGTAGACCGGTCGCCACGCGGCCGCCGAAGCGCGCCATGGGAGGGAGCGTGGCGGAGGTCGTCAGAGGGGGGTTGTGCACAGCTTTGAGTCTATGACCGGTCTCTTCGCACCGCCCCGACCGGCGACAGCGCAGCACGCTGCGCAAACGCGTTTTTGTACTGGCCCAGGAATCCGCTAGAGTTCAACACGTCGCCGGGACGCGCAAGCGAAACGGGAAAGACAAGCGGACGTAGCTCAGTTGGTAGAGCGCAACCTTGCCAAGGTTGAGGTCGCCAGTTCGAACCTGGTCGTCCGCTCGCAGGAAGAGGGGGATCTTCCCGAACCCCCGCACTCCTGGTGGAGTGGCCGAGAGGCGAGGCAACGGCCTGCAAAGCCGTCTACACGGGTTCAAATCCCGTCTCCACCTCCAAGGACGATTAGCTCAGCGGGAGAGCGCTTCCCTGACACGGAAGAGGTCACTGGTTCAATCCCAGTATCGTCCACTGGATCTTCACGAAGGTCGTCTTCATGAGGGTCGTCCCGCGCGATTAGCTCAGCGGGAGAGCGCTTCCCTGACACGGAAGAGGTCACTGGTTCAATCCCAGTATCGCGCACGCAGTACGCAGCACACGCAGGTTCACCTGCGCGATTAGCTCAGCGGGAGAGCGCTTCCCTGACACGGAAGAGGTCACTGGTTCAATCCCAGTATCGCGCACCACCCCACGAAGCCCCCGGTCGTCCCCACGACCGGGGGCTTCGTCGTTCGCTCAGGACGAGAAGAGCATGTGCCCGAAGCTCTTGTGACGGTTGTGGCCGTAGTGACCACCGTGACCACCGTGACCGCCGTGGCCGCCGTGCGGGGCGCCCCAGGCCGGCGCGGGGGCCGCGGGGTAGCCCTGCGGGGCCGGTGGCGCCGGCGGCGGGACCTGCTGTCCGCCCCACTGCGACTCCAGGCGGGTCAGGGACTCCAGCTCGCCGTAGTCCAGGAATATCCCGCGGCAGTTGCTGCACTGCTCGATCTGGACGCCGTTGCGGTTGTACGTGTGCATCGGTGCGTGACACTTGGGGCACTGCATGGACGGCTCAACTCCTCGCCGGTGGTGACTGCTTCGCCGGAACACTGCCCGGCTTCGGTGCGTTGCACCCTACTTCGTCGCCTCCGGTGCCAACTCGGGTGGTCAGGCGGCGATTGAGCCCATGCGGTCGCAGGCGTCGACCAGGGATTGCTCGACCTCGTCCACGGGCCGGTCCGCGGCGACCGCCTTGGCGATCGCCAGCGCGGCGGTCTGCACGGTGAGGGCGCGGGCGGGAACGTCCAGGGCGGGCCAGGGGTCGCCGCCGTCCGCGGGAACGGCGGGTCCGTGGGCCCGTCGGTAGGCGTCCAGGAAGCGGGTCCACTCCTGCGGGGCGAGCAGGCCGCACGCGAACCAGGCGGCGGGCCGCGCCAGGTCCCAGGCGGGGTCGCCGGCGCCGAGGTCGTCCACGTCGATGAGCAGCCAGTTCCCCTTGGGGGCCTGGACGAGCTGGCCGAGGTGGAGGTCCCCGTGGCACAGCCGCGGCGGGCCCGGTGCGGGGGCCTCGGCGCGGGCCCAGGGCGGCAGGGCGGCCCAGGCGCGCAGGACCGGGGCGGCGGCGGGGTGCGGACCGGCCGCGCGCAGCCGGTCGACGGCACGGGCCGCCTTGAGGGGGCCGCGCATGGGCGGCAGCGGATGCGGGAGCGCCGCCGGAGGTGTGGCGTGCAGCCGGGCGAGGAGGGCCGCCGCGGCCTCCCAGGGGGCGGCGTCGGGGTCGTCGCGGTCGACCGGGGTGCCGTGCGGCCACAGGGTGACGAGGCGGCCGTGGAGGGGCATGGCGCCGGGGTGCAGGGGCGCGAGGAGGGTGCCGGGGAGCCGGGTGGCGACGTCCAGGCGTACGGCCAGCTCCGCGGGGTCCGTGCCGGGGGCGTGCGCCTTGGCGACAAGGGCGCCGTGCCGGACCACCGTGGCGTCCTCCCGCTCCGCGAGCACCGCGTCGCCGACGGGGCAGGAGCAGACCGCGCCGACCGTCGGGTGGGCCGCGGAGCGGACCTCGGCGGTCAGGGCGGGGAGCAGCGCGGGGGTCACGGTCTCTGGCACGTCCGTACGTCGAAGGGTCGTCGGCGAAGCGTACGACTGGGGCGTGGGGGTGGGGCCGCCGGGGCGGCGGTCGGCCTGCTGCGGGGCGGGCGGGGCGCCGGGCGGGCGGGTGCTCAGGGGTTCGGTGGTTCGGCGGGTCGGTGTTCGGCGACCGGGGCCGGGCCCTCCCGGGAGGCGGGTGGCCCGGGGCGGGCGAGCGGTTCGGGGCTATGGGTCCGGGGGCGTCTGCGTCCGCGCAGGGGTGCCGTGGCCCATACCGTCAGGCCGACGAGGGAGAGGATCAGCGCCCCGCCGATCAGGGTGGGCGGGAGAGCCGCGGCGGCGAAGCCGAGCAGCAGTTCACCCCAGCCCGGCTCCTCGCCCATCGTGCTTCCGCCCTGCGCCATGACGACCAGGACGCCCGCGGGCGGCGGCCGGTTCCGGGCGCGGACATGGCCATGCCCGCGCAGCTCCCCAGCTGCGCGGGCATTTTGCCGTCCGCCGCACCCCCGTCCCCACGGGGTTTCATGGCCGGATGTCCCCGCCCGGACCGCTCTTCCGGGCCTGGGGCGCCGCTCAGCGCCCCAGCATCACGCCCACGGACGACGCTTGTGTGACCACTGACTCCCAGCCGCCGAAGACGACCACGAGCAGAGCTGCCAGGGGGAGGACCATGGCCGTCGCCACCAGAGGATGGCGCGTGCCGGACGGGCGGACGCCGAACGCGGAGAATCTGCGCCCTTGCGTGCGGATCATGGTCCGCGGTGCCGTGTCCGCCATGATTCCTCTCCTGACCGCTTCGATGTGGTGTTGGCAGCGGCGAGTGTCCGGCCTCGGGGGACGAGTGCGCCACCCGCCGCTTGAGCTCAAATTTAGGTGCGGGGCGGGTGCGGGACGTCATGCCCTCGTACCGATTGCCGGGCCTCCCGGAGGATGAGCACCCGGCACGCATGTACTCCCGTGGGTGGAGAAGAGGTCCTAGGACTCCGGGTCTTCCCGGAGGGGACGGGCCGCTGCCTCGGAGGTGTCCTCCCTCGGAACGGGCTGTTCCACCAAGGCGAGGACGCGGGTGGACATGAACCGCGCCGTACGCACCACTGATCCGCTTCGGGTGACTTCGCTCACTTCGACCACTCCCCTGCGCACCGCCGTCTCCACCCGTCGACCCGCCCGACTGGCCACCACTTCGTACGTCCGAGTCGTGTCACCGGCGTCCACGACTATCTCCACGCGATCACCCTTCACGGGATCAATCCCCCTTCAGCGATGGATGGTTGGAGATCGGGGCATCAGCAACGCCCCCAGGTCCCCCGCCTTCTGACCACTCTTCAAGTTTCCCACCGGGCACTGACAATCGATCGCCCCGCGAGGGCGCGGCCTCTGCACGTGCCCGGCCGTGGAAACGTAAGCTGTGGCTCGTCAAACGGACCGGGTAGCGGGGATGGACATGACGATGATGCGGCTCCGGCGCGAGGACCCGCGTGTCGTCGGCTCGTTCAGGTTGCACAGGCGCCTGGGCGCCGGCGGCATGGGTGTGGTCTATCTGGGCTCGGACCGGCGCGGCCAACGCGTCGCGCTGAAGGTGATCCGGCCGGATCTGGCGGAGGATCAGGAGTTCCGGTCGCGGTTCGCCCGTGAGGTGTCGGCCGCGCGCCGCATCCGCGGCGGCTGTACGGCACGGCTGGTCGCGGCCGACCTCGACGCGGACCGGCCGTGGTTCGCCACGCAGTACGTGCCCGGTCCCTCGCTGCACGACAAGGTCGCCGCCGAGGGGCCGCTCTCCGCGGCCGACGTGGCGGTGGTCGGCTCCGCGCTCGCGGAGGGCCTGGTGGCCGTGCACGAGGCCGGTGTCGTCCACCGCGACCTCAAGCCGTCGAACATCCTGCTGTCCCCCAAGGGCCCGCGGATCATCGACTTCGGCATCGCCTGGGCCACCGGCGCCTCGACGCTGACGCACGTCGGGACGGCCGTCGGGTCGCCCGGCTTCCTCGCGCCCGAACAGGTGCGCGGCGCCACCGTCACCCCCGCCACCGACGTCTTCGCGCTCGGCGCCACCCTCGCGTACGCGGGCATGGCGGACTCACCCTTCGGACACGGCAGTTCCGAGGTCATGCTCTACCGGGTGGTCCACGAGGAGGCGCAGCTGCACGGCGTGCCCGACGCGCTCGCGCCGCTGATCCGGGCCTGCCTCGCCAAGGATCCGGAGGAGCGGCCCAGCACGCTCCAACTGTCGCTCAGGCTCAAGGAGATCGCGGCCCGCGAGGCTCAAGGGCTCGGCGCCGTCCGGCCGCCCGCGCCCCGGCAGAGCCACGACCAGCCGACCGGTCGCCTCGCCGAGGGCTATCTGGACGAGCGCACCCAGCGCAGGCCCGCCCCCGGCGCCACTCCCCCGCCGCGCTCCGGCCCGCCGCGGACGGGCTCGTCCCGGCCGCACAGCGCGCGCTCCGGCTCGCGGCCCTCCGGGCCCCGCAACACCACGCGTTCGGGCGGCAGGCCCGCCCCGCGCAGCGGCGCGGGGCGCCCGGGACCGCGCACCACCGGCACGGGGCGGCGCGGGCCCGCCAATCCGCGGCTGCTGCGGCAGCGGCTCTTCGTCTTCGTCGTCGTCACGCTGCTCGTGGCGCTCGGCATCGCGGCCGCGCAAGGCTGCCAGGGCCCCGCGCGGGGCCTCGGGGACGATCACGTACGCGACGTGCGGCAGCACACGCGGACCGATCCCTCGGCCACGCCGGGCGCGTGAGGGCGGCAGCTCCTCAGAGCTGCGGGCGTCCCGTGGCCACCGCGTAGAACGCGACCGCCGCGGCCGCGCCCACGTTCAGCGAGTCCACGCCGTGGGCCATCGGGATGCGGACCCACTCGTCGGCGGCGACCAGTGCCTGGGTGGAGAGGCCGTCGCCCTCGGCGCCCAGCATCAGCGCGACGCGGTCCATCCGGTGCGGCGCCGCCTCGTCCAGGGACTTGGCCTTCTCGTCGGGGGTGAGGGCCAGGAGGTTGAAGCCCGCCCCGCGCACGCCCTCCAGGCCCTTCGGCCAGGATTCCAGGCGGGCGTAGGGGACGGAGAAGACCGCGCCCATCGAGACCTTCACGGAGCGGCGGTACAACGGGTCCGCGCAGTCCGGCGAGAGCAGGACCGCGTCCATGCCGAGCGCCGCGGCGGAGCGGAAGATGGCCCCGATGTTGGTGTGGTCGTTCACCGCCTCCATGACGACGACCCGGCGGGTGGCCGCGAGGAGTTCGTCGGCCGTGGGCAGCGGCTTGCGCTGCATGGAGGCGAGCGCGCCGCGGTGCACGTGGTAGCCGGTGACCCGCTCGGCGAGGTCGGGGCTGACCGCGTACACCGGGGCCGGGAGTTCGTCGATGACGTCGCGCATGACGTCGACCCACTTGGCCGAGAGCAGCATCGAGCGCATCTCGTACCCGGCGTCCTTGGCCCGTCTGATGACCTTCTCGCCCTCCGCGATGAACAGGCCCTCGGCCGGTTCGCGCCTGCGGCGCAGCTCGACGTCGGTCAGGCCGGTGTAGTCGCGCAGGCGGGGGTCGTCGGGGTCGTCGACGGTGATGAGATCAGCCACAGGGTGATACTGCCTTGTCCTGGGTGTGGTGCCAACGGCTGTGGACGGGTTCCGTTACCGCTGGTTACGTGTGGGGGCCGGAGGGGCTGGGCGGGGTGCGAGGGGCGGGGCCCCGGTCAGGCGGGGTCCGAGGGGCCCACCCGCACGACGTCGCCGATCACGATGACGGCCGGGGGTTTCACCTCGTGGACGCGGACCGCTTCCGCGACCGTGCCGAGCGTGGCGTCGACGCGGCGCTGGGCGGCCGTCGTGCCCTCCTGGATCAGGGCGAGCGGGGTGTCGGCGTCCTTGCCGTGGGCGATCAGCGCCTCGGCGATCTTGCCGATCTTGTCGACGCCCATCAGGATCACCAGGGTGCCGCGCAGCTTGGCCAGCGACTCCCAGTCGACCAGGGAGCGCTCGTCGTCCGGCGCCACATGGCCGCTGACCACCGTGAACTCATGGGCGACGCCGCGGTGGGTGACCGGGATGCCGGCGGCCGAGGGGACGGAGATCGAGCTGGAGATGCCGGGGACCACCGTGCAGGCGATGCCCGCCTCGGCGAGCGCCTGGAGCTCCTCCATGCCGCGCCCGTAGACATAGGGGTCGCCGCCCTTCAGACGGACCACGGCCTTGCCCTGCTTGGCGTGCTCGATCAGGGCGTTGTTGATCGCCTCCTGCGCCATGTAGCGGCCGTAGGGGATCTTCGCGGCGTCGATGACCTCGACGTGCGCCGGGAGTTCGTCGAGGAGGTCGCGGGGGCCGAGGCGGTCGGCGATGACGACGTCGGCGGCGGCCAGCAGCCGCCGGCCGCGGACGGTGATCAGGTCGGGGTCGCCGGGTCCGCCGCCGACCAGGGCGACGCCGGGGGTCCGGGCGCGCAGGTGCGGGGCGACGAGGCTGCCGTCGCGCAGGCCCTCGACGACCGCGTCGCGGATGGCGGCGGTGCGGCGGGGGTCGCGGTCGTGGACGTCGCTGGAGAGGACCGCGACGGTGACGCCCTCGGAGCGGCCGGTGGCCGGGGTCCAGGCGGTGGCGGCCTCGGCGTCGTCGGAGCGCACGCACCAGACACGGTGGGCCTCCGCCTCCGCCGATGCCCGGGTGTTCGCCGCCGCGTCACTGGTGGCGATCAGGGCGTACCAGGCGCCGTCCAGGTCACCGTCCTCGTACCTGCGCCGCGTCCAGGTGATCTCGCCCGCGTCCGCCATGGCCTCGACGGACGGGGTCGCCGACGGCGACACGAGGAGGACGTCGGCGCCCGCCTTGATCAGCGCCGGGAGGCGGCGCTGGGCCACCTGGCCGCCGCCGAGGACGACGACGCGGCGCCCTGCGAGGCGGAGGCCTACGGGGTAGGCGGGGTTTTCGGCCATGGCTCTGGGGCTCCTCGTGCGGGCGGAGTCTTCGTGGTGCGCTACCGCTGCTGCGCTGGAGCGGCTGCTTGACGTGCGGGTTCAGTATGGCGGGGGCGGGACCGGAGGTCTCCCCCAGCCCCGCCCCGGCGCCGAAATCGGGGTCTTCGCCCCGGCGGCGGCTACTTCTCGGTGACGCCCGCCGAGTCGAACGTGGCGACCTCGTGCATCGCGCGGGCCGCGCTCTGCACGACCGGCAGCGCGAGCAGCGCGCCGGTGCCCTCGCCGAGGCGCAGGTCCAGGTCGACCAGGGGGCGCAGGCCCAGCTTGTTGAGCGCGGCCACGTGGCCCGGCTCCGCGCTGCGGTGGCCCGCGATGCACGCCGCGAGGACCTCGGGGGCGATGGCGCGGGCGACCAGGGCGGCCGCGCCGGCGCTGACGCCGTCGAGGATCACCGGAGTGCGCAGGGAGGCGCCGCCGAGGAGCAGGCCGACCATGGCCGCGTGCTCCAGGCCGCCGATGGCCGCGAGGACGCCGATCGGGTCCGCGGGGTCGGGCCGGTGCAGTTCGAGGGCGCGGCGGACCACCTCGACCTTGCGGGTGTGCATCTCGTCGTTGATACCCGTGCCGCGGCCGGTGACCTCCGCGGGGTCCACGTCCGTGTAGACGGAGATCAGGGCCGCGGACGCGGTGGTGTTGGCGATGCCCATCTCGCCGGTGAGCAGCGCCTTGTTGCCGGCCGCCACCAGGTCGCGGGCGGTCTCGATGCCGACCTCGACGGCCGCCTTGACCTCTTCGCGGGTGAGCGCGGGTCCGGTCGTCATGTCGGCGGTGCCCGCGCGGACCTTGCGGGGCAGCAGGCCCGGCGTGGCCGGGAGTTCGCTCGCCACGCCCACGTCGATGACGCAGACCTCGGCGCCCACCTGGTTGGCGAAGGCGTTGCAGACCGCGCCGCCGCCGAGGAAGTTGGCGACCATCTGCGCGGTCACCTCCTGCGGCCAGGCGGTGACGCCCTGGGCGTGCACGCCGTGGTCGCCCGCGAAGATCGCGACGGCCGCGGGCTCCGGGATCGGCGGCGGGCACATCCGGGACAGGCCCGAGAGCTGCGCGGAGATGATCTCCAGCATGCCGAGCGCGCCCGGCGGCTTGGTCATCCGCTTCTGGCGTTCCCACGCCTCGCCGAGCGCCTTGGCGTCCAGCGGGCGGATGTTGGCCACGGTCTCGGCGAGCAGGTCGTGCGGGTCCTCGCCGGGCAGGGCGCGGCGGCCGTACGTCTCCTCGTGGACGACCCAGGAGAGCGGGCGGCGCTTGGACCAGCCGGCCTGCATCAGCTCGGGCTCGTCCGGGAACTCGTCGACGTATCCCACACAGAGGTAGGCGACGACTTCGAGGTGCTCGGGGAGCCCGAGGGCGCGGACCATCTCGCGCTCGTCGAAGAAGCTGACCCAGCCGACGCCGAGGCCCTCGGCGCGCGCGGCGAGCCAGAGGTTCTCGACGGCGAGCGCCGAGGAGTACGGGGCCATCTGCGGCTGGGTGTGCCGGCCGAGGGTGTGGCGGCCGCCGCGGGTGGGGTCGGCGGTGACGACGATGTTCACCGGGGTGTCGAGGATGGCCTCGATCTTCAGTTCCTTGAACTGCTTCGCGCGGCCCTTGGGCAGGGACTTGGCGTACGCGTCGCGCTGGCGGGCGGCCAGTTCGTGCATGGTCCTGCGGGTCTCCGCGGACTTGATGACGACGAAGTCCCAGGGCTGGGAGTGGCCGACGGACGGGGCGGTGTGCGCGGCCTCCAGGACGCGGAGCAGCACCTCGTGCGGGATGGGGTCGGCGCGGAAGCCGTTGCGGATGTCGCGGCGCTCGCGCATGACGCGCAGCACGGCCTCGCGCTCGGCGTCGGCGTAGCCCGGGGCGGCGGTGCCCGGAGACACGGCGGGCTCGGCGGCCTCGGCGTCGGTCCCGCCCGGCGCCTCGGCCGCGGCCAGGAACTCCGGGGCCTCGGCGTCGGCCGCCACGAGCGGCTCCGGGAGCTCGGGGGCGTGCGGGGCGTCGTGCGCCTCGGGGGCTTCCGCCGCGGCGGCGGGTGCGAGGGCTTCGGGAGCCTCGGGCGCAGCGGGCGCGGGCAGGGGGGCTTCAGGCGCTTCGGCCATCTCGGGTGCTTCGGCCACTTCGGTCACTTCGTTCGCTTCGATCGGTTCGAACGAGATGACGTCGTCGGCCTCGTCCAACTCGTCGGCCGGGTCGGCCGTCTGCGGGGCGGCCGGGAATCCGGTCGGAACCGCCGCAGAGGAGACAATACGGGGCACCTCGGAGCCCGCGGGGCCCTGGGGGGCCTCAGCGGCTTCGGGCGTCGCCTCCGCCGTCGCCTCACCGGTCGGCAGACCCGGCTCGTCGGCTGCCACACCTTCGGCGTCCGGCGCGGGAGCCGGCTCCTCGGCCACGGGCTCACCACCGTCTCGCGGGGCGGGCACGGTGACAGCGGGCTGCTGTGCCGCGTCGGGCGTGCCGTCCGCGGTCGCCGGGCCCTCGGGGGTGAGGGCCTCGGGCGTCAGGGCCCCGGGCCCCGGGAGGTCCGGCGCCGGGGCGTCGGCCGTCTCCATGGGCGGTACGGGTACGGGGGCGGCGTCCAGCTGATCCGCGGCCAGGGCCTCGGCCTCGGGGGCCTCCGGGGCGGCCGGGGCCTCCTGGGGGACGGCCACGGGGTGCGGCGGCGTCGGGGCCAGGTGCGGGGTGGTCGGGAGCGAACCGTCGACCGGCACGAACTGGCCGACGGGCGCCGGGCCTTGGGGCAGGCCGGGCTCACCGTGGACCGGGGCGGCCTGGCCGTTCATCGGCGCCGCGGTCTCCTGCGGGACGTGCGGGTCCTGGGGGAACTGCGGGTCGGGCTGCTGCGGTCCCGGGGCGGCGTGCCGGGCCTCGGCGGGGTACCCCTCCGGGGCGTGCGGCGCGGTGTGCGCGCCCTGCGCGGCCTCGGGGGCGAACCCCGGGTACGGCATCTCGTCGACGTGCGGGACCTGCGCCCCGTCCCACGGCTGGGCGGAGGCGACGGCGAACGCGGGCTCGCCGGCGCCGGCGGGCCCGGCGTACGCGAACGCGGGCTGCTCACCGGCCGGGACCTGAACCTGCTGCTCCTCCGGCGCGAACTGCGCGCCGTCCATCGGGAAGTGCTGGTCGCCGGGCGCGAACTGCTGCTCGCCGACCGGGAACTGCTGCTCCTGCACCGGGGCCTGCCCGAAGTCGGCGGCGTTCGGGAAGGCGGCGGCCTCGGGGGCGTACGCGACCGGCGCGTCCGTTTCCGGGACGTGCCCCGGCGCGTGCTCGTGCTCCGGCGCGTGCTCCGGTGCCTGCTCTCCCCGCCCCTCGGCGAGCGCACCGGCAAGCGCCTCCGGAGGCAGCTCGGCGGAGACGGCAGCCGGGCCTTGCTCGGCCGGTGTGACGACCGAGGCGTCCGGCGTCTCTGTGGCGGCTGCGGCCTCTGTGACGATGGCGGCACCCGGGGCGTCCGGGGCGTCCGGGATTTCCGATGCTTCTGCGGCGCCAGTGACCTCTGCGGCTGCTGCCGCCCCCGCGAACACTGGGGCTTCAGCGCCTTCCGCTGCCTCCGGTGCTTGCGCTGCTTCCGGTGCCTCCGGGACGACCGTTTCTGCTGGTGCGGCGAGTGCCACCTCGTCGGCCTGCCCCGGAGCCATCTGCCCCCACGGCGCGGCCCCCTGCGGCGGGATCTCGCCGAGCTGCGGGCCGGGCAGCGGTTGGCCCGCGGCGTCCCGCGGGATGTCGAGGTACTCGGGACCGGTCGGCGGCCCCGCGTGGCGCGCGGGCGCGGTGTGCGGGGCCGAGGGCGCCCCCGCGGGCCCGCGGTCGGCGAGGGAGCGCACCGGGCTCCCCATGCCGTCGGGCACCGCGGGGCCGGACGGGCCGTGATGGAGCGGGCGGCGGGCGGGTCCCGGGTGGGACGGCGCGGAGGTGCCGTCGGGCATGCGGACGCCGTTCAGGTCGACCGAGCCGCTGTCGCGGCCGGAGGTCTCGTGCGGACCGGGCTGGTGGACGGGCTGATGGGCGGGCTCGGCGGCATGGGCCGGCTGAGCCGCCCGCGCGGGCCCGGCACCCTGAGCGGGCTGCTGCCCATGGCCGGGAACCGGCGCGTGACCCGGCAGCTGGCCCTGCGCCGCGGCCGACGCGGCCTGCGCCTCGCTCCAGGCCCCCTGGGCGCCGGGCATCAGCAGCAGGTCGTCGTCATCGGCAGGACTTTCGGCGGGGGCGGAGGGGGCGGCGGGATCGGCGAAGGTGTACGCGCCCGGTGCGGGTACGCCCGGCTGCTGCGCCCCCATGCCCTGCGCGGGCCCGGAAGGTACACCGTTGCCTGCGCCCTCCGGCAGTCCCTCACCCGGGACCTGGCCGGTGTCGGTCATGCGTAACCCCTCGCCCATCGGTTAGTGCTTCTTCGACCGCCCTCAGCCTTCGGCCGGGGAGGCCCGATCGCCCGGAGCGGTGCACCAACCGCCCGTCATCCTCAACGAGCGTGCGCGCCGCGCGGCACGAACCGCGCACCGGACTACCGGCATTCTCCCTGTCCGTCCGCCACCGCGGCGGCTTGATCGGGCACGGCCCACTGTGGACTGCGCCACGTTGCGCGTCCTCCGGTCACGCCGTACCACACCCACCCTCGAAACGGGCGGGCTTTCCGGACATCGGCCGACGAACTCCTCGGCGGCCGGGTGCAGTACGACGATCGGTCAGCCTACCTCGCACGGTGCCCCGAAAGGGTCACGGGGAGCGGTCGGGCAACCGTCCCGAGAGCAGGAACACCACGGTCCGCTTCTCTTCCCGCCAGGCGCGGGTGTCGAGCTCCACGGACTGCAGCAGGGCGCATTCGACGACGTATCCGTGCTCGCTCAGGTCCCGGCCGATGAGTTCGGCGGCGTCGCGTGTCGCGGCGTGCGTCACGATGCGTTCCGGGCGGCGGTCGGCGACCGCGGAGACCACCGCGGCTCCCCCGCCCCCGACCCGTACGACATCGGGTTCGGGAAGGTCTTCGAGGATGTGCGGGGCGTCGCCGTGCACGGTCTGCGCCTGGACGCCGAAGCGGCGGACGGCGGCCGTGGTGCGGCCGAGGGCGTCCGGGTCGCGGTCGACGGCGATCACGGCGGCGCCGAACCGGGCCGCCTCCGCGGTGAAGGCCCCGCTGCCGCAGCCGATGTCCCAGACGAGGTCGCCCAGGCGCGGCCCGAGGCGGGCCAGTTGGGCAGAGCGCAGCCGGTCGGTCTCGCCCTCGCCGAGCCAGATGTCGCCGCCGTACTCCGCGGCGGGCAGCGCCCAGCCGCGCGGGCCCGCGCCCGGTTCGCGCCCCATGATCCAGCCGGTGTCGGCGGCGGACGGGGCGCCGCCGATGACGATGACGACGTTCGGGTCGCGCCAGGAGTGGTCGGCCGCGTTGTCCGAGGTGACGACGGACACCTGCTCGCGCTCGGTGCCCAGCTCCTCGCAGATCACGAAGGTGCGGTGGACGCCTTCGAGCAGCAGGCCGAGCTCGGCGGGGCCCGCGCCGGGCGAGGTGAGGACGGCGACCTTGGGGTGGGCGCGGCAGACGTTCACGGCGCGGCGCAGGGTGCGGCGGTGGGCGACGACGATCTCGGCGTCGTCCCAGGGCATGCCGGCCCCGGCGAACGCCTGGGCCACCGAGGAGACGGCGGGCACCACTTCGACCTCCAGGCCGAATTCCGGGGCGCGCAGGGTGCGGACGACGCCGAAGAAGCCGGGGTCGCCGTCGGCGAGGACGACGGCGGTGCCGCGGTGGGCGGCGATGCGGCGGGCGGCGAGGGCGACGCTGCCGAGGCGGATCCGTTCGGCGCGGACGGGCACCTCGTCCAGCGCCAGGTGGTGGGCGGCGCCCGCCACGAGCGTCGCGGCGCCGAGCGCGGCGCGCGCGGCGGCGGTCAGCGGCGTACCGTCCCAGCCGATCACCGTGACCCGGTCGGCCATCGTCGTCTCTCTCCAGGGTTCTCGCGGGTCGTCAGTGCGGGGCGGGGGTGCGCGGGAGCGACCGCGCACGCGGCCAGGGCGAGCGTACCTGCTGGGACTCGGGAGCGGCCGTGTGACGGGTGGCGTGTGTCCCGGCGGACGGATGCCGGCGGGCGCGGCCGGCGCGGGGCGTGGCCCGGGGCGGTTTTCAGTTCCAGTCGGAGTAGGCCGAGAAGCCGCTGTCGGCGAGGCTCTCGGAGACGCCTTCGAGATCCTCCGGGAGCAGGCTCCACACGATGAGGTCGGTGCGCACGTCCAGCCAGCCGCCGAAGGGGTCGCCGCCGTTCCTCGTCCGCGCTATCCAGGCGCCGCGCAGGACGCCCTCGCTGATGGAGCCGATCTTCTGGGCCACCTGCTGGGCGGCGGTGTTGTCGGCGGCGGTGCGCAGCTCGATGCGCTCGAACTTCTGGTCGTGGAAGAGCCATTGGGCGGTGGCGAGCGCGGCCTCGGAGGCGTAGCCCTCGCCGCGGGCCCAGGGGGCGACGACGTAGTTCAGCTCGGTGGAGCGCACCCGCCAGTCGGTGTCCCGGAGTTGGATGATGCCGACAAGGCGCTGGGTGAGGAACTCGGTGATCGCCAGAACGATTCCGCGGCCCTCGGAGTGCTCGGCGGGGGCGAGGCGGGTGATCCACTCGCGCGCGTCGGCCTCGGTGTAGGGCTGCGGCACGGAGGTCCAGGCCGTGATCTGCTCGTCGTTCATCATCTCCGCGTACGCGGGGACGTCCGCCTCTTCGAGAGGGCGCAGCACCAGCCGCTCCGTGCTGATGGAGATGTCGGGGAACCCCGACGTGCCCGCTGTGCCCGAGGAGGCTGTAGTCATGCGCCGCTCCATAACCTTCATAGACCTGAAGGACCTTCACCTTTCGGTCTTCTGAAGTGCCCAGCATGCAGCATGCACGGGCCCAGACGCACCACGGGGTCCGCTCCCGATGTGGGAGAGGACCCCGTCGGCCGCCCGCGCGCGGGAGGCCGTTCAGCCCGCTCGAACGGGCAGTACGGATCCCTGGTACTTGTGCTCGATGAACTTCCTGACCTCGGGCGAGGTGAGGAGCTTCGCGAGCTTCTTCACGCGCGGGTCGTCCTCGTCGCCCTTCTTGACGGCGAGGACGTTGTTGTAGGGATTGCCCTTGGGGGACTCCAGGAGGATGGCGTCCTTCTTGGGGCTGAGCCCGGCGTCGAGCGCGTAGTTGTTGTTGATGACCGCCGCGTCGAGGTCGTCGAGCGAGCGCGGCAGCTGCGCGGGGTCGAGCGGCTTGACGGTGAGCTTCTTCGGGTTGGACGTGATGTCCTCGGGCGTCGCCGTGTCGCCGGCGCCCTTCTTGAGCCCGATGACGCCCCGGGAGGCGAGCAGTTGGAGCGCCCGGCCCTCGTTGGTGGTGTCGTTCGGAACGCCGACGGTGGCGCCGGTGCCGAGCCGGGCGACGCTGTCGGTCTTCTTCGCGTACACGCCCATCGGCGGCAGGTACACCTCGGTGACCGGTATCAGATCCGTCTTCTTGGACTTGTTGAAGTTCTCGAGGTACGGCCTGTGCTGGTACAGGTTGGCGTCGAGCGAGCCCTCCTGGAGCGCGGTGTTCGGCGTGTTGTAGTCGGTGAACTCGGTGATGCTGAGGTCGAGTCCGGCCTTCTTCGCCAGGTGCTCCTTGATGTACGTGAGGACTTCGCCGGCCGGCGTCGGGGTGGCGCCGACGACGAGGCCGCCGCCGGACTTCCCCGAGTCCGCGCCGCACGCGGTGAGACCGAGGGCCAGGGCCACGGTCCCCGCCGCGGCGGCGATCACTGACGTACGCATGATCAGAACGCGGCGACGACGGCGCCGTCGTACCTCTCGTCGATGAACTTCTTGACCTCGGGCGAGGTGAGGAGCTTGGCGAGCTTCTTCACGCGCGGGTCGTTCTCGTCGCCCTTCTTGACGGCGAGGAAGTTGCCGTAGGGGTTGTCCTTGGCGGGCTCGGCGACGATGGCGTCCTTGGCGGGGCTGAGCGAGGGCTTGGCCTCCAGCGCGTAGTTGCCGTTGATCACCGCGGCGTCGACGTCGGCCAGGGTGCGGGGCACCGTGGGGGCCTCGAGCTCCTTGAACGTGATGTTCTTGGGGTTCTTGGCGACGTCCTTGGGGGTGGCCTCGTAGCCCACGCCCTTCTTGAGCTCGATGACGCCGTTGTCCGCGAGGAGCTTGAGCGCGCGGGCCTCGTTGGTGGTGTCGTTCGGGATGGCGACGGTGGCGCCGTCCTTCAGCTGCGACAGCTTCTTGACCTTCTTCGAGTACACGCCGAGCGGCTCCAGGTGCACCGTGGCCCCGGGGACGGGCACGATCTCGGTGCCCCGCTTCTTGTTGAAGTCGTCCAGGTACGGCTTGTGCTGGAAGTAGTTGGCGAAGACCTCGCCCTGCTGGACGGCGGTGTTCGGCGTGATGTAGTCGGTGAATTCCTTCACCTGGAGGTCGAGGCCGGCCTTCTTGGCGAGGTTCTTCTTGACGTAGTCGAGGATCTCGCCCTGCGGCGTCGGGGTCGCGGCGACGACGAGCGGGCCGTCCTTGTCGCCCGCGGAGCCCTTGTCGGAGCCACAGGCGGAGAGCCCGAGGGTGAGGGCTCCGGCGGCGAGGACAGCGGTGGTGATCTTGGCGGTGTTACGCACGAAAAGTGCCTTTCTCCATGGGTGGTGCAGCCCCGCGGGAGTGCTCCGCGGGGAAGTTCTGCGGTCGGCCTGCCGGGGAGGCGTCAGCCGCTCTTGGCGGTGGACTCCGCGGCGGCGGTGCCGGGCAGGACGCCGCGCAGCGGGCGGAAGAGCAGCAGCGGACCCGAGCCGCCGCCGCGCTTGTGCAGCCTGCGGGCCGCGTAGTCGCCGGCGAACTGGATGATCGAGATGACCACGGCGAGGATCGCCACGGTGATCCACATCAGCTCGGTCTCGAAACGCTGGTAGCCGTAGCGCAGCGCGAGGTCGCCGAGGCCGCCACCGCCGACCGTGCCGGCCATCGCGGAGTAGCCGATGAGGGCGACGATCGTGGTGGTGGCGCCCGAGATCAGCGAGGGCAGCGACTCGGGCACGAGGACCTTGCGTACGACGGTCCAGGTGGAGCCGCCCATCGACTGCACGGCCTCGACGAGCCCTCCGTCGACCTCACGGATCGAGGTCTCCACCAGGCGCGCGAAGAACGGGATGGCGCCGACGGCCAGCGGCACGAGCGCGGCCTCGCGGCCGATCGTGGTGCCGGTGATCCAGCGCGTGAAGCCCATCAGGGCGACCATCAGGATGATGAAGGGCATCGACCGCGCGATGTTCACGATCTGCCCGATCACCTTGTTCAGGACGGCGTTCTGCAGCAGCGCGCCGCGCTCGGTGAGGACGAGCAGGATGCCGAGCGGGAGGCCGGCGACGACGGCTATCAGCGTCGACCAGCCCACCATGTAGAGGGTGTCCCAACAGGCCTGCTCCAGCAGGGGCTGCATCTCCGACCAGGTCACTTGGCACCTTCCTTGACCAGCAGCGTCTCGTCCTTCGGCGGGGCGGCGGGCTCTTCGCCCGCGATGTCCACCTGCAGGCCCTGCTCGCGCAGGAAGCCGATCGGGACGACGTTCTCCTCGAAGCGGCCGGGCAGTTCGATGCGCATCCGGCCGACCTGCTTGCCCGCGACGGTGTCCATCGCGGCGCCGAGGATCGAGATGTCGATGTTGTACGTGCGCGACAGCTGGGAGATGACCGGCCGGGTCGCGGCCTCGCCGTGGAACGTCACGTCGACGACGGTGCGGTCGTCGCCGGTGGCCTCGCCGCTGACCGGGAAGAGCGCGGCGGCGAGCTCGGAGCCCGGCGTGGCGAGCAGCTCGGTGACGGTGCCGGACTCGACGATCTGCCCGCGCTCCATGAGGGCGGCGGAGTCGCAGACGCTCTTGACGACGTCCATCTCGTGCGTGATGAGCAGGACGGTCAGGCCCAGCTGCCGGTTGAGGTCGCGCAGCAGCTGGAGGATGGAGCGGGTGGTCTCCGGGTCGAGGGCGCTGGTGGCCTCGTCGGAGAGCAGCACCTTGGGGTCGCCGGCCAGGGCGCGGGCGATGCCGACGCGCTGCTTCTGGCCGCCGGAGAGCTGGGCCGGGTAGGACCGGGCCTTGTCGGCGAGGCCGACGAGGTCGAGGAGTTCCAGCGCCTTGCGGGAGCGCTGCTGCCCGCTCAGGCCGAGGATCTCCAGCGGCAGCTCGACGTTGTCCTGCACGGTGCGCGAGGACAGCAGGTTGAAGTGCTGGAAGACCATGCCGATGCGGCTGCGGGCGCGGCGCAGTTCCCTGCCGGCGCGCGGGCCGCGGCCGGCGAGGGCGGTGAGGTCCTGGCCCGCCACGGTCACGGTGCCGGAGGTGGGGCGCTCCAGAAGGTTGACGCAGCGGATCAGGGAGGACTTGCCGGCGCCGGACTGGCCGATGACGCCGTACACCTCGCCCTCGCGGACGTGCAGGTCGACTCCGTCGAGAGCGGTTACTTCACGACCGCGTGAGCGGTAGACCTTGGTGAGGCCGGAAGTGGTGATCACAGGGGTTTCCGTCACTGTCGAGTGCGCGGCGCGGGTGTCGCCGGGCACGGGGCATTCGTTCGGAACGCGGCACGGTTCTCGCGGTGATGGGGCGGGAAACCGGAGGACGTGTGCGCGGGGCCGGCTCGCTTCCTGCGTCGACTTGTCGATTCCATCGAGTACGTCGGTCAGGAGCGCGGCACAGCGGCTTCGCTTCGGGGCGCGAGGCTCGGAGGTGGTGCGGGGGCCCTCAGAAGGCGCACATTCGACACATACAACGAGCACCGGGCGTCGTGATCGCCTCGGTCGCAGGGGTGCGGCTGCTCGTCGTGGTCATAGGCCCAAGTAAAACATGCGTGCGGCCGCCGTCCACCACCGCTGTCCGTATACCGGACAGCGGTGGGACGGCGGCGGACGCTCGGGTTCCCGGACTCAGTCGGTGAGCGTGATCTCCACGCCACCGGCCGTGGCCTGCGCGGACACGGCGGAGAGGTCGGTGACGACGGCGTCGGCCGAGAGCTCGGACGCCTGGTGGGTTGTGGTCAACGCCACGGTGGTCATGCCACCGGCGCGACCGGCCTGGAGGCCCGCGGGGGCGTCCTCGAAGACGACGCAGCGCGCCGGGTCGACGCCGAGCTTCTCGGCCGCGAGCAGGAAGGGCGCCGGGTCGGGCTTGCCGCGCGTGATGTCGTCGGCGGCGATGACGAGACCGGGGCGGATGCCGACCTCGGCGAGGCGGGCGTCGGCGAGGGCGCGGGTCGCGGAGGTCACCACGGCCCAGCGGCCGGCCGGCAGGGAGTCGAGGAGCTCGCGGGTGCCGGGCAGCAGCACGACGCCGCCGGCCACGTCGGAGACCTCCAGCTCCTCGATGCGGGCGACCGCCTCGGCGACCTGTTCCGGGGGCAGCAGATCGGCGGCGATCTCGGCGGCGGGGCGGCCGTGCAGCTCCACCGCGGCGAAGGCCTCGGCGGTGATCCCGTACTCCTGCGCCCACCGCGTCCAGCAGCGGTACACCGACTCCATGGAGGAGATGAGGGTGCCGTCGTTGTCGAACAGGAGCGCGTCAGCCTGGATCTTCATGGTGCCCGAGGGTACGGGTCGCTCCCCGGGGACGCGCATCGGGGCGAGCGGCCCGGCGACGGGGGCCGTGGGTCCCGCCCGGCAGGGGGGCGCAAGGGCCGCGCGCCGAGGGCCGAAGGGCCCGTAATAAAGTCACGGGCATGGTTGATGCCCTGACGATCGCGGTCTCCGTGGCCGCGCTCGCCCTCGCCGCCTGGTGCGGTTTCGCCGCGTACCGCGACCAGCCGACCAAGGACTGGCACTTCATCGGCATGGCCGTGGTGACCTTCCTCGCCGCGGTGCAGCTGATCGTCGGCATCGTCCAGCTCGCCCGCGGCGAGAAGGCGGACCAGGGCACGACGATCTTCGTCTCGTATCTGATCGGCGCCTTCGCCTGCATCCCCGCAACGGGGTTCATGTCGCTGGCCGAGCGGAGCCGCTGGGGTTCCGTGACGGTCGCCGCGGGCGGCGTGGTGCTCGCCGTGCTCGAAGTGCGGCTCTACGACATCTGGGGAGGCTGAGGTGGCGATGACCGAGCCCGAGAACGACGGCGGGGCGGAGCGCGCCGAGACCCCCGCGCGCCAGAAACTGATCACCGGCCCCGGCATCCTGCTGGTGTGGCTGTACGGCGTGATGGTCGTCGCCGCCGTGTCCCGCTCGGCGGTGCAGATCTCCACGGACTTCGACAGGGCGCCGCTCGCCTACACGCTCTCCGCGCTGGCGGGCGTCGTCTACGGCTTCATCACGTACTCACTGGTGCGCGGCGGCGCCGCGGCCCGCTCGGCGGCGCTGGTGTGCTGCGCCGCCGAACTGGTGGGGGTGCTCGTGGTGGGCACCTGGACGCTGGTGGAACCGTCCGCCTTCCCCGACGCCACGGTGTGGTCGGACTTCGGGATGGGCTACCTCTTCATCCCGGTGATCCTGCCGGTGACGGCGATCTTCTGGCTGAACAGGGCGCGGCGGACGGCCGCTTAGCCGGTCGGGGCCGCTACGCGCTCGTCACGAAGGCTTGCGCGGTCACGTCCTTGGCGAGCGTGACTCTCGTGAGCCGGTCGTTCACGCGCTCCGTGTCCACCTGCGCGTAGCCGTGCTTGCGGTAGAGCTGGAGGTTCTGCTCGCTGCGGTGGCCGGAGGAGAGCTGGAAGGACTTCGCGGCGCCGTCCGCGCCGAGGCGGCCCTCTATCGCGTCGAGCAGCCGGCCGCCCAGGCCGTGCCGCTGCATCCGGGGGTGGACGATGAGCTTGCCGATCCGTGCCGTGCCGTCCGCGTCCACCGTGCCGCGCACGGAGGCCACCACCTCGGCGCCGAGGCGGGCCACCAGGACGGTGCCCGCCGCCATTTCGGCCCGGAGGGAGTCGAGGGACTGGGTCAGGGGTTCGATCGCGTAGTCGCCGTAGATCTGCGCCTCGCTCTGGTAGCAGAGGTACTGCAGCTTGAGGACTTGCTCCGCGGCGTCCTGGTCGTCCGCCGCCGCCACCGAGATGGTCACGCTCATGCCCATGTGTGCATGCCTCCCGCTCACCTGCTCCACCGGTTGTCTACCGCTCCATTCCCCACGGAGCAGGAGCCGCAACCTCCGCCGTCAGCATTCTGCGCAGGCATCCCAGGCATCGGGAACGTTCCGGTCCCAGACTCCCCTGTGACATTCCCAACTCCCCTGCGATTTCGCGGTAGGTGAGGTCCTCCGGGGACAGCAGCGCGGACATGAGGCGGGCGCAGCGGGCGGGGAGTCTGCGCACCGCGGCGTGCAGGGTCCGGTGCCGGTCGGCGGTCAGGGCGCGCTGTTCGGGGCCGCGTTCGGTGTCGTCGGCGGGCTCGCTCGCGTACGAGACCTCGCGCCGGCCGGTGCACCGGGTGCGGCGCGCCTCGGACCGCACGGCGCCGCGCAGCCACCGCGCCGGGTCGGCGGGCGGTCCGTCCGCTTCCAGGCGTTCCAACAGGCGCAGCCAGACGGCCTGTTCCAGGTCGCCGGGGTCGGCGCCGGAGCCGAGGGCCTCGGCGGACGCCTCGGCGGCGAGCAGGGGGCGCAGGGCGGGGATGAGGTCGTGGGTCATGCCCGGCGGGACGCGGCCGCTCCGGTACGAGGTTTCCGGAACGGCCGCTTCTCACTCCATCCGGGGCCGATCGGCCTGCCGTTGACGCGAGTCACCCGGCGCCCGCGAGGCCCCTCAGTCCCGCGCGAAGTCCGCGGCGGCGAGCAGCGCGGTGTCGCAGTTGTCGGAGAAGATCCCGTCGATGCCGGTCTCGAAGTAGGCCTTGAAGGCGCCGAAGGCGTCCCCGTAGGCGTTCGGGTCGGTGCCCTTGCGGAAGTTCGTGGGCAGGAAGGTGTTCTCGTTGCGCATCGTGTACGGGTGCAGGATCAGGTCCGCCTCGTGCGCGTCGTCGACCAGCGTGGTCGGGGTGCCGAGGCTGCCGTCGGCCTTCTTCGGGATGATCAGGTCGAGGGTCGGGCCGATGCCCTGGGCGAAGCCCGCCATCCACGCGAGGCCCTTGGGCGTGATCAGGTCGGCGACGGTGCGCGGGTCGCCCGCCTCGACGAAGTCCCAGGGGCGGGAGTCCGCGGTGGACAGGAGCACGACGCGGGGCCCGGAGACCAGCTTGGCCAGCCGCTGGATGCTGCTGGGCTCGAAGGACTGCAGGAAGTTCGGCGAGTTCTTCTTGTGCCGCCCGTAGCGCCGCAGCAGCTTGGCGAGCGGCTCCTCCAGGCCGAGTCCCAGCTTGCGGAAGTACGTGGGGTGCTTGGTCTCGATGTGCAGCCAGACCGGCCGCCCGCGCCGGCGCCCCTCCTTCTCCGCCCAGCGCAGGACCTCCTCCATGGTGGGGATCTCCCAGCGGCCGTCGTAGAGGGTGTTGCGCTGACGGGTGCCCGGGATGCGCTCCTTGGCGCGCAGCGTCTTCAGCTCGGCGAGCGTGAAGTCCTCGGTGAACCAGCCGGTCAGCTTGACGCCGTCCACCGACTTGGTCGTCTTGCGGGACGCGAACTCGGGGTGGGCCGAGACGTCCGTCGTCCCGGTGATGTCGTTCTCGTGACGGCACACGAGGTGACCGTCCTTGGTCGGCACGACGTCCTGCTCGATGACGTGCGCGCCCATGTCGAGGGCGAGCTGGTACGAGCCGAGCGTGTGCTCGGGGCGGTATCCGCTGGTGCCCCGGTGGGCGACGACGGTGGGCACGGGCAGGCTCTTGTACCCCCCGCTCCCGTCGTGTCCGCATTGTCCGCCGCCGTGCCGTTCGCCGGCTCTCGCCACGCCGGGGGCTCCTGCCACGGCCGCGCCCGCGCCGAGGACCGCCACCCCCAGTACCGCGCGCCGTCCCGGGCTCGTCCCCGGCTGCTGCTGACCCGACTCCTGCGTCGCCATTGGCGCTCCTCCCGATGTACCGCTGCCTTGCACCTGACAAAGCGGGACTGATCGTAGGTGGCCGGGAGTGACGTGTGGGAGACCTAGGACGGAACGGCGGGATGACGCGGCGTGGCGAGTGGGCGCACCATGGAGGTGGCGGGCCGTGCGCGCGGCCGCCACGCACAGCGACGGGTCCGCGTGACAAGGACCACTGGTTCGGGCCACACCTCCCCCGCGGGGATACGGTCGTCACAAAGACGACGGCTTCGGGCAAGACCCCGCAAAATCAGGTCAACACTGCGTATCGAGTGCATGAACCCGATGTGCAAAGGACGGGGGCCCGCGAGTATCGTCCTCACCTGCATTTACTCGTCGTCGACCCGTTGACACCGGAGGGCCTGTTGTCCCGTCTAGCGCTCATCAAGGCAGTGCTCGGACCGTTCTTGCGCCTGATGTTCCGCCCACGGGTAGAAGGCGCCGAGAACATTCCGGGGACCGGGCCCGTCATCCTGGCCGGAAACCACCTCACGTTCATCGACTCGATGATCCTGCCGCTGGTGACCAAGCGCCCGGTGTACTTCATCGGCAAGGACGAGTACGTCACCGGCAAGGGCCTCAAGGGCCGCCTCATGGCGTGGTTCTTCACCGGCGTCGGCATGATCCCGGTGGACCGCGACGGCGGGCGCGGCGGTGTGGCGGCGCTGATGACGGGGCGGCGCATTCTCGACGACGGCAATGTGTTCGGCATCTACCCCGAGGGCACGCGGTCGCCCGACGGGCGGCTGTACCGGGGCCGTACGGGCATCGCGCGGCTGACGCTGATGACGGGCGCGCCCGTCGTCCCCTTCGCGATGATCGGCACGGACAAGCTCCAGCCGGGCGGCAAGGGGCTTCCCCGGCCCGGGAAGGTGACGGTCCGCTTCGGCGAGGCGATGGAGTTCTCGCGGTACGACGGGATGGACCGGGACCGGTATGTGCTGCGCGCGGTGACGGACTCCGTGATGACGGAGGTCATGTTGCTGTCGGGGCAGGAGTATGTGGACATGTACGCCACCAAGGCGAAGGCGGCGTAGCCCTGCGGGGCTTGAGCGGATTCGTTGTGCGCCCGCACCGGTGCGGAGGTCTTTCTCCGGTACCGGGGCGGGCGTTCGTCTGCCGGTCGGTCGTGGTCGCTCGCGCAGTTCCCCGCGCCCCTGAAAAGGCCGCACTTCGTCTGCCGGTCGGCTGTGCTTGCTCGCGCAGTTCCCCGCGCCCCTGTGGGGCGCCCCGCACGTCGCCGGGTGCGCCCCGTGAGGGGCGCGGGGAACTGCGCGATCAGCCGTCACCGTGGCGAGGTGGCCCGGGGCCTCGCCCCGGAAGGGTGGCCGGTCAGTGGGTTTTCGTACCGCTTTCCTCTAGTTTCTGGCCCTTCAAGAGGAACCACGCCACCCCCGCCGTCGCCAGAAGCACCACCGCCCCGACGCCCGACGCCAGTCGAAGCCCGTCCACGAAGGCGGTCTGGGCCGCGGAGAGCAGGACGTCCGCCTGCGCCGCCGGCAGGTCCGCCGTCGACTCCACGGCGCCGCCGAGCGACTCGTGCGCGGCCGACGCCACGTCCGCCGGCGTGCCCGGCGGTGCCGTGAAGTCGCGGTAGACGCCCGTGACGATGGAGCCGAGCAGGGCGATGCCGAGCGCCGCGCCCAGTTCGTACGCCGTCTCGGAGACCGCGGACGCCGCGCCCGCCTGCTCCTTCGGCACGCTGGAGAGGATGACGTCGGCCGTCACCGTGAACGAGAAGCCCGCCCCGACGCCGACGACCAGGAGCGCCGCGCCGAGCAGCGGATACCCCGTGTGCTGGCTCAGCGCTGTGAGCGCGGCGAGCGAGAGGCCCACCGCCGCGAGTCCTCCCGCCACCACCACCCGTACCGAGAAGCGCCGCGCCACCACGCCCGCGACCAGGCCCGCCGCCACCGCGCCCACCGCGGCGGGGAGTTCGGCGAGGCCCGCCTCGAACGGCCGCCTGCCCTGCACCAGTTGCAGGAACTGGGAGAGGAAGAAGACCAGGCCGGACAGGCCGAGGACGGTCAGCAGGTCGGCGAGGACCGCCCCGGAGAAGCCGCGGTTGCGGAACAGCCGCATGTCCAGGAGCGGCGCGGCGAGCGTCAGCTGGCGGCGTACGAACCAGGTGAGCGCGGCCACGCCGACGACCGCGGAGGCCGCGACGTCCCAGCGCATCCCGTGCGCTGCCGCCTCCTTGACGGCGTACACCACCGCGATCATGCCGATGAGCGAGAGCACGACGCTGATCAGGTCCCACGGACCCGGCGCCGGGTTCTTGGACTCGGGCAGGAACTTGATGCCGACCAGGACCAGCACGGCCATCACCGGCAGGTTGATGAGGAAGACCGAGCCCCACCAGAAGTGTTCGAGAAGGAATCCGCCGACGACGGGTCCGACGGCCGCGCCCGCGGACGCCATGGCGCCCCAGATGCCGACCGCGAGGCTGCGCTCGCGCGGGTCGTGGAAGATGTTCCGGATCAGCGCCAGCGTCGACGGCATCAGCGTCGCGCCCGCGACACCGAGCAGCGCGCGGGCCAGGATCATCAGCTCGGGGCTGGTGGCGTAGGAGTTGAGGACCGACACCGCGCCGAAGGCGACGGCCCCGCAGAGCAGCAGCTTCTTCCGGCCGATGCGGTCGCCGAGGCTGCCCATGGAGACGAGCAGGCCGGCGATGACGAAGGAGTAGACGTCGCCGATCCACAGCAGCTGGGTGCCGGAGGGCTTGAGGTCCTCGCTGATGTAGGGCGTCGCGAGGCCGAGCACGGTCGCGTCGACGGCGACCAGGAGGACGGCGAGGGCGAGCACGGCGAGCGCGAGCCAGCGGCCGGGGCTGCGCTCCGCCTCGGGGGCCGCGGGCTGCCGGTGGGTGCTGGTCATGAGTCCACTCTCCGCTGTGCGCCGCCGATCAGCAGCTCGGCGATCATGTACGAGAAGTCGTTGGCGGCCACCCGGCCGTCCTGCACCGCCCAGGCGCCGGAGCCGACGAGGCCGTAGAACGCCTCGGTGAGCCAGGCGGGGGTGAGGTCGATGCGGAACTCGCCGTTCTCCTGGCCGCGCCGGAAGAGGGCCGCGAGCCGGTCGTCGATGCGGTGCCAGCCCTGGTTCTGTCCGTCGCCCTCGAACAGCTGGTTCTCGGTGTACAGGAACGCGAGCAGCCCGGCGGCCGGCTCGATCTCCTGCACCAGGCGCCGCAGCGCCTCGCTCGCGCCGCCCTCGTCGAGCCGGGCCCGGTCGAGTGCGGCCTCGCACTCCTGGAGCCCGAGCTCCTCCAGGGCGCGCACGAGGGCGTCACGGCCCGCGAAGTGGCGATGGAGGGTCGCCCTGCTGATGCCCGCGGCGCGGGCGACCTCGTCCATCGTGGCGGTGGATTTGCGGGTGAGCAGGGCCGCGGCGCTGCGCAGGACCTGCTCGCGATCGACTGACATGAGACAAGCCTAAGCCATGTGAGACAAAGATGTCTCACATTCAACCGTCGGTCGCGTCAGTTCCAGGGCAGCCGCGCCCGCCCCTCCCAGTACGCCGCGGGGTCCTGCGCCAGACCCACGAGCCGCTCCAGCTGCCCCGCGTCCAGGTCGACCGCGGCCGCGTGCAGATTGGAGACGAGCTGGACGGAGGTGGCCGCGCCGGACAGGACGACTCCAGCCCACGGTTCGGCCAGCAGGACGGCGAGGGCGACCGCGTCGCAGCCGAGCCCGGTCTCCTCGGCGACCTCGCGCAGGACGGGCGGCGCGTACGGATCGGCGAGGCGGCCGTTGGCCAGGCCCTCCTTGACGAGCACGGTGAGCCCCGCGTCGTGCGCCTCGGCGAGCGCGGGCCCCGCGGAGGTCTCCAAAATGTTGTACGTGGCCTGGACGGTGCGGAAGAGCGGCTCCCCGTCGACGGTCACGGCGAGCGCCGCGCGGATCGCGGCGGCCTGGTCGGGGCCGCTCACGGAGAGCCCGACGGTGACGCCCTCGGCGGCGAGCGCGGCCAGCCGGCCGTGCAGTTCCTTGTCGGTGAGCGCCGGGCTCTCGGGCGTCACGGAGTGCACCTGGTAGAGGTCGAGCCGGTCGCCGAGAAGTTCGGCGGTCTCGGCGCGCTGGCGGTCGTACGCGGCGACGCTGTGGTCCTTGACCTCGTGCGGGCCCTCGGCCTCGGTGCGCCAGTCGGCCGTGTAGGTGTAGCCCCACTTGCTGCCGATGACGACATCGCCGATGTCGGGCCGTGCGCGCAGCCAGTCGGCGAGGAACTCCTCGGACCTGCCGTACGACCGCGCCACGTCGAAGTAGCGGACGCCCGACGCGTAGGCGGCGTCGAGGAGTTCCACGGACCGCTCGCGCAGGGCCTCGACGCTGCGGTCCGGCGGCAGGTCGCTCTCCCGGCCCAGCGTGATGTAGCCGGGCCTGCCGACGGCGGCGAGGCCGAGCCCCAGGTGTGCGGTCGGGGTCGTCGCTGCGGCCAGCCGTGCGAAGGGCATCGCGGGCTCCTCGTCGTAGGGGATCTCCCCGTCAACGTAACCCGCGACGCCCTTTTCTCACCTGCGCGCGGCCGCCCACTCCTGCTGCACCGTCAGATCCGTCTTGACCTCGGCGAGCTGGACGGCGACGGCCGAGGGCGCGGTGCCGCCGCGGCCGCTGCGGGAGGCGAGCGCGCCGGGGACGTTCAGGACGGTGCGCACCTCGGGCGTGAGGTGCTCGGAGATCTTCGCGAACTGCTCGTCGGTGAGGTCGTCGAGCTCCTTGCCCTCGGCCTCGGCGACCTTCACGCACTCGCCCGCCACCTCGTGCGCGACGCGGAACGGCACGCCCCGCTTGACCAGCCACTCGGCGATGTCGGTGGCGAGCGAGAAGCCGGCCGGGGCCAGCTCCGCCATGCGCTCGCGGTGCACGGTGAGCGTCGCCATCATGCCGGTGAAGGCGGGGAGCAGGATCTCCAGCTGGTCGCAGGAGTCGAAGACCGGCTCCTTGTCCTCCTGGAGATCCCGGTTGTACGCGAGCGGCAGCGCCTTGAGCGTCGCCATCAGACCCGTCAGGTTGCCGATGAGGCGGCCCGACTTGCCCCGGGCGAGCTCGGCGATGTCCGGGTTCTTCTTCTGCGGCATGATCGACGAGCCGGTGGAGAAGGCGTCGTGCAGGGTGACGAAGGAGAACTCCTTCGTGTTCCAGATGATGATCTCCTCGGCGATCCGGGAGAGGTTCACGCCGATCATCGCGGTGATGAAGGCGAACTCCGCGACGAAGTCACGCGAGGCCGTGCCGTCGATGGAGTTGGCGGACGAGCCGTGCTCGAAGCCGAGGTCCTTCGCGACCGCCTCCGGGTCGAGGCCCAGCGACGAGCCGGCCAGCGCGCCGGACCCGTACGGCGACACGGCCGTCCGGGCGTCCCACTGCCGCAGCCGCTCGGCGTCCCGGGAGAGCGACTGGACGTGCGCGAGGACGTGGTGGGAGAAGAGCACCGGCTGGGCGTGCTGCAGATGGGTGCGGCCGGGCATGGCGACGTCGGGGTGCGCCTCGGCAAGCCCGACGAGCGCGCCCTGGAGCTCGGCGAGCAGGCCGCCGATGATCCGGGCGTGGTCGCGCAGGTACATCCGGAAGAGCGTGGCCACCTGGTCGTTGCGGGACCGGCCGGCCCGCAGCTTGCCGCCGAGGTCGGGCCCGACCCGCTCCAGCAGGCCCCGCTCCAGGGCGGTGTGGACGTCCTCGTCGGCGACCGTACCGACGAACGATCCGTCGGCCACGTCGGCCTCGAGGCGGTCGAGCCCGCCCAGCATGCCGGTCAGCTCTTCCTCGGTGAGCAGGCCCGCCGTGTGGAGCACACGGGCGTGGGCGCGGGAGCCGGCGATGTCGTACGGCGCCAGGCGCCAGTCGAAGTGCACCGATGCCGACAGCTTCGCCAGGGCCTCCGCGGGCCCGTCGGCGAACCGTCCGCCCCAGAGCCGGAGGTCACCACCGTTGTTGCTGCTCACTGACGTGCTCCTCACTGCATCATCCGATCTCTGCATGAGTATGCATTGCTCTGCATGATTCGTCAATCGAGGGCCGTCCCACCGACCGGGAACATCGGCAAAGTCCTGCGACACCTGAAGGACGTGCGCGAATAATCGTCAGCCATGGGAAAGACGTACGAACGCATAGACGGCAGGCTGCGCGCCTTCATCGAGGAACAGCCGGTGTTCTTCACCGCGACCGCGCCCCGGGCCGACGACGGGACCATCAACCTCTCCCCCAAGGGACTGCGCGGTTCGTTCGCGGTGCTCGACGAACAGCGCATCGCCTACCTCGACTTCGCGGGCAGCCACGCGGAGACCATCGCGCACCTGCGGGAGAACGGCCGCATCACCGTCATGTGGTGCGCCTTCCAGGGGCCGCCCACCATCGTGCGCGTGCACGGCCGGGGCGAGCCGGTCTTCCGTGACGACCCGCGCTTCGAGGAACTCCTCGGCCACTTCCCCGGCATCGATCCGACGCCGCACGGCCTGCGCGCCGTCATCGTCGTGACGGCCGAACTGGTCCGCGACTCCTGCGGATACGCGGTGCCCTTCATGTCGTACGACGAGGACCGCGACCTGCACGCCCGGCGCTTCGGCCGGGAGGACGACGCCTCCCTCGGCGCGTACTTCGCCAAGAAGGAGCACATCGCGCGGAGCATCGACGGCCTCCCCGGGCTGCCCCTCCCGCTGCCGCCGGTCGCGCCCTCGCCGCCGACCTCCGTGTAGCGACCACATACCGAGACGGGGTTGCACGAGCGCCCGGCCGGGGCGTTGCATCGCGCCGTGCAAGCCGAACAGACGACCACCAGCCCGGCCGACGGGGCGGACCCCACCGACCGGGCCGCCCGCCGCGCCGTCACCGTCTTCCCCGTCCTCGTCCTCGCGGCCGGCGCCCTCGGCCTCGCCGCGCCGGACGCCTTCGCGGGCTGGGGCACGAACGTCCCGTACCTGCTGGGCGTGGTGATGTTCTGCATGGGGCTGACCATGACGCCGCTCGACTTCCAGGGCGTGGTCAAGCGGCCGTGGGCCGTCGCGCTCGGCCTCGTCGCGCACTACGTGATCATGCCGGGCCTCGGCTGGCTGATCGCCCACGCGCTCGGTCTCTCCCCGCAGCTGGCGGCCGGCGTCATCCTGGTGGGCTGCGCCCCGAGCGGCACCGCGTCGAACGTGGTCACCTACCTCGCACGGGGCGACGTGGCGCTGTCCGTCTCCGTCGCCACCGTCTCGACCGTCCTCGCCCCGCTCATCACGCCCCCGCTGACGCTGCTGCTCGCCGGCGAGTACCTGCCCGTCGACGCGGGCTCGATGGTGACGGACATCGTCAAGACGGTGCTGCTCCCGGTCGTCGCCGGCCTGCTCGTACGGCTACTGCTCGGCCGGTACGTGGACCGGGTGCTCGGCGCGCTGCCGTGGCTGTCGGCGATGACCATCGCCGCCATCGTGGCGATCGTGGTCGCGGGCAGCGCCACGGCCATCAAGTCGGCCGCCGCGCTGGTGCTCCTCGCGGTGTTCCTGCACAACGGCCTCGGGCTCGCGCTCGGCTACGGCGCCAGCAAACTCGCCCGCCTCGGCCGTCCCGCCTCCCGCGCGATGGCCTTCGAGGTCGGCATGCAGAACTCGGGTCTCGCGGCCTCCCTGGCGACGGCCCACTTCAGCCCGCTCGCGGCGCTCCCTTCGGCGGTGTTCTCCGTGTGGCACAACGTGTCGGGGGCGCTGGTGGCGGCGTGGATGTCCCATCGGGCGCGGGGCGAGGAGCGGCCCGAGCCGGCGGCGGGCCTGACACGGACGGCCGAACCCGGCTGATCAGCCCGGGTCCTCCACGTGCCACCCACCGCGCGTCGGGAGGCATCGGCACGCGCTTCGCGGCGTCCGAGGGCGCGGGAGAGGGACGGCGCGGCACCCCCCCCCCCGCTGCCAGACCTCCCCCGGTGCGAAGCGCGGCGCCCGGCGGAACTAGTGCTCGTTCGAGGCCAGCCGCAGGAGGTGGTCCGCCAGCGCCTGGCCGCCCGTCGGCTCCCTGCTGATCAGCATCAGCGTGTCGTCGCCCGCGATCGTGCCGAGGATGTCGTGCAGTTCGGCCTGGTCGATCGCGGACGCCAGGAACTGGGCGGCGCCGGGCGGGGTGCGCAGGACGACGAGGTTGGCCGAGGCCTCCGCGGAGATCAGCAGCTCCGCGGAGAGACGCCGCATCCGCTCCTCCTTGGCCGACTCCCCGAGCGGCGCGCGCGGGGTGCGGAAACCGCCCTCGCTCGGCACCGCGTAGATGAGGTCGCCCTCAGCGTTGCGGATCTTGACCGCGTTCAGCTCGTCCAGGTCCCGGGAGAGCGTCGCCTGAGTGACGGTCAGACCGTCGTCGGCGAGCAGCTTCGCCAGCTGGCTCTGGGAGCGCACCGGCTGCCGGTTGAGGATGTCCACGATCCGGCGGTGGCGTGCGGTGCGGGTCTGCGGCACGGCGGGACCCGCGTGGTCGCCGTGCTCGTTGCCTTGCGCCTGGCTCATCGTCGTCTCATTCTCCGGATCGTCCGTCCCCGTCGGCCGCAGCGGCCTTGTCCAGTACGCCGGGCAGCGCCCGGAGGAACGCGTCCACCTCGTCGTCGCGCACGTTCAACGGCGGCATCAGCCGTACGACATCGGGGGCGGGCGCGTTCACCAGGAAGCCGGCGTCCTGAGCCGCCTGCTGCGCCCGCGGCGCGAGCGGCTCGGTGAGCACGATACCCAGCAGCAGGCCCGCGCCCCTTACATGGCCCACCAGCGGGTGTCCCAGTGACTCGATTCCGCCGCGCAGCCGCTCGCTCGCCCGCTTGGTGTTCTGCAGCAGCCCCTCGGCGTCGATGGTGTCGATGACGGCGAGTCCCGCGGCGCAGGCGACCGGGTTCCCGCCGAACGTCGTGCCGTGGTGGCCGGGCTTGAACAGCTCCGCGGCCGCGCCGAACGCGACCGTCGCGCCGAGCGGCAGGCCGCCGCCCAGACCCTTCGCGAGCGTGACGAGGTCCGGCTCCACGCCCTCGTGGGCGAGGTACTCGAACCAGTGGCCGGTGCGGCCGATTCCGGTCTGCACCTCGTCGAGGACGAGGAGGGTGCCGGTGGCCCGGGTGATCTCCCGGGCGGCCGTGAGGTAGCCCGCGGGCGGTACGACGACGCCGTTCTCGCCCTGGATCGGCTCGATGATCACGAAGGCGGTCTCGGTGGTGACCGCCGCGCGCAGCGCCCCGACGTCGCCGTACGGGACGTGCGTGACGTCGCCGGGCAGCGGCACGAACGGCTCCTGCTTGCCGGGCTGGCCGGTGAGGGCGAGCGCGCCCATGGTCCGGCCGTGGAAGCCGCCCCGGGTGGCGACCATGTGGCGCCGGCCGGTCAGCCGTCCGAGCTTGTACGCGCCCTCGTTGGCCTCGGCGCCGGAGTTGCAGAAGTACACCCGGCCCTCGCGTCCGAAGAGCTGGAGCAGTCGCTCGGCGAGCGCGACGGGCGGCTCGGCGACGAAGAGGTTCGAGACGTGGCCGAGGGCGCCGATCTGGCGGCTCACCGCCTCGACGACGGCGGGGTGGCCGTGGCCGAGGGCGTTGACCGCGATGCCGCCGACGAAGTCGAGGTACTCCTTGCCGTCGACGTCCCACACCTTGCTGCCGGCGCCGCGCGCGAGGGGCAGCCGGGGCGTGCCGTAGTTGTCCATGAGGGCGCCCTGCCAGCGCCCGGTCAGCTCCTGGTTGCTCATGACTCCCCCTGCGTGTCGATCGCGTCGTGCGTGGCGTTCGTGGCGTGGTGCGGCGTGTCGTCGTGCGGCGTGTCGGGCACGACCATCGTGCCGATGCCCTCGTCGGTGAAGATCTCCAGCAGGATCGAGTGCTGGACGCGTCCGTCGATGACGCGGGCGGTCTCGACGCCGTTGCGCACGGCGTGCAGACAGCCCTCCATCTTCGGGACCATGCCGCTGGCCAGCTCGGGCAGGAGCTTTTCCAGCTCGCGGGCGGTGAGCCTGCTGATGACCTCGTCGGAGTGGGGCCAGTCCTCGTAGAGGCCCTCGACGTCGGTGAGGACCATCAGCGTCTCGGCGTCCAGCGCAGCCGCAAGTGCCGCAGCCGCCGTATCAGCATTGACGTTGTAGACATGGTGGTCGTCCTGGGAGCGGGCGATCGAGGAGACGACCGGGATGCGGCCGTCGGCGAGCAGCGCCTCGATGGCGCCGGTGTCGATCTCGGTGATCTCGCCGACCCGGCCGATGTCGACCAACTCGCCCTCGATGCGGGGCTGGTGCTTGGTGGCGGTGATGGTGTGCGCGTCCTCGCCGGTGAGGCCGACGGCGAGCGGGCCGTGCTGGTTGAGCAGGCCGACGAGCTCGCGCTGCACCTGTCCGGCGAGGACCATGCGGACCACGTCCATGGCGTCCTCGGTGGTGACGCGCAGGCCCGCCTTGAACTCGCTGACGATGCCGTGCCGGTCGAGGGCCTTGCTGATCTGCGGTCCGCCGCCGTGCACGACGACGGGCCTGAGGCCCGCGTGGTGCAGGAAGACGACGTCCTGCGCGAAGGCGGCCTTGAGCTCCTCGTCGACCATGGCGTTGCCGCCGAACTTGATGACGACGGTCTTGCCGCGGTGCCGGGTGAGCCAGGGCAGCGCCTCGATGAGGATCTGCGCCTTGGGCAGCGCGGTGTGTTTGCGCGCGGTGGGCTGGCCGCTCGTGTCCTTGGGCGTGTCGACGGTCATGAGGAGTACGCGCTGTTCTCGTGGACGTAGTCGGCGGTGAGGTCGTTGGTCCAGATCGTCGCGGTCTCGCCGCCCGCGGCCAGGTCGGCGGTGACGACGATCTCCCGGTAGCGCATGTCGACGAGCTCGCGGTCCTCGCCCACGGAGCCGTCCTTGCAGACCCAGACGCCGTTGATGGCGACGTTCAGCCGGTCCGGGTCGAAGACGGCGGAGGTGGTGCCGATCGCGGAGAGCACCCGGCCCCAGTTGGGGTCCTCGCCGTGCAGGGCGCACTTGAGGAGGTTGTTGCGGGCGATGGAGCGGCCCACCTCGACGGCGTCGGACTCGCTCGCGGCGTTCACGACCTCGACCTTGATGTCCTTGCTGGCGCCCTCGGCGTCGCCGATGAGCTGGCGGCCCAGGTCGTCGCAGACCTCGCGGACGGCCTCGGCGAACTCGGCGTACTCCGGGGTGACTCCGGCGGCTCCGGAGGCGAGCAGCAGCACGGTGTCGTTGGTCGACATGCAGCCGTCGGAGTCGACGCGGTCGAAGGTGAGCCGGGTGGCGTCGCGCAGCGCGCGGTCCAGGAGGTCGGCCGCCAGGTCGGCGTCGGTGGTCAGGACGACGAGCATGGTGGCGAGGCCGGGGGCGAGCATGCCCGCGCCCTTGGCCATGCCGCCGACGGTCCAGCCTCCCCTGGTGACGACGGACGTCTTGTGGACGCTGTCGGTGGTCTTGATGGCGATGGCGGCCTTCTCGCCGCCGTGCGCGGAGAGTTCACCGGCCGCCTTGCCGATGCCGGGCAGCAGCTTATCCATGGGGAGCGTGACGCCGATGAGCCCGGTCGAGGCGACGGCGACCTCTCCGGCGTTCAGGGACAGCGCCTCGGCGACCTTCTCGGCGGTGGCGTGCGTGTCCTGGAAGCCCCGCGGACCCGTACAGGCGTTGGCGCCACCGGAGTTGAGGACGACCGCGGAGACGACGCCGCCCTTGATGACCTGCTCCGACCAGAGCACGGGGGCGGCCTTGACGCGGTTGGAGGTGAAGACGCCCGCGGCGGCCTGGCGGGGCCCGGTGTTGACCACGAGGGCCAGGTCCGGGTTGCCGTTCTCCTTGATTCCGGCGGCGATGCCCGCCGCGGTGAATCCCTTGGCTGCCGTCACACTCACGGCGCGACTCCGATCGTAGTGAGCCCGGTGGCCTCGTCGAGGCCGAGGGCGATGTTCATGCTCTGCAGGGCGCCGCCCGCGGTGCCCTTGGTCAGGTTGTCGATGGCGCTGATCACGATCACGCGCCCGGCCGCCTCGTCGAGGGCGACCTGGATCCGCGCGGCGTTCGAGCCGTACACGGCGGCGGTGGCGGGCCACTGCCCCTCGGGGAGCAGGTGCAGGAACGGTTCGTCGGCGAACGCCTTCGTGTAGGTGTCCCGCAGGCTCTCGGCGGTGACGCCGGGCTTCGCCTTCGCGCTGCAGGTGGCGAGGATGCCGCGGGGCATCGGCGCCAGGGTCGGCGTGAAGGAGACGCCGACCCGCGTACCCGCGGCGGCGCTGAGGTTCTGGATCATCTCGGGCGTGTGCCGGTGGCCTCCGCCGACGCCGTACGGGGACATGCTGCCCATGACCTCGGAGCCGAGCAGGTGCGGCTTGGCGGCCTTGCCCGCGCCGGAGGTGCCGGAGGCCGCGACGATCACCGCCTCCGCCTCGACGAGGTCCGCCGCGTACGCCGGGAAGAGCGCGAGCGAGACGGCGGTGGGATAGCAGCCGGGCACCGCGATGCGCTTGGCCCCCTCCAGCGCGGCACGGGCGCCCGGCAGTTCGGGCAGGCCGTACGGCCAGGTGCCGGCGTGCGGGCTGCCGTAGAACGTCTCCCAGTCGGCGGCGTCGGCCAGCCGGAAGTCGGCGCCCATGTCGACGACGAGGACGTCGGGGCCGAGCTGCTCGGCGACGGCGGCGGACTGCCCGTGGGGCAGCGCCAGGAAGACCACGTCGTGCCCCGCGAGGACCTCGGCCGTGGTCGGCTCCAGGACGCGGTCGGCGAGCGGGAACAGATGCGGCTGCACCGCGCCGAGGCGCTGGCCCGCGTTGGAGTGGCCGGTGAGGGCGCCGATCTCGATCGCGGGGTGGGCGAGCAGCAGGCGCAGCAGCTCGCCGCCCGCGTACCCACTCGCCCCTGCCACTGCTGCGCGTACCCTCATGGAACCCTCCTCTTGGATGGCATGACTATACGTATCGCCGCAGTTTTATGCAATATGGGGTCGGGGGAGCCGGTGAGTGGTGTGTGACTGAGCGTTTCCGTCGGCCCCCGCGCGTCGCCGATGAGTTTGTGGCGCCCGGACGGTCCCCACTCATGACACCTGAGGAAGGGACACCGTCATGCCGGAGCTTCTCGTCGACTTCATCACCACCCTCGACGGCTACGCGTCAGGAGAGGGATGGCCCGGTTTCTGGGGCCTCGAAGGCCCGGAGTACCTGGCATGGCTGAGCAAGCAGCCCGAGGTCACGTACCTGATGGGGGCGAATACCTACCGTCTGATGTCCGGCTTCGCCGCGGGCGACGTCCCGAGCGGTCAGGACGAGTTCAGGCCCGAGGAAGAGGCCTCCGTCGACCAGCTCACGCAAGCGTCCAAGGTGGTGTTCTCCTCCTCGCTCGACGAGCCGCTGACGTGGGCCAACTCCACGCTCGTCCGCGACGACGCCGTCGAGGCGGTCCGCGCCCTGAAATCGAGTGGTTCGGGGCTGCTCAGCACGATCGGCAGCCTCAGCCTGTGCCGGTCCTTGCTGCGGGCCGGGCTCGTCGACCGCTTCCGGGTCGTGATGTTCCCGGTGATCACCGGGGCCACGGGCGAGGAACGCATCTACGACGGCTACCCGGACGTCGCCCTGGAGATGATCGAGCACCACACCTTCGACGGCCGCACCCAACTGGTCGAGTACCGGCCCCGCGTGCTCGATCATCCGCCGCTCGGCGCCCCCGCCTGAGGCCGCCCCGTCGTCACATCCGCGGATCCGGCGTCAGCAGCGCGAAGACCGCTCCGGCCGGGTCCGCGGCCCAGGCGATCCGCCCGACCTGCGGGACGTCCGCCGCCGGCATGACCACGCTTCCGCCGGAGGCCTGGACCGCGGCGACGGTGGCGTCGACGTCCGGCGCGTGGAAGTACGGCACCCACCTCGGCGTCCCGGCCTGCCCGGGGCCCGCGTCCTCCGAGACACCGCCGAAGGAACCCTGCTCCTGGTCGCCTTCGGCGATG
The DNA here is from genome assembly GCF_055592445.1 of Streptomyces sp. NPDC041122. NCBI lineage: Bacteria > Bacillati > Actinomycetota > Actinomycetes > Kitasatosporales > Streptomycetaceae > Streptomyces > Streptomyces sp. NPDC041122. Next base: position 283,081 of record NZ_JBVIYQ010000008.1, on the reverse strand, counting down.
CTGAGCACCCGGTACCGCATGCCCGGTGCCTGCATCTCGGAGTGCCGCCATCCGAAGACGCCGGCATAGAAGGCGATGCCCGCGACCGGGTCCGGTACGTGCAGCTCGACCCAGATCAGCGCGTTGTCCTCCGAGGCCACCTCCAGCCCGCCGGTCTTCGCGGGCTGCCAGACCGCGAACTCGGCACCCTGCGGGTCGGTGAACTGCGCCAGCCGGCCGTGGTCCATCACGTCCATGGGTTCCGTCCGCACCGTGCCGCCGCCGTCGCGGACGGCCCGCGCGGTGGCATCGGCGTCCGGGGTCTGGAAGTGGACCATCCAGGCGGATTGCGCGCTCTCGTCGGTGAGCGGGCCGAGCGCGGCGACGGTCCTGTCGCCGATGCGGAAGAAGCCGTAGCCGCCCGCCTCGGGCCCGGCGGAGGCGAACTCCCAACCGAAGACCCGGCCGTAGAACGCGGCGGCCGCCGCGGTGTCGGGGCTGCCGAGGTCGAGCCAGTTGGGCGATCCGGTGCGGAAGTCGGTGCCGAGCATGATGCCTCCTGGGGGTGAGCGGGTCCGCGGGTACCGCCCGCCACGATGCCGAGCCTCCGCCGACGTGGACCCGTACAAGCCGCACGGGACCGCCCGATTCACCTGTGTGGGTGAATGGGGCGGCCGACCGCGCACACCGGTCCGGTCCGGGCCTGCCCGGCGTGCGGCGCCGCTCGTGCGGCTGCGGCGCCGCGTCACGGCTCACTCCCCGGGCTGGCCGAACCATCTCGACAGGTGGGCGAGCAGCTCGCGGCGGTCCTCGCCCACCCAGGCCACATGGCCGTCCGGGCGCAGCAGGACCGCGGGGACGGCGGGCTCCTCGCCGGCGTCGACGACGTGGTCCACGCGGTCCTCCCAGCCGGTCACCGCGAGGCGGCCCGTCCGGTCGAGCAGCAGGCCGCGGCCCGTGCGCATCAGCTCGTAGAGCCGGCCCCGCCGCAGCCGTACGTCGCGCAGCCGTGTGCCGAGGAGTTCGTGGCCCTCGCCGAGGTCGTAGCGGACGTCGAGCGCCGTGATCATGCCGGTCACGTACCGGTTCACCTCCTCGAAGTCCATCAGCTCCGAGAGGAGCCCGCGCAGCGCGGTCGCGCCGGGGTCGGAGCCCAGGAGCAGCATCTGGGCGCGGGTGTTGTCCAGGACGGCGGCGCCCACCGGGTGGCGCTCGTCGTGGTAGCTGTCCAGGAGACCTTCGGGCGCCCAGCCGTCGACCGCGGCGGCCAGCTTCCAGCCGAGGTTGAACGCGTCCTGGAGGCCGAGGTTGAGCCCCTGGCCGCCGGTCGGCGGGTGGATGTGCGCGGCGTCGCCCGCCAGCAGCACCCGGCCGGCCCGGTAGCGCTCGGCCTGCCGGGTGGCGTCGCCGAAGCGGGACAGCCAGCGCGGGGCGTGCGCGCCGAAGTCGGTGCCCGCGTACGCCCGCAGCCGGTCCCTGAACTCCTCGATGTCCGGCGCCGCCGCCCGGTCCTCTGCCACGCCGTCGGCGGGGAGGACGACGCGGTACATCCCGTCGCCCAACGGGCTTGCGCCGAAGCGCAGTTCGGTCGCGCGGACCCGCTCGACGGCGGCGGCGACCGTCGCCGGGTCCTCGGTCAGCGCCAGCTCGCCCAGCAGTGTCTCCGCCGTCGCGGGCACGCCCGGGAAGCCGACGCCGAGCTGCTTGCGGACCGTGCTGCGGCCGCCGTCGCAGCCGACGAGGTAGCGCGAGCGCAGCCGTGTGCCGTCCGCCAGCTCGACGGTCACGGCGTGCGCGTCCTGGCTCAGCCCGACCACCTCGTGGCCGCGTCTGATCTCCGCGCCGGCCTCGCGGACGTACGCGTCGAGCAGCCGCTCGGTGACCGGCTGCGGGGTGGCCAGGCCGTACGGGTGCGCCGTGTCCAGCCGCTCCGGCCAGGGCTTCCTGATGCCGCCGAACAGCCCGCCCGCCCGGAACGTCTCGCTGACCGCGAGGAACCGCTCCAGCAGGCCGCACTGGTCCAGGATCTCGACGCTGCGCACGTGCAGCCCCTGGCCGCGGGACTGCCCGGTCGGCGCGGTCAGCTTCTCCAGCACGACCACCCGCACGCCGTGCAGCCGCAGTTCGCCCGCCAGCATCAGGCCGGTCGGGCCGCCGCCGACCACGATCACGTCGATCATGCCGACGCCCCTTCCTCGTCAGAGCGCCCCGCCGGGGAGACGTGCTCCGCCAGGGAGACCCGCCCCGCCGGCACGGCCCGCGGCAGCGACGGCTGGGCGCCGTGCCGCGTCACCATGGCGCGCCACTGTCCCTCGTCGAGGCCCGGATGCGCCGCGACGGACCTGACGGCTTTCGCGTCGGGATCGCGGGCCGGCGCGGAGCGGATCTCCGGCGGGAGGCCGCGGCGCCGGGCGACGAGCATCCGCAGGGCCGGCACCGGTGACGCGGCCAACTCCGCGGCCTCCGCGGGCGAGGCGTCGGCGACGCGCGGCAACAGTGTCGCGCCGATCCGGGTGGTGGCGGCCGGCGCGCCGAGCGCGATCAGCCGGTCGACCAGCTCGGGCGGCAGGGGCGGGTCGGCGGCGAGGCCGCTCAGGAGGTGGGTCACGGGCACGGAAGGATTCTCCCCCCGGGCGGCCGCCCCGGCGACGCCGTCCCCGCGCCCCGGACCACCGCGAGACGCAGGTCACATCCGGCCATGTCACAGGGGCCGGGGCTGTCTCGTCTCAGGGGATGTCACCACGTACGCGGATGGCACACGCAAGACGACGAGGACCAGGACGAGGGAGCACACCATGGACGCGCGAGTGGACTACATGGCCCAGCCGAACGCCGCCAAGGCGCTGAAGTACTTCCTCTCGGGGAGCAAGGCGCTCAAGGAGACCTCCGTGCCGCCCGCGACCCAGGAGCTGGTGGCGCTGCGCGTCAGCCAGATCAACGGCTGCGCGGCCTGTATCGACATGCACACCAAGGAGGCCGCCGCCGACGGTGAGACCGCCGTGCGGCTGAACCTGGTGGCGGCCTGGCGCGAGGCCACCGTGTTCACCGAGGCCGAGCGGGCCGCGCTCGAACTCGCGGAGGAGGGCACCCGGGTCGCGGACGCGGCCGGCGGCGTGCCCGACGAGGTGTGGGCGCGCGCCGCCGTGCACTACGACGAGGAGCAGCTCGCCGCTCTGGTGGTGCACATCGCGTTCATGAACATGGTCAACCGGATGAATATCATCACCCGGCAGCCGGCCGGCGACTACGTGCCCGGCCGGATCCACTGACGAACGGAGCCGGTGCGGGGCCGGACAGGCCCCGCACCGGAGGGGGTACGGCATGAGCAAGGTCGAGGAGTTCGAGGAGCTGCGGCCGCTGCTGTTCTCCATCGCCTACCGGATCCTCGGCGGCGTGGGCGAGGCCGAGGACGCGGTGCAGGAGACGTGGCTGCGCTTCGACGCCACGGCGACCCGGCCCACGTCGGCCAAGGCCTACCTGTCGGCGGCGGTCACCCGGATCTCGATCGACGTGCTGCGATCGGCGCGGGTGCGCAGGGAGGAGTACGTGGGGCCGTGGTTCCCCGAACCGCTCCTCGACGACCCGTACCAGGATCCGGAGCGCGCGGTGGAGCTGGCCGAGTCGGTGTCGGTCGCCGCGCTCGTGCTGCTGGAGCGGCTCAGCCCGCTGGAGCGCGCCGTCTTCGTGCTGCGGGAGGTGTTCGGCTTCGGCTTCGACGAGGTCGCCGCGGCGGTGGAGCGCTCGGAGGCCGCGTGCCGTCAGCTGCTCGTACGGGCGCGACGGCACATGCGGGCCGGGCAGCCGCGTTTCGAGCCGGCCCGTGCGGACCGGGAGGAGCTGGCGTCGCGGTTCTTCGACGCCCTCAGCGCGGGTGACCTGGCCGGTCTGCGGGAACTGCTCGCCGCCGATGTGTCGATGGTCGGCGACGGCGGCGGCAAGGGGCCGCAGCTGTCCAGGACCGTCGTCGGCACCGAGAAGGTGGCCCGTCTGCTCACCGCCGGCTTCCCGGTGATGACCCGGATCGGTGTGACGTACGAGGCGCACGAGCTCAACGGCGGGCCCGGCGCGATCTTCCGGGACCGGGACGGCAGGGTGCTGCACACGCTGGCGCTGGACATGGCGGACGGGCGGATCCAGGCCATCCGCCTGATCAGCAACCCCGACAAACTCGGCCACCTGGGTCCGGTGGCGGACGCCTGGGCCGTCGACCGTGAGGTCCGGAAGCTGATGCGGGCCGCGGGGCGGCCACCGGAATAAATACCGATCGTGTCCGGGCACCCGGACGTAGCATGCGCAGCGATGACGACCTTCGGTGACACGCACATCCGCCCCTACCGCATCGCCATACCCCAGGCAGACCTGGACGATCTCCACGCGCGGCTCGACCGCACCCGCTGGCCCGATCAACTCCCGGGCGTCGGCTGGGCGTACGGCATTCCGCGCGACTATCTGGAGGAGCTCGTACACCACTGGCGGCACGTGTACGACTGGCGGGCCGCGGAGGCCGCGCTCAACGCGTGGCCGCAGTTCACCACCACGATCGACGGCGCGAACGTGCACTTCGCCCACGTCCGCTCCCCCGAACCCGATGCGACGCCGCTGCTGCTGACCCACGGCTGGCCCGGCTCGATCGTCGAGTTCGCCGACGTCGTCGGGCCGCTCACCGACCCGCGGGCGCACGGTGGGGACCCCGCCGACGCGTTCCACGTGGTGCTGCTCAGCATTCCGGGGTTCGGCCTGTCGGGCCCGACCCCGGAGCCCGGCTGGGAGTTCCGGCGGGTCGCCCTGGCCTCCGCCGAGCTGATGCGGCGGCTCGGCTACGAGCGGTACGGCGTCCAGGGCGGCGACTGGGGGGCGGGCATCTCCCGCGAACACGGCCGGCTGCGCCCGGACCACGTCATCGGGGTCCATCTCAACCTGCTGCCGAACGCGGCCCAGACCGAGGAACCCGACGAGCGGGAACTGGCCGCGCTCGACGCCGCGGAGCGCGAGCGCACGCTCGCCTCCTGGGAGCGCATGCGGGCGTGGATCCGGGACCGGCAGGGGTACGCCGACATCCAGACCACCCGCCCGCAGACCCTGGCATACGGCCTGACCGACTCACCGGTGGGCCAACTGGCGTGGATCGCGGAGAAGTTCAAGGAGTGGACCGACTCGGCGGACCGCCCGGAGGACGCCGTCGACCGGGACCAGCTGCTCACCAACGTGATGCTGTACTGGCTGACCGGTACGGCGGGTTCGTCCGCCCGCATCTACTACGAGCGGGCGCAGGCCGCGTACACCGGCAACCCGCCGGCGCCGTCCCCGACACCGACGGCGCTGGCCGACTTCCCCCGCGACAACTTCATCCCGCTGCGCCACATCGCGGAACGCACGAACAACATCGTGCAGTGGACGACGTACGACAGGGGCGGCCACTTCGCGGCCATGGAACAGCCCGACCTGCTGGTCTCCGACATCCGCGGATTCTTCCGCACGCTGCGCTCACGCGGCTGACGCGCGGAGGCTCAGGCCCGGGGGTCGTCGCCGCGCGCCGCGCGCTTCGCGGCCTGTTCCGCCTGCTTCTCCTTGATGCGGACGGCCTCCTGGCGGACCTCGGCCTGGGTGGCGCGCTCCTGGCGAAGCCAGCCGGGCATCTCCTGGCGCAGGGCCTCGATCTGCTCCGTGGTGAGGGGTTCGGTCACTCCGCCGCGGGCGAGGCCGGCGATGGAGACGCCGAGCTTGGCTGCGACGACGGGGCGGGGGTGCGGGCCGGTGCGCCGCAGCTCCTGGAGCCACTCGGGCGGGTCGGCCTGCAGCACGTCGAGCTCGCTGCGCGAGACGACGCCCTCCTGGAACTCGGCGGGCGTGGCCTGGAGGTACACACCCAGCTTCTTCGCCGCGGTCGCGGGCTTCATGGTCTGGGTGGTCTGGTGCGACGTCATGGGTCCAGGGTATCGAGCATGTGCGCTACCGCTGACCACGGCGGGTAGCCTGGCGAGGTGACAGGCTCGGAAGTACCCCCGTCGTTCCGGCTCGCCTATGTTCCGGGAGTGACGCCCGCCAAGTGGGTGCGGATCTGGAACGAGCGGCTGCCCGACATCCCGCTGACCCTTCTCCCGGTCCCCGCCGCCGAGGCGCCCGACGTGCTGCGTGCGGGCGGCGCCGACGCCGGTTTCGTACGGCTGCCCATCGACCGTACGGATCTCAGCGCGATCCCCCTCTACACCGAGACCACGGTCGTCGTGGTCCCGAAGGATCACGTGGTGGCGGCGGTCGACGAGGTGTCCCCCGAGGACCTGGCCGACGAGGTCGTGTTCCATCCGCTCGACGAGACGCTGGAGTGGGAGCCGCGGCCCGGCAGGCCCGCGTACGAGCGCCCCGCCACGACCGAAGACGCCATCGAGCTGGTCGCCGCGGGCGTGGGTCTCCTCGTCGTACCGCAGTCCCTGGCCCGTCTGCACCACCGCAAGGACCTCACCTACCGCCCGGTGACCGGCGCCCCGGAGTCGCGCGTCGCCCTGTCGTGGCCGGAGGCCAGGACCACCGACCTGGTCGAGGACTTCATCGGGATCGTCCGCGGCCGGACGGTCAACAGCTCGCGCGGCCGTGCGCAGACCCCGGCGAAGGAACAGGCGAAGGCGTCGGCACAGGCGAAGAAGAAGCCCGCCGCGGGCAAGTCGGGCGGGAAACCGCAGCGGGGTGGCGGCGGTGGCGGTGCCCGTCCCAAGGCCGCCAAGCGGGGCAAGCCGCGCCGCCGCTCCTGACCTGCCGGTCCACGCGAAAGGGGCCTCCCGCCGCATCGGCGGGAGGCCCCTTCGCTACGTCAGCACGTCACCGGGTGGTCAGCCCAGGATCGAGAGCGCCTGGTTCAGCGTCGCGGACGGGCGCATGACCGCCGAGGCCTTGGCGGCGTCCGGCCGGTAGTAGCCGCCGATGTCGGCCGGGGAGCCCTGCACCGCGGCGAGCTCGCCGACGATGGTCTCCTCCTGCTCGCCCAGCGTCTTGGCGAGCGCCGCGAACGCCTCCGCGAGCTGGGTGTCATCGGTCTGCTTGGCCAGCTCCTGCGCCCAGTACAGGGCGAGGTAGAAGTGGCTGCCGCGGTTGTCGATGCCACCGAGCTTGCGGCTCGGCGACTTGTTCTCGTTCAGGAACGTGCCGGTCGCGCGGTCGAGGGTGTCGGCGAGCACCTGGGCGCGCGCGTTGCCCGTCTTCGTGGCGAGGTGCTCGAAGCTGACCGCGAGGGCGAGGAACTCGCCCAGGCTGTCCCAGCGCAGGTAGTTCTCCTTGACCAGCTGCTGGACGTGCTTCGGGGCGGAGCCGCCGGCGCCCGTCTCGAAGAGGCCGCCGCCGTTCATCAGCGGGACGACCGACAGCATCTTGGCGCTGGTGCCCAGCTCCAGGATCGGGAACAGGTCGGTGAGGTAGTCGCGCAGGACGTTGCCGGTGACGGAGATGGTGTCCTCGCCCCGGCGGATGCGCTCCAGGGAGAACGCGGTGGCGTCGACCGGCGACATGACCCGGATGTCCAGGCCGTCGGTGTCGTGGTCGGCGAGGTAGCGCTCGACCTTGCCGATCAGCACGGCGTCGTGGGCGCGGGCCTCGTCCAGCCAGAACACGGCGGGGTTGCCGGTGGCGCGGGCGCGGGTGACGGCCAGCTTGACCCAGTCCTGGATCGGCGCGTCCTTGGTCTGGCACATCCGGAAGATGTCGCCGGCGGCGACGGTCTGCTCCAGGACGACGTTGCCGGCGCCGTCGACGACCCGCACGTTGCCCGTGGTCGGGACCTCGAAGGTCTTGTCGTGGCTGCCGTACTCCTCGGCCTTCTGCGCCATGAGGCCGACGTTCGGGACGGAGCCCATCGTCGACGGGTCGTAGGCGCCGTTGGCGCGGCAGTCGTCGATGACGACCTGGTAGACACCGGCGTAGCTGCTGTCCGGCAGGACCGCGAGGGTGTCGTGCTCCTCGCCGTCCGGGCCCCACATGTGGCCGGAGGTGCGGATCATGGCCGGCATGGAGGCGTCGACGATGACGTCGCTGGGGACGTGCAGGTTGGAGATGCCCTTGTCGGAGTCGACCATGGCGAGCTCGGGGCCCTCGGCCAGCTCGGCCTCGAAGGACTCCTTGATCTTCGCGCCCTCGGGGAGCGAGTCGAGGCCCTTGAAGATGCCGCCCAGACCGTCGTTCGGGGTCAGGCCGGCGGCGGCGAGGACGTCGCCGTACGCCGCGAAGGTCTTCGGGAAGAAGGCGCGGACCACGTGGCCGAAGACGATCGGGTCGGAGACCTTCATCATCGTGGCCTTGAGGTGCACGGAGAAGAGGACGCCCTCGGCCTTGGCGCGGGCGACCTGCTCCTTGAGGAACTCGCGCAGGACGGCGACGCGCATGACCGAGGCGTCGACGACCTCACCGGCGATGACCGGTACGGACTCGCGCAGCACGGTGGTGGAGCCGTCGTCGCCGACGAGCTCGATGCGCAGCGAACCGGCCTCCTCGATGACCGCGGACTTCTCGGTCGAGCGGAAGTCGTTCTCGCCCATGGTGGCGACGTTGGTCTTGGAGCCGGCCGACCAGGCGCCCATGCGGTGCGGGTGGGCCTTGGCGTAGTTCTTGACCGACGCGGGGGCGCGGCGGTCGGAGTTGCCCTCGCGCAGGACCGGGTTGACGGCGCTGCCCTTGACCTTGTCGTAGCGGGCGCGGATGTCGCGCTCCTCGTCGGTCTTCGGGTCGTCCGGGTAGTCGGGAAGCGCGTAGCCCTGTGCCTGCAGCTCGGCGACGGCGGCCTTGAGCTGCGGGATCGACGCCGAGATGTTCGGCAGCTTGATGATGTTCGCCTGCGGCGTCTTGGCGAGCTCGCCCAGCTCGGCGAGGGCGTCGTTGATGCGCTGGCCCTCCTCGAGACGCTCGGGGAAGCTCGCGATGATGCGGCCCGCGAGCGAGATGTCGCGGGTCTCCACGCTGACACCGGCCGTCGAGGCGTAGGCCTGGACCACCGGCAAGAACGAATGGGTCGCCAGGGCCGGGGCCTCGTCAGTGTGGGTGTAGATGATGGTCGAGTCAGTCACCGGGTGCTCCGCTCCGCGTCTGCAACATTGCTCGACATCAAGATATCTCCTACCTCCCCCGTCACGGACAGGGCCCTAAGGACCCCAATCTCCGTAGACACTGTCTACGCGATGCAGTAGACAGTGTCTATGAGCGAGAGCGACGAGCACGACGAGAGCGACAGGGGATACGGGAGCGGGGCCGGTCCCGGAACCGCGGGGGGAGAGGACGCCGGGCTGCGGGCCCGGCTGGTGGACGTGGGGGTGGAGCTGCTCGCGGCGCACGGCGTGCAGGCGCTGACCCTGCGGGAGATCGCGCGCAGGGCGGGGGTCTCGCACGGGGCGCCACGGCGGTACTTCCCCACCCATGTGGCGCTGCTGTCCGCCATCGCGCGGCGGGGCTTCGCCGAGCTGGCGGCGGAGGCGCAGAGTGCGGTGAGAGGCGGCGGTCCCGGCGCGGGGGCGTCAGCGGCGGCGGAAGCGGCGCCCGTGGCGGAGGCGGAGGCGGAGGCGGAAGGGGACGCGCGGGCGCGGCTGAAGGCGTTGAGCCTGGCCTACCTCCGGTTCGCGGCGACGCACCGCGGGATGTTCGAGCTGATGTTCCGCCACGACCTTCTGGAGAGCAACCAGCTCGGCCTGCGGGAGACGAGCCTGCCCCTCTTCGACGTCCTGGTGGGCCTCGTGGCCGAGGCCTGCCCCGCAACGACCACCGCCTCCGGGACGGGCACAGGGACGGAGGCGCGGGTCGCCGCGGGCGCGCTCTGGGCCAACCTGCACGGGATCGCGCAGTTGTGGGGCTGGGGCAGCCTGCGGCTCGCCTCGGGCGCAGAGGACGTGGAGACGCTGCTCGACGCGGCGCTCGACGCGCATCTCGGGCCGGTGTCCGGATGAGCGCGACGCCGGAGGCCCACCGGGGCGCGCCGCCCCACCGCCACGCGAGCGGGGCCCCGGCGCCCCGGCGGAACCTCACCCTCGTCTGCAGTGTCGTCGGCGCGATGATCGTCGCGCTGGACGGCACCGTCCTGACCGTCGTCCAGCCCGCCCTGCAACGCGACCTGGGCGCGTCCTTCGCCCAGGTGCAGTGGACGAGCACCGGCTATCTGATCGCCGTAGCGAGCCTGCTGGTCTTCGCGGGACGGCTCGGCGACCGCTACGGACACCGGCGCCTCTTCGCCGTCGGAACCCTCGGCTTCGCGGCGGCCTCGGCGGGCGTCGGCCTCGCGTCGGGCATCGGGGCGGTGATCGCGTGGCGCGTGGCACAGGGGGTCTGCGGGGCGCTGCTGCAGCCCGCGACGCTCGGCATGCTGCGGGCCGCGTTCCCGCCCGACCGGCTCGGTACGCCGATCGCGCTGCGGACCAGCGCCATCGGCCTCGCGGCCGCCGCCGGTCCGGTGCTGGGCGGGGCACTGGCCACGCACCTGGGATGGCGCTCGGTGTTCTTCCTCGGTGTCGTGCCGTCGCTGGCGATCGGCGTGCTGGCGCTGGTGGTACGGGGAGGGGAACCGGCGGGACGTGCGGCGGGCCCGGCGCCCCGGCTCGACCTGCCCGGCGCCGGGCTGCTCGCGGTCGCGCTGGCCTGTCTCGTGCACACGCTGGTCGGCGTCCCGGAGAGCGGCTGGACGGCGACCACGGTCGCGGGGCTGGTGGTGGCGGTGGCGGCGAGCGTGGCCTTCGCACATCACGAAAGGCGCACGGCGGGCCCGCTGGTGCCGCCGCGGCTGCTCCGCTCGCCGGCGGTCGGTCCGGCGCTCGGCATCCTGGTCGCGGCGTCGGCGGCGATGTTCGGGGCGCTGTTCGTCGCCACGTACTTCCTTCAGGAGGTGCTGGAACTCGACCCGCTGCACGGCGCGCTGCGCGGGGTGCCCCTCGCGGTGACGATGATCGTGGGCGCGCCGCTCTCCGCCGTACTCCTGCGCCGGGCGGGCCCGCGCCGGACGATCAGCGGAGCGATGGCGGTCCTCACGGCGGGTGTCCTGGCCCTGTCGCGGCTGGACCAGACGTCGGGGCCGCTGGTGACGGGCGCGGCGTTCGCGCTGGTGGGAGCGGGCTTCGGCACGGTGATGGTGGCGGCCACGGCCGTCGTCGTACGCCATGCGCCGGAGTCCGGGGCGGGGGTGGCGGGCGGCCTGCAACAGACGGCGATGAACGTGGGGCCGGCCCTGGGCATCGCGCTGGCGACGACGCTCCTGACGACCCTGACGTCCTCCACGCCGGCTCCCGGCCCCGGCGCCCCGCACTGGTCCGCCGGACCGTTCCTGGCGGCGATGCCGACGACCCTGACGGTTCTGGCCGCGCTGGCGGCATTGGGGGCACTGGCGGCGACGCGGTTGCCGGGGCGTCGGGCGACGGCGCGCGGATCGGTGACACAGGGGGCGGAGCCCTCAGGGGCGGGGGTGGCGGAGGAGGGTCCGCCACCCCACGCGCAGGCGCCGCCGGGCGGCGCGACTCACGGGTAACGACCCGGAGAGGCCGGAGAGGGGCGAGGCTCCGCCCACCACCGTCCACGCGGCCGGAAGGCCCCGCCGGGCGAGGCGGCTCCGCGCGTGCGGGGGCCTCCCCGACTCCGCCGACACAACGGGCCGCTCCGCCCCTTGGTCCCGGTGACGGGAGCGCAGGGCGCCGCCCGCCCACCGCTTCCGCCCGGCGGATCCCAGCCCTCGGCGAGGAAGAGGCGCCCGGCGGGCGGTCAGCACGCCGGGCCCGGCCCGGTCACGCCGCCCCCAGCGCCCTCTCCACCATCCTGCGCGCCACCCGCGCCTGCGCCTCGTGGGCCTCCTGGCTGTCCAGGCGCAGCGTGAACGCCGCGCTCGTCACCGATGTCCTGCCGTCAGGCGTCACCCCGCCCTCGCTCACACAGCCGAGGCTGGTTCCGCCGTGGAACCAGATGCCGTCCTTGCGGCCCGCGACCGGGCGCCACGCGATGCCCAGGCCGTAGCGGACACCCTCCGCCGGAACCCAGTCCCGCACCGGCACCGTCCGCCGCATCGCCGCCAGCTGTGCCGGGCGCAGCAGTCGTCCGCCCAGCAGCGCCCGCAGGAAGACCCCGTGGTCCCGCGTCGTCGAGATCAGGCAGCCGTCGGCCCCGCCGCCGAAGCCGAGCGTGGTCTCCGTCGGACGCGTCTCCTGTGGGAAGTACGTGTACCCGGTGGCCGTCGGCTGCGGCACGTACGACGACGTGCCGGGCGTGAACGTGTCGCGCAGGCCCAGCGGTTCGATGATCCGTTCGTGGACCTCCTGGGCCCACGGATGGCCGGTGACCGCCTCGATGACGAGGCCGGCGACGATGTAGTTGGTGTTGGAGTAGCCCCAGCGCCGCTCCCCCGCCGGATCGTGCGCGTCGGGCAGCCACTGCGGCGGCGTGGCAAGGGCCGCCGCCAGCTGTTCCTGCGGCGTCTGCGAGCGGAAACGGGTGCGGCGGTAGCCTTCCGGCGTGAAGTCCCCGCTGTCGCCGGTGATGTAGTCGTTGAGGCCGCTGGTCTGGCCGAGCAGGTTGGCGACGGTGATCCGGCGCCCGTCGTTGCCGTGGCCGCGGACCGCTCCGGGCAGCCACCGCTCGACCGTGTCCGTCAGCTTCAGCCGCCCCTCGCCCACGAGTTGGAGGGCGACGGTCGCGGTGAACGTCTTGGTGTCGCTGCCGATGCGGTAGTACGCGTCCCACGGCACGGACCCCTTCTCCGCGAGGTCGGCGACGCCGGCCCGGGCCGTCGTCCGGCCGTGCGCACCTGCCACCTCGGCGAGGACGCCGCTCGCGCCGGTGGCGACGACCGCCTCGACGTCCCGCTGGAGAGCCCGCCCCCGGCGGGACGACTCGGCTCGCGCAGGGGCGGCCGTGGCGGCGGGAGCCGTCGCCGCTCCCGTGAGCAGCGCCGCCGCGGTGGCCGCGAGCCCCGTGCGCCTGCTGATCCCGGTGTTCCTGCTGGTCCCGGTCATCGGGAGCCCTCCTCGTCCGTGGCACCGCAGCTGAAGTCCCGCGCCGGCAATTTCCCGCCCGCCAGATAGGTGTTGACCGTGCGGTCGGCGCACGGGACCGGGGTGAGGCCGTCGACGCCTCGTCCGTAGACGCCGTGCGAGCGGATGTCCGCCGTCACCAGGCGGGAGCCGGTGAGCCTCCGGTGCAGGGCGAGGGCGCCCTCGTACGGGACGTTGTTGTCGTACCGGGCCTGGAGCATCAGGACGGGCACGTCGTTGCCGATCCTCGTGCCGGGCTCGCGGGGCGCGCCCTTCCAGTACGCGCACGGGGCGATCATCCCGTTGACGTACGGCCCGAACACCGGCTGGGTGGCGCGGCTGCGCTGCATGTTCTTCCAGTACGTCTCGGGGTTCTTCGGCCAGCCCCCGGCCGGCCAGCCTCCGTCGCCGCACATGAAGAGCGCGCCGCCGACCATGCTGTCCGCGAGCGCGGGTGAGTCGAGGAACTCCAGCATTCCGGCGAGCGCGGGCCCCGGCTCGATCGCCTCGCCCGCCGCCGCCTTCTTCAAGTCGGCGACCATCTGGGCCAGTTCGGGGTCCTTCTCCTGGTGCTGCACCAGCTGCTTGAAGATCATGCGCAGGACCGGGGCGTCGAGCCGGTACCCCTTGACGGGGATGGGGTGCCGCTCGGCCCGGGCGAGCACCTCGCGGATGTCCGTCCGCACCCGCGCGCCGAGCGCCGCCTCCGCGGGCGCCCCCGACCGCTGGAACAGCTCGTACTGCGTGGCCGCCGGGTCGGTCGAGGAGTCCAGGACGACGCGGTCGGCCCGGCGCGGGAAGAGCTGGGTGTAGACGGCGCCGAGATCGGCGCCGTACGACGTGCCGACATACGAGAACGTGCGCTCGCCGAGCGCGGCGCGGATCGCGTCCATGTCGCGGGCGACGTTCCTGGTCGAGGCGTGCGGGAGCAACTCGGCGTTGTCGCCGTGCTCCTGGCACCGGCGCGCGGTGGCGCGCGCGGACCGTGCGGCGGCCTCGAAGTCCGCGCGGGGGGTCGTGGTCCGAGCGGGCGGTGCGGGCCGCGGGGCCTCGCCGCAGGTGACGGGGGTGCTCTCGCCGAGGAAGCGGGGGTCGAAGCCGATCAGGTCGTAGCGGTCCGCGACGTCCTTCAGGGCGGGCCGCAGCGAGAGCGGGTAGGCGAGGCCCGTGCCGCCGGGGCCGCCCGGATTGGCGAGCAGGATGCCGCGCCGCCGCTCCGGCGCCTTGGCCTTGATGCGGGAGACGGCGAGCTGGATCGTACGGCCGCCGGGATCGGCGTAGTCGAGCGGTACGGTCACCTTCGCGCACCGGGCGCCCGCCTCGTTCAGCTCCTTCTGGCCGGCGGAGCAGGGGCCCCAACGAAGCGTCTGGTGGGCCGAGTCGGCCGCCGGCCGGTGGGCATCCGCGGCGACCGCTCCCCCGGCCAGTAACCCGACGAGGCCCAGGCCGGCGGTGACTGCTGACGCGACGCGCATCGTGCTCCTTGGATCGGTGGGGCTCGGTCGATCACCACGGTAGGAAGGCGCGCGGCGACGAACCATCGTGCTACCGGGCCGAAGGCGCCTGGTGCCATCCCCCGTACCCGCCCTCCGGTTCTCCCGAGAACCGACGCCTTGCCTTGGAGTCCTCTCCAGCTCCTAGTGTCGATGTCGATCACGGGGTCGGCACCACCCGTGCCGGCACCAGCACGCGCACCACCCCTCAGGAGGTACCGCCATGACCGCTCTTCCCACCCGCCGCCTCGGCGCGCTGACCGTCTCCGCCCAGGGCCTCGGCTGCATGGGGATGAGCCACGGCTACGGCACGTCGGACGACGCGCAGTCGATCGCGACGATCCACCGCGCGCTCGACCTCGGCGTCACCCTGCTCGACACCTCGGACTTCTACGGAAGCGGCCACAACGAAGAGCTGATGGGCCGGGCCCTCGCCGGTTCCCGGCGCGAACAGGCCGTCGTGGCCACGAAGTTCGGCTTCGCGAACAAACTCGGCGATGCCACCCGCATCAGGGGCGACGCGGCCTATGTGCGCGAGGCCTGCGACGCGTCGCTGCGCCGCCTGGGCGTCGACCACATCGACCTCTACTACCAGCACCGGGTGGACCGGACCGTACCGATCGAGGAGACCGTCGGCGCGCTGGCCGAGCTGGTCGAGGCCGGCAAGGTGCGCCACATCGGGCTCTCCGAGGCCGGCGCGGCCACGATCCGGCGGGCGCACGCCGTGCACCCCGTCGCGGCGCTGCAGAGCGAGTGGTCGCTGTGGACCCGGGACCTGGAGGCGGAGATCCTGCCGGTCTGCCGTGAGCTCGGCATCGGCCTGGTGCCGTTCTCGCCGCTCGGCCGCGGCTTCCTCACCGGCCGCTACACCTCGCTCGACGAGCTCCAGAAAGACGACGTGCGCCGCACCCAGCCCCGGTTCGCCGACGGCAACCTGGAGCGGAACCTGTCCATCGTGCAGACCCTGGACGCGCTCGCCGCCGACAAGGGCGTCACGGCCGGGCAACTGGCGCTCGCCTGGGTGCAGCACCGCGGCGACGACGTGGTGCCGATCCCCGGCACGCGCCGCGAGAAGTACCTGACCGAGAACGTCGCGGCCGTCGCGATCGAGCTGTCCCCCGGCGAGCTCGCCGCCATCGACGCGGCCGCCCCCGCCGGCCAGGTGGCGGGCACGCGCTACGACGAGCGCAGCATGGCGGTGGTAAACGGCTAGGGGCTTTCGTCCGCCAGGGGCTTTCGTCCGCTTCGCGGGCGGCCGCGTAACCTGCGGGCATGTCGTTTCCCGAGGAGCGCGCGGCCGCCGCGCACCGGGGCCGGCCGGCGGACGTACGTCCCGGCCCGCCGCTCCACCCCGTGCCGGACGTCCTGGCCCACCTGTGCGGCGCCTGGGGGGTGGAGCGGACCGTCCGCGATCTCGCGGACGGATCCGAGGGCCGCTTCAGCGGTACGACGCTCTTCTCGCCGCTGCCCGCGCCGGACGAGGACGGGCTGCTCCACCACGAGTCGGGCACCTTCACCTGGCACGGCGTCGCCCGCCCCGCCGAGCGCACCCTGCGCTTCCTGCCCGGCGAGGCGGCGGGCACCGCCCGCGTGGAGTTCGCCGACGGGCGCTTCTTCCACGACCTCGACCTGCGCACGGGCCACTGGACGACGGACCATCCCTGCGCGGCCGACCTCTATCGCGGCGAGTTCGAGGTGGTCGACGCCGGCCACTGGCGCACCCGGTGGCGGGTCGGCGGCCCCGCCAAGGACCTGCTGCTCGTCACGGAGTACCGCCGGCCGGCGTGAGCCGGAGGTACCCCCGCGCAGCACCGCCCCTCACGGGCCGCCGCGTGCCATCCAGTCCCCCGGCGCTTCGAGGGCCTCGAACCCGAGCTTCTCGTAGACCCCGTGCGCGTCGCCGGTGGCGAGCAGCGTCCGGCGCACGCCGTACGGCTCCAGGTGGGCGCAGACCGCGCCGACGAGGGCGGTGCCGAGCCCCTTGCCGCGGGCCTCCGGGGCGACGTACACGTCACAGAGCCAGGCGAAGGTCGCCCGGTCGGTGACCACGCGTGCGTACGCGACCTGTTCGCCCGAAGCCCGTTCGTACACCCCGAAGTTGAGCGACCCCGCGATCGCCGCGTCCTGCTTCTCACGCGAGCGGCCGAGCGCCCAGTACGCGTCGGCGGAGAGCCAGTGGTGCACGCGGGCCGCGTCGATGCGGGCGGGGTCGGCGGATATCTCGAAGCCGTCAGGGAGCGTGATCCTGTCAGTCATGTGTGCGAGCATGTCAGCCACGATCGGGCAGGGGCGAGCGTTTTCGGCTGGTGAGACGGGTCCTGCGGGGCCGGTGCGGCCCGGCCCGCGGGCGGCCGCCGGCTCACCCCAGCACCTCGTCGCAGGCCACCCCCAGCCTCCGTACGCCCTCTCTGATCTCCCCGGGCCCGGCGACCGCCGCGAAGCTCAACCGGATGTGGGCCGCCGGGGGTTCGGCCGCGAAATAGGGGCGGCCCGGGGCCACGGCCACGCCCGCGCGCAACGCCGCCGAGGCGAACGCGGACTCGTCCGCGCCGTCGGGCAGCCGCAGCCACAGGTTGTAGCCGCCCGCCGGGACGTGCGGGACGGCGAGTTCGGGCAGGTCGAGCCGGAGCGCCGCCGTCATAGTGTCCCTGCGCTCCTTCAACTCGCCCGCCACCGCTCGCAGATGGCGCGGCCAGGCCGGGGAGCCGACGAGTTCGAGGGCCGCCTCCTGGAGGGGGCGCGGCACGAAGAAGTGGTCGACGACCTGGATGGCGCGCAGCCGTTCCAGGACCGGGCCGCGGGCCGCGAGGGCGCTGACGCGGAAGCTCGGCGAGGTGGCCTTGGTGAGCGAGCAGACGTGGACGACGACGCCGTCGCGGTCGTCGGAGGAGAGCGGGCGCGGCAGCGGCCCGGCGTCCTCGTGGACGAGGCGGCGCACGAAGTCGTCCTCGACGACGAACGCGCCCGCCTCACGGGCGATCCGCAGGACCTCGGGGCGGCGCTCGGCGGAGAGCACCGCGCCGGTCGGGTTCTGGAAGAGCGGCTGGCAGACGAAGACCCGGGCGCCGGTCGCGCGGAAGGCGGCCGCCAGGAGGTGGGGCCGCACCCCGTCCGTGTCGACGGGTACGGGCACCGGCCGCAGCCCCGCCGCCCGCGCGATGGCGAGCAGGCCCGGATAGGTCGGGGACTCGACGAGGACCGGCGCCCCGGGCGGGGCGAGCGCCCGCAGCGCCGTCGTCAGCGCGCTCTGGCCGCCCGCCGTGATCAGTACCTCGGCGGCCGTGACGGGCCCGCCGATCCCCCGCGCGAACCATGCGCGCAGCTCGGGCAGGCCGTCGACGGGCGGCCGTCCCCACGCCCCGGGCCGCCGCCCGGCCCGCGCCAGTGCCGCCGCCATCGCGCGCTCGGGCTGCAGCGCGGGAGCGAGATAGCCGCCGTTGAACTCGATGATGCCCGCGGCCGGCGCGGTGAGGGTGGCGAGGACGCCGGACGCGTCGACCGAGCGCGGCACCAGCTCGGCGGCGGCGTCGGCGCTCAGCGTCACCTCCTGCCACGAGGTGTCCCCGACGGGGGCGGCGGCCACCGGCGCCTCGGCGCGGAAGACGCCCGCGCCGGGCCGGGTGACGACGAGGCCCTCGGCGGCGAGCTGGGCCAAGGCGCGGGACACGGTCACCGGGCTCACCCGGAACCGCTCCACCAGCGCCCGGCTCGACGGCAGCTTCCCACCCGGAGAGTAGCGGTCGAGCTCCACTCTCAGCCTTTTCGCCAGTTCACCCACACTGCTACTGTCATGCATGACAGCACAGGATAGCGCTACTCGCCCGAGCCGGATAGCGGTCACCGCCCTCGACGAGGCGCCGGGGCCGGGCCGCCCGGCCCCACACGCCGCCCCGCGCCCCGCCCCGCAGGCGCCCCACGCCTCCCGCCGCGCCGGCACCGTGCTGGCCGCTCTCGGCGTCACCGCGTTCTCGCTCACCTTCCCCTCCACCGCCTGGGGCCTGGAAGGCATCGGCCCCTGGAGCTTCGTGACGCTGCGCGGCGCGCTCGCCGCGCTCGTCGCGGGCGGCTGCCTGCTCGCCCTGCGGGTCGCCGTCCCGCACCGCCGGCACTGGGCGGGGCTCGCGGTGGTGGGCGCCGGAGTGGTCGTCGGGTTCCCGTTGCTCACCACGCTCGCGCTGCAGACCTCCACCACCGCGCACGCCGCCGTCGTCGTCGGCCTGCTCCCGCTGACCACCGCGGTCTTCTCGGTGCTGCGCACCGGGGCGCGCCCCTCGCGCGCGTTCTGGGCGGCGGCGCTCGCCGGGGCCGCCGCGGTGATCGCCTTCACCGTGCAGCAGAGCGGCGGCGCCCTGACCACCGCCGACCTCTACCTCTTCGGCGCGCTGCTGATCTGCGCGGCCGGCTACACCGAGGGCGGCCGGCTCGCCCGCGAGATGCCGGGCTGGCAGGTCATCGGCTGGGCCCTGGTCCTGTGCCTGCCGCTCAACGCCGTGGGCGCGCTCGTCGCGCTGCCGCACGAGTCCTTCCAGCTCACCGGGCACAGCACGGCCGGGCTGCTGTACTCCGCGATCGGCTCGCAGTTCCTCGGCCTCGTCGTCTGGTACCGCGGCATGGCGGAGATCGGCGTGCCGAGGGCCAGCCAGCTGCAGCTCGCCCAGCCGCTGCTGACCCTGGTCTGGTCGGTGTTCCTGCTCGGCGAGCACCTCACGCCCGCCGCACCGCTCACGGCGGCGGCCGTCCTCGTGTGCATCGCGGTCACCCAGCGCGCCCGGGACTGACCCCACGCCCGCCCGACAGGGCCTCAACTCCCGCCACCCGTCGTACACTTGCCGCCACGGATCGCGACCGCAGAGCGGGACGAGGGGGCACTCCAGATGCGTGCAACGGTTGGCGACGACCTGGTGCTGCACGGCAGGATCGTCGGGCAGCACGACCGCGTCGCGCGGGTCGTCGAGGTGCTCGGCGCGGACGGCGGGCCGCCGTTCCGCGTCCGCTTCGAGGACGGCCACGAGACCCTGCTGTCGCCGGGCCCCGACACCGTCGTACGGCATCAGGGCCCGGCCACCTGACGGCTGGGATCAGCGCGGCGGCTTCGCCGGCTCCTGGTAGTGGTCGGCGACCACCCGGTCCATCGCGCCGTTTCTGTCGACGCCGACCTCCTTCGCCGAGAAGTAGACGTGCCCGCGCACCTCGGGGCGGCCGTCGGCGAACGTGAGGTGGCGGGAGAGCTCGGCCGGGTCCTGCCAGGCCGCGGGCTGGGCCGGGTCGCCCGCCTTGTAGAGGGCCTCGCCGATGTACAGCTTCACGTCCGTGCCGCGCACGACGTCGCTCCACCACGGGACGAGCTTGGCGTAGTCCGCGGCGGCGAACCCGATGTTCCAGTAGACCTGCGGGACGATGTAGTCCAGCCAGCCCTTCTTCACCCAGCCGCGCGTGTCCGCGTACAGGTCGTCGTAGGTCTGCACCCCGGCCCGGGTGTCCGAACCGGTCGGGTCGGTCGCGATGTTGCGCCAGACCGCGAAGGGGCTGACGCCGAACTGGGTGCGCGACCGTGCCTTCTTGACCCGGACGGACATCTCGCGCACCAGCCGGTCGATGTTGTCGCGCCGCCAGGACGCCCGGTCCGGGAAGCCGCCGCCGTACCGCTCGAAGGCCGCGTCGTCGTCGAAGACCTGGCCCGCGACCGGGTACGGATAGAAGTAGTCGTCCCAGTGCACGGCGTCGACCGGGTAGCGGCGCACCGCGTCGAGCATCGCGTCCTGCACGAAGCGCCGCACCGCGGGCAGGCCCGGGTTGTAGTAGAGCTTCCCGCCGTACGGCAGCACCCAGTCCGGGTGGACGCGCGCGGGGTGCGTGGCCACCAGCCGTGACGGGTCGGTGTGGTTGGCGACCCGGAAGGGGTTGAACCACGCGTGCAGCTCCAGGCCCCTGCGGTGTGCCTCGCGCACGGCGGTGCCCAGCGGGTCCCAGCCCGGGTCCTGGCCCTGGACGCCGGTGAGGTACTCCGACCACGGCTCGTACGGCGAGGGCCACAGCGCGTCGGCCGTCGGCCGCACCTGGAAGACCACCGCGTTGAGTCTGCGCCGCACGGCCGTGTCCAGGTGGGCGAGGAGCTCGGCGCGCTGCTGCTCCGCCGTGAGCCCCGGCCGGGACGGCCAGTCGCGGTTGACCACGCTCGCCAGCCACATCGCCCGCAGCTCGCGCTCCTTCCTCCGGTGCCTGCCGGGGGACGCGGCCGCGTCCCCCGCCGTCGCCAGGCCCGCGACCGCCGCGGCCGCCACCACCGAGAAACTCCGACGTGACATACGCCTCATCTGCATGCCCCCTGAGCTCGCTGTCCTCCGGCACGCCCGGCCGGTTGCGCACAGCATGCCCGACCCGGCCCTCCGGGGACCCTTCATTGCGGAGTAACGTTCACGGCCGAGGCAGGCACCGCATCCATACGGGGGACCTGCCGGCCCCGTAGATCAGCGAAAGGCACGAGGTGACCGACTCCATGACCGATATCGCACGCGTCGGAGTGGTGGGCTGTGGCCAGATGGGCGCCGGAATCGCAGAGGTCTGCGCCCGCTCCGGACTGGATGTGAAGGTCGCGGAGACCACCGGCGAGGCTCTGGAGATCGGCCGCACGCGGCTGTACAACTCGCTCTCCAAGGCGGCCGAGCGCGGCAAGATCTCCGAGGAGGAGCGCGACGCGACCCTCGAGCGCCTCAGCTTCACCACCGACCTCGGCGAGTTCGCCGACCGGGACCTGGTCATCGAGGCCGTGGTGGAGAACGAGCAGGTCAAGACCGAGATCTTCCAGGTGCTCGACCAGGTGGTGACCCGGCAGGACGCGATCCTCGCCTCCAACACCTCCTCCATCCCGCTGGTGAAGCTGGCCGTCGCGACCTCGCGTCCGGACCAGGTCATCGGCATCCACTTCTTCAACCCCGCCCCGGTGCAGCAGCTCGTCGAGCTGATCCCGGCGCTGACCACGTCCGAGGGCACCATCAGCCGCGCCCAGGCCGTGGTCGAGAAGATCCTCGGCAAGCACGCGATCCGCGCCCAGGACCGCTCGGGCTTCGTGGTCAACGCGCTGCTCATCCCGTATCTGCTCTCCGCGATCCGGATGTTCGAGTCGGGCATCGCGAGCCGCGAGGACATCGACAACGGCATGGAGATGGGCTGCGCCCACCCGATGGGCCCGCTGAAGCTCTCCGACCTGATCGGCCTGGACACGGTCGCCTCGGTCGCCGACTCCATGTACATGGAGTACAAGGAGCCGCTGTACGCCGCTCCCCCGCTGCTGCAGCGGATGGTGGACGCCGGCCGCCTCGGCCGGAAGTCCGGCTCGGGCTTCTACACGTACGCCTGACGCATTCACTCCCCGCGCGGACACGCTCCGTGCACGACGGGCCCGGCACTCTGCGAGTGCCGGGCCCGCGGCGTTCACACACCGTGTGCGCAGGGGGCTCGCATATGCCCATCGCACACTCTCCCGCCCTGGTCACCACGCGAGTTGACTGCCCGTGCGGATGAAGGGGGGACGCGCCACTACAGAGAGGAGTGGACTCGTGACCACCGACGGCGAGAGTGCCGTGGTCCCGGAAGAACTCGCGGAGTTACGCCGAAGCCTGGACGTGGGCCTCGCCCGCGTCGACGGACGGCTGGCGTTGCTCTCCCAACACGACGAGCAGACGTCCAAGAACGTGGAGACCATGGAGGCCCGGGTCGCCGCACTGGAGCAC
Organism: Streptomyces sp. NPDC041122; assembly: GCF_055592445.1. Lineage (NCBI taxonomy): Bacteria > Bacillati > Actinomycetota > Actinomycetes > Kitasatosporales > Streptomycetaceae > Streptomyces > Streptomyces sp. NPDC041122. Next base: position 260,908 of record NZ_JBVIYQ010000008.1, on the reverse strand, counting down.
ACACGCTGGCCGCTGCCCACGATCGTCGCCCTCGCGGCTGTCGCGTCGATCGTCGTGGCGGTCTGGCAGGCCATCGGCCATTAGCTAGCGCGCGTCCTGGCCGAGGCGCAGATGGTGCAGGAGGAGGAGAGCGGCCGCCATGTTGGCGGCCGGGACCTCGCCGCGGGCCACCATGTCGGGGACCAGCTTGAGCGGGACCCACTCGCGGCGGTCCGATTCGAAGTCGTCTTCGGGGTGGCCGATGTACGTCCCTTCGTCGGACCAGTAGATGTGGTGCCGGGCGTCGGTGAGTCCGTTGGACGGTTCGACGCTCATCAGGTGCCGCAGCGGTCCCGGCCGCCAGCCGGTCTCCTCCTCCATCTCACGGGCCGCCGCGTACGCGATGTCCTCACCGTCCTCGACCACACCGGCCGCGAGCTCCCAGCCCCAGCTGTCGGTGATGAAGCGGTGCCGCCACAGCAGCAGCACTTCGTTGGCCTCGTTGACGACGGTCGCCACGGCGACGGGCCGCAGCCGTATGAGGAAGTGATCGAGATGCCGGCCGTCGGGTAGTTCGACGTCTGCGAGATTGACCGTGAACCACCGGTTTCCATACACAGTTTGTTCGCTCTGTTTCGTCCACTGCACGGTTCTGCCACCTTCCGACGAGTAGATGGCAATATCGCAGCAGGGGGAACGTCAGAGCAGAGTGTGTGCGGCGCGGAGCGGTGCGTACGCCTACCCGGATGAACGGCCGCGCCCGGTTGTCACAGCGGTACGCGCAGCGCCCCGTCGATCAGCTCGGCGGCCTCGGCCGTGCCCGCGCAGTCGCTGCGCACCAGATGTTCGCGGACCGCGCGCAGCCGGTCGCGCAGCCGCTGCGACTCCATTCCCCGGGCCTGTTCCGCCATTTCCACCGCCGTGGCCACCGCCTCATCGGTGTTGCCCTGCCGCAGTTCGATCTGGCTGAGCATGGCGAGCCGGTGCACCCGGCCCCGGTCGTGCGCCGGAGTACCCACGGCCGCAGCGGCGTGTTCATGGGCGCTGGCCAGGTCACCGAGGCTCAACAGTGCCTCCGCCACTTGCACGTTGACGAGACCGGGCTGGACATAGCCCGTCTCGTCCGGCTCACGGCCGCGCAGGATCCGGTCGGCCGCGACCTCCGCACGCCGGATGCAGGACAGCGCGCTCCTGCCGTCGCCCAGGTGCGCGTACGCCTTGGCCTGCATCGCGTAGAGGTCGGAGGCGAGCGCCGGGGTGAGATCGCGCCCCGCGGCCCGCAGCGCGGCCTCCGCGAACGCCACGGCCTGGCGGTACTCGCGCATGAACAGGGACTGGTTGACGAGCAGCGCGATCACATACGCCCCGAGCCCCATGTCACCGCTGGCCTTCGCCAGCCGCAGCGCCTGGTGGAAATAGCGCTGGGCGAGGCCGTGCGCGTCGGAGTCATAGGCACAGATCCCGGCTATGGCCACCAACCCGCCGGTGGAGCGGTGCAGTTGGCGGCCCATCTCGTCGGTGTAGCTGCCGCGCAGCAGCGGTGCGGCCTCGGCGTTGAGGAAGCCGACGATGCGGGTGCGGGTCGCGATGCCGCCGGTCTTGCGGTACATCTGCTCGTAGTGGGCGCGGGCGGCGCGCATCATCTCGATGTCGGCCGTGCTAACCGGGTGGCGCCCGCCGCGCGAGACGTCGACGTCCTCGGGCGGGTTCTCCCACTCCCAGACGGGCATCACCGCGGGCGTGCCGGTGACGGCGGGCGCGCCGAGCAGATGCGGGCGCTGCTGTTCGTCGGACCGCCACAGGGCCGTCGCCCGTTCCACGAAGCCGGAGAGCGTGGAGGACGTCGAGCCGACCCGGGCGGCGGGTACACCGGGCAGGCCGAGGCCGATGTCGTCGAGGGTGACGGGCCGCTGCAGCCGGGCGGCGAGCACCTCACAGATCAGGTCGGGCACCTGACCGCGTGGGCGCTGCCCCTTCAACCAGCGGGAGACGGCCGTGTGTTCGTACCGCAACGCGAGTCCTCTGGACTTGCCCGCCTGGTTCACGTGTGCGGCGAGTCCCGCGTGGGAGATGCCCGCTTCGTCGAGGATCGCGTCGAGCAGGGTGTTGGGCTGCATGGATGCCCTCCGGTGGCTCGGTGCTGTTCAGCGTAGTCCAGGCCCCTTCACACGGGGTGTGAACGGAGTGCCCGGATCCGGGGGGTGTGCGCTCTGCCGCACGGTGTGTGGAATCGCTTGACTGAGATGCCTCATCAGTTAAGGAGGCCGGCCGGGCCGCCGGCTCCCCCTCTTACAGTGCGGCGGCCCTCATGGGCGCCGTCCGTCCCGCCGTCTGCCCGACAACTCCATGGCGGGGCGGACGGCGCATGCCGCCCTCGGTTCGACTCCCGACGCGCTGTCCGCTCCTGACGTCGGATCAGCGCATCGTGCGGGCGTGCTGCCCGGACTCGGCCGGCCGCGCGGGCACCCGCGGCCGGTCGTTGCGCACCACGAGCAGGGCCACGTCGTCGGACGGCAACCGGCCCGCGTGGCGCGCCAGTCGGGCGTAGACCGCGCGGACCAGGGCCTGTGGCGCGACGGGCCGGCCGCGGGCGGCCTCGGTGAGGGCGGCCCGCAGCGGGAAGAAGGCACCCGCGGCGTTCCGCTCGTCCTCCATGCCGTCGGTGTGCAGGATGAGCGCCTCACCGGGCAGGAGCGTCCCGCAGCGCAGTACGGGCAGTTCGGCCGGGAGCGGGAAGGGGCCGAGCGGCGGCAGCGGGTCGGCGTCCGTCAGCGGCCGTGCGTGCCCGCTCAGCAGATGCGGCCAGGGGTGCCCGCAGTTGAGCGCGGAGATCTCGCCCTCCTCGCTGATCTCCAGGAGCAGCACGGTGACGAACTCCTCGGCGGGCGGGGCATCCACCGCCGCTGCCCCGCCCATGAGCTGCTCGGTGCGCGCACGCTCCCGCAGATGCCGGCCGTGGGCGCGCTCCAACCGGCGCAACACCAGCGGCAGTTCGGGCTCGTCGTGAGCCGCCTCGCGGAAGCTGCCGAGGAGGGCGGCGACGGTCCCGATGGCGGGCAGACCGTGCCCGCGCACGTCGCCCATCACGATCCGGACCCCGTACTCGGTGGCGGCCACCTCGTACAGATCCCCGCCGACCGAGGCGCCCCGCGAGGCGGAGAGCCGCCCGGCGGCAAGCGCGAGCCCCTCGACGCAGGGCGGCAGCGGGCGCAGGAGCACGTTCTGCGCGGCGCCCGCGACCTCCTTGACCTGCCGCAGCTCCCGCACCAGCGCGCGCCGGACGTGCAGGACGAGTCCGGTGCCGACGGCGAAGAAGACGGCGCTGCTGACGATCCGCGCCTCCATGCCCTCCTGCTGCGCCAGCGGACAGGTCAGCTTGTACGTGACGGCGACGGCGCCCCACATGGTGGGCAGGCCCAGCGAGAACACGCGCCGGCCCCAGCGGCACCGTGCCGGGCGGGCCCCGCGCAGCACCCGCGGGAGGATGCGGGTGATCCTTCGAGGGCGCCGGCCGCGTCGCCCGGTCCGGAGCACGTCCCGGCGGGGCACGCCCGCTCTGATCCGCATCATGCCGTCGGCCCCCCTAGGGCGTGTCCGCGCGCAGGCCGGCCCCTACGGCCGGACCGATTCTGTCGACCGTGTGGTCCGATCGGACGGGGGTGACGCCCCTAGTCACCCGAACGAGTGAGGGGCTTGCCCGGTGGTCCGGACAAGCCCCTCGGTACGCCCCTGATGCGCCTGGTGTCGGCTACGGGCGGTGACTACGCTCCGCGCAGCACCGCGCCCGTCGCCTCGGCCGCGCACGCGACGGCCGCGTCACGCGCCGCGGAGGCCTCGTCGACGGTCAGCGTGCGGTCGGCCGCGCGGAAGCGCAGCGCGTAGGCCAGGGACTTCTTGCCCTCGCCGATCTGCTCGCCCTCGAAGACGTCGAACAGCCGGATGGACTCCAGGAGCTCGCCCGCGCCGCCGCGCAGGTAGTACTCGACGACGGCGGCGGGCACCGCGGCGTCGACCACCAGGGCGACGTCCTGGGTGGCGACCGGGAAGGTGGAGATGCGCGGCGCCCGGACGACCCCGTCGCGCGCCGACTCGAGCAGGTCCAGGTCGAGCTCCATCGCGCAGGTGCGCGCGGGCACACCGAACGCCTTCACGGCGCGCGGGTGCAGCTCGCCCGCGTGGCCGACGGTGACGATCTCGCCGTCGACGACGACCTTCAGCTCGGCGCACCGGCCGGGGTGCCACGGGCCGTACTGGCCCTGGTCGACGATGAGCTCGACGCCGGCCTCCCGGGCGATGGTCCGCGCCGACTCCACGGCGTCGGCCCAGTCCGCCGGGCGGCCCTTGCCCCACCAGCCGGCCTGCTCTCGGGCGCCCGCGAGGACGACGGCGGCGTGCCGGGGCTGGACGGGCAGCGCGTCGGTCAGGGACGCGATCTCCTCGTCGGTGGGGCGCCGGTCGACGGGCAGGCGCACCGCGACCTTCAGCTCGTCCCGCGGGTGGAAGACCAGGCCGGTCTCGAAGAGCGCCAGGTCGTGGCTGCCGCGGCCGTCGTTGCGGCGCAGCGCGGCGAGCAGTCCGGGCAGCAGCGTCGTACGGAGCGCGGGCTCCTCGTCGGAGAGCGGGTTGACCAGCTTCACGACGCGGCGGTCGGGGTCGTCCTCGGCCAGCTGGAGCTGGTCGAAGGCGGCCTCGCCGAGGAAGGGGTAGCTGAGCGCCTCGACGAAACCGGCGCCGGCCAGCGCGCGGCCGACCCTGCGGTGCAGCCGCTGCCGCTCGGTGAGGCCGCGGCCCGCGGGGGGCTTGGGCAGCGTCGAGGGGAGGTTCTCGTACCCCTCCAGGCGGATGACCTCCTCGGCGAGGTCGTTCGGCTCGGCGAGGTCGGGGCGCCAGGACGGCACGGTGACGGTCAGCGCGTCCTGCCCGTAGACGTCGCAGCCGACCTGCTGGAGGCGGCGCACGACGGTCTCGCGGCCGTAGGCGACGCCGGCGACCTTGTCCGGGTGGTCGGCCGGCATGGTGATCGTGCGCGGCGCGGTCGGGGCGATGACCTCGGTGACGCCGGCCTCTGCGCTGCCGCCCGCGAGGAGCACGAGCAGGTCGACGGTGCGCTGCGCGGCGGCGGCCGCGGCCTGCGGGTCGACGCCGCGCTCGAAGCGCTTGGACGCCTCGGAGGCCAGCTTGTGGCGGCGCGCGGTGCGGGCGATGGAGATCGCGTCGAAGTGCGCGGCCTCGATCACCACCTCGGTGGTGCCGCGGGCCTCGGCGGCCGCCGTCCCGGTCGGGTCGAACGCCGGGCTCTCGGAGTCGGCGATCTCGGTGTTGGCGCCGCCCATGACGCCCGCGAGGCCGATGGGACCGCGGTCGTCGGTGATGACCAGGTCCTCGGCGTCCAGGACGCGCTTGGCGCCGTCGAGGGTGGTGAGCTTCTCGCCCTGCTCGGCCCGGCGCACGCCGATCGCGCCCTGGACGCGGGAGCGGTCGTACGCGTGCAGGGGCTGGCCGAGCTCCATCATCACGTAGTTGGTGATGTCGACGGCGAGCGAGATCGGGCGCATGCCGACCTTCTGCAGCCGGCGCTGCAGCCAGATCGGGGAGCGGGCCCCGGGCTGCAGACCGGTGACGGTGCGCGCGGTGAAGCGGTCGCAGCCGATCGGGTCGGCGATCTTGACCGGGTAGCCGAAGGAGTTCGGCGCGGGCACGTCGAGCAGGGCCGGGTCGCGCAGCGGCAGGCCGTACGCGATGGCGGTCTCGCGGGCGACACCGCGCATCGACAGGGCATAGCCCCGGTCGGGCGTGACGGCGATGTCGAGGACCTCGTCGACGAGCTCCAGGAGCTCGATGGCGTCGGTGCCGGCCTCGTGCTCGGGCGGCAGGACGATGATGCCGCCGCTGCCGTCGTCGCCCATGCCCAGCTCGCCGCCGGAGCAGATCATGCCGTGCGAGGTCTTGCCGTACGTCTTGCGGGCGGCGATGGCGAAGTCGCCGGGCAGGACGGCGCCGGGCAGCACCACGACGACCTTGTCGCCGACGGCGAAGTTCCGGGCGCCGCAGACGATCTCCTGCGGCTCGCCGGTGCCGTTGGCGGCGCCGACGTCGACGGTGCAGAAGCGGATGGGCTTCTTGAAGCCCTCCAGCTCCTCGATGGTGAGGACCTTGCCCACGACGAGCGGGCCCTTGAGGCCGGCGCCGAGCTGCTCGACGGTCTCGACCTCGAGGCCGACCTCGATCAGCTTGGCCTGCACGTCACGGCCGGTCTCGGTGGCGGGGAGGTCGACGTACTCCCGCAGCCAGGAAAGCGGGACCCGCATCAGATCTCCATCCCGAACGGCCGGGTGAACCGGATGTCACCCTCGACCATGTCTCGCATGTCTTCGACGTTGTGGCGGAACATCAGCATCCGTTCGATGCCGAACCCGAAGGCGAATCCGCTGTACTTCTGGGGGTCGACGCCGCAGGCGGTGAGCACCTTGGGGTTGACCATGCCGCAGCCGCCGAGCTCGATCCAGCCCTCGCTGCCGCAGGTGCGGCAGGGGCGGTCGGGGTTGCCGACGGACTCGCCGCGGCAGACGTAGCAGACCATGTCCATCTCGGCGGACGGCTCGGTGAACGGGAAGAAGTTCGGCCGCAGGCGGGTCTTCATGTCCGGGCCGAAGAGCGACTGGACCATGTGGTCCAGGGTGCCCTTGAGGTCGGCCATGGTCAGACCCTCGTCGACGGCGAGCAGCTCGATCTGGTGGAAGACCGGGGTGTGCGTGGCGTCGAGCTCGTCCGTGCGGTACACGCGGCCGGGGCAGACGACGTAGACCGGCGGCTCACGGCGCTCGATGAGCGAGCGGGCCTGCACGGGCGAGGTGTGCGTGCGCAGCACGACACCGGACTCGTCGCCGGTCCCGCCGTCCGGGCCCTGGACGAAGAAGGTGTCCTGCATCTGCCGGGCCGGGTGGTCGGGCGTGAAGTTGAGGGCGTCGAAGTTGAACCACTCCGCCTCGACCTCGGGGCCCTCGGCGACCTCGTAGCCCATGGCCACGAAGACGTCGGCGACGCGCTCCATGAAGGTGGTGAGCGGGTGCCGGGCGCCGGCGGGAGTGCGGTCGTAGGGCAGCGTGACGTCCACCGCCTCCTCGACCAGGACGCGGGCGTCGCGCTCCGCCTCGAGCTCGGTCTGGCGGGCGGCCAGGGCCTTGCTCACGGCGCCGCGCGCCATGCCGACGCGCTTGCCCGCCTCGGCCTTGGCCTGCGGCGGCAGCGCGCCGATCTCGCGGTTGGCGAGCGCCAGCGGCGAGGTCCCGCCGGTGTGCGCGACCTTGGCCTCCTGGAGCGCGTCGAGCGTGTCCGCGGCGGCGATGGCGGCGAGCGCCTCGTCCCGCATGCGCTCGATCTCTTCAGGTTTCAGTGCCTCGACCTCAACAGGGTCGTACGACTTGTTCGGTGCCGACATCTCTTCCCGTGCTTCCGATTGGCTGGCGGATGGGTCCCCGTCAACAACTCGGAGACAAGCTGTCCCAGGTGCGGGGACACAAAGTGCCAACCACCGAGTCTAACGGGGGTGCGGTGAACGCATGAGCCCGCGGGCTGCTCGGGGCGTCCTCAGCAGGGTCACTGGAGATACGCCGGGGCCCCCACGGGCAACGTAAATCGGAACCGGGCGCCGCCGCCGGGAGCGCGGCCGACGGTGATCGTCCCGCCGTGCACCTCCACGATGCCCTTCACGATGTACAACCCCAGTCCCGTCCCGCCGCGCTTGCTGCCCCGCCAGAAGCGGGTGAAGACGCGGCCCATCGACTCCTCCGGAATGCCGGGACCCTCGTCGCTCACGGTCACGGCGGTCTCGGCGCCGCCCCGCTCGCGTGCCGAGGAGGAGGCGGCCACCTCGATGGTGACGGTTCCCTCGCCGTGGCGCACCGCATTTTCCAGCAGGTTGCTGAGCACCTGGTCGATCTTGTCGGGGTCCGCCCAGCAGTCGGGCAGCGGCTGCGCGACCCGGACGAGGAAGCGGTCCGGGTCCTGCCCGGAGGCGACGTACGCCTGGATGTGGCGGCCGACGGCGGCGCCTATGTCGACGGGCTGGCGGCGCAGCTCCAGGCGTCCTGAGTCGATGCGGGAGATGTCGAGGAGCTCGGCGATCAGCCGGGTGACGCGGTTGGCGTCGGCGTCGACGGTCTCCAGCATCAGTTTCTTCTGGTCGTCGGTGAACCGCTCCCACTTGGCGAGCAGCGTCGCGGTGAAGCCCTTGACGGAGGTGAGCGGGGAGCGGAGCTCGTGCGCGACGGTGGCGATCAGCTCGGCGTGGCTGCGCTCGGTGCGGCGGCGGGCCTCGGTGTCCCGCAGGGAGACGATCACCCGGCGTACGGGCCCGGTGCGGGCGGTGCGTACGTAGCGGGCGGAGACGAGGACCTCGCGGCCGCCGGGGAGCAGCAGGTTGCGCTCGGGCTGGCCGATGCGGATGGCGAGGCCGCCGTAGGGATCGGTCAGCTGCCACCAGCGGCGGCCCTCGAGGTCTTCTAACGGAAGCGCGTGCTCCAGCGGGGTGCCGAGGGCGTCGGCCGCGGGGACTGCGGTGATCCGTACCGCCGCCGCGTTGAAGCAGATGATGCGGCCCGCCTCGTCGGCGACGACGAGTCCGTCGGGCAGCTCGTCCGGGTCGAGTCCGAGGTCGCCGAGGGCACCGGGGGCGTCGTGGTCCGCGCGGGCACGGACCACGTCCCGCACTCCCGGTGCTCTGCTCGTGCCGACACTCATGCCCCGTACCCCACCTCTCGCACTGTCGGTGGGGGTGCCTCCCTGCGCCCCCGAGGCCGTCACACTACTAGCTCGATGTGACCGAGCGGACCCCCTCAGCGAGGACCGCGGGCGCGCTGGGCGCGGGCGGACGCGTAGAGGCACACGGCCGCGGCCGTCGCGAGGTTGAGGCTTTCGGCTCTGCCGTGGATCGGAACGCGCACCACGGCGTCGGCGAGTGCGCGGGTCTCCTCCGGCAGGCCCCAGGCCTCGTTGCCGAAGACCCAGGCGGTGGGGGTGCCCATGGTGCCCCGGTCGAGTTCGGTGTCGAGGTCGTCCTCGCCCGCCCCGTCGGCGGCGAGGATCCGGACGCCCGCGTCCTTCAGCCCCTGGACGGCCTGCTCGACGGGGACGCCGACGGCGACGGGGAGATGGAAGTGCGAACCGACGGACGCGCGCACCGACTTGGGGTTGTAGAGGTCCACCGAGGCGTCGGTGAGGATCACGGCGTCGGCGCCCGCGGCGTCCGCGCAGCGCAGCACGGTCCCGGCGTTGCCGGGGTCGCGCACGTGGGCGAGGACGGCGACGAGCTTCGGGCGTGCGGCGAGGATCTCCTCGAAGGGCACGTCGAGGAAGCGGCAGACGCCGACCAGGCCCTGCGGGGTGACCGTGGTCGAGATGTCGGCGATGACGTCCTCGTCGGCGAGGTGCACCCGGGCCCCGGCGGCGCGGGCCTCGGCCACGATGTCGGCGTACCGCTCGGCGGCGTCGACGGTGCCGAACAGCTCGACGAGCGTCCGCCCGTGCCCGGCGGCCTCCCGTACGGCCTGCGGCCCCTCGGCGAGGAACAGCCGCTCCTTGCCCCGGAAGTTCCGCTTGGCCAGCCGCCGCGCGGCACTGACGCGGGGCGACCTGGGGGAGATCAACTCGGGGGCGGCGGGCATGGACTCACCTTCGTGGAGCGGGGGTTGAGCGCCCCATAGGGGCGCGGGGGAACTGCGCGACAAGCCCCCACGGCCCGCGGGGAACAGCCGACCTAGCCGACCTACGCACTCGGACCCGCAGGCCACGGGTGGCCTGCGGGTCCGAGGAGGGCGTTCAGAGACGCACGGCTCAGGCGGCAGCCTTGGGCGCGTTGACGTCCGACGGCAGCGCCTTCTGCGCGACCTCGACGAGCGCGGCGAACGCGTTCTCGTCGTTGACGGCCAGCTCCGCGAGGATCTTGCGGTCCACCTCGATGTTGGCGGCCTTCAGACCCTGGATGAGGCGGTTGTACGTCATGCCGTTCTGGCGGGCAGCGGCGTTGATGCGCTGGATCCACAGCTGACGGAAGTCGCCCTTGCGCTTCTTGCGGTCGTTGTAGTTGTAGACCAGGGAGTGGGTGACCTGCTCCTTGGCCTTGCGGTACAGGCGCGACCGCTGGCCGCGGTAGCCGCTGGCCGCTTCGAGGATCGCCCGACGCTTCTTGTGGGCGTTGACTGCCCGCTTGACGCGTGCCACTTGTTAACTCCTTGTAGCGGGGCCGTGGTTGGACTCACACGGCCCGATATCGATTGGGTCCCGGTCAGAGTTCAGGCGCGATCCGCGCCCGGACTCACTTGCCGAGAAGCTTCTTGATCTTCTTGGCGTCGCCCGGGGCCATCTCGGCGTTGCCGGTGAGGCGACGCGTCAGACGGGACGACTTGTGCTCGAGCAGGTGGCGCTTGCCGGCGCGCTCGCGGAGCACCTTGCCGGAGCCGGTGACCTTGAAGCGCTTGCTGGCACCGCTGTGCGACTTGTTCTTCGGCATAGCGCCGTTCTCTCCTCGTCAGTGGCACTCCGATGCCCGGTCGTGAAACCGGGCATCCGGGAGCCATATGTATCGGTTGGCGTCCCCTGGACTCACGTCCGGGGGATCAGGCCTCGGCAGGAGCCTCGGCCGGGGCCTCGGCGGGAGCTTCGTCGAGCTCCTCTCCCTCGGCGGAGTTCTGCGAGCGGCCCGGGTTGGCCTTCGCGTCCGCCTTGCGAGCCGCCTGGGCCTCACGGGCCTCGGCCATCGCCTCGGTCTTCTTCTTGTGCGGACCGAGAACCATGATCATGTTTCGGCCGTCCTGCTTCGGGTTCGACTCGATGAACCCAAGGTCCTCGACGTCCGAAGCGAGACGCTGCAGCAGTCGGAAGCCCAGCTCGGGGCGGGACTGCTCGCGACCACGGAACATGATCGTGATCTTGACCTTGTCGCCCTGCTTGAGGAACCGGACGACATGACCCTTCTTGGTGTCATAGTCGTGCGGGTCGATCTTCGGCCGGAGCTTCATCTCCTTGATGACCGTGTGCGCCTGGTTCTTGCGCGCCTCACGGGCCTTCATGGCCGACTCGTACTTGAACTTGCCGTAGTCCATGAGCTTGCAGACCGGCGGGCGCGCGGTGGCGGCCACCTCGACCAGGTCAAGGTCGTACTCCTGTGCAAGCTCCAGGGCCTTGGCAAGCGGAACAATCCCGACCTGCTCGCCGCTGGGACCGACAAGTCGCACCTCGGGAACGCGAATCCGGTCGTTGATGCGGGGCTCGGCGCTGATGGATCCTCCTCGGTAGCACCACGCGACCGTCTGGCGGACAGCCGCGTTACGTCTGTTGACTGGACCAACCGAACGAGGCCACAAAAAATGCCCCGACCGATCACACTGAAGGGGCTCCACGTACTACCGGAGCACCTCCGCGGTGATCGCGGGGCGCACATCGGGCGACCCGAAGCCTCGGGGACTTCGGCCGCCTGACCGGTGACCCGCCGCCCCTAGGAGCGGCCAGGTGGGAGATCGGAGCCTCCACTTGTGGGCCGGGTCTCGCGCTGACACGCGGGTATCCGGCCGGTCGTCACACAAGGTTAGCAGCTCCGCGGGGGTGGGGCGAACCGACGCGCACGGGACTCCCGCGGCCGGGGCCGTACGGGGCTCGGCATATCGTGGAGGGCATGAGCGACGCGACCCCCACCCCCGAGTCCCCCGCGGTCCCCGGGCCCGACTCCCCCGACTTCGACACCCTGACCCGTGACATCGCGGACGTCCCCGCGGTCGAGGTGATCACCACGGTGGCGGTCCACCTGATGAGCGCCGCGGCCGTGAACCTCGGCCTCGCCGAGGGCGGCGAGGGCCACAAGGACCTGGACGAGGCCCGCAAGCTGATCCACTCGCTGGCCGGCCTGATGGACGCGAGCGCCACGGAGATCAGCTCGTTCCACGCGGCGCCGCTGCGGGACGGCCTGAAGTCGCTGCAGCTGGCGTTCCGCGAGGCGTCGCTGGTGGCGGACGAGCCGGGCCAGGGCCCGGGCGAGAAGTACACGGGCCCGGTCTACGGCTGACCCGTCACACCGTACGTACGTGCTGACGCGTGCGTACGTGGCTTCACACCGTACGTACGTAGAGGGGCTCGCCCGGCGGCGTCGCCTCGGCCGGCAGGAGTGCCAGGTCGAGACCGCGCACCAGGCGGGCCCTCAGTGTTTCGTCGGCGGCGATCCGCCGGGCCACCCGCTGGGCGGCCTCCGCGGGCTCCGCGGCGGGGTCGAGGACCAGGGCGAGAGTGCCGTCCGCCTGGCCGGGGCCGAGGTGGGCGCGAAGCACGGCGGGCTCGGCGGCGACGGCCGCGCGCACCGCGTCGGTGACGGCGGGGTCGGCGAGCGGGTCGGCGCTGGCGCGGCCCTCGGCGAGGGCGAGCAGGGCGGAGCGGCCCAGTTCGTAGGGGACGGGGCCCGCGAGGTCGAGGACGATGGTGTCGGCCTGCTCGTGGACGGCCGCCTGCAGCGCCTGGGGCAGCGGAACGGCGACGGGGCGGGCCGCCGGGTCCCACAGGGCGAGCGCCTCGATGGAGGTGAAGGCGGGCAGCGCTTTGCGGTCGCCCGCCTTGAGGGTGGGCACCGCCATGTCGCTGGTCTTCTCGCGGCGCAGCCCGTTCTCGTCCTCCTCGACCTCGCCGAGCACGGCGACGACGGGGACGAGGAGCCGGGCGCCGGCCAGGGCCGCGAGGACGGGGCCGTGCGCCGTGCGGTCCTTCGACCAGGCGGCGAGCGCCGCGGCCAGTCGCGGGTCGGCCGTGCCGTCGTCGTCGGAGAAGCCCGGGTCGGGAATGTTCTTGTTCGCCATGTTCGCCACGGCGTCGACCCTACAGAGTGGCCGTGCCGTCCCGGTCGGTCGCCCGGGGCTCCGCCGACGCCTCCCGGGTCAGCCGCGCTCAGCCGCGCCGGGTCGCCCCGGCCCTGGTCCGCCACAGGTGGACCGCCGCCGCGAGCAGCGCGACGCCCAGGCCGCCGGCGACCGGTCCCACCCAGCCCGCCGGGCCGTCGTCGCCGGCCGTCGCGTCCGGCCCCGCGCCGAAGTACTTCGTGCCGTACGCCACCGTGTGCGGCTCGTCGGGTTCGAGCCCGCCCGCCCGGGTGAGCGCGGCCGCGGGGTCGATCATTCCGAAGCCCCGGGAGTCGTCCCGGCCGCCGGCGGGGGCGTCCCGTGCGGTGTCCTCCAGGAGCTGTTTGATCTGGGCGGGGGCGAGACCGGGGTGGGCCGCGCGGATCAGGGCGACGGCGCCGGACACGAAGGCGGAGGCGGCGCTGGTGCCCCAGCCCTCGTAGTACTTGTGGTCGGGGTCGGCGATGACGATGTCGTCGCCGGGCGCGGCGACGGTGGCGTACCAGCGGCGGGTGGAGAAGGAGGCGCGGGCGCCGTTCTCGTCGACGGCCGTCGCGGCGATCACGCCGGGGTAGGCGGCCGGATAGGAGACGTGGTCGCCGCGCTCGCCGCCGTTGCCCGCGGAGGCGACGACGGCGACGCCCTTCTTCAGGGCGTACTGCACGGCGGCGTCCTCGGCCGGTTCGGGGTGGGCGGACTTGGAGTCGTCGCCGAGGGAGAGGTTGATGACGTCGGCGCCGTGGTCGGCGGCCCAGCGGATGCCGTCGGCGAGGGCGTTGCCCCGGGTGTCGCGGGCCTTCTTGCGGGCGGGGTCACCGTCCTCCAGGATCACGCGGACCGGCAGGATCCTCGCGTCGGGCGCGATGCCGAGCACGCCGTCGGTGCGGCCGTCGCCGTGCCCGTGGCCCGCGATGATCCCGGCCATGGCGGTACCGTGCCGGGCCCAGGGCCGGTCGCCGCGGCCGGCCCCGAAGCCGACCATGTCCTTGCCCTTGAGGACGCTGCCCGCGAGGTCCGGGTGCTCGGCGTCTATGCCGGTGTCCAGGACGGCGACGGTGATGCCGGCGCCCTTGGTGGTCCGCCAGGCCTCGTCGGTGTGCATGGCGGCGAGGGCCCACTGCTGGGCGCGGATGCCGTCGTCGGCGCGGGCGGGGGTGACGGGGGCGAGGGCCAAGGTGGCCGCGACGGCGGCGACGAGCGCGTACCGGGCTCCCACGGGGCGGATCTTCAGGGCGTGGGCCTTCAGGATGCGGGCCTTCAGGGGGCGGCCATTCACCCGACGGCTCCTGATCCGACGGGCGCTCATGATGCCTTCTCCGCTGCCGCGATGGTCTTGCGCAGACCTCGTTCGATCCGGTCGGCGATGCCCTTCGCCTCGTGGCCGAGGCCCGACTGGGCGGGCGCCGACGCGGTGTTGGTGCCCATGGCCTCGGTGGCGGGCTCGGGGTCCGTGACGGCGCGGCCGTCGGCGAATCCGGAGACGGCGTACGCGACGACGGGGGCGTCCGGCAGGACGGACATCGTCCAGGACGCGCGCTGCGCGTCCCCGAACCCCTCGGCCGGCGTGCCCTTGGCCGCGTACGGGCGGGGCATGAGGTCGGGGCGCCGGTCGAGCCCCTCCTCCGTGAAACGGTTCCGCAGGGTCTGCATCGCGTCGGCGTCCGCCTTGGTGAACAGCAGGCCCACGGTGGTGACATGGCTGCGGGTGGCGTCCGTGTACGTGGCGCGCAGCAACCGCAGACAGCCGACCGGGGCCAGCGCCTTGCGCAGCAGCGGGTCGAAGGCTCCCCGGCAGCCGCTGTCGGGGGCGACGGCGACCCGGGTCCAGGAGCGGTCGGCGCCGCCGGGGCCCGCGCCCTCGCCCTTCAGGGCGGGCGGGAAGAGCCGGTCGACGGAGACGCTGTGCCAGAGTGCGCCGGTGACGGTGTACGCGCTGCGGTCGGAGCCGCCGGCCGCGGACTCGCCGGTCAGCCAACTCCCGGTCACGGCACCGCCGATGAGGCCGAGCCCGAGGACGACGCAGGCCGCGGCGGCAGCCACGCGGGGCCGCGCCCAGGCGCCGATGGGCCGCAGCCGGGTGGTGCTGTCGTCGTACATCGCGGGTCGCGCGAAGGAGACGAAGGGCCGCCCGGTCCCGGGCCCCGGCGTCAGATCCACGGCACCGACGGCACGGCGGGAGGCCCGTGCGCGCTCGGGTGCGGAGGCCGGCGCGACCACGTCACCGGCCGCGGGAGGCCCCGCCGGCTCACCGGGAACGGGCCGCGACCGGGCCGTCGTCTCCTCGGCCGAGGAGTCCTGCCCCTCACGGGCGGGCAGCACCACGGAGGCGAAGCCCGGGGAGGTGGCGCCGGGGGGCCCGGTGGGCTGCGGGGGTACGACGGGGCGCGGCGGCGCGGCGGCCGCGTCGCGGGCCGAGGCCGCCTCCGCCGGTGCGGGAGGGGCGTCGGGGAGGCGGGCCGAGGCGGGCGGGGGTGCGGGGGTCGGTTCGTGCGTGGGGGCCGGCTCCGTCGGGGGCGGCGGGGTCTCCGGGAGACGGGCCGAGGCCGGCGGAGCCGCCGGGGCCGCTGCGGCCTCGAGTTCCGTGTGCACCTGCGGCGGCACAACGGGGCGCGGTGGGGCGGAGGCCGTCTCGCGTTCCGCGGGCGTCTGTGGGGGTGCGGCGGGGGCCGGTGGCGTCTCCGGGCGGTGGACCGGGGTGGCCGGTGCCGCGCGGTCTGCGCGGGCCTGTTCGAAGGGGGCCAGCAGGTCCTGGATGCGGGCCGCCTGGTCCGCCCCGTCGTCGGCGTCACCGGCGGGTGACCGGCGTGGGGAGTCGAGGACCCAGTCCCGGTCGACGGAAGGCCGGACGTCGGGGAAGCGGGCGGAGGGGGCCGGGGGTGGCTCGGCGCTCTCGTCGGCCGGGGCCGCGGCGGGCTCCGGCGGGTCCGCGGGGCGGGGCGGCGCGGCGGGGCGTGGGGGGATGGGGCTGCGAGCCGCCTCCGTGCTCATGCTCCCCCGTTTCCTCGCGCTCGGCCGGCCGGAGCGCGAGGCCGGCGAGGCTTGGTGCACGCCGCTCCGTCAGACTCCGTGCGCGTCACTCTACGCACTGACGCCGGACGTACGGGAACCCAGTCCTGACCCCCGGGCGTTCTGCCCGGATCATCCCCCTACCCTCCGGTAATCGTGTCTGGCAGGCTTCGGCCATGACAGCCCACCCGTCCCCCGGCCCCCGTCCCTCGACGCCGCGCGACGCGCCGCGGACCGCAGCAGACCGGGCCCGTTACGACCGGGCCACCGCGCATCTCGACGCCCCCGTGGCCATCGTCGATCTGGCCGCCTTCGACGCCAACGCGGACGATCTCGTGCGCCGCGCCGCGGGCAAGCCGATCCGCGTCGCGAGCAAGTCCGTGCGCTGCCGTGCCCTGCTCGAACGGGTGCTGGCCCGCGACGGGTTCGCCGGGATCATGTCGTTCACGCTCGCCGAGTCGCTGTGGCTCGCCGAGTCCGGCTTCGACGACGTGCTGCTCGCCTACCCCTCGGCGGACCGCGCCGGTTTCGCGCGGCTCACCGCCGACCCGAAGCTCGCGGCCTCCGTCACCGTGATGGTCGACGACCCGGCGCAGCTGCGGCTGATCGACGAGGCGCGGGACGGCGGGACCGAGGAGGTGCGGGTGTGCCTGGAGTTGGACACCTCGTACCAGGTGCTCGGCGGCCGGGTGCGCGTCGGCGCGCTCCGTTCCCCGCTGCACTCCCCCGTGCAGGTCGCCGCGCTGGCCCGGGCGATCGTGCGGCGGCCCGGCTTCCGGCTGGTGGGCGTGATGGCGTACGAAGGCCATGTCGCGGGCGTGGGCGACGCGGTGGAGGGGCGCCCGGCGCGCTCGCGGGCGATCCGGCTGATGCAGAGCGCGGCCCGCAGGGAACTGGCCGCGCGCCGGGGGGAGACCATCGCGGCCGTCCGCGCGGTCGCGCCGGACCTGGAGTTCGTGAACGGCGGCGGGACCGGCAGCGTGCAGCACACCGCGGCCGAGCGGGCGGTCACCGAGATCGCCGCGGGGTCGGGGCTGTTCGTGCCGCGACTCTTCGACAACTACACGTCGTTCAGCGGCCGTCCGGCCGCGCTCTTCGCGCAGCCCGTGGTGCGCAGGCCCGGCCCGGGGACCGTGACGGTGCTCGGCGGCGGCTATCCGGCGTCGGGGGTCGCGGGGCCCGACCGCTCGCCGGTGCCGTATCTGCCGGAGGGGCTGCGGTACGACGCGCAGGAGGGCGCGGGTGAGGTGCAGACGCCGTTGCACGGGCCGGCCGCGGACGACCTTCGGATCGGCGACAAGGTGTGGTTCCGGCATGCCAAGGCCGGGGAGCTGTGCGAGCGGTTCGCGACGCTGCACCTGGTCGAGGGCGAGACGGTGACGGCGAGCGTGCCCACGTACCGGGGCGAGGGCCACACCTTCCTCTGACGTGGCCTGCCCTGAGCTGACCTGATGTGGCCTGCCCCGGCCCGTCCCGGGGCCGCGTCGGGTCAGGGCGTCGGGCCGATGTCCTCGCCGACGCCGCCGCCCGTCACGCTGTCGTCGACCGACCGGATCCCCTCGGTGATCTCGTCCATGACGGCGACCGGCGGCGCGCCGTCGCCGGCGCCGACGGCGAAGCGGACGACGACCGGCGACTGGGAGCCGACGCTCGACTTGAACGCGAGCGACTGGACGTATCCCCCCGCGCCCTTGGCGGTCCGCACCCGCCAGCGCACGAAGTAGCCGCTGCGGCCCGCGACGGCCACCTGGCCCTCCTTGACCTTCTCGTGGCCGGTGATGCCGCCGTAGGGCCGGTTGTCCAGCTTGTCGTGGCCGTAGGCGGCGTCCGCCGCGTCCTTGATGTCACCGAGGGCGAGGGCCTTGGGGTCCGTCTCGTCGGTGCCGGTCACGGTGCTCGACGTGACCGAGCCCTCGCGGCAGAGCCCGGAGTCGCCCGGGCAGTCGACGATGTCGGGGGTCTGGACGGTGGCGCCGCCGCCGAGGGAGTCGTCGTCCTTCTCCCAGCCGTCGGGGACGGGGAGCGTGATGCCGTTGAGGTCGTCGATGAGGGTGTCCGGGTCGGGGTCGGAGCTGGGCGCCGCCGTCTTCGACTTCGTCGCGGTGGGCGCCGGGTCGTTCTTGACCGGTGCGCCGGTCGCCGGTGCGCCGCCGGCCGGGTCGCCGTCGTCCTTGGTGAGGACGACGGCGCCCGCGACGATCGCGCCGACGAGGACGGCCCCCGCCGCGGTGAGCGCGACGGCCTTGCCGCGGCCGCCGCCCGGTGCGGCGGGGACCGGCACGGCCGTGGTGGGCGCGGCCGGGCCGAAACCCTGCGTCGTGCCCTGCACCTGGGCGTACTCGGGGGTCCGCCGGTGCTCCGTCCAGGCGGTCCCGTCCCACCAGCGCTCGACGGAGGGCGCCGCGGGGTCCGGGTACCAGCCGGGAGGGGTCGTCATGCTCATCCCGGCACTCTAGGACCTGCCGCGAAGATCAGTACACCGAGTCCCGTTGGTCGGGAACGACGGAGCCGTCCGGGCGCCGGACGGGGCCCTTGTCGCCGTCGTGCTCGTTGTACGCGCTCGTCGAGCAGGGGTAGAGGTCGGGCTTCTGCTTCAGCGGCTCGATGAACATGGGGTTCACCAGCCAGCGGCCGTCCGCGTCGTCGTACGCGCGGCACATGACCTCGCTCTTGTTGCGGTTCAGGACGAGGTGCGCGCCGGTCGCGTCGCCGACGAACGTCACGTCGGTGTCGGCGTCGCCGCCGCCGAGCGCGATGCGGTGCGCCCGGTCCTGCTTGTGCCAGGCCTTCTCTCCCTTGACGCCGAAGATCTCCTGGTTGATCCAGCAGCGCTTGCCGTCGATGTACGGGATGGCCTCGCCCTTGTTGACGGGGACGTCTCCGCAGCCCTGGTTCCAGGTGGTGATGCGGCCCTTGCGGTCGAGGACGGAGCGGATCGCGATGGTGTGTTCGCGGTCGATGCCCACGCCGTCCTTGCCGCCGGACCAGACCTCGGTCACCGGCTCCGAGCCCGCCGAGACGATGTAGACGTCGAAGCCGGCCTTCTTCAGGGTGCGGATCAGGTCGCGCTGCTGCGGGTAGTAGCGGGCGTACCCGGCGATCTCGTGGGTGCCGACGGTCTGGGTGGCGCCGACGGGGGCGGCGAGCGCCTCCTTGCGGGCCTTCGCCGCGTACGACTCCAGCGCGCGGACGGTGTGCCCGGCGAAGAGCTGCGGCACCCAGGCGTACTGCGGGACGGTGTGGCGGTGGTCCCACGTGCCGGCGAACGCCGCGGCGCCGCTCATCGTCTTCCCGTCCTCGCGGACCTCGAAGATCTCGTCGGCGCAGGCGGTGTCGGTGGAGGTGGGCAGCGGCTTGCCGACGGGCACCTCGGTGCCGCACGCCTCGGTCAGCGCGCGGTCGGCGGCGTCGGTCATCCACTTGCTGGTGGACTTCCAGCTCCTGGGCCGCAGGATCTTGTCGTGGTGCAGGGCCCAGGCGATGGTCGCGTCGGTGATGTCGTTCTTGACGACGGTGTTGTCCCAGTCGAAGGCGGCGACCGGGCGCTTCTCGCCGTGGCCGAGCCGCGGGTGGGAGCAGCGGCCGCGCTCGTCGATCAGCTGCTGCAGATGGGCGCGGTTGTCGCCGTACCAGGACAACTTCTTGGACAGCTGCGGGCAATGCGCCGCCGCCGCGGGGGAGTTCGCGGCCGTGGCGGCGGCCGCGGGGAAGGCTGCCGGCACGGCCGCCAGGGCGGCGGCCGCGGCCAGGGTCAGCGCCAAAATGTTTCTGTTACGCATGCGAGTGGACCGTACATCAGTCCTACGACGCTGACGATGGCGTCGACGCCTCGTACACCGTGTCCCTCTGATCGGGGATCACGGAGCCGTCCGTACGGCGCACCGGAGCCTTCCTGCCGTCCCCCCGGACGTACCCGGTGCTGGCGCAGGGGTAGGGGTCGGCCTTCTTCCCCTTGGGCTCGATGAACATGGGGTTGACCAGCCAGCGGCCGTCGCCGTTGTCGTAGGCGCGGCACATCAGCTCGTCCTTGTTGCGGTTCAGGGCGAGCCGCAGGCCGGTGGCGTCGCGCAGGAAGGTGACGTCGGTGTCGGAGTCGCCGGCGGCGAACACCGGTCGCCGGGCGGCGGGTTGTGCCTTCTCGGCGGCCGCGCCGCGCACGCCGTAGATCTCCTGGTTGATCCAGCAGCGCTTGCCGTCGATGTACGTGATCATCGTGTCGTCGCCGTCCCTGACGGTGCCGCAGCCCTTGAGGTGGGCGGTCTGCCGGCCGTGCGCGGTGACGTTGCGGATACCGAGGGTGTGCCGGGCGTCGACGCCGACGGCCCGCGACCAGACCTCCGCGACGGGCTCGGGCGAGGCGGAGACGATGTGGACGTCGAAGCCGGCCTTCTTGAGGGTGCGGATCAGGTCGCGCTGCTGGTCGTAGTAGCGGACCCAGCCGGTGACCTGCCCGGTGCCGACGCGCTGCTGTGCGCCGACGGGTGCGGCGAGGTTCTCCGCGCGGGCGGCGGCCGCGAACTCCTTGACCCGGCCGGTGGTCCAGCCGCGGGTGAGCTGGGCGAGCCAGGCGTACTGCGGCTCCATGCGGCGGTGGTCGAAGCCGGCGAACGCCGCCGTGCCCGCGGTCGTGGTGCCCTCGCCGTAGACGGAGAGGATCTCGTCGGCGCAGGCGGTGTTCCGGTGGGTGGGCAGGGTGGTGCCGGTCGCCGGGCACGCCTTCGCCAGGGCCCCGGCGGCCGGGTCGGTCAGATAGCGGCTGGTGGTGTGCCAGTCGCGGTGCTCGGGGGTGCGTATCCTGCCGTGGCGCAGCAGCCAGAACATGGTGGCGTCGCCGATGTCGTTCTTGACGACGGTGTTGTCCCAGTCGAAGACGGCGACCGGGCGCTGCTCGCCGTGGCTCCCGCCGCAGCGGCCGTACCGGTCCACCATGCGCTGGATCCTGGCCTTGTTGTCGCCGTACCAGCCGTCGGAGACGGTGAGCGTGGGGCACTTCGCGGCCTTCGGCCGGTGGGCTTGGGTTGCTTCGGCGGTGGCCTGGACGCCGAGGAGGCCCGCCCCGGCGACGGCGAGCACGGCGGCTGCGGCGGTGCAGCGGCGTTTGAGGTTCATGTACACACTCCTGTGTCTACGCAGGTCAGCCGGGCGTCGCGCGACGCCCGGCTGACGGGGTGGTGGCTGGAGGGTGAACTGCCGGAACTACAGGGGCGTGACGTAGGCGCCGGAGATGCCGCCGTCGACGAGGAAGTCGGTGGCGTTCACGAACGAGGAGTCGTCGCTGGCGAGGAACGCCACCGCGGCGGCGAGCTCCTCGGCCTCGGCGAACCGGCCCACGGGGATGTGCACGAGGCGGCGCGCGGCCCGCTCGGGGTCCTTGGCGAACAGCTCCTGCAACAGGGGGGTGTTGACCGGCCCGGGGCAGAGCGCGTTGACGCGGATGCCCTCGCGGGCGAACTGCACGCCGAGCTCGCGGGACATGGCGAGGACGCCGCCCTTGGACGCGGTGTAGGAGATCTGCGAGGTGGCCGCGCCCATCCGCGCCACGAACGACGCGGTGTTGATGATCGAGCCCTTGCCCTGGCGCCGCATGTAGGGGATCGCGGCCTTGCAGCACAGGTAGACGGAGGTGAGGTTGACCTCCTGGACGCGCTTCCACGCCTCCAGGCCGGTGTCCAGGATGGAGTCGTCGTCGGGCGGCGAGATGCCCGCGTTGTTGAAGGCGACGTCGACGGAGCCGTAGGTGTCGTACGCCGTCTTGAAGAGCGCCTCGACCTGCTCGGCGTCGGTGACGTCGACCTGTACGAAGGTCCCGCCGACCTCGTCGGCGGCGGCCTTGCCCGCCCGTGCGTCGATGTCGCCGCAGACGACGTGCGCGCCCTCGGAGGCGAGGCGGCGCGCGGCGGCGAGGCCGATGCCGCTGCCGGCGCCGGTGATGACGGCGGTGCGGCCGACGAGACGGCGGCAGATGTTCTCTTCGGTCATGGGTGCTCAGGCCTCCGTGCTGTCGGTGCGTTCCGTGCTGATGAAGACGTTCTTGGTCTCGGTGAAGGCGGTGAGGGCGTCCGGGCCGAGCTCGCGGCCGAGTCCGGACTGCTTGTAGCCGCCGAAGGGGGTCCAATAGCGCACGCTGGAGTGCGAGTTGACGGACAGGTTGCCGGCCCTGACGGCCGCCGAGACGCGCAGCGCCCGGCCCACGTCACGGGTCCAGATGGAGCCGGACAGGCCGTACTCGGTGGCGTTGGCGAGCCGGATCGCGTCGGCCTCGTCCTCGAAGGGCAGGACGACGGCGACCGGTCCGAAGACCTCCTCGGTCGCCGCCGGCGCGTCCGGGCCGACGTCGGTGAGCAGCGTCGGCGGGAACCAGAAGCCCGGCCCGTCCGGCGCCGTTCCGTGGATGCCGGTGCCCGGTGTGACGTACGAGCGGACGCGCTCCAGCTGGGCCCTGGAGATGAGCGGGCCCATCTGGGTCTTCTCGTCGGCGGGGTCGCCGACGACGACCGACTCGATCGCGGGCGCGACGATCTCCAGGAAGCGGTCGTAGACGGAGCGCTGCACGAGGACGCGGGTGCGGGCGCAGCAGTCCTGTCCGGAGTTGTCGAGGTAGGACATGGGGGTGGCCAGCGCCGCGGCCTCCACGTCGGCGTCGGCGAAGACGATGTTCGGGCTCTTGCCGCCGAGTTCGAGGGTGAGGCGCTTCACCCGGTCGGCGCACTTGGCCATGATCTGCTTGCCGACGCGGGTGGAGCCGGTGAACACGATCTTGGCGACGCCGGGGTGTTCGACCAGGGCGTTGCCCGCGACGTCGCCCGCGCCGGGCAGGACCTGGAAGAGGCCCTCGGGGAGCCCGGCGGCCAGGGCGAGTTCGGCGAGGCGGAGCGCGGTGAGCGGGGTCGTCTCGGCGGGTTTGAGGATCACCGCGTTGCCGGCCGCGAGGGCGGGGGCGGTGCCCCAGGCGGCGATCGGCATCGGGAAGTTCCAAGGGGCGATGACGCCGACGACGCCGAGGGGTTCGAGGACGGTGACGTTCAGACCGCCGGGGACCGGGATCTGCCGGCCGTTGAGGCGCTCCACTCCCCCGGCGGCGAACTCCAGCAGGTCCCGGGCGTTGCCGGCCTCCCAGCGGGCGTTGCCGATGAGGTGGCCGGCCTCCCGGACCTCCAACCGGGCGAGTTCTTCGAGGTGTTCGTCGACCTGGGCGGCGAAGCGGCGCAGCAGCCTCGCGCGGTCGGCGGGGGCGGCCGCCGACCACTGCTCCTGCGCCTGCGCGGCGCGGGCGACGGCCGCGTCGACGTCGTGGGCGGTGGTGGCGGGGACGGTCGCGACGACCTCTTCCGTCGCCGGGTTCAGTACCTGGTGCTCGTGCACCTGCTCGTACGACACGTCGGTCCTCACATGCGTTCGAAGGAGCGGCGGAGCTCCCAGTCGGTCACCGCGGAGTCGAAGGCGTCCAGCTCGACCCGCGCCATGTTGCGGTAGTGCGCGACCACTTCGTCGCCGAAGGCGGCCTTGGCGATGGGGCTGTTCTCCCAGAGCTCGGCGGCCTCGTGCAGGGTGGTCGGGACGTGGGCGTAGTCGCCGCCGTAGGCGTTGCCCGTGCACTCCTCGGGCAGTTCGAGCTTCTGCTCCAGGCCGTACAGGCCCGCGGCCACGAGGCCGGCGACCGCGAGGTGCGGGTTGACGTCGCCGCCCGGCAGACGGTTCTCGAAGCGGAGCGAGCGGCCGTGGCCGACGACGCGGAGCGCGCAGGTGCGGTTGTCGTATCCCCAGGCGGCGGCGGTCGGCGCGAAGGAGCCGGGCCGGAACCGCTTGTAGGAGTTGATGTGCGGGGCGTAGAGGAGGGAGAAGTCGCGCAGCGCCGCGAGCTGGCCCGCGAGGAAGTGCCGCATGAGGGGCGACATGCCTCCCGGGTCGTCGGCGGAGCCCGCCATGACGTTGGTGCCGTCGGCGTCCTGGAGCGAGAGGTGGATGTGGCAGGAGTTGCCCTCGCGCTCGTTGAACTTGGCCATGAAGGTGAGCGAGACGCCCTCCTGGGCCGCGATCTCCTTGGCGCCGGTCTTGTAGATGGCGTGCTGGTCGCAGGTGACGAGGGCCTCGTCGTACTTGAACACGATCTCGTGCTGGCCCGGATTGCACTCGCCCTTGGCCGATTCGACGACGAGGCCGGCGGCCGCCATGTCGTTGCGGATGCGGCGCAGCAGCGGCTCGATGCGTCCGGTGCCGAGGACGGAGTAGTCGATGTTGTACTGGTTCGCCGGGGTGAGGTCCTTGTATCCGGCGTCCCAGGCCTGTTCGTAGGTGTCCTTGAAGACGATGAACTCCAGCTCCGTGCCGACGTGCGCGGTGAGGCCGAGCTCGGCGAGGCGCTCCAGCTGGCGGCGGAGGATCTGGCGGGGCGCGGCGACCACGGGCGAGGAGTCGTTCCAGGCCAGGTCCGCGATGAGCATCGCGGTGCCCTCGTTCCAGGGGACCCGGCGCAGGGTGGTCAGGTCAGCGTGCATGGCGAAGTCGCCGTAGCCGCGGTCCCAGGAGGACATCGCGTACCCGTCGACGGTGTTCAT
This sequence comes from Streptomyces sp. NPDC041122, assembly GCF_055592445.1. Lineage (NCBI taxonomy): Bacteria > Bacillati > Actinomycetota > Actinomycetes > Kitasatosporales > Streptomycetaceae > Streptomyces > Streptomyces sp. NPDC041122. The sequence continues at coordinate 236,496 of NZ_JBVIYQ010000008.1, read as the reverse complement.
CTCCGGGTCGACGGCGAGGAGGTAGTTGCAGCCCTCCGTGCCGTGTTCGAGGACCTCGTCGAGGAAGAAGCGGGCGGCGAACCGCTTGCCCTGGAGCCGCCCTTGCATGTCGGGGAAGGCCAGGACGACAGTGTCGATCTCGCCGCTCGTGACGAGGGTTTCGAGCTCCTCGACGGCGAGCGGGGGTGTGCGGTCTGCCACGGGAAAAGCCTCCTTGGGTCAGCCGGAAGCCATAAGGTATTGCGGAGAACCTTTGCTTGGGAAGGGGGTACGGGCATGTCGCACACGGAAGAGGGCACCACGGGTGACGCCGCGTCCGCTCAGCAGGACGACCGGCTGACGCCGGTCCTCCGTCCGGTGCGCGCGGGCAACGGCTTCGAGGAGGCCCTGGAGCAGATCCTCCAGGTCGTCCGCCTCGGCCTGGTGCCCGGCGGCGGGCGCCTGCCGTCGGAGCGGGAGCTCGCCGACCGCCTCGGCATCAGCCGGGTCACGCTGCGCGAGGTCCTGAAGGTGCTGCAGGACCAGGGCCTGGTCGAGTCGCGGCGCGGGCGGTACGGCGGGACGTTCGTCCGTGCGCGGCCCGAGGCGCCCGGCGAGGACGAGCTGCGCCGCCGCATCAAGGACGTCGACGTCGAGGACGCGCTGCGCTTCCGCGAGGTCCTGGAGGTCGGCGCGGCGGGGCTCTGCGCGGCGCACGGGCTGACCGGCGAGCAGGCGGACCGGCTGCGCGCGGCGCTCGACCGGACGCACGACGCGCCGCTCGCGGACTACCGCCGCCTGGACACCCTGCTGCACCTCACCCTCGCCGAGCTGTGCGGGTCGCCGACCCTCACCGCGCAGTACGCGGCGGTCCGCGCCACCGTCAACGACCTGCTCGACTGCATCCCGCTCCTGGTGCGCAACCTGGAGCACTCGCAGCGCCAGCACACCGCGCTGGTGGAGGCGGTGCTCGACGGGGACGCGGACGGCGCGCGGGAGATGATGCGCGAGCACTGCTCGGGGACGGCGGCGCTGCTGCGGGGCTTCCTGACGTGAGGGGCTGTTAACCGGCGGGTAACGCACGGGGCTTGATTTATCCCGCCCGACACGGCAAAGGTATGGATCCGTTCCATTGAGTCGCCCCGCAGCAAGCCCTCAGCGCCGCCGCATAGGAGCCGTGCCATGACCGTGGAGTCCACCGAGCCGAGTGCCACCGAGCCGAGTTCCGCCGAACCGGCGGACGACTATCTGGAACGCCGGACGCTCCGCCGGGGCAGCGCGGGCTGGCTGCTGCTCACCGGGCTCGGCGTCGCCTATGTGGTGTCCGGCGACTACTCGGGCTGGAACTTCGGCCTCGCGGAGGGCGGCTTCGGCGGTCTCGCGATCGCCATGGGGCTCATGGGCGTGATGTACGCGTGCATGGTCTTCTCGCTGGCCGAACTCTCGTCCGTGCTGCCCACGGCGGGCGGCGGCTACGGCTTCGCGCGCCGGGCGCTCGGGCCCTGGGGCGGCTTCCTCACCGGCACGGCGATCCTCATCGAGTACATTCTCGCGCCGGCCGCCATCTCCATCTTCATCGGCGACTACGTGGAGTCGCTCGGCCTCTTCGGCCTGACCTCCGGCTGGCCGGTCTATCTGGCCTGCTTCGCCGTCTTCATCGGCATCCACCTCTGGGGCGTGGGCGAGGCGCTGCGCTTCAGCTTCGTGGTGACCGGTGTCGCGGTGGCGGCGCTGCTGATCTTCGCGGTCGGCGCGTTCTGGGACTTCGACGCCTCGAAGCTCAACGACATCCCCGTGGAGGCGGACGCGTTCGGCGCCAACTCCTGGCTGCCGATGGGGCTGTTGGGCATCTGGGCGGCGTTCCCCTTCGGCATGTGGTTCTTCCTCGGCGTGGAAGGCGTGCCGCTGGCCGCCGAGGAGACCAAGGACCCGGCGCGCACGCTGCCGCGCGCCATCCGCTGGTCGATGGCGATCCTGGTCGCCCTCGCGCTGCTCACCTTCTTCGCCTCGTCGGGCGCGCGCGGCGCGAACGCGCTCCAGGACGCGGGCAACCCGCTGGTCGAGGCCCTGCAGCCGGACGGCGAGGCGACGGGTCTGAGCCGCGTCATCAACTACGCGGGGCTCGCCGGACTGGTGGCCTCCTTCTTCTCCCTCATCTACGCGGGCTCGCGCCAGCTCTTCGCGCTCTCCCGGGCCGGCTACCTGCCGCGGTTCCTCTCCCTCACCAGCAGCCGCAAGGCCCCCTACCTGGGTCTGCTCGTGCCGGGCGCGATCGGCTTCGGCCTGGCGGCGGCGACCGGGGACGGCGCGCGCATGCTGAACGTCGCGGTGTTCGGCGCGACCATCTCGTACGCCCTGATGTCGCTCTCCCACATCGTGCTGCGCCGCCGCGAGCCGGGCCTGGAGCGGCCCTACCGGACGCCCGGTGGCGTCCTGACCTCGTCCGTCGCGCTGGTGCTCGCCTGCGCGGCGCTGGTCGCGACGTTCCTGGTGGACGTCACGGCGGCGGTCATCGCGCTCGCGGTGTACGTGGTCGCCATCGCCTACTTCGGGATGTACAGCCGCAAGCACCTCGTGGCGCGCGCGCCGGAGGAGGAGTTCGCGGCGCTGGCGGCGGCCGAGGCAGAGTTGGAACGCAACTGATCACCACGGTGAGGAAGAACGGAGCACGGTGAGGGAGAACGCAAGGGGCGCCAGGCCGCTGATCGGTGTCAGCACCTATCTGGAGCCCGAGGTGAGCTGGGGCGTGTGGCGGCTGCCCGCGGCCCTGCTGCCCGCCGGATATCCGCGCCTCGTCCAGGCGGCGGGCGGCATCGCGGCGATGGTGCCGCCGGACGACCCGGGGCACGCGGCGGCCGTCGTCGCCCGGCTGGACGGCGTGGTGATCGCCGGCGGCCCGGACGTGGAGCCGGCGCGGTACGGAGCACGGCCCGAGGAGCGTACGGGTCCGCCCGCGCGGGAGCGGGACGCCTGGGAACTCGCCCTGATCGAGGCCGCGTTGGCCTCCGGCACACCGCTGCTCGGCATCTGCCGCGGCATGCAGCTGCTCAATGTGGCGCTCGGCGGGACACTGGTCCAGCACCTGGAGGGGCACCGGGAAGAGGTGGGCGTCTTCGGCACCCACACGGTGAAACCGGTCCCCGGCACGCTGTACGAGTCGATCGCGCCGGACGCGTCCACGGACGTGCCGACCTATCACCACCAGTCGGTGGACCGCGTCGGCCGGGACCTCACGGTGTCGGCACACGCGGAGGACGGCACACCCGAGGCCATCGAACTCCCCTCCCCCGCATGGGCGTTGGGAGTGCAGTGGCACCCGGAGATGGGTGCGGACACGCGCGTCATGGCAGCGCTGGTCCGAGCCGCGTCCTGAGCCAGTCCAGGGCGGCCGCGCCCTGCGCCGCCTGAAAGGCGCGCAGGGTCGGCAGCCCCGGCGGGCCGGGCAGCAGCGAGTGGTGCACGAAGTAGCCGGCGAGGGCGGCGAGCGCCGCCGTCACCCCCTTCGGATCCGCGTCCCGGCCCACCCGCCGGGACGCGAACACGGCCTCCGGATCGGGCCCGCCCTGGGCCCGCACGCACGGCAGCATGAGGAGCAGGTCGAACCAGGGCGCGGCGCGTACGGCGTGCGGCCAGTCGACGAAGACGACGCGCTCGCCGTCGGCGGTGAGCAGCATGTTGTCGGCCCGCAGATCACCATGGGCAAGGGTGTCCCCGTCCGTGAACTCGGGCCAGGGGGCGGCCAGTTCGGCGAGGGCGCGCAGGTGCCGCCGAGCCCAGGGGTCGAGCCGCGAGACCCCGACCGGCCGGGCGCAGCCCGCCCCGTCCCCGGCCTCCGCCGCGATCAGCTGCTCCCACCCCAGGAAGTCGTCCGCCGCCGAGTCGACCACGGAGGCAGCGCCGAGCGGCGCGGGCGTCAGGGCGCGCCCGAGGGAGTCCACCGCGTCCAGGACGAGCGCGAACTCCGCGGCCCGCCACGGCACGTGGGGCTGGCGCCCCTCGACGTCCTCGAAGGCCAGGGCGACCCAGGTCCCGTCGTCGTAGGAGGCGAGGAGCTTCGGCGCGGGCACGGAGCCGGGCAGCGCCGCGGAGTTGCGGGCCTCGGCGCGGTGCAGGGCCGGGCTGCCGGGGTTGGCGTCGGCGCTGACGGCCTTGACGAACGCCCGCCGGCCGTCGGCGAGCCGGACCCGCGCGGCGACACCCGGCGAGAAGCCGCCGCGCTGCGTCGTGGCGCCCACGACGGGCGCGCCGAGGGCGGCGGCGAGCTCTTCCCGTACGTGCACCGGGAGTTGCCGCCAGGGCGTGCGGACGCCGGTGGCCGGGGGCGCGGTGGGGATCATGCCCCTCATGGTGAGAGACGGCCCCGGCCACCCGCCACGCATTTACGCGCCGGTGCCGACTCCGTAGGCGTTGCCAGGACTCGCCCTCGCGGCCCCTTCCGCGCTCCCGGTGTCACTCGCCGTCCGCGCCCCCAGGCGCTCGTACCGCTGCCGGACCGACTCACGTCCGCCGCGTCAGCGACAGCAGGTCTCGGCCCGGTCCCGCGGGTCGGTGCCCCGTCGGCCAGACCGCTCGCAGGTCCCTGTGCAGCCGTACGTCCGCCAGCGGGATCTCCACCAGGCGCCGGGCCGCCAGTTCCTCGCCCACGGCGAGTTCGCTGAGGACCGAGGGGCCCGCGCCGCTGACCGCCGAGGCCTTCACCGCCGTCGTGGACGACAGCTCGATCAGGGGACGGGCGAGCGCACCGAGCGCCGCTTCGAGGACCTGCCGGGTGCCCGAGCCCTCCTCGCGCAGGATCAGCGGCGTCGCCGCCAGCTCCGCGGCGGCCAGCGGCTTCCTGCGCCGCGCCCAGGGGTGCCACGGCGCCGCCACGACGACGAGGCGGTCGTGCGCGACGACCACCTCGTCGAGGCCGGCCGGCACGCTGAGCCCCTCGACGAAGCCGAGGTCCGCCTCGCCGGCCAGCAGCCGGGCCGCGACCGCCGCGGAGTTGCCGGCCAGCAGCGACACGGCCGTGTCCGGCCGCTGCGTCCGCAGGGCGATCAGCCAGCCTGGCAGCAGATACTCGGCGATCGTCATGCTCGCCGCGACCCGCAGCCGCGAGTCCCGGCGGTCGCGCAGCGCCTGCGCCCCCGCGTCGAAGGCCTCCGCCGCCTCGACGATCCGGCCCGCCCAGTCGGTGACCAGGGCGCCCGCCGCGGTCAGGCGCGAGCCGCGCGGCGAGCGGTCCACGAGTGCGACGCCGAGCTGCCGCTCCATGGCACGGACCCGGCTGCTCGCCGCGGGCTGGGTGATGCCCAGCTCCCGCGCCGCCCGCCCCAGGCTGCCGAGCCGGGCGACGGCCAGCAGCAACTGCAACGCGCCGAGATCGGGGACGCGGTGCGAGAGCGACGCCTCCGTGGCGCTCGGGTAGGCGTAGGGCGCAGGGGACGCAGAAGGCGCGGGAGGTACGGGGGGCCCAGGGGGCTCGGTGGGTTCGGGAGACACGGGGGACGAACTCATAAAATCAGCTTATGCCCCCATAGAAGGACGGCCTCTGGTGGCGTCCCCTCCCCCGTACGACCGTGGACCCATGGTCACCACCGCACACCCCGCAGCCGCCGCGGGCACCGCCGTCCCCGCCCTCGGCACCCGCCTCCTCGCGGTCCGCCACCTCGGCCCGAACTGGTACGCCGCCGTCATGGGCACCGCCATCGTCGCCAACGCGGGCGCGACCCTGCCGTACGGCTTTCCGGGACTGCGCGGCGGCTGCACCGTCGTGTGGGCCTGCTCCCTCGCGATGCTCACCGTCCTGCTCACCGCCCGCGCCGCCCACTGGGTCCACCACCGCGACCAGGCCCGCGCCCACCTCCTCGACCCGGCGGTGGCCCCGTTCTACGGCTGTCTGTCGATGGCGCTGCTCGCGGTCGGCGGCGGCACCCTGATCGTCGGCCGGGACTGGATCGGCACGGAGGCCGCCGTCGCGCTCGGCGCCGTCCTGTACGCCCTGGGCACGGCCATCGGCCTCGCCGCGGCCGTCGCGATCCCCTACCTGATGGTGGCCCGGCACCGCATCGCCGCCGACCAGGCCTCCCCCGTATGGCTGCTGCCCGTCGTGGCCCCCATGGTGTCGGCGGCCGTCGGCCCCCTGCTCATCCCGCATCTGCCCGCGGGCCAGGCCCAGCAGACGATGCTCTACGCCTGCTTCGCAATGTTCGGCCTGAGCCTGCTCGCCACCCTGGTGATGCTGCCGGTGATCTTCGCCCGCCTGGTGACCGCGGGCCCGCTGCCCCTCGCCCTCACCCCCACCCTGTTCCTGGTACTCGGCCCGCTCGGCCAGTCCACGACCGCCACCAACAAGCTCGCCGACTTCGCGCCGGGCGTCGTGCACGCTCCGCTGGACCGGGGCTTCCTCGTCTTCGCCGTACTCTTCGGCGTCCCCGTGATGGGCTTCGCCCTGATGTGGCTGGCGCTCGCCGCGGCCCTGGTGGTGCGCGCCCGGCGCCGCGGCATGGGCTTCGCGATGACCTGGTGGGCGTTCACCTTCCCGGTGGGCACCTGTGTGACGGGCGCCGAGGGCCTCGGCAAGCACACCGGCCTCGCGGTGTTCGACTGGCTCGCGACCGGCCTCTTCGCCCTTCTCGTGACCGCCGTGGCGGTGGCGCTGACCCACACCCTGCGCGGCGTCCTCAGCGGAAGGCTGCTCGCAGCTCCGCGCTGAGCACGGCCGGCGCCTCCGCCAGGGACGGCCCGTACCAGGTGAGGTAGCGGCCGCCGACCAGGGCGACGGGGGTGTGCGGGACGAACTCCTCGGGGCCGTCCTCGCGGGTGAAGCGGTACGGCTCGTCGGGCAGCACCACCAGGTCGAGGCCCGACGAGCGCAGCTCCTCGACGGGGACGCGCGGATACCGCTCGGTGTGGCCCGCGTAGACGTTGTCGACGCCGAGGCGCGCGAGGACGTCGCCCGCGAAGGTGTCCCGGCCGAGGACCATCCACGGCCGCCGCCAGATGGGCACCGCCGCCCGCAGCCGCTCCGGCGCCGGGGTCGGCTCCCCCCACGCCCTCTCCGCCGCCGCCAGCCACTCCGGCCGCCCCGCCCCGCACGCCGCGAGCACCCGGGTCAGCTCCCGGAAGGCCTGCTCCACCGTCCGGACCTCCGTCACCAGGACGTCCAGTCCCGCCGCCCGCAGCGCCGCCAGGTCCGGCGCCCGGTTCTCCTCCTCGTTGGCGATCACCAGATCGGGTGCGAGGCCGACGATGCGGGGCACGTCCGGGTTCTTCGTGCCGCCCACCCGGGTGACATCCAGGTCCGCCGGGTGGCTGCACCACTCGGTGGCCCCGACCAGCGCGCCCGGCACGGTGACGGCCACCGCCTCGGTCAGCGAGGGCACCAGCGAGACGACCCGCACCTCAGCGCCCCTTGTCGTCCACCGCTTCGATGTGGTCGCCGACCGCGACCACCAGGACCCGGGTATCGGGCACCGTGGCCCGCCACCGGTGCCGCACCCCGCCGGTGAGGAAGAGCGTGTCGCCGCGCCCGAGACGGTAGGCCCGGCCCTCCGCCTCCATCTCCACGGCGCCCTCCACGACGTACATCAACTCGTCGTTGCGGTGCTGGAATTCGCGTCCCTCGTCGTGGTCGCCGATGAACTCCAGGGCGTGCAGTTGGTGGTGGCCGCGGGCCAGCTCGCGCACCCGCGCCTCGGGCGTGGAGCCGTCCAGGTCCGTGTCGTCGCCGGCCCGCACCACCTCGACGGTGCGGGCCGGGTCGGCGGCGGCGAGGAGCTCCACGTCGGTGGTGCACAGGGCGTCCGCGACCCGCTGCAGGGAGCGCATGCTCGGGCGGGCCCGCTCGTTCTCGATCTGGCTGAGGAAGGGCACCGAGAGGCCGCTGCGCTCGGCGACGACGGCGAGGGTGAGCTCGAGCTGCCGACGGCGCCGCCGCACGGCCGAGCCCACCCGGAGGGTCTCCTTGTGCTCGTCCATCGCCTCGGCTCCCTTCAGCGCATCGGCCCGCTCTCACCCTGAGGGGTTCCCTGCACCCTACGCATGTTCGCCAAACGGTTTTGCCCCGTTGCGCGGACGCGCACCCGTCGTGCACCACCACCCTTGCAAGGAAGTGCGCCGCGCGCCTGTTTTTCGCGCCCCTACAGCTCGCGCCAGTAGAGCAGTTGCCCGGCCTCACCGGGGGCGGAGCCCTCGCTCGGCACGAACAGGCTGACGAGCAGGGCGGGTTGGCCCCGCGGGTCGGTGAGCAGGGTCGCGGAGGGGTTGGCGAAGGCGTGGCTGCCGCCGTGCGTCCGGATGGCGAGACGGTCCGCCCGGCCGCTGACGGGGTCGTACGCGTAGGTCCCCCAGCTGCCGAAGTCGCCGGGCCGTCCCTGCCCCTCGACGAGCACCACGCGCCGCCCGCCCAGCTCCACGGGCGCCCGGTCGCCGATGTTGCCGCCGTTGCCCCGGCTCCGCACGGCGCGGTCCAGGCGCCGGTCGGGCTCGGCGTGCCAGTGCCGGAAGCCGGTGAGGGTGGCGCGCAGCTGGCGGTCGGTGTCGCAGCCCGCCCGGTAGTGCCCGGTGAGGTGGACGGTGGCGCCACGTACGGCGGTGATGCTCGGGGTGCCCTCGGCGCAGCGCGAGAGGGTCCGCGGGGCGTCGAAGGCACGGTGGGCGCGCCCGGCGAGCAGCGCCGGCAGGCTCCGGTAGGCGCGGACCGCGATGTGGTTGCGGGGGTCCTTCTCGTAGGCGAGGACGTAGCCGCCGCGGCCGTCGTGGGCGAGCGTGGCCTGGTGGGTGCCGGGACCGAAGTCGTGGCGGCGGTGCCAGTGGCGCAGGTCGGCGGAGGTGGCGACGGCGGCGTGGAAACGGCCGTCGGACAGGAGCGTGTGGTAGACGGCGAGGTACGTGCCGTCCTGGGCCTGCTCGATCTGCGCGGCGTCCATGGTGCGACCGGTGTGGTCCCGGGCGTCGTAACGGTGGCCGTCGGCGGCGGTGACGTCCCCGGCGAGGGCGGCCAGGCGCGCGGTGCCTGCGGAGGCGGGGGCGGTGTCGGCCCGTGCCAGTTGCGCGACGAGCAGGGCGGCGGCCAGGGCGAGCGCGAGGACGGCGACGAGGAGCGCGGTCCTTGGCTGCCTTGCGGTCACGGGTGGGGTCTCACGTTCAGCTGTTCACGAGGAGCGGGGCTCGCCCGGATGTTCGACAGGGGCGGGCCCCGTCGAGGTTAGAGACCCGGCGGGCCCGCCGGAACACCCCGAGGGGTGGGCTTCGCCACACGGCGACGCCCACCCCTCGGTGCTCGGCGGAGGTGCCGGCCTACTGCACGGCCGTCATCTTCTCCTCGAAGCCCGGGTTCTTCTTCAGCCAGGCGTCGACGGCCTTGGGCTCGTTGCCCTTGCCCGCCTTGTTGATCTCGTTCTCCAGACCGGCCAGCTGCCCCTCGCTCATGTGGAACTTCTTGAGCCACTTGGTGAGCTGCGGGTACTGCTCGGGGAAGTCCTTGCTGGAGATGGTGCGGATGGTGTCACCCTTGCCGAAGCCGCCCTTGGGGTCCTTCAGCTTGGTGAGCTTGTACTCGTTGTACGCCCAGTGCGGCGACCAGAGCAGGACGGCGATCGGCTCCTTCTTGGCGTACGCGGCCTTCAGCTCGGCCAGCATCGCCGGGGTGGAGCCGGAGACGATGTCGTACTCACCCTCGAGGCCGTACTGCGGCAGGACCTTGTCCTTGAGCGCCGTCATCACACCGGTGCCCGGCTCGATGCCGACGATCTTGCCCTTGAACTCGTCGCCCTTGCCCTTGAGGTCGGCCAGGGACTTGACGTCCTTGACGTAACTGGGCACGGAGACCTCCAGGGAGGTCGGGCTGTACCAGGACCCGATGTCCTTGAGGTTCGCCTTGTTCTTGTCCCAGTACGTCTTCTGCGCGGTGGGCAGCCAGGCGTCCAGGTCCAGGTCGAGGTCGCCCTGGGCCAGACCGGTGTAGACCGGGCCGACATCCGACGGCGTCAGCTTCATCTTGTAGCCGCGCTTCTCCAGGACCCGCTTCCAGAGGTTGGTCACGGCGATGTTCTCGTCCCAGGAGAAGTACGCGACGTTCAGCTCACGCTTCTTCTCGTCGCCGCCGGAGTTCTTCGGCAGCGGGGCGAGCTTGTCGACGACACCCGGGTTCTTCTTCAGCCAGGCGCGCACCGCGTCCTGCTGCTTGCCCTTACCCGCCTTGTTGATCTCCGCCTCGAGGCCGGTGAGCTGCTTCTCGTCCATCTTGAAGTTCTTGAGCCACTTGCCGACCTGCGGGTTCTCGTCGGAGAAGCCCTTGCGCGCCAGCGTGTGCACGCCGTCGCCCTTGCCCCAGGCGCCCTTCGGGTCCTTGAGCTTCTTCAGGTCGAAGTCGTTGTAGGCCCAGTGCGGCGACCACAGCGGGACGACGATCGGCTCCTTCTTGGCGTACGCGGCCTTCAGCTCGGCCAGCATCGCCGGCGTCGAGCCGTCGACGACCTTGTACTCCTTGTCGAGGCCGTACTCCTTGAGCACCTTGCTCTTGAGCAGCTGCATCTCACCGGCGCTCGCCTCGATGCCGGTGATCTTGCCCTTGAACCTGCCGCCCTTGCCCTTGAGGTCGTCGAGCGAGTCGATGCCCTTCATGTACGAGGGGACGGTCAGCTCCAGCGATGTCGGGCCGTACCAGGCGCCGAGGTCCTCCAGGTCCTTGCCGTACTTCTTCCAGTACGTGGCGTGCGTCGTCGGCAGCCACGAGTCGGTCTGGAAGTCGACGTCACCCTGCGAGAGCGAGGTGTAGAGCGGGCCCGCGTCCAGCTGGCTGGTCTCGACCTTGAACCCGCGCTGCTCCAGGACCTCCTTCCAGAGGAAGGTGGAGGCGACGCCCTCGTCCCAGGGGATGTAGCCCATCTTGAGCTGCTTGCCCTGGCCGACGTTCTTGCTGTCGGCGACGGACTCGGACGAGGTGCCGCCGAAGATGCCCATGCCGCCCGCGACGAGCGCGAGGACGACGACGCCGACCATGGCGACGACGGGCTTGGGGCGGTAGTTCCAGATCTTCAGGCCCTGCGCGGCCTGCAGCTTGGCGAGCGCGCGGCGGCCCAGCGGCGAGACCTGGCTGCCCAGGCCGCTGGTGACGCGGTCCAGGTAGATGGCGAGGATGACGATGGAGACGCCCGCCTCCGCGCCGAGGCCCACGTCGAGCTGGCCGATGGCCTGGTTGACGTCGGCGCCGAGGCCGGGGGTGCCGACCATGCCGGTCAGCGCCGCCATGGAGAGGCCGAGCATGATGACCTGGTTGACACCGGCCATGATCGTCGGCAGCGCGAGCGGCAACTGGACGCGGAAGAGCGTGTTGCGGGGCGTGGTGCCGAACGCGTCGGCCGCCTCGACCAGCTCCTTGTCGACCTGCCGGATGCCGAGCTCGGTCATGCGCACGCCCGGGGCGAGCGCGAAGACGATCGTGGCGACGATGCCCGCGGGGGCGCCCATCCGGAAGAAGAGGATGGCCGGGATGAGGTAGATCATCGCCGGGAGCGTCTGCATGAAGTCCAGGACCGGCCGCACGATGCCGCTGACCGTCTTGGAGCGCGCCGCCCAGATGCCGAAGGGCACCGCGATCACCAGCGCGACGAAGGTCGACACAAGCACCAGGGCCAGCGTCATCATCGCGTTGTCCCACAACTCCAGGGACACGATGAACGCGAAGCCCGCGAAGGCGAGGACACCGCCGACCAGACCGCGCAGCCAGAAGGCGATGACGGCGAGGATGCCCGCCATCAGCAGCGGCTCGGGGGCGGAGAGGACGTCGTAGACGCCGTCCCACATGTTCTGGAAGATCGTCTTGATGAAGTCGAACAGCCAGTCCATGTGGGTTCTGAGCCATTCGACCGAGTCGTTGACCCAGTCGCCGAAGGGAATCCTAGGCACCGCTGCTCACCTTGCCCACGTTCTTGCCGCCGTCGTCCTGTGCGGACGCGTCCTGCACGGGTATGGAGCCGGTCGGCGCGCCCTGCGGCTCCGCGGCCGTCTCCGACTGCATCGGCTCGCCGAGCACGGCGAGCAGCCTGGCCCGCGGCACGACGCCGACGAGCTTGCCCTGCTCGTCGGTCACGGCGACCGGCACGTCACTCGTGGAGCAGGGGGTGAACAGCTCGATGATCGGGGTGTCCTCGGTGACCGTCGCGGCGGCGTCGGCCGCCACGAAGCCCTTCTCCGGCTCGGCCATGATCGCGCCGGCGGTGAGCACCCGGGAGCGGTCGACGTCCTGCGTGAACGCGGCGACGTAGTCGTTGGCCGGGGTCACCAGGATGTCCTGCGAGGTGCCGATCTGGACGATGCGGCCGTCGCGCATGACGGCGATCTGGTCGCCCAGGCGCATGGCCTCGTTCAGGTCGTGGGTGATGAAGACGATGGTCTTCTTCAGCCGCTTCTGCAGCACCAGGAGCTGGTCCTGCATGTCACGGCGGATCAGCGGGTCGAGCGCGCTGAACGACTCGTCCATGAGGAGCAGGTCGGCGTCGGTGGCGAGCGCGCGGGCCAGGCCCACGCGCTGCTGCATGCCGCCGGACAGCTCGTCGGGCCAGGACTTCTCCCAGCCCTTGAGGCCCGCGAGCTCCAGCGCCTCGGTGGCGCGCTTCTCGCGCTCGGCGCGCGGCACGCCCTGCACCTCGAGGCCGTAACCGGCGTTCTCGAGGACGCTGCGGTGCGGGAAGAGCGCGAAGTGCTGGAAGACCATGCTGATCTTCTTGGAGCGCACCTCCCGCATCTCCTTGGCGCTCAGCTCGGTCAGGTCCTGACCGTCGAAGAGCACGTGACCGGCCGTCGGCTCCGACAACCCGTTGAGCATGCGCAGCAACGTGGACTTGCCGGATCCGGAGAGACCCATGACGACGAAGATCTGGCCCGGCTCGACCTCGAAGGAGGCGTCGATGACGGCAGCGGTGGTGCCCTCGTCGCGCAGTTCCTCTCGGTCGGCTCCGTGGCGGAGTTTCTCCACCGCGTCATCGGGTCGTCTGCCGAACACTTTGTACAAGTGCTCGGCCTGCAGCCTGGACACATACACCTCTCGGGTCGAACCAAGACGGCCCGCCTCCCCCGCCGGCGGGCCGTGGAGCGGCACGGAATCTGCCCGTTTACCAAATCGAAATGTTGAATCCTCGACCGGGTTGGCTCCGGGTGCGCCCCTGCCCGCACTTATCCGAACCAAACCCAGGAGTGGCCCAGCTCACATCCGTTGCGTGCTCGGCGCGCGATGATCACGATGCGCAACGGACCCCCGCCCGGAGCCCGGCGGGCGTGGCCCCGTGCGCAGCGCGTTCGCGCTGTCGGTGGCGTGCGGCATGATGCGCGATGTGACTCAGCGAACACGACGGCTCATGCTCCTCGACACGGCGTCCCTCTACTTCCGGGCGTACTTCGGCGTCCCGGAGTCGATGAAGGCCCCGGACGGCACCCCGGTCAACGCGGTGCGCGGACTGCTCGACTTCATCACCCGCCTCGTCCTCGACCACCGCCCGGACGAGCTGGTGGCCTGCATGGACGCGGACTGGCGCCCGCACTGGCGCGTCGAGCTCATCCCCTCGTACAAGGCGCACCGCGTCGCCGAGGAGACCCCGAAGGGCCCGGACGCCGAGGAGATCCCGGACACCCTCTCGCCGCAGGTGCCGGTCATCGAGGCCGTCCTCGACGCCCTCGGCATCGCCCGGGTGGGCGTCGAGGCGTACGAGGCGGACGACGTGATCGGCACCTACGCCGCCCGCGCCACCGGCCCGGTCGACATCGTCACCGGCGACCGCGACCTCTACCAGCTGGTGGACGACGAGCGCGGCATCCGCGTCCTCTATCCCCTCAAGGGCGTCGGCACCCTCCAGATGACGGACGAGGCGTGGCTGCGCGAGAAGTACGGCGTGGACGGCCCCGGCTATGTGGATCTGGCCCTGCTGCGCGGCGACCCGAGCGACGGCCTGCCGGGCGTCCCCGGCATCGGCGAGAAGACGGCCGCCAAGCTCCTGGACGCCTACGGCGACCTGGCCGGGATCATGGCGGCTGTCGACGACCCGAAGTCGAAGCTCACCCCTTCCCAGCGCAGGAGGCTGGACGAGTCGCGCGCGTATGTGGCGGTGGCGCCGAAGGTCGTACGGGTGGCGGGCGACGTCCCGCTGCCGGACGTCGACGTCACCCTGCCCCGTGGGCCGCGCGATCCGGCCGCCCTGGACGAGCTGGCGGCCCGCTGGGGCCTGGGCGGATCGCTGCAACGACTGCTCTCCGTCCTGCACCCCTGAGGTGCTAGCTTAGGTAAACCTAAGTAATTGTGGATCAGGGGAGGCCGTCGCCATGGCAGAACGTCCGGCACGAAAAGCACCGAAGACCCAGACCGCGCGCGTGGTGCGCACGGAGCGGCTGACCCCGCACATGCAGCGGGTGGTCCTCGGCGGCGCGGGCCTCGCCGAGTTCACCGCGGGCGAGTGCACCGACCACTACGTGAAGCTGCTCTTCCCCGCCGAGGGCGTCACGTACCCCGAGCCGTTCGACATCCAGCGGATCCGCGAGGAGTTCCCGCGCGAGCAGTGGCCGGTGACCCGCACCTACACGGTCCGCTCCTGGGACCCCGAGGCCCGTGAACTGGCCCTCGACTTCGTGATCCACGGCGACGAGGGTCTCGCGGGCCCCTGGGCACGCACCGTCGAGGCGGGGGCCACGGTGCGCTTCCTGGGCCCCGGAGGCGCGTACGCCCCGTCGGCCGACGCCGACTGGCACCTGCTGGCCGGTGACGAGAGCGCGCTGCCGGCCATCGCGGCGGCCGCCGAGGCGCTCCCCGAGGGCGCCGTCGCCCGTGTCTTCGTCGAGGTCGAGGGCGCGCAGGAGGAGCAGAAGATCGCGACCGACGCGGAGATCGTCTGGCTGCACCGCGGGGACCGCCCGGTGGGCGAGCTTTTGGTCGAGGCGGTACGCGCCCTGGAGTTCCCCGAGGGCGAGGTGCACGCCTTCGTCCACGGCGAGGCGGGCTTCGTGAAGGAGCTTCGCCGCTACCTCCGTGTGGAGCGGGAGATCCCGCGCGAGCAGCTCTCCATCTCCGGCTACTGGCGCGTCGGCCACAACGAGGACGGCTGGCAGGCGTCGAAGCGGGAGTGGAACGCGCAGGTGGAGGCGGAGCAGGAAGTCCCGGCGTAGGCGCGGCCCGCTGCCTTTGACGGTTCGGTTGCGGGGGGTACGGGGGTCAACTCCCCGCCCCCCCCTCAGCACCCCCAACAACCGAGGGCCCACCGCTCCGCGGCGGACGCATCCCACCCCCCCCGTTTGCCCCGCTACGTGCCGTGGGGGCAAGGGCGGGTGACGGACCACGCGCGCCGCCTTCCACGAGAACCCGGCGTGCGGTGGACACGGAGGCATCGGGGCGTGCGCCCCACCGACCGGCACCCGCGTACGAGACGGGAGGGGACGTGGGGGTATGTGCGCACGGAGCACCGAGCCCGCTCTAGCAACACCATACGCGAGGCGTGGCGAACAGTGGACAGCGAGTACGTACATACCCCCGCGGCCCCGCACCCACAGACGGGCACTAGGCGCAGACCCCAGCCCACACACACCCGCACCCGCACCCGCACCCACGCCCGCACCCCCAGCCCCCTCTCACACCGCCGCGATCCGCGCATGCAAGTGCATGTCGTGCCACCCGTCCTCATGCAGCAACGCACTCCGCTTCGTCCCCTCCACCACGAACCCCGTCTTCAGGGCGACCCCGCACGACGCCTCGTTCTCCATCGAGTGAGTCAGTTCGAGTCGGTGCAGGCCCACCTCCTCGAAGGCCCAGCGGGTGAGCGCGGTGACCGCGCGGGACGCGACGCCCCGGCCACGAGCCGCCGGCATCGTCCAGTACGCCACCTCCGCCTGCCCCTCGGAGAGCGCGATGCAGCGCAACGCGACCCGCCCCACCACCCCGTCGGACCCGGCATCGGCAACCGCCCAGAACGCGTCGCGCTCGTCCGCCCACGCCTTGCGCCAGCCCTCTATCCAGCCCCGCACCTCACTCTCGGAGTCGGCCACGCGCGCGTGCCAGCGCTGTATCACGGGGTCCTGGAACGCCTCGTAGACGGCGGGCGCGTCGGCGGACGACCAGGGGCGCAGCACCAGGCCGCCGGGGACGGGAAGCGTGGGCTGCGCACGGCGGGCGAGCGCACCGGCCGCGACGATGTCGGAGATCTTGAAAGGCATGGGCGCATCGTGCCAGCGCGCACGCGGGCCAGGGCAGTGGTTTTCCGGGGCGCACATGAGCCCACGGGCGCCACGACCGCGCGCCCCGCACACCCGTCCGCCCCAGGGGATCCGTGAACCCGCCCCAGCAGATCCCCACACACCCTGCCGCGCCCACCCCGCACACCCCTGACCTGCGAAGCCCCGTACGCTGCCCCTCCCAACTGCCCCTCCCTGCCGCGCCCACCCGCACATCCCCGCCCCGCGAAGCCCCGTACGCTGACCCCCTGATGAGACGCAAGCGCCGCCCACCGCCCTCCCCGCTCCCCCAGCGCGACGGCATCGACCCCGTCCGGGTCGCCCTGCCGCCCGACGGAACGTGGTCGACCGTGCGCGCCTTCCTGGCGGAGCGGCTCCCGATCGGCACCGACGCCGTCGACGCGATGGTGCGGGACGGCCGGTTCGTCGGCGCGGACGGCGCACCGGTGACCCCGGCAACCCCCTACCGGCCGGGCGCCTCCGTCTGGTTCCACCGGGACCACCCCGCGGAGGTCCCCGTCCCGTTCCCCCTCGACGTCGTCCACCGCGACGAACACATCGTCGTCGTGGACAAGCCGCACTTCCTCGCGACGATGCCACGCGGCAGCCACGTCACGCAGACCGCCCTCGCCCGCCTGCGCACGGAGCTCGGCATCCCGACGCTGGGCGTCGCCCACCGCCTCGACCGGCTGACCGCGGGCCTGCTCCTGTGCACCGTACGACCCGAGGAACGCGGCGCGTACCAGACGCTGTTCCGCGACCGCAGCGTGCGCAAGGAGTACGAGGCCGTCGCACCGTACGACCCGGACGTCCCGCTCCCGAGCACCGTGCGCAGCCACATCGTGAAGGAGCGCGGGATCATCGCCGCGTACGAGGTGGAGGGCGCGGAGCCGAACAGCGAGAGCCGCATCGAACTCGTCGAGCACCGCGCCGTTCTCGGCCCCAGCCACCTCGACGGAGACCACTGCCTCCTCGACGGAGACCACCGCCTCGGCCGCTACCGCCTCACCCCGCACACCGGCCGCACCCACCAACTCCGGGTCCACATGGCCGCGTTGGGGCTGCCGATCCTCGGCGACCCGGTCTACCCGGTGGTGGCCGAGCCGACCGCGGCGGACGACTTCCGGCGGCCGCTGCAACTCCTGGCAAAGGTCCTGGAGTTCACGGATCCGGTCACGGGCGTCGCCCACCGCTTCGTCAGCGGCCGGACGCTGACCGCCTGGTCCTCGTACGACGACTGGGCGCGCTAGCGCAGGACCACCGGTGGCCGGCGGCCGGTATCAGTAACCGCGCCACCAGACGAGGAAGCGCTGCCACGCCCCCTTGGGCCGCGCATCCGCCTCGGGCGCCCCGGCGGGCGCGGCGGGAGTCTGCACCGCGTGAGCGGGGCCGGCGGCCGAGGCGACCGGCTCCGGCCGGCGCGGCGCCGGCGAGGACACCTGCCAGTCCCTGCGCGGCGTCGGCAGTTGCGCCGACGGACGCGCCATGACGTCCTGCGGCGGCCGCGGCGCGAACTTGACCGGCAGCTCCACCAGGTGCCGCGACAGGATCGACGACGTCCAGCGCAACTCGCTTTCGTCCACGGAGAGTTCGACGTCCGGCAGTCGCATCAGGAGCGCGTCGACACCGGTGTCCGCGATGGCACGGCCGATGTCCTGGCCGGGACACTCGTGCGGGCCGCCGCTGAACGCGAGGTGCGAGCGGTTGCCCTGCATGTTGGCGGCAAGGTCGGGCCGCACCACCGGGTCGACATTGCCCGGCGCGATGCCCAGGATCAGACCGTCGCCCGCCCGGATCTGCTGACCGCCGAGCTGGGTGTCCTGCTTGGCGAAGTAGCCGACCATCGCGCTGAACGGCGGTTCGTCCCACAGGGACTGCTCGACCGCCTCGGGGACCGTCATCTGCCCGCCGCTGAGCTGGGCGCGGAAGCGCGGGTCGGTGAGGACCATCCGCAGGACGTTGGCGATGAGGTTGGCGGTGGCCTCGTACGCGGCGATGAGGACCAGGCGCAGATGGGCGCCCACCTCGTCGTCGGAGAGGCGCGCGGGGTGGGCGAGGAGGTTGCTGGTGAAGTCCTCCTCCGGGTTGGCCCGGCGCCGCGCGACCAGTCCCATCAGGACTTCCATCACGTACGCGTTGCTGGCGATGGCGGTCTCGGTGCCCTTGATCATGTCGCGGGCGGACTGCACCATGCGCTCGTTGTACTCCTCCGGCATGCCGAGGACGTGGCACATCACCATCATCGGCAGGTGCTCGGCGAACTGGCTGACCAGGTCGGCGCGGCCGTCCTGGCAGAAGTCGTTGAGCAGGTGGTTCGTGTAGCGGTTGATGTAGCGGCGGATGCCGCGGTGGTCGATGCCGGACATGGCGCCGGTGACCGCGCCGCGCAGCCGCTGGTGCTCGTCGCCCTCGACGAAGCTGCACATCGGCTGCCAGGTGAAGACGGGCGCGAGCGGGTGGCCGGGTCCCGCGGTGCCGTCCTGCACGGCGCGCCAGCGGCGCGAGTCGCGGGTGTACTGCGAGGGGGTGCGGACCATGTGGAGGTTCTCGCTGTGGCCGAGGACCGCCCAGATCGGCACGTCGTTGTGGATCAGTACGGGCGCGACCGGGCCGTGCTCGGCGCGCAGCTTCTCGTACAGCCCCGCGAGGTCGGCGTCGGCCTCGGGACCGTAGAGGCGGCGCAGGCCGCCGGGGCCGAGGCCGTGGGCGGGGCAGCCGGGCGGCGCGGCGGCGGGGCCGTCGGTTCCGGGCCAGGAAGAGGAGGTCGTCACGGTCGTCGCTCCGGGATTCGCTGAGGGGTTCCGGGTTTCTTGGTTGCTGGGCACGGGGTCCGGGACACGGCGGTCCGGGACATGAAGGTGCGGGACACGATGCGGGACACGAAAGGGGTGGGACGTGGCGGTTCGCGGCAGGGCGGTGCGGGCGCGGCACGGTTCAGACGCGCGTCACCGTCAGGGAGTGCAGATAGCGCATCAGGGTCATCAGGACGTCCCGGCTTGACTCCCGGCGGCGCGCGTCGCAGGCCATGATCGGCACTTCGGGTTCCAGGTCGAGGGCCCGGCGCAGGGTCTCGATCGGGTGGTGCGGCGCGTCGGGGAAGTCGTTGACGGCGACGACGAACGGCACCCCGCGCTCCTCCAGGCGGCCGATCACGTCGAAGCTGACCTCCAGGCGGCGGGTGTCGATCAGGACGACCGCGCCGAGCGCGCCCTCGAAGAGGCCGTTCCACAGAAACCAGAAGCGTTCCTGGCCGGGGGTGCCGAAGAGGTAGAGGACGAGCTCGTCGGAGATGCTGATCCGGCCGAAGTCCATCGCCACGGTGGTGGCGGTCTTGGACTCGGAGCCGTAGTTGTCGTCGACCCCGATGCCCGCCTGGGTCATGGTCTCTTCGGTCGTCAGCGGGCGGATCTCGCTCACCGAGCCGACCATCGTGGTCTTGCCGACCCCGAACCCGCCCACGATCACGACCTTCACGGCGGCCGTGGCCGTGTGCGGCAGGACGTCCTCGCTGCGGGGTCCGGTGATCGTGTCAGAGCTTTTGAAGTCCATGCATCACCGCTTCGAGGAGGGATCGGTCGGGGAGCGCGGAGCGGACGATGGGGGCGCGCGCCTGGATGAGCTCGGATCCGAGTAACTCCGTCAGCACGACCGTCACCACACTGAACGGCAGCGCCATGTACGCCGAGAGCTCGGCGACGGAGAGCGGCGTCGTGCACAGCCGCAGCACCGCGGAGTGCTCGGGCTGGGCGGTGGGCGAGGCCTCGCCCTGCGCGACGACCAGGGTGACGAGGTCGAGCGGCGCCCGCTCGGAGCCCTCGCCGGTGAGGATGTACAGCCGCTCCGGGTTCTCGGGGCTGCGGCGCTCCCGTTGGGGAGGCGCGCCGGCCTGCGGCGGGCCGTCGCCCTGCTCCGCACCTCGGGCGGAGTCCGGCGGAGGAGTCATACGGCCTGCCCGTCACGCCGCGGCGGGCTGGTCAGATGGGCCCCGATGCGTACCACCAGGTCGCGCATGCGGGTGCCGATGAGGCCCGCGTCGACGGTCTCGTCGGCGAGGACGGCGAGGTAGGCGCCGGCACCCGCGGCCATCAGGTAGAAGTAGCCGCCGTTGATCTCGATGATGACCATCTTCATGCCGCCGTCGCTGTGCGGGATCTCGGTGGCCACGGCGGCGGCCAGGCTCTGCAGTCCCGCGCAGGCCGCGGCGATGCGGTCGGCCGCGTCCGGGTCACCGCCGTAGCGCGCGATACGCAGGCCGTCGGCCGAGAGCACCACGATCTGCCGGGTCTGTGGCACCCCGTCGGCGAGCTCCTTCAGCATCCAGTCGAAATTGGCGCGTTGCTGGATCACTGCCAGTCCCTCTCGTCGGCGCTGCCGTGGTGGTTGCGGTTGGTTCCCTGCGGGGGAAAGGATCCCTCGGCCGTGGACCCGTCCGCGGCGGTTCCGGGCGGCGGCACCGGATCGGGGTCACCCTCGTCCTCGCCCTTGACGCCCTTCATGAACGCCTCGATCCACAGGCCCGGTTCGGGCTCCTCGCGCTTCGGCGCGGGGACCGGTGGCGGGGCGGTCGCGGCGGCGTGGGCCTCGGCGATCCGCTGGGCCTCGGCCTCCTGGGCGTACCGCTCGCTGAGTGAGATCTTGACGCGGCTGCGGCGCTGCGGCAGCCCGTTCGGGGTCCATTCGGTGACCTCGGGGACGTCGTCCTCCATGGTCGCGGTGGCCGGGGAGCGCAGCGGCGGGCCCGCGGTGACGACGCGGGGCTTCTTGCGGCGGATGTTGCGGGCGGGCTCCTCGATGGTCCGTCCCGCGTTGTCCACGCGCGGTACGGCGGAGGCGCCGATGCCGTGCGCGAGACCGGGCGCCGGGCCCGTGGTGATCATCTCGCGCGGCACGATGAGGACGGCGCGGACCCCGCCGTAGGCGGACTGCCGTAGGGAGACCTGCAGGTTGTACATCTGCGAGAGGCGGCCGACCACGGCCATGCCGAGGCGGGGCGTCTCACCGAGGTCGTTGAGGTCGATGCCGGCCTGCGCCTGCTCCAGCATCCGCTCGGCGCGGGCGCGGGCCTCCTCGCTGAGGCTGACGCCGCCGTCCTCGATCTCGACGGCGATGCCGGTCTGCACCTCGACGGCGGTGACGTGCACCTTGGTCTGCGGCGGAGAGTACCGGGTGGCGTTGTCGAGGAGTTCGGCACAGGCGTGGATGAGCGGCTCGACGGAGGTGCCGTGGATCGCGACGTTGGCGATCGAGTGCAGTTCGACGCGCGGGTAGTCGAGGATCCGGGACATCGCGCCGCGCAACACGCTGAACAGCGGTACGGGCTTGGGCCACTGGCGGCCGGGGCGGGCGCCGCCGAGCACCGCGATGGAGTCGGCGAGGCGGCCGATCAGCGCGGTGCCGTGGTCGATGCGCAGCAGGTCGTCGAAGACCTCGGGGTTGCGCCCGTGGAACTCCTCCATGTCGCGCAGTTCCGCGGCCTGTTGGTGGACGATCGACTGGACGCGCCGGGCGATGTTGACGAAGGCGCGCTGCGCGGACTCGCGCATCGCTTCCTCGCGGTCCAGCGTCTCCAGGACCGAGCGCAGCAAGTCGCGTTGGGCGTCGGGCAGTTCGCGGTAGGACTCGTCGGCGTCCACGACCTTGCGGACCACGTCGGCGGGCGATTCGCCCTGCCGCAGCCGCCAGAGCGCCTCGGGCAGGATCTCCCGGCCCAGGCGTACGGTCTCCTCGTCGTGGGAGGCGATGCGCCGCTCCAGGAAGGCCAGCCGCTGTCCGTACTGTGCGCGCTGCCCCCGGATGGTCCGGCCGCGCCGCACGGCTTCGGCGCCGACCACGATGACCATGAGGGTCGCGACGGCGCCGCACCAGCCGACGGCGGGGCGGGCCGGTTCCGTCACCGATGCGACGGCGGCTCCGGTGGCCGCGGCCATCAGCATGGCGGGCAGCAACAGCACACGCGCGTAAGGGACTTCTCGGCCACCGGGAGGCGATTGAACACTCACCATGTATGCCCTCTGAACACTCGTCTTGGGGGGAATGACGTCTTTGGGGGGTGAAGGTACATATGCAGGGTTTTGCCGGGACGACAAAGCGAACGATCGAAAGATTTGGGAACAAGCGCGCGAATCTGTCGCAACTCGTTCAACTTGCCGCGCTCCGGGCGAGCTTAGTCCGCCGAAATCGCCGCCGTGTCATATTCGCCAACCCCCTGCAGAGGCCGCACCGAGAGGCATACACTCTGCTCTTTTGTACACGCGGCGATCATTCGAACACGTGGAGTAACGCGTCGAACGACACCGGCCCGCGGTCACGACACCGCCCCCGAGGTCCGGAAGCTCTCCGGTCCTCGGGGGCGGTCTCCGCGCCTCGGGGCGTCAGCCCACCGAGCTGTACGCCACCACGCCGCGGAGCAACTGGTCCACGGCCTTGCGGGCGTTCTTCGCCACCGTGCTGTTCTCCCGCGGGGCCGCCGCGGAGATCTGGCCGAGGACGTCGATGACCTGCTTGCACCAGCGCACGAAGTCACCGGCCGGCATCTCCGCCTCGCGCAGCACCTCGTCGAGCCCCTTGTCGGAGGCCCACATGTACGCCGCCCAGGCGAAGCCCAGGTCGGGTTCGCGCTGCCCGACCCCCTCCGCCTGATTGATCTTGAACTCTTCCTCGAGGCCGTCGAGCCGGCCCCAGATCCGGACCGTCTCGCCGAGGGCCGCCTTCACCGCGCCGGACGGCAGCTTCGGCGCGATGGCGTCGTCACCGCTCCGCGCCTCGTACACCAACGCCGAGACGCACGCGGCCAGTTCGGCCGGGCTCAGCCCCTCCCACACGCGGGCGCGCAGGCACTCGCTGGCCAGCAGGTCCAGCTCGCCGTAGAGCCGGGCGAGCCGCTTGCCGTGCTCGGTGACCTCGTCGCCGCGCAGATAGTCGAGCTCGGTGAGGAGGGCGACGATCCGGTCGAAGGTGCGGGCGATGGTGTTCGTCCGCCCCTCGATGCGACGCTCCAGCTGCGAGGTGTCGCGCTTGAGGCGGTGGTACCGCTCGGCCCAGCGCGCGTGGTCCTCGCGCTCGTCGCAGCCGTGACAGGGGTGCGCGCGCAGCTCCGCGCGCAGCCGGGCGATCTCCTGGTCGTCGGCGGCCTCCGCGCGCCCCTTGCGGTGCCGGTCGGGCACGATGTGCCCGGCCTTGGTGCGCAGCGCGGAGGCCAGGTCGCGGCGGGACTGCGGCGAGCGGGCGTTGAACGACTTCGGGATGCGCATCCGCTCCACGGCCTCGACGGGCACCGGGAAATCCATCGACGCGAGCCGCTTGACCTGGCGCTCGGCGGTGAGGACGAGCGGCCGGGGGCCCTCCACGTGGTCGAAGCCCCGGTGGCCGTTGGCCCGGCCGGCCGCGATCCCCGGGTCGAGGACGAGCGCGAGGCCCGCGTACTTCCCGGTGGGGACGTGGATGACGTCGCCCGGCTTCAGCTTCTCCAGGGCGGCCGCGGCGGCGACCCTGCGCTGGGCCGCGCCCTGCTTGGCCAGTTCGTTCTCCCGGTCCTTGAGCTCGCGGCGCAGCCGCGCGTACTCCTCGAAGTCGCCGAGGTGGCAGGTCATGGAGGCCTGGTAACCGGCCAGGCCCTCCTCGTTCTTCTGCACCTGCCGGGAGATCCCGACGACCGACTTGTCGGCCTGGAACTGCGCGAAGGAGGTCTCCAGGAGCTCACGCGAGCGGTGCCGCCCGAACTGCTCGACCAGGTTCACCGCCATGTTGTACGACGGCTTGAAGCTGGAGCGGAGCGGGTACGTGCGCGTACCGGCGAGGCCGGCCAGGTGCTCGGGGCTCATGGCGCGCTGCCAGAGCACCACCGCGTGGCCCTCCACGTCGATGCCGCGGCGCCCCGCGCGACCGGTGAGCTGGGTGTACTCGCCCGGGGTGATGTCCGCGTGCTGCTCGCCGTTCCACTTGACGAGCTTCTCCAGCACCACGCTGCGCGCGGGCATGTTGATGCCGAGGGCGAGGGTCTCGGTGGCGAAGACGGCCTTGACGAGGCCGCGCACGAACAGCTCCTCGACGACCTCCTTGAAGGTGGGCAGCATGCCCGCGTGGTGCGCCGCGATGCCGCGCTCCAGCCCCTCCAGCCACTCGTAGTAGCCGAGGACGTGGAGGTCCTCGTCCGGGATCGACGCGGTGCGCTCCTCGACGATCTGGCGGACCGTCATGCGCGCCTCGTCGTCGTTCAGCCGCAGCCCCGCGTACAGACACTGCTGTACGGCGGACTCGCAGCCCGCGCGGCTGAAGATGAACGTGATGGCGGGCAGCAGCCCCTCGGCGTCGAGCCGCTCGATGACCTCGGGGCGGCCCGGCGTCCAGATCCGCGACCGCTGGCGGCGCTCCCGCTCGCGGTCGGCCTCCCGGACCATCTTGCCCCTGCGGCGGTCCCGCGGGTTGTACGAACGGCTGGCCTCCATCCGGGCCATGCGCGTGAGGTCGGGGTTGACCGCCTTCTTGTGGCCCTCGCCCTCCTCGAAGAGGTCGTACATCCGCCGGCCGGCGAGCACGTGCTGGAAGAGCGGCACGGGCCGGTGCTCGGAGACGATCACCTCGGTGTGGCCTCGGACGGTGTCGAGCCAGTCGCCGAACTCCTCGGCGTTCGACACCGTGGCCGACAGGGAGACCAGCGTGACCGACTCCTGAAGATGGATGATCACCTCCTCCCAGACGGCGCCGCGGAAGCGGTCGGAGAGGTAGTGCACCTCGTCCATGACCACATAGCCGAGGTTCAGCAGCGACTGCGAGCCCGCATACAGCATGTTCCGCAGGACCTCGGTGGTCATGACGACCACCGGAGCCTCGCTGTTGACGCTGTTGTCGCCGGTGAGGAGGCCGACCTTGTCCGCGCCGTACCGCTTGGCGAGGTCGGCGTACTTCTGGTTGGAGAGCGCCTTGATGGGCGTGGTGTAGAAGCACTTCTTGCCCTGCTCCAGGGCGAGGTGCACGGCGAACTCGCCGACGATCGTCTTGCCCGAGCCGGTGGGGGCGGCGACGAGCACGCCCTTGCCCGCCTCCAGCGCCTGGCAGGCCTCGATCTGGAAGGGGTCGAGGCCGAATTCGTACATCTCGCGGAAGGACGCGAGTGCGGTGGCCTGCTCGACAGCGCGCTTGCGCGCCGCCGCATACCGCTCGGCCGGAGAGAGGTCCTCTGTCATCGTGCTTTCGAGACTACCGGCCACCACTGACAACGGACGATCATTATCCGAAGGGGACGGAACGCGGCAGCTCAGCGGTCCGCACCGGGCGGCCCGCTCAGGGCGCGAGCACCCGCACCGCCCCCGGCACGCACCGGGCGGTCAGCGGCAGCGCGCCGAGCGGCTCCCCGTCGGCGTAGCCGGTGATGCCGGGCGCGGCCAGCTCGACCTCGGCGGCGCGGTACACGGTGACCTTGGGATGGTCGAGGTGCGTGCCCTTATAGACGCGGGGAAAGACCTTGAGCAGCGTGGTACGGCTGCAGTCCCCCACCACGGTGACATCGAAGAGCCCGTCGCCCAGGTCGGCCCCGGCGCAGATCCGCATGCCGCCGCCGTACGAGGTGCCGTTGCCGACCGCCACCAGCGTCGCCTCCACCTCGTGGACGTCGCCGCCGTCCAGCGTGATGCGGTACGGGATCGGCCGGAACGCCGCCAGCTCCGCGACCATCGCCAGGTCGTACTTGAACCGGCCGGTGGGCCAGCGCATCCGGTTGCCCCGGTCGTTCACCCGGGAGTCGAAACCGGACGCGAGCACGGTCCCGAACCAGGTGTCGCCGACCCTGCCCAGGTCGACGTCGCGGGTGTACGCGCCCTTGAGCGCCTCCGCCACGATCTCCCCCGCGGCGGCCGGCTCCCGCACCGGCAGGCCGAGGGCGCGGGCGAAGTCGTTGCCGGTGCCCACCGCGATCACTCCGAGCGGAGTACGGGTCCCGGCCACGGCCTGCAGCGCGAGGCTCGCCATGCCGTCGCCGCCGACGGCGATCAGGGCCCCCGTACCGCCCTCGACGGCCGCACGGGCCCGCCGCAGCGCGTCCGGGGCGTCCTCGCCGATGACCGTCCGTACGGAGAAGCCGCGCGCCCGCAATGCGGAAGCGGCCGGCTGCGCCGCGTGGGCGCCCCGGCCGCGGCCCGCGGTGGGATTGACGAAGAGGGTGATCTCGCTGGTCACTGGGGTCCCCCCGAAGATGTGTGCGGGAGGACCCTACAAGCTCACGTGATGTCGTCGAAACCGTTCACCCGATGATCGGCCCGTCCGGTGCCCGCCTGCTCGGGCAGCGCCCGGGGCGGCCGCACCGATTCGATCCCGTCGACCGGCTCGGGCGTGAGGTCGAGTTCGGAGGCCTCGTCGTCGTCGAGCTCGGCGTCGGGGTCGTTGCGACGGCGGCGCTTGTCGTTCAGGAGCGAGAAACCGACGGCCATGAAGTACAGGACGACGATCGGGCCCGCCAGGGCGATCATGCCGACCGGGTCGGTGGTCGGGGTCGCGACGGCGCCGAAGACGAAGACGCCCATGACCACGCCGCGCCACCACGTCGCCATCCGGCGGCCGGTGACCATGCCGGTCATGTTGAGCATGACCAGGAGCAGCGGCAGCTCGAACGAGGCGCCGAAGACGAGGACCATCCTGACGGTGAAGTCGAGGATCGTGTCCATCGGAAGGAGGTTCTCGGCCCCGTCGGGCGTGATGCCGAGCAGCACGCGCATGGAGACCGGGAGGATCGTGTAGGCCAGCCAGGCGCCGCCGAAGAAGAGCGGCACCGCGGCTCCGACGAACCAGTACGTGTACTTGCGCTCGTGCTTGTGCAGACCAGGGGCGACGAACGCCCACAGCTGGTACAGCCAGACCGGGCTGGAGACGATGATGCCGACCATGAGGCTGACCTTCACCGTGGTGGTGAAGGGCGACAGCAGGTCGTTGAAGGTCACCTTCGCGCAATGGCCGCCGGTCGGGTCCATGCCGGGCTTGCAGCGCGGCACGGGATCAGCCAGGAACTCCATGAGCTGTTGGCTGTAGAAAGCGGCCACGATCGAGACGATCGTGATCGCGAGGAGCCCCTTGGCGAGCCGGTTGCGGAGCTCGCGAAGGTGCTCCGCGAGGGGCATCCGCCCCTCGGGGTCCTTCTCCTTCTTGCGGGCAGACTTGAGCAACCCACGTCCTCATCTCGTGCGGCAGGCCGGCCGGCGCCGGCCTTGGATCAGCGCTGCGTCGTACGGTCGGTCGGCTCGGCGACCGGGCGCGAGCTGGTCACATCGCCGGGGGCGGCCTGGATCGTGCGCTTCTGGACGGCCGGGTCGCTCGGCGGGTCGGCCGGAGCGGCGGCGTCGTCCTTGCTGTCGGACTTCATGGCCTTGGCCTCGCTCTTGAGGATGCGGGCCGACTTGCCGAGGGAGCGCGCCATGTCGGGCAGCTTCTTGGCTCCGAACAGCAGGACGATCACGACGAGGATGAGAATGATCTCGGGGGCTCCGAGCCTACCCATAGCTGTATACCTTCTTCACCGAGGCGTCAGGAGTCTGGTTCGCTCGGCAGACCGGACATTCATCCGATCTCCCCACGCGTGCAGCGATCGTAACCCCCCGGGGTAAACGCTCGGCAATCCCCGCGCATACTCCGAGTACGGCCCCCGCCTCGATCCCGGGCCGCATTTCGCAGCGTACCCGCCACCGTCGGGGAGTTGACAGGCCGCGGACGCTAAAGAGCCCCTCGCCCCGCACGGGCCGCACCGGCCGCGGCCCGCTCCAGGTCCTCCGCGGCGCTGTTGATCCGCCGTGTGGTCTCGGTCACTTGACGCGCGAGCCGCTGCGCCTCCACGAAGACCTTGATCGCCAGTACGCCGAGGACGGCGAGGCCCAAGAAGCCCGCCGCGATCGCGAGCATCGCCCAGAACATGCGCCGAGCCTAGACGGTCGAGTGCAGACGCAGCGTCCGCACCCCGCCGCCGGTGAGGAGTTCGACGATGCGCTCGCCCGCGGGCTTGCGCACCGCCGCCCCGCACTCGGGGCAGGTGAAGGAGTAGAAGGTGGTGCGGGGGCCGGCGCCGATCGCGAGCCGCAGCGCCCCGGCGGAGAGCTCGAAGCGGGCACGGCAGTCGGGGCAGGCGGCGGTGAAGAGGACGGGGGTACGCCGCGTCTGCGCGGGCACCCCCGGAAGTCCGGCCGTGGTCGGTGTGCTCAACGCCCTTGCTCCTGACGCTCGAAGTCCCTCTCGTACGCCTCCAGGGCCTCGGCCGCCGCCTGCCGCGCGCTGTCGGCCAGCTCGACCGGGGAGACGATCCGCCCGTCCCCGCCGAGCCGCAGCGCGAGCCGGCGCAACGAGGCGGGGTCGGGGGTGCGCAGCGTGATCCGCAGCCCGCCGTCGGGCAGCTCCTCCGCGCTGTCGTGCGGGTAGTACTCGGCGACCCAGCGGCCGCCGGGGCCGACCTCGACGACGACCTCGGGGTCCTCGGCCGCGGGCTGCACGAGGCCTTCCGAGAGGTCGCGCAGTTCGACCTCGGGCGGCGCGGACGGCTCGTCCAGGATCTTGATCTCGGCGACCCGGTCGAGCCGGAAGGTGCGCCGCGCCTCGGAGCGCCGGCACCACGCCTCGACATAGGTATGACCGACGCTCACCAGGCGGATGGGGTCGATCTCCCGCTCGGTGACCTCGTCGCGCGCGGGCGAGTAGTAACGGATCCAGAGTCTTCGGCGCTCGGAGATGGCGCGGTCGACGTCGGCGAAGACGCCGCCCTCGGACTCGAAGGTCACCGAGAGGCGGGAGCTGGCGCCCGCCGCCTCACCGGCCGCGGTCTCCAGCTTCGCGGTCGCGCGCAGCAGCGCGAGCCGGTCGCTCTCGCGCAGGCCGGGCAGGGTGGACACGGCGCGGGCGGCCACGAGGAGCGCGGTGGCCTCGTCGGCGGCGAGCCGCAGCGGCGCCGCCACGTCGTCGGGGTTGTGCCACCAGATGCGGTCGCCGTCGGTGTCGATGTCGAGGAGGTCGCCGCCGCGGAAGCTGGTGCCGCACATCGGCAGGACGTCCAGGTCGGAGATCAGCTCGTCGGGGGTGATGCCGAAGGCGCGGGCGACGTCCTCTACGTGGGCGCCGGGGCGCTCCCGCAGATAGGTCACCAGCGACAGCATCCGTCGCGTCTGGTCGATGGCGTTCGAGGCCATTGCTCTTCCGCTCCCCCTCAGCCCTTGGCCACGGCGCGCAGCCGGTCCATGACGTCGGCCCGCAGCTCCGCGGGCTCCAGGACCACCACGTCGGGCCCGAACTCCACCAGCCAGGCGTCGAGCCCGTGGCCGTACGGAATCTCCAACTCGTCCCATCCGTCGCCGCCTTCCCGCATCGCGACGGCCTTGGCCCGCAGCGGGTAGCCGGCGCCCGTGCGCAGCCGGATCAGGGCGGTGCGGTCGGCGATCTCGCCGGCCCAGCCCGCGACGGTCTCACGGACCGTGACGACGTCCGGCACGTCGGCGGTGTACTTCCCGGCGCGGGCGCGCACCTTGCCGGTGATCCGGGAGAGCCGGAAGACGCGCTCGGCGCCCCGGTCCCGGTCGAAGCCCGCGAGGTACCAGTGGCCGCGCCAGCACTCCAGGGCCCAGGGCTCGACGTGGCGCTGCTCGGGGCGGGCCGCCGTGGCCTTGCGGTACTCGAAGACGATGGGGCGGCGGTCGCGGCAGGCGAGCATCAGCGGTTCGAAGGACGCCTCGTGCGCGGGGATCCGCGGCTCCAGGGCGCTGTGGGCGCCGTAGGGGTCGGCGTCCTCGGGCAGTCCCGCGGCGCGGAGCTTCTGCAGGGCGCCGCTGGCGGCCCCGGCGAGCCGGGCCTGCTGCCAGACCTTGGCGGCCAGGCCGAGGGCGGCGGCCTCCTCGGCGTCGATGGTGATGGGCGGCAGCCGGTTGCTGTCGCGGCGGGCGAGGTAGCCGACGTCGCCGTCGAGGTTCTCCACGGTCTCGATGACCAGGCCGAGCTCGCGCAGATCGTCCTTGTCGCGCTCGAACATGCGGTTGAAGGAGTCGTCGGACCCCGCCGACCGTCCTCCGGACCCTCCGGCCGCGCCTCCCCCCGGCCCTCTGGCCGCGCCTCCCCCCGGCCCGAAGGCCTCGACGTAAGCCTCGATCGAGTCGCGCAGCTCACGCTTGCTGAGCGGCCGCCGGGTCCCGAGCAGACACAGCGCCAGATTCATCAGCCGCTCGGCCTTGGCAATGGCCATCGACGCCCTTTCTCGGCCTTACAACACACAATGCTTCCGACCGATGACCGTACCGCCCCGGGGTGTGCGGGCAAAAGCCGAGGGCCCATGCCGGACAAGCATGAGCCCTCGACGAACAGATCAGGTCAGGTACGTCCTCAGACGGAGACCAGGTCGCAGACGAAGATCAGCGTCTCGCCCGGCGCGATGCGGCCGCCACCGGCGCCGCGGTCCCCGTAGGCGAGGTGGGCCGGGATGGTCAGCTCGCGCCGGCCGCCGACCTTCATGCCCTGCACGCCCTGGTCCCAGCCGGAGATGACCTGGCCGGCACCGAGCTGGAACTCCAGCGGGTTGCCGCGGTTCCAGCTCGCGTCGAACTCCTCGCCGGTGCTGAAGGAGACGCCCACGTAGTGGACCTTGACGAAGTCGCCCGCCTTGGCGACGGCGCCGTCGCCCTCCCAGATGTCCTTGATCTGCAGGTCGGCCGGCGGCTCGCCGACGGGGAAGTCGACCTCGGGCTTGTCAATGCTCACGAAAATGCTCCTGCTTTGATACGAAAGGTCAGCTCGGACAGTCTTGCATCCCCGCGGGGGTCACATCTTCGCGAGGATGTCCACGGAGAAGACCAGCGTGGAGTCCTTCTTGATGGAGCTGCCCTGCGGGGGCTGGTCGCCGTAGCCCAGCTCCGGCGGGATGACGATGAGGACGCGGCTGCCGACCTTCTTGCCGGTCAGACCCTGCGCCCAGCCCTTGACGACCTGCGCCAGCTGGAACGACGCGAGCTGCTTGCGCTTGTACGAGGAGTCGAACTCCTTGCCGTCCGCCCAGAGCACGCCCTCGTACTGGCAGAGGAGGCTGTCGGTCTTCTTCACCTCGTCGCCGTCACCCTCCAGGATGTACGACGCGACGAGCTCCTTCGGCGCCTTCGTCTTCGGGACGTCGATGGAGGGGGCCTTGCCGTCGGTGTTGGTGCCGACCTTGGGCAGGTCCTTGTTGGACTGCGCCACCTCCTTGCCCTTGGCCGAGCTCTTGGCGGTGAAGGTGCCCACGAGGTCGACGACGAACACGAGGGTGTCGTCGCCCTTGATGCCTGCCTGCTTGTTGCCCTGCTCGCCGTATCCCATCTTCGGGGGGATGGCGAGCTCCACGCGGCTGTCGAGCTTCTTGCCGACCAGGGCCTGGTCCCAGCCGGGGATGACCTGGCCGACGCCGATCGGGAAGACCGTGGGGTTGCCCCGGTCGTAGGAGTTGTCGAAGACCTTGCCCGTCGCCCAGATCTGGCCGAGGTAATTGGCCTGCAGGTAGTCCCCCTTGACGACCTCCTTGCCCTTGCCCTCGACGAGGGTCTTGACCGCGAGGTCGGAGGACGGCTTGCCCTTGCCCTTGGCGACGGTCGGCTTCTGACCGAACTTCGTGCCCTTGGTGATCTCGGGCAGCGGGCCGTCCACGATCTTCGCGGTCGGCGGGGCCGACGCGGAGTTGGTCGGGCTGTCGCTGGGCTTGGACTTGGCCTTGTCGGCCTTGTCGTCACCACAGCCTGCCAGCGTGAGCAGGCCGGCCGGGACGGCAAGGAGGAGGGAGCGTCGGCGCACGGTGGGGGCCTCGTATCGGTCGATCTTGTGGGTTGGCGTGCGCGCAACTCTACGGCGTGAGAAGGGCGCCGCACGAGGAACGTGCGACGCCCGCGTTGCGTTCCCACAACGCCACCGGCTTCTCTTCGGTCACATGCCGGCGATGAGCTTCTCCACCCGGTCGTCGACCGAACGGAAGGGGTCCTTGCACAACACGGTGCGCTGTGCCTGGTCGTTGAGCTTGAGGTGGACCCAGTCGACCGTGAAGTCACGGCGCTGCTCCTGGGCCCGCCGGATGAAGTCGCCGCGCAGCCGCGCCCGGGTGGTCTGCGGGGGCACCGACTTGCCCTCGAAGATCTTCAAGTCGTTGCAGATACGGGCGGCTTGCCCCTTCTTCTCCAGGAGGTAGTAGAGCCCTCGCCGACGGTGGATGTCGTGGTAGGCGAGGTCTATCTGCGCGACCCGGGGGTGCGACATGGTCATGTTGTTCTTGGCGCGGTACCGCTCGATGAGCTTGTACTTCATGACCCAGTCGATCTCGGTGCCGATGCGGTCGAGGTCCTCGGTCTCGATCGCGTCCAGCGTGCGGCCCCAGAGCTCCAGGACCTGTTCGACGGTGCCGGTGCGGATGCCGCGGCGGTCGACGAAGTCCACCGCCTTCTCGTAGTACTCGCGCTGCACCTCCAGGGCCGAGGCCTCACGGCCGCTGGCCAGGCGCACCTTGCGGCGGCCCGTGATGTCGTGGCTGACCTCGCGGATGGCCCGGATCGGGTTCTCCAGGGTGAGGTCACGCATCACGGTGCCCGCCTCGATCATGCGCAGCACGAGGTCGGTGGCGCCGACCTTGAGGAGCATGGTCGTCTCGGACATGTTCGAGTCGCCGACGATGACGTGGAGCCTGCGGTAGCGCTCGGCGTCGGCGTGCGGCTCGTCGCGGGTGTTGATGATCGGCCGGGAGCGGGTGGTCGCGGAGGACACGCCCTCCCAGATGTGCTCGGCACGCTGGCTGACGCAGTACACGGCGCCGCGCGGAGTCTGCAGCACCTTGCCCGCGCCACACAGCAGCTGACGGGTGACGAGGAACGGGATGAGAATGTCCGCGAGTCGGGAGAACTCTCCATGACGGGCCACCAGATAGTTCTCATGGCAACCGTAGGAGTTTCCCGCCGAGTCGGTGTTGTTCTTGAAGAGATAGACGTCGCCCGCGATTCCCTCCTCGTGCAGGCGGCGTTCTGCGTCGACGAGCAGGCCTTCCAGAATGCGCTCGCCGGCTTTGTCGTGGGTGACCAGCTCGGTCACGTTGTCACATTCGGGTGTCGCGTATTCCGGATGTGATCCCACGTCAAGATAGAGGCGGGCGCCGTTCCGCAGAAAGACGTTGCTGCTGCGGCCCCATGACACGACACGGCGGAAGAGGTAGCGCGCCACCTCGTCAGGCGACAGGCGGCGCTGTCCCCTGAACGTGCACGTGACGCCGTACTCGTTCTCCAGCCCGAAAATGCGGCGGTCCATGACTGAACATTACGCCTGATGCCCGGCACTGAAACCGGGTTCGACGGCACCGTTTCGATCATTTTCCGATGAACCCGCAACGACCCCGGAATCCTCGACCGCAACCAGTACCCGCACGGTGGCCAGCAAAACCAGCAACGCGCCCGCGCCCGCGAGCCCGGGCACCGCGAAACCCCCCACGGTGCCGCCCCACTCGACGACCGGACCGGCCGCCGCCGTCCCCAGCGAGGCGCCCACCGTGAACGTGGTCACGAGCCAGGAGAAGGCCTCCGTGACGGTGCCACGCGGGGCGTGCCGGTCGACGATGATGAAGGCGCACGCGAGCGCCGGGGCGAGGAAGACGCCGGCGAGTGCGGCGAGCCCCGTCATGGCGGGCGCGCCGGGCGTCAGCATCAACGGCAGGTAGCAGACGGCGAGCAGCGCCACGAGCACCGTAAGGCGCCGCTCCGGCACGCCGCTCCACTGCCGCGCCCCGTACACCGAACCGCCGACGAGGGCGCCGAGGCCGAGGGCGGCCATCATCCAGCCGTAGACCGCGTCGCCGCCGTGGTCGTCCGCGTACGACACCCCGGCGACCGTGATGGAGCCGAGCGCCACGCCGACGAAGAGGAACGCGCCGAGGAGCGCGAGAAGTCCCGGCGAGCGCAGGGCCCCGAGCCAGTGCGCCTCCCGGGGAGCCGAGCGCCACGCGCGCGAGGGCTGCGACATCACTACGGAGAGGGCGCCCAACACACCGACGGCGTTGACCACGAGCAGCGCCGCCCGTTCCGACCAGAGCGCCACGCAGCCCGTGACGAGCAGCGGCCCGACGGTGAACATCACTTCCTGGGCGATGGCGTCCATCGCGTACGCGGTGTGCACCTGTTCGTCCTTGCCCAGGACGCTGGGCCACAGGGCCCGCAGACCGCCCTCCAGGGGCGGCGTGAAGAGCCCCGCGACAGCGACCGCCCCATAGGCGAGGGCCAGCCGGTCGGGGCCCGTGAAGGCGAAGGCGGCCATGCCGAGGGCGGACAGCAGGGCCGCGGGCAGCTGGACGCGCGGCTGACCGTGCAGGTCGACGAGGCGCCCGAGGAGCGGCTGCCCGACGGCGTTGGCGACACCGTACACCGCGGCGAGCCCGCCGGCCAGGCTGTAGGTCCCGCCCTCGGCGCGGATGAACAGCACGATGGCGATGGCGGCCGTGGCGTTGGGGAGCCTGCCCACCAGCGTCCCGGCAAGGAGCCGCATCGCGTACTTCGCTCGGAGGATCTCCGCGTATCCGGTGGCCACGCCCGCCTGCCCCTCCCCCGCGGCGCCGTCACGCCCGAGGTTTTACGTATAACTTCGAACGTCATACGTACCATGAGCGCTGTCCGCGGGTCCACCGAGTCGTCCGCCGTTCCCGCCGCGGACCCGAACCGGGAGGTGACCGTGGCCGGGCCACAGCAAGAATCCTTGGGGCCCCGCCCCACGAGCCGCGACGTCGCGCGCGCCGCCGGGGTCTCCCAGGCCACCGTCTCCCTGGTACTCGGCGACAAATGGCGCGGCCGGGTCGCCGAACCGACCGCCGAGCGGGTCCGCGCCGCCGCCCGGGAGCTGGGCTACCGCCCCAATCTGGCCGCCCGCAACCTGCGCCTGGGCAGGACCCGGACGGCGCTCCTCGTCGTCCCCGAGCTCACCAATGAGTTCTTCGCGCACGTCTACACCGGCGTCGCCCGCATCGCCGCCCGGCACGCCTTCGGGGTCGTCCTCTACCCCTCCCCCGACGGCGTCGGCCCCGCCCGCGACCCCTTCGCCTCGGCCCGCGCGTCCCTGGACGGCGTGCTCGCCTCCTCCATGGCCTCCGACGCGCTGGCCACCATCCGCGGCGACGACCTGCCCCTGGTGATGCTCGACAGCGACCCGGCGGGCAGCCTGGGCGCCGCCACCGTCAACCTCGACCTCGCCGACGGCATGCGCCAGGTGACGGAGCATCTGCTCGCCCTCGGCCACCGCGACTTCCTGCACCTCGCCGCGGACGTGGACTCCTGGACCTTCGACGTGCGCGCCGAAGCGCTCGCCCGGACGCTGCGCGGCACGGACACCGCCGTACGCCGCGTCGCCGCGCCGCTGAACGTCGAGGGCGCCCGCGTCGTCGCGGAGGCCGCCCTGTCCGGCCCCGGCCCCCGGCCGACCGCGGTCGTCTGCGACGACGACTTCCTCTCCGCCGGCGCCTGCAAGGCCGCGCGACGGCTCGGCCTGCGCGTCCCCGAGGACGTCTCCGTCACCGGCTTCGACGACCTGACCCTGGCGACCGCCGTGGAGCCGGAGCTGACCACCGTCCGGCTGCCCGCCGAACGCTTCGGTGAGCGCGCCATGGAGTCCCTGGTCGCCGTCCTGGAGGGCCGCGCCCCGGACGCCGCGCCGCTCCCCGTCCGGCTGGTCGTCCGCGGCTCCACCGGCCCTGCCCGCTGACCTGGCCCCGGCGCCCCCGCACACGGCGGCGCCCCGCGCCCCGGCCGTCGGGCCGGGACACGGGGCGCGCACGTCCCGGGCGGACTACTCCACGTCGCCGCCGGACGTCGGCGCCGCGGGCGGGGTCTCCGCGTCCGAGGCCGCGTCCGTCGCGCCGCCCTCGTCGAGGAGGCGGGACAGCTGGCGTCCCACGATCCGCTTGAACTTGCGCTGCTGCGGGCGCGTACGGTCGAGGACCGCCACCTCGAGCCGCTCCGCGGGGATCTCCCGCTCACTGCCGTTGGTGTCGCGGGACAGCGCCTGCACCGCGAGCTTGAGCGCCTCGGCCAGCGTCATCCCGTCCTGGTGGCGCTGGTCCAGATAGCTGCTGATCTGTTCGGCGTTGCCGCCGACCGCGACCGAGCCGTGCTCGTCCACGATCGAACCGTCGTGCGGGAGGCGGTAGATCTGGTCGCCGTCCGGCGTGGTGCCGACCTCGGCGACGACCAGCTCGACCTCGTACGGCTTCTCGGCGTTGCTGGAGAAGATCGTGCCGAGGGTCTGCGCGTAGACGTTGGCGAGGCCACGGGCCGTCACGTCGTCCCGGTCGTAGGTGTATCCACGCAGATCGGCGTAGCGGACGCCGCCGATGCGGAGGTTCTCGTACTCGTTGTACTTGCCGGCGGCCGCAAAGCCGATCCGGTCGTAGATCTCGCTGAACTTGTGCAGCGCACGGGACGGGTTCTCGCCGACGAACACGATGCCGTCGGCATACTGCATCACGACAAGGCTGCGACCACGGGCGATGCCCTTGCGGGCGTACTCCGCCCGGTCGGCCATGGCCTGCTGGGGTGAAACATAGAACGGCGTCGACACCGGATCCGTCCCTTTCTGTCAAAAAACTTCAGTCAGTGGCGAATTCGGAGCGATCAGAGCAGCGCGGCGCGCGGGCCGTCCGGCTGCTCGAGCCGCTTCTCCAGGATCGAGCGCGCGATGGCGGAGGACTCGTCGTCCGTCAGGCGCCGGAAGCCCTCGTCGGAGATGACGGTGACGATGGGGTAGATCCGGCGGGCCACGTCCGGACCACCGGTCGCCGAGTCGTCGTCGGCGGCGTCGTAGAGGGCCTGGATGACGAGGGTCGTCGCCTGCTCCTCCGTCAGATCGGCGTGGTAGAGCTTCTTCATGGCGCCGCGCGCGAAGACCGAACCCGAACCGGTCGCCGCGAAGCCGTGCTCCTCGGAGCGCCCGCCCGTGACGTCGTACGAGAAGATGCGGCCCTTCTCGCGGTCCACGTCGTACCCCGCGAAGAGGGGCACCACCGCGAGGCCCTGCATGGCCATGCCGAGGTTGCCGCGGATCATCGTGGAGAGACGGTTCGCCTTGCCCTCCAGGGAGAGCGTGGCGCCCTCCACCTTCTCGAAGTGCTCCAGCTCCAACTGGAAGAGCTTCACCATCTCCACGGCCAGACCGGCGGTGCCGGCGATGCCCACCGCCGAGTACTCGTCGGCCGGGAAGACCTTCTCGATGTCGCGCTGGGCGATCACGTTGCCCATCGTCGCCCGGCGGTCGCCGGCGAGGACCACTCCGCCGGGGAACGTCACGGCCACGATGGTCGTGCCGTGCGGTGCCTCGATCACACCCTGCGTGGGCGGCAGTTGGCGGTTGCCGGGCAGGATCTCGGGCTGATGCTCGGACAGGAAGTCCATGAAGGACGACGAGCCGGGCGTCAGGAAGGCAGCCGGCAGACGCCCTGTGCCACGATTATTGGCTTCCACGAGGTTCCTTCCAGGTAGGCGGCAGCCCGACGAACTGCGTCGGGATCGTCTCCCAACTTGCCGATGGCCGAATTGCAGTTGAAGCACGTTACGCCAGGGACCTTACCCGCCTCGCGGCGGTGATCCACATGGATCCGACGTGCCCGGTCACGGGCCAGGACTGCCCGCGGTCCGGCTTGCCGGCACCGCGGGCAGCACATCACCTCGCGACCTTCGGGCACTCTTCGAACCTTCCGTTCCACCATGGATTCGAAGGCCAAAGGAGTCTACTGCCCACCCTTTTGCACGAAGGAGCGCACGAAGTCCTCTGCGTTCTCCTCCAGCACGTCGTCGATTTCGTCAAGAACAGAGTCGACGTCGTCGCTCAGCTTCTCCTGACGCTCCTTGAGGTCCTCCGAAGCCTGCGCGTCCTGCGTCTGCTCCTCGGCCTCCTCGGTGGGACGCGTCGCCTTCTGCTGCCCGCCGCCGGTGTCCTTGGTCGCCATCTACCTCACCCCGCTCGCTCGGTTAGACGTTCTTGATCAGACCCTACGCTCCGGGTCCGACATCGGCCCCGCAGTTGGTGCAACGTGCGGGACCCACCTCTGTGATTCCCCGGGCGTTGACCTTTCAGCCGCCGGAGAGCACCCGAACCAGATCCTCTGCCGTGCGGCAGCGGTCCAGCAGTTCCTTGACGTGGTTCCGCGTGCCGCGCAGGGGCTCCAGCGTGGGGACCCGTTGCAGAGAGTCACGGCCCGGGAGGTCGAAGATGACCGAGTCCCAGGACGCGGCGGCCACGTCGTCCGCGTACTGCTCCAGGCAGCGGCCGCGGAAGTACGCGCGCGTGTCCTCGGGCGGCTTGCCGATGGCCCGCTCGACGTCCGACTCGTCCAGGAGCCGCTTCATCTTGCCCCGGGCCACCAGACGGTTGTACAGGCCCTTCTCGGCCCGTACGTCCGCGTACTGGAGGTCGACCAGGTGCAGCCGCGCCGCGTCCCAGTCGAGGCTGTCACGGCGGCGGTAGCCCTCCATGAGCTCCCGCTTGGCGACCCAGTCGAGCTCTCCGGAGAGGCTCATCGGATCGCTCTCCAGCCGGCCGAGGACGTCCTCCCAGCGGGCCAGCACGTCCTTGGTCTGTTCGTCCGCGTCCGAGCCGTAGCGCTCCTCGACGAACTTGCGGGCCAGCTCGAAGTACTCCATCTGGAGCTGTACCGCGGTGAGTGAGCGGCCGCTGCGGAGCGTGACGAGGTGCTTGAGGGTCGGGTCGTGCGAGACCTGGTGCAGGGTGCGCACCGGCTGGTCCACGGCGAGGTCGACCGCGATGAAGCCCTCCTCGATCATCGCGAGGACGAGCGAGGTGGTGCCCAGCTTCAGATAGGTCGAGATCTCCGAGAGGTTCGCGTCGCCGATGATGACGTGCAGCCTGCGGTACTTCTCGGCGTCGGAGTGCGGCTCGTCCCTGGTGTTGATGATGGGCCGCTTGAGGGTCGTCTCCAGGCCCACCTCGACCTCGAAGTAGTCCGCGCGCTGGCTGAGCTGGAAGCCGTGCTCGTGGCCGTCCTGGCCGATGCCGACGCGTCCCGCGCCGGTGACGACCTGGCGGGAGACGAAGAACGGCGTCAGGTGCCGCACGATGTCCGAGAAGGGGGTCTCCCGCTTCATCAGGTAGTTCTCGTGCGTGCCGTACGAGGCGCCCTTGTTGTCGGTGTTGTTCTTGTACAGGTGGATCGGCTGGGCGCCGGGGAGTTGGGCCGCGCGGTCGGCGGCCTCGGCCATGATGCGTTCGCCGGCCTTGTCCCACAGGACGGCGTCCAGCGGGTTGGTGATCTCCGGCGAGCTGTACTCGGGGTGTGCGTGGTCGACGTACAGGCGTGCGCCGTTGGTGAGGATCACGTTGGCCAGGCCGATGTCCTCGTCGGTCAGCTGGCTGGAGTCGGCGGCCTCGCGGGCGAGGTCGAAACCCCGCGCGTCCCGCAGCGGGTTCTCCTCCTCGAAGTCCCAGCGGGCGCGTCGCGCCCGGTGCATCGCCGCGGCATAGGCGTTGACGATCTGGGACGAGGTGAGCATGGCATTGGCGTTGGGATGGCCGGGGACGGAGATGCCGTACTCCGTCTCGATGCCCATTACTCGCCGTACGGTCATGCGGCCCTCCTTGCCCGGCGGCGCTCCCGTTCGGGAACGGCGCTCAAGTACCGCTGGTTCTCCGGTGCGTGTGCGGTGCCCGTCCCCGCACTGCGCGACTCGGCGGTACCGAAGAGCCTAGAACGCCTTTGCGCTGGTGGGGAGATCATTGCCTTCATTGAAAAACAGACGGCTGCGGGTACCCGTGAAGGACACCCGCAGCCGCCCTGTGTTCTACAGGTATTGACCGGTGTTGGCCACCGTGTCGATGGAGCGTCCGGTGTCCGCGCCCTGCTTTCCGGTGACAAGGGTGCGGATGTACACGATCCGCTCGCCCTTCTTTCCGGAGATCCTGGCCCAGTCGTCCGGGTTGGTCGTGTTCGGCAGGTCCTCGTTCTCCTTGAA
Organism: Streptomyces sp. NPDC041122; assembly: GCF_055592445.1. Taxonomy (NCBI): domain Bacteria; kingdom Bacillati; phylum Actinomycetota; class Actinomycetes; order Kitasatosporales; family Streptomycetaceae; genus Streptomyces; species Streptomyces sp. NPDC041122. The sequence continues at coordinate 196,375 of NZ_JBVIYQ010000008.1, read as the reverse complement.
CTCGTCGACGCAAGCCTGGAGGAGGTGAGCGACCCGAAGGCCCTTCTGGTTCGCCTCGAGGAAGGCCTTGATGGCCATCTTCTTGGCGCGGCCCACGATGTTCTCGATCATGGCGCCGGAATTGAAGTCCTTGAAGTACAGGACTTCCTTGTCGCCGTTGGCGTACGTCACCTCGAGGAAGCGGTTCTCCTCGGATTCGGCGTACATCTGCTCGACGACGGACTGGATCATGCCGTGCACCGTGGCGTGCCGGTCGGCGCTGTGCTCGGCGAGATCGTCCGAGTGCAGCGGGAGCCGCTCGGTGAGGTACTTGGCGAAGATGTCCTTCGCCGCCTCGGCGTCCGGGCGCTCGATCTTGATCTTCACGTCGAGCCGGCCGGGCCGCAGGATCGCGGGGTCGATCATGTCCTCGCGGTTGGAGGCGCCGATCACGATGACGTTCTCCAGGCCTTCCACGCCGTCGATCTCGGCGAGCAGCTGCGGGACGATGGTGTTCTCCACGTCCGAGCTGACACCGGACCCACGGGTGCGGAAGAGGGACTCCATCTCGTCGAAGAAGACGATGACAGGGGTGCCCTCGCTCGCCTTCTCCCGCGCGCGCTGGAAGACCAGGCGGATGTGACGCTCGGTCTCACCGACGTACTTGTTGAGGAGTTCGGGGCCCTTGATGTTGAGGAAGTAGCTCTTCCCCGCGGGCTGTCCGGTGACCTCCGCGACCTTCTTGGCGAGCGAGTTGGCGACGGCCTTCGCGATCAGCGTCTTGCCGCAGCCGGGGGGCCCGTACAGCAGCACGCCCTTCGGCGGCCGCAGTTCGTGCTCCTTGAAGAGGTCGGGATAGAGGTACGGAAGCTCGACGGCGTCCCGGATCATCTCGATCTGGCCGCCGAGACCGCCGATCTTCTCGTAGCTGATGTCGGGGACTTCTTCGAGGACGAGCTCCTCGACCTCGCTCTTGGGAACGACCTCGTAGACGTAGCCGGAGCGGGGTTCGAGCAGCAGGGCGTCGCCGGGACGGATGGTGACGTCCAGCAGCGGCTCGGCGAGCCGTACCACCCGTTCCTCGTCGGTGTGCCCGACCACCAGGGCGCGCTCGCCGTCCTCGAGGATCTCCTTGAGGGTGACGATGTCCCCCACGCTCTCGTACTCCATGGCCTCGACCACGTTGAGCGCTTCGTTGAGCATTACTTCCTGGCCGCGCCTGAGCTCTTCGAGCTCCACGCTCGGGCTGACGTTCACCCGGAGCTTGCGGCCCCCGGTGAAGATGTCCGCCGTGCCGTCCTCGTTCGCCACGAGGAAGACTCCGAAGCCGGCCGGCGGCTGCGCGAGCCGGTCGACTTCCTCCTTGAGGGCCACGATCTGGTCGCGGGCCTCACGGAGCGTGTTGGCGAGCCGCTCGTTCTGCGCGGACACGCCGGCCAGGTTGGTCTGCAGCTCGACGATCCGCTCTTCGAGAATCCTCGTATGACGCGGAGAGTCGGCGAGCTTGCGTCGCAGGACGGCGATTTCCTGCTCGAGATAGGCAACCTGACCGGCGGGGTCCTCGGACCCTCGTCCCGGCCGGATGCCGCGGTTGATGTCGTCGTCGTGGGCTGCCACGGTCCTCACCTCCTCCAAGGGGAGCTGGACGCTTCCAGACCCTACCTGGGTGGGTGTCGATTGAAACCCCTAGATCACAAAGACGATGGGGGTGTGTCCGATCTTCACCCTTGCGCTCTCCCTCACGCCAGGGGAATACCCACCCAACAACATCGGAAAGCGGGCGGTTGTATCGTCGAAGCGTTCAACACCCGTCAGGGCTGGCCCGACTTGCTGCAAGAGCGGGCCTCCCGGCGCAGCGACCGGCAGGAGAGATGACCGTGCGGCACGAGGCCGAGACCGGCAGTGAGGGCCATGATCTGGAGGTCTGGATCGACCAGGACCTCTGTACGGGAGACGGCATCTGTGCGCAGTACGCGCCCGAGGTCTTCGAGCTGGACATCGACGGCCTGGCCTATGTGAAGAGCGGCGACGACGAGCTGCTGCAGGCGCCGGGGGCGACAACGCCCGTGCCGCTGCCGCTCCTCACCGACGTGGTGGACTCCGCCAAGGAGTGCCCGGGCGACTGCATTCACGTACGTCGGGTTTCGGACAGGGTCGAGGTCTACGGTCCCGACGCGGCATGACCGTGCGCCCCTCGGGGCATCAGACGCTACGGGCCCCCGCGGGGGTCAGGCGCTCGAACGCGCCGTCCTTCCACTGCCACTTGGCCTTGTCCTGCTCGTCCGGGCAGCAGCGGGGCACGTCGGGCGAGGAGTAGCCGAGCAGGGTCGCGGTGACCGCGCCGTCACGCACGGCGAAGGCGCTGACGTTCTGCCGGTCCTTCGGGTCGACGAGGGTGGCGACGACGCGCGGCTTGCCCCCCGATCCGGTGATCACATAGATCCCGTCGGGCGGGGTGCCCGAGCCGGCCCGGCAGTGCACCACGGCCACGGTCTCCGGCTTGCCGTCGCCGTCGAGGTCGCCGGTGGCCTTCTTCTTCACCACGGGCTCCACGGGGCCGCAGTCGAGCGGGAAGTCGACGGCGGCGGCGTCGGGCGCGGGGGCCGGTCCGCCGGCGACGGCTCTGGAGTGCGTCTTCGGGGCCGTCTGGGCGGCGGTCGCGGCGTCGGGCTGGAGGACGGCGGAGCCCGCGACGACGGCGGCGAGCGCGGCCGCGGTGGCCAGCCAGTGGATGGGGCGGGTGAGGGTGTGTGCCAGTTCCGGGACCGCGGGGTGCTGCACGAGGAAGTGTCTCCTGTGAGGGCGTGCCGGTGGGGAGGTGGCCAGCATCGTGCCATACGTCACAGTGCGGTGGAACACCGGGGTCCGATGGTCTTCGCGGTGCGCGCGGTACGCGGCCGGCGTCCCGTCAACGAAACGGCGCCGCCGCCGAGTTCCCTGGTCGGTCAGGGAACTCGGCGGCGGCGCCTGCTCATTGGGCGGTGGCCGTCGCGCGGGTCAGCGCGGCGTTCCGCCGTCGGCGTTCGGGCCGGAGTAGTCCTCGCCGTACGCGCCCTTGGCGGGGCGGCGGCGGCGCATCGGGGGCTCCACGCCGTCCGCGAGGCGGCGGGCGGTGAGCAGGAATCCGGTGTGGCCGATCATACGGTGGTCCGGGCGCACGGCCAGGCCCTCGATGTGCCAGTTGCGGATCATCGACTCCCAGGCCGTCGGCTCGTTGAAGCCGCCGATCTCGCGGATGGACTCGACGGTCCGCGCGAGCTGGGTGGTGGTGGCCACGTAGCAGCACAGGATGCCGCCGGGGACGAGCGCCTTGGAGACGCCCTCCAGGCACTCCCAGGGGGCGAGCATGTCCAGGATGACGCGGTCGACCTCGGTGTCGCTGAGGTTGTCCTGGAGGTCACCGACGGTCAGCTGCCAGGCCGGGTGCGGGCCGCCGAAGTAGCGCTCCACGTTCTGCTGGGCGATCTCGGCGAAGTCCTCGCGGCGCTCGTAGGAGTGCAGCATTCCCTGGTCGCCGATGGCCCGCAGCAGGAAGCTGCTGAGCGAGCCGGAGCCCACGCCCGCCTCCACGACGCGCGCGCCGGGGAAGATGTCGGCGAAGGCCAGGATCTGCCCCGCGTCCTTGGGGTAGACCACGGCGGCGCCGCGGGGCATGGACAGGACGTAGTCGGGGAGCAGGGGTCGCAACGCCAGGTAGGCGACGTTTCCCGTGGTACGGACAACACTGCCCTCGGGAGCGCCGATCAGCTCGTCGTGCGGGAAGGAACCCTTGTGGGTGTGGAAATTCTTCCCGGCCTCGAGCGTGAACGTGTAGTGGCGTCCCTTGGGGTCGGTGAGCTGGACCTGGTCCCCGACCTTGAAGGGCCCGCGACGGCGGGCGGCACCGGTCGGTTCGGACATGTGACCAGCCTACCGGCCCCCGCGCGGGCCGCCGACCACGGTGCCGGCGGCCCCGGCCCGGTCAGGAGGGGCGGGCCATGGCCTTGACGAAGGCGCGCTCCACGTCCGCGGCGGACAGCACTCCGTAGATCTCGCCGGACTCCTCGACGACGAGGTACTCGGTGGCGGGTGTGGTGCGGAGGGTGTCGAGGAGCTCCTCGCCGGCCAGTTCGACGGAGACCCGCATGCCCTCGGTGATGTCCTGGGCGAGGCCGCCGACGCCGACCCAGGGGCGGCGGTGCTGGGGCACGGAGACGATGGCGGCCTCGCGGACCACGGCCATCGGGTCGCCATCGGCGTCGACGACGACGAGGGCACGGGCGCCCGCGTCGTTGGCCCGGCGCAGCGCCTCGGAGAGCGGGGTGTCGCCCTCGACGGGGACGGCGCGGCGGGTCAGGGTGCGGGCCCGCAGCTCGGGCAGGTGCTCGCGCAGCCGGGCCATGCGGAGGCTGTTCCCCGCGCCGGTCCAGATGATCGCGGCGAGGATCGCGGCGAGCAGGGCGTCCATGACGGTGTCCATGCCGCCGATGTCCTGGGTGTCGCCGCCGAGCGCGCCGGACTGGTTGAGCAGCGGCAGGCCGATCAGGACGGTGATGGCGAGGGCGCGGCCGACCCAGGCGGCGGCCACGGTGCCGCTCATGGGCCTGCCGGTGATCTTCCAGACGACGGCGCGGAGCATGCGCCCGCCGTCCAGCGGCAGGCCGGGCAGGAGGTTGAAGGCGGCGACGATGAGGTTGGAGATCATCAGTCCCGCGAGCAGGACGCCGGGCACGGTGCCCGGGTCGACGGCCTGCATCCCCGCGTAGAACACCCCGGCGAGGACGAGGGAGAGGAGCGGGCCGACGAAGGCGAGGACGAACTCGCGTCCGGGGGTCTCGGACTCCTTCTCGATCTCGGAGACGCCGCCGAAGAACTGCAGCTGGATGCGGCGCACCGGCAGCTTGAAGCGGAGGGCCGCGACGGTGTGGGCGAGTTCGTGGACGAGGACGGAGGCGTAGAAGGCCACCGCGAAGAAGAGGGAGACGAGGTAGCGGGCGCCGCCGAGTTCGGGCAGGACGCGGTCGAGCTGGTCGCCGAAGACCCATGTGATGAGGGCGGCGACGAGGAACCAGCTGGGCGCGACGTAGACGGGCACGCCGAACGGCCTGCCCATGAGCAGTCCGCCGCCGGGCCCCTTCCGGTTGCCGGGCGGCGCGGGGGTGCCCTTGCCCGCGGGCTGCTCCCCTGGTGACGCCTTGGTGAGGGAGGTGGGGGGCTGGGGGCGCCGGTCGTCGGAACCGTGTTCGCCGGGGTTCGACGCGTCAGAGCTCTGCTCGCCGGGGCTCGGCGCCTCGGGGGTCTGCTCGCCGGGGCTCCGCTCATGGCGCGGCTCGGCCGCGGAGGTGTCCGTGCCGTCGTCCCGTGGCCGTGCCGGTTCGCCGGCCGGGTGCCTCGGCGCCTCTGGCGCGCCGGAGGCGTCCGTCGGCCGCTCGGGGTCCCGGCCCGCTTCGGCCCGTCCCGCCGGTTCCTCGGCCGTGTCGACCGGACGTGCCGGCTCCGGGGAGCCGTGCGCACCGTCCGGCCGCAGGCCCTCGGCGCCGTCGGACCGCGGCCTGCCGCTCCCGCCGCTTTCGTCCACGATGTCCCCTCGATCGAAGCGTCCCTCGCCCCGGTATGGCGTGGTTACCCGCACGATCATGCAGGGCGAGAGGGTCTGCCGTCGATGGTATGCGGCTGTTGTCGGTGGCGGGTCGTAGGGTCTGTCCCTATGGAAACCAGCACCGACGGCGTCGTGGCGGCCGTGCGCCCGGCGTCCCTGTCGCCCTCGCGCGCGGGCGACTTCATGCAGTGCCCCCTGCTCTACCGGTTCCGGGTGATCGACAAGCTGCCCGAGAAGCCGAGTGAGGCGGCGACCCGGGGCACGCTGGTGCACGCCGTCCTGGAGCGGCTCTTCGACGCGCCGGCGGGTGAGCGCACCGCGCCGCGCGCCAAGTCGCTCATCCCGGGGCAGTGGGACCGGCTGCGGGAGGCCAAGCCCGAGCTGACGGAGCTCTTCGCGGACGATCCGGAGGGCGAGCGGATGGCGAGCTGGCTCTCCGACGCGGAGCGGCTGGTGGAGCGCTGGTTCACGCTGGAGGACCCGACGCGGCTCGAGCCCGCCGAGCGGGAGCTCTTCGTCCAGGCCGAGCTGGAGTCGGGCCTGAAGCTGCGCGGCATCATCGACCGCGTGGACGTGGCCCCTTCGGGCGAGGTCCGCATCGTCGACTACAAGACGGGCAAGGCCCCGCGTCCGGAGTACGCGGAGGGCGCCCTGTTCCAGATGAAGTTCTACGCCCTGGTGGTGTGGCGGCTGAAGGGTGTCGTGCCGCGCCGCCTCCAGCTCGTCTATCTGGGCAGCGGCGACGTCATCACGTACGACCCGGTGGTCGCCGATCTGGAGCGGGTCGAGCGCAAGCTGCTCGCGCTGTGGGAGGCGATCGAGCTGGCGACCGAGACCGGCAACTGGCGGCCGCGGCCGACCAAACTGTGCGGCTGGTGCGACCATCGGGCGGTATGCCCGGAATTCGGCGGGACTCCCCCGCCGTATCCGCTTCCTGTGAGGGCGCCCGAGTCGGCGGAGGGCGAGCAGGGCAGAATGGGCCCGGGCTAGCTAAGGAGAGACACCGTGGCCATCCGCGTCCTACTGGTCGATGACCAGCCGCTGTTGCGCACCGGCTTCCGGATGATTCTGGAGGCCGAGCAGGACATCGCGGTCGTCGGCGAGGCCGGAGACGGCCTGCAGGCTCTCGACCAGGTGCGGGCGCTGCAGCCCGACGTCGTCCTGATGGACATCCGCATGCCGCGGATGGACGGGGTGGAGGCGACCCGCCAGATCACCGGCCCCGGCCGGGACGGCCCGGCGAAGGTACTGGTCCTGACCACCTTCGACCTCGACGAGTACGTGGTGGAGGCGCTGCGCGCGGGCGCCAGCGGCTTCCTCCTCAAGGACGCCCCGGCCAACGAGCTGGTGCAGGCGATCCGGGTGGTCGCCGCCGGTGAGGCGATGCTCGCGCCGAGCATCACCCGCCGCCTCCTCGACAAGTACTCCGCGCACCTGCCGTCCGGCGACGAGCCGGTGCCCGACACCCTGCACACGCTGACCGACCGCGAGGTCGAGGTCCTGAAGCTGGTCGCCCGCGGCCTGTCGAACGCCGAGATCGCCGCGGACCTCTTCGTCAGCGAGACGACCGTGAAGACGCACGTGGGCCATGTGCTCACCAAGCTCGGGCTGCGCGACCGGGTGCAGGCCGCGGTGTACGCGTACGAGAGCGGGCTGGTGCGCCCCGGCGCGCAGTGACCGTCCGCCCCGCCGGGCCCGGAACGACGAAGGTGGCCGCCCCCTCCACAGGGGACGGCCACCTTTCTCGTACACCGGTGGGCTCGGTCAGCCCTTGCTGATCTCCCAGAAGCGGAAGACCGTCGACGCGTCGAGGCACGACTCCAGGCCGTAGACGCTGTCGCGGACGACGGCGTACTGCTTGGCCTGCCACACCGGCAGGACGGGCAGCTGGTCGGCCACGATGTCCTGCAGCTCGCCGTACTGCTTGTCGGTCTTGGTGCGGTCGCTCTCGGTGGCGGTGCCCGGGATGATCTTCCCGGTGATGGCGCTGTTCTCGAAGTGGTTGCCGAGGACGTTGCCCTTGCCGAAGAACGGCTGGGTGAAGTTGTCCGCGTCCGGGTAGTCCGGCACCCAGCCCTTGACGTAGACGCCGTACTTGCCGGCCGCGATGTCCTTCTCGTACTGCTCGAACTCGACGGACTTCACGTCGGCGTCGAACAGGCCGGAGGCGTTGAGCTGCTGGGCGATGGCCTTCAGCTCCTGGTCCGTGGCCGGGCCGTAGCGCGAGGGCGTCGACCAGAGCGTGAGCTTGGCCTTGCCGTCGATGCCGGCGCCGCGCAGCGCGGACGCGGCCTTCGCGCGCTGCGGGCGGGCGCCGTAGGTGTCGAAGAACGCCGTGTTGTGGCCACCGATGCCCGCCGGGACGATCGAGTACAGGGGCGTCGCGGTGTCCTTGTAGACCTGCTGGACGAGGGCGTCCCGGTCCAGGAGGTAGGCGATGGCCTTGCGCACACCGAGCTTGCCCGCGACCGGGTCCTTCATGTTGAAGACCAGGTGCTGCACCTCGGCGCTGGTGCCCTCCACGATGTCGACGTCCTGGCCCTCCTTGGAGGTGTCCCGCTCGATGTCCGCGATGTCCGCGGCGGCGAGGCCTCGGTAGGCCAGGTCGATCTCGTCGCTCAGGAGCGCCTTCTTCAGGCCCTTCTGGTCGCCGTGGAAGAAGGTGATGGCCACGCCGTCGTTCTTGACCTTGGCGGTGCCCTCGTAGTCGGAGTTGACGGAGAAGACCGCCTGCTCCTTGCCGAACGAGTCCAGCTTGTACGGTCCCGAGCCGACCGCCTTGCCGTCCGTGCGCAGCTTGTTCATGTCGTACTCGCGGTGGTCCACGATGGAGCCCGCGCCCGAGGCGATCTTGCTGGGGAAGGTCGCGTCGGAGTACTTCAGCTTGAAGACCACGGTCTTGCCGTTCGGCGTCTCCACCCGGTCGAGCATCGGGAACATGATCGCCGGGCCGGCGTCGTCCTTGATGTGCCGCATGCGGTCGAAGGAGAACTTGACGTCCTTGGCGGTCAGCGCGTCGCCGTTGCTGAACTTCAGGCCGTCGCGCAGCTCGCACTTGAAGACCTTCGCCTCCGAGTCCGTGAAGCCGCACCGCTTCGCGGCCTCCGGCTCCGGCTCGGTGGCGCCCTTGGGGAAGCTCAGGAGCGACTGGAAGACGTTGTTGAACAGGAGCCAGGATCCGGGGTCGTAGCCGGACGCGGGGTCGGTGGCGAGGACGTCGTCGGACATCCCCATCACGACCGCGTCGCCCGTGTCCCCCGCACCGCCCGATTCCGTGCCGCAGCCGGTCAGCAGGGCGGCGGCCAGCCCTCCCGTGAGGGGAAGGGCCAGCCACTGGTTACGACATTTCACGTACGTGCCTTTGGTGTTGAGGTCGTTCGCTGGACGTGAGGACGCCGGGGCGCCCTCGGTGCGCGCGGGTCAGCCGCTCACACCGCGGCCGAGCTCCCACAGCTGGAGGTTGGACGAGGAGTTGAGCGCCCACTCGATGCCCGTGATGTCGTCGCGCGCCGCGATGTACTGCTTGCCCTGCCACAGCGGGAGCACCGGCACGTCGTCGGCGACGATGTCCTGGATCCTGCGGATGCTCTTGGAGGCGGCCAGCCGGTCGGCCTCGCGACGGGACGTCGGGATCAACTGGTCGTTGATGGTGTCGTTCACGTACGGCGAGCCGAGGAAGTTGTCCTTGTCGAGGAAGGGCGCGAGGAAGTTGTCGGCGTCGGGGAAGTCGGGGAACCAGCCCATGCCGTAGGCCGCGTACTTGCCGTCGCGCTCGGCGGAGCGGAAGGTGCTCCACGGCACGCCCTTGACGTCCACGTCGAACAGGCCGGACCTGTTCAGCTGCTTCTGCAGCAGCTCGAACTCCTTCTTGGTGCCCGGGCCGTAGTGGTCCGTGGTGTAGTGCAGCGTCAGCTTCACCGGGGTGGTGACGTTCGCCCGGTCGAGCAGGGCGCGGGCCTTGGCCGTGCTCGGGTTGCCGTACTTGTTGAAGAACGAGTTGGCGTGACCGGTGATGGTGGAGGGCACGAGGGAGTACAGCGGGTCGGCCGTCGAGCCGTACACCGAGGAGGCCAGCGCGCCGCGGTCGACGAGCTGCGCCATGGCCTGGCGGACGGCCTTGTTCTTGGCCGTCGGGGCGTCGGTGTTGAAGGCGAGGTAGCGGATCTCCAGGCCCTGCATGTCGACCAGGTCGATCTTCTTGCTCGAACCGGCGTCGAGCTCCCTGACCTGCTTGGGCGACATGGTGCGCGTCATCAGGTCGATGTCGCCGTCCTCGAGCGCCTTGCCCATGGCGTCGGCGTCCGGGTAGTTGCGCAGCTCGACCTTGTCGCTCTGCACCTTGAACCCGCCCTTGTAGCTGGGGTTCTTGGTGAACACCGTCTTGACCAGACGGTTGTCCTTCACTTCCTGCTTCGCGGTGTACGGTCCCGAGCCGGACACCTCGAAGCCGTCCCGCAGCTCGTTCTTGGCGTACTGGTCCTTGCTGACGATGCCCGCGGTGGGCGTGGCCAGCTTGAACGGGAACGTGGCGTCCGGCTTCTTGAGGTGGAACACGACGTCGCGGTCGCCCTGGACCTCGATCTCGTCGACGTTCGACACCAGGGCGTCCGAACCGCTCGCGTTCTTGATCTTCATGTCGCGGACGCGCTCGATGGAGAACTTCACGTCGGCGGCGGTCAGCGGCTTGCCGTCGGAGAACTCGAGGCCCTTGCGGAGGGTGCAGGTGTAGCGCTCGTTGCCCGTGTCGGTGAAGCCGCACCGCTCGGCCGCCTCGGGCTGTGGGTCACCACCGCCGCGCGGCATCGCCATCAGCGTCTGGACGGTCTGGCGCAGGAGGTTCCAGGAACCGGCGTCGTAGGCGTACGCCGGGTCGAAGGGCGCCGGGACCTCCTTGGAGATGGCGAACGCGTCCGTGGTGCCGACGGCGATCGGCTTGTCGCCGTCCGACCCGTCCGAGCCTCCGCACGCGGCGAGCGCGGGGGCGAGCAGACCTATGACAGCCGGCAGCACCAAAGTCTTGCGGTTCATGCTCGACGTTCTCCAGAGCTCTTGAATCCCGTGGATCCGGCAACGCGGGGTGAGGGTTGGTGGGGCACGGGGGGTGGGGCGATGTTCTCGCGACGAGATTAGTCCGCACCAGACGAGCGCCGGAGGGGGCCTGAACCGCTCATTCATCACGCTGCGAAACCGGGCGTGGACACACCGATAACCCGACACCGGAAGGTTTCGTGCACGCTCCCACCAATCGGGACACAACGACACGCCGCTCCCCACCCGGCCGTGGCGCGCTGCACACGCGGGCACCCTTGTCGACCCCCTTGAGGATGGGAAACGTCACACTGCTTCAAGGGGTTGCCGACGGAACTGTCAGAGAGTCATCAACCCTTGCAGGAAAGGCAGGTTGACGCTTTCGAGGGAGGGGACGACGGTGCGGCCGGCGGCTGCGGGGATGGGCGCGACCGACGGTACGGCCACGACGCGGCAGCCCGCGGCCTCGGCGGCGGCGACACCGGTCGCGGTGTCCTCGATGACGGCGCACCGGGCGGGGTCCGCGGCGAGTCCCCGGGCGGCCAGGAGGTAGGGGTCGGGGTGGGGCTTGGTGCGGGCCACCTCGTCGCCGGCAACGGTGAGTTCGAAGTGGTGGGCGCCGATCGAGCCGAGGACGCGGTCGATGATGCGGCGGTGCGAGGCGGAGACCAGGGCCATCGGAACGCCGTGCGCGCCGAGTTCGGTGAGCAGCCTGGCGGCGCCCGGCATCAGCGGCAGGGAGCGGCCGATGCGCTCCTCGAAGCCGTCGTTGAGCAGCACGGTGAGCTCGGGGACGGTGATGTCGGCGCCGGTGGCCTCGATGAGGAAGCCCGCGCTGCGCGTCATGGGGCCGCCGACGACGACGTCGCGCCAGGCCTCGTCGAGCGCGTGCCCGAGGGAGGCGAAGACCGCGACCTCGGCGTCCCACCAGAAGCCCTCGGTGTCCACGAGGGTTCCGTCCATGTCGAGCAGCACACCCTGCAGGGCGGAGCCTTCGGCCTTTCGGGTATCCCCTGCTCGAGTGGGTTCGAGAGCTTGGGGAGGGGTGCCGGGAACCGTACTGGTCATGCGACCACACCTTCCTTGAGGGACGAGAAGGCCGGCTGCCTCCTTCTGACGGGAAGGCAACCGGCCTGCACTGGACCGACCAGTGTACGACTGCGCCGGATCAGCGCGCGTTGAAATATTTCGCCTCGGGGTGGTGGATGACGATCGCGTCGGTGGACTGCTCGGGGTGGAGCTGGAACTCCTCGGAGAGCTGGACGCCGATCCGCTCCGGCTGGAGCAGCTCGGCGATCTTCGCCCGGTCCTCCAGGTCGGGGCAGGCGCCGTAGCCGAGCGAGAAGCGCGCGCCGCGGTACTTCAGCGCGAACATGTCCTCGACGTCCGCGGGGTCCTCTCCCCCGAAGCCGAGCTCGGCGCGCACCCGCGCGTGCCAGTACTCGGCGAGCGCCTCGGCCAACTGCACGGACAGGCCGTGCAGTTCGAGGTAGTCGCGGTAGGAGTCGGCGGCGAAGAGCTCGGCGGTGGCCTCGCCGATCTTCGAGCCGACGGTGACGACCTGGAGGCCCACAACGTCCGTCTCGCCGGACTCCTCGGGGCGGAAGAAGTCGGCCAGGCAGAGCCTGCGCCCGCGGCGCTGGCGCGGGAAGGTGAAGCGGGTGCGCTCGGCGCCGTCCTCACCGAGGATGATCAGGTCGTCACCCTTGGAGACGCACGGGAAGTAGCCGTGCACGACGGCGGCCTCCAGGAGGTTGTCGGTCTGGAGCCGGTCCAGCCAGCCGCGCAGCCGCGGCCGCCCCTCGCTCTCCACCAGCTCCTCGTACGAGGGTCCGTCGCCGGTCCGCGCCTGCTTCAGGCCCCACTGGCCCTTGAACAGCGCACCTTCGTCCAGCCAGGACGCGTACTCCTTGAGCTGGATGCCCTTGACCACCCGCGTGCCCCAGAACGGCGGCTCGGGAACCGGGTTGTCCACCGACACGTCGGAGCGCGCCGGCAGCTCCTCCTCATTGACCTCGAGGACGGCGGCGGTGGCCTTGCTCGGCACCCGGCGCTGCTTGAGCTCCGGCAGCGTGGCCCCCGGCACGCCCCGCTTGACGGCGATGAGGGCGTCCATCAGGCGCAGGCCCTCGAAGGCGTCGCGGGCGTAGCGGACCTCGCCCTCGTAGATCTCGTGCAGATCCTGCTCGACGTAGGCGCGGGTCAGGGCGGCGCCGCCCAGGATCACGGGGAAGTCGGCGGCCATCTTGCGCTGGTTGAGCTCCTCCAGGTTCTCCTTCATGATCACCGTGGACTTGACCAGCAGCCCCGACATGCCGATCACATCGGCCTTGTGCTCCGCGGCCGCGTCCAGGATCGCCGCGACGGGCTGCTTGATGCCGAGGTTGACGACGTTGTAGCCGTTGTTGGACAGGATGATGTCGACCAGGTTCTTGCCGATGTCGTGGACATCGCCACGGACGGTGGCCAGCACGATGGTGCCCTTGCCCTCGTCGTCGGTCTTCTCCATGTGCGGTTCGAGGTGGGCGACCGCGGTCTTCATCACCTCGGCGGACTGGAGCACGAAGGGCAGCTGCATCTGGCCGGAGCCGAACAGCTCACCGACCACCTTCATGCCCTCCAGGAGGGTGTTGTTGACGATGTCCAGGGCCGGGGTGTCCTGGAGCGCCTCGTCGAGGTCGGCCTCCAGACCGTTCTTCTCGCCGTCGATGATGCGCCGCTGCAACCGCTCGTCCAGCGGCAGCGCGAGGAGTTCCTCGGCCTTGCCGGCCTTCATCGACTTCGTCGAGACGCCCTCGAAGAGCTCCATCAGCTTCTGCAGCGGGTCGTAGCCCTCCGCGCGCCGGTCGTAGATCAGGTCCAGGGCGGTGGTGACCTGTTCCTCGTCGAACCGCGCGATCGGCAGGATCTTCGAGGCGTGCACGATCGCCGAGTCCAGGCCCGCCTTGACGCACTCGTCGAGGAAGACGGAGTTGAGCAGGACACGGGCGGCCGGGTTCAGGCCGAAGGAGATGTTCGACAGACCCAGCGTGGTCTGCACGTCCGGGTGGCGCTTCTTGAGCTCGCGGATCGCCTCGATGGTGGCGATGCCGTCCTTGCGGGACTCCTCCTGGCCGGTGCAGATGGTGAAGGTCAGGGTGTCGATGAGGAGGTCCGACTCGTGGATGCCCCAGTTGCCGGTCAGATCCTCGATCAGGCGCTCGGCGATGGCGACCTTGTGCTCGGGGGTACGGGCCTGGCCCTCCTCGTCGATGGTCAGCGCGATCAGCGCGGCCCCGTGCTCCTTGGCGAGGGCCGTCACCTTCACGAACCGCGACTCGGGCCCGTCACCGTCCTCGTAGTTGACGGAGTTGATGACCGCACGTCCGCCCAGCTTCTCCAACCCGGCCTGAAGGACGGGCAGTTCAGTGGAGTCCAGCACGATCGGCAGCGTCGAGGCGGTCGCGAAGCGGCCCGCGAGCTCGGCCATGTCCGCGACCCCGTCCCGGCCCACGTAGTCCACGCACAGGTCCAGCATGTGCGCGCCCTCACGGATCTGGTCGCGCGCCATCTCCACACAGTCGTCCCAGCGGCCCTCCAGCATGGCCTCCCGGAACTTCTTCGACCCGTTGGCGTTCGTGCGCTCACCGATCGCCATGTACGCGGTGTCCTGACGGAACGGCACCGTCTGGTACAGCGACGCGGCGCCCGGCTCGGGGCGCGGCTCACGGGCCGTGGTCTGCGCGCCCCGTACCCGCTCGACGACCTGGCGCAGGTGCTCGGGGGTCGTACCGCAGCAGCCGCCCACCAGGGACAGGCCGTAGTCGCGGACGAAGTTCTCCTGGGCGTCGGCCAGTTCGGCGGCCGTCAGGGGGTAGTGGGCGCCGTCCTTGCCGAGGACGGGCAGGCCGGCGTTGGGCATGCAGGAGATCGGGACGCGCGAGTGGCGGGCGAGATAGCGCAGGTGCTCGCTCATCTCGGCGGGGCCCGTGGCGCAGTTCAGGCCGATCATGTCGATGCCCAGCGGCTCCAGGGCGGTGAGCGCGGCGCCGATCTCGGAGCCGAGGAGCATGGTGCCGGTCGTCTCGACGGTGACCGAGCAGATCACCGGGAGGTTCGCGCCGGTGGCGTCCAGGGCGCGGCGGGCGCCGAGGATCGCGGCCTTGGTCTGCAGGAGGTCCTGTGTGGTCTCGACGAGGAGCGCGTCGGCGCCGCCGGCGATCATGCCTTCCGCGTTCGTCTGGTAGGCGTCGCGCAGGGTGGCGTACGGGGCGTGGCCGAGGGTCGGCAGCTTGGTGCCCGGGCCCATCGAGCCCAGCACCCAGCGCTGCTGCCCGGTCTCCCGGGTGAACTCGTCGGCGACCTCGCGGGCGATGCGCGCGCCGGACTCGGAGAGCTCGAAGTTGCGCTCGGGGATGTCGTACTCGCTCAGGGCCGCGAAGTTCGCGCCGAAGGTGTTGGTCTCCACGCAGTCCACGCCCACCGCGAAGTACTCCTGGTGGACGGAGCGCACGATGTCGGGGCGGGTGACGTTCAGGACCTCGTTGCAGCCTTCGAGCTGCTGGAAGTCCTCCATCGTGGGGTCCTGCGCCTGGAGCATGGTGCCCATCGCCCCGTCGGCCACCACCACTCGGGTGGCCAGGGCCTCGCGGAGGGCGTCGGCCCGGGCCCTGCTCTCGGACGAAACGGGCGTGGGCTGCGACGACGGGGTTGGCGACGAGGCCATGAAAGAGCTCCCTGGAGTGCGACGGCTGTCGGCTTTGCGCCTTCTGGTTGGAGGGCGCACTCGGCCAGGGTAGCCGGGACCAAGGTCCTGCGGTGGAGGCGTCCACGAGACGGACTAGGGCGGCGCCCCGGCGCGGCGCCGCCGGTTCGTCCCCGTGCGTGACCCGGGATCGGGGCAACACGGGTCGTCCGCGCATTAGCGAGAGGTCGACAACGACCGATAGTGTTCAGCATTGCCGAACGCCGACACTGGTGCGGCGACATGGAGCGAGGGGACGGAGGTCGGGGCTGCGATGGCACGCAACATCCAGTCGCTCGAACGGGCCGCGGCGATGCTGCGGCTGCTCGCGGGCGGCGAGCGACGGCTCGGTCTCTCGGAGATCGCCTCCTCCCTCGACCTCGCCAAGGGTACGGCGCACGGCATCCTGCGCACCCTGCAGGCGGAGGGCTTCGTCGAGCAGGACTCCGCGTCGGGCCGCTACCAGCTGGGCGCCGAGCTGCTGCGCCTCGGCAACAGCTATCTGGACGTGCACGAGCTGCGGGCCCGGGCCCTGGTGTGGACCGACGACCTGGCCCGCTCCAGCGGCGAGAGCGTCCATCTGGGCGTGCTCCACCAGCAGGGCGTGCTCATCGTCCACCACGTCTTCCGGCCGGACGACAGCCGCCAGGTCCTCGAGGTGGGGGCCATGCAGCCGCTGCACTCCACGGCGCTCGGCAAGGTGCTCTCCGCGTACGACCCGGTCGCGCACAACGAGGCCGTCGAGGTCGAGCGCAACTCCTTCACGGCGCACACCGTGACCGACCCCGAGGGCTTCGAGTCCATCCTCGACCTGACCCGCGCGCGCGGGTACGCGGCCGACGTCGAGGAGACCTGGGAGGGCATCGCCTCCGTCGCCGCCCCGATCCACGACCGGCGCCGCATGCCGGTCGGCGCGGTCGGCGTCACCGGCGCCGTCGAGCGGGTCTGCCGGGACGGGGAGCTGCGGCCCGACCTGATCGCCGCCGTGCGGGACTGCGCGCGCGCCGTCTCCCGGGACCTGGGCGCCGGGCGCTTCTGACGCCGGCGGCCGCCGGGCGCCCCCTGACACCCTCCCCCGCCTGCGGGCGGGCCGGTTCCGTGGTGACGTAGACCCATAAGACAGAACGATCAATAACGATCGTGTTTTCAATAACAGAACCCTTGACGATCCAGTAACCCCGGGGTGAGACTCGCGTCCATCGGTCGGCATTGTCGAACACCTACCGGCATTACGCGCTAGAGTGTGACAAGGCCAAGGGCCGGCAACGACCTCACCTGAGGTCGCGGACCACCGGAGGGACCCGGGGTTCGCCTTCCCCTGGACGAAGGACAAAGGAGTCGCGGGTGTCCAGCTCCGACATCTTCATCGGCGAGACCATCGGTACCGCCGTGCTCATCCTGCTCGGCGGTGGCGTGTGCGCCGCCGTCACGCTCAAGCGCTCAAAGGCCAAGGACGCCGGCTGGCTCGCGATCACCTTCGGGTGGGGCTTCGCGGTCCTGACCGGCGCCTATCTCGCGGGAGGCGTCTCCGGCGCCCACCTCAACCCGGCGGTCACGCTCGGTCTCGCCATCGAGGGCGGCACCAAGTGGAGCGACGTACCGCTGTACCTGGCCTCGCAGCTGCTGGGCGCGATGATCGGCGCCGTGCTGGTGTGGGTCACCTACCTGGGCCAGTTCAAGGCCCACCTGACCGACCCCGAGATCCTCGCGGCGCAGCCGGTCGAGGAGGGCATGGTCGACCAGAAGGCCGCGCCGTCGGCCGGTCCGGTGCTCGGCGTCTTCTCGACCGGTCCGGAGATCCGGAACTACGTCCAGAACGTGCTCACGGAGATCATCGCCACGGTCGTCCTGGTCCTCGCCATCCTGACCCAGGGGCTGAACGACGGCGGCAACGGCCTCGGCACCCTCGGCGCCCTGATCACCGCGCTCGTCGTGGTCGGCATCGGCCTCTCTCTCGGTGGCCCCACGGGCTACGCGATCAACCCCGTCCGTGACCTCGGTCCGCGCATCATCCACTCCGTGCTCCCGCTGCCGAACAAGGGCAGCTCGGACTGGTCGTACGCCTGGGTGCCGGTCGTCGGCCCACTGATCGGCGGCGCCATCGCCGGCGGTCTCTACAACGTCGCGTTCAAGTAGACCCGCGACAGCGACCGATGACCGCCACAGACGCCTGAGACCGACAGCCAAGAATTTCTGGAGCACACCGTGACCGACGCACACACCGCAGGCCCCTTCATCGCGGCCATCGACCAGGGCACCACCTCGAGCCGCTGCATCGTCTTCGACAAGGACGGCCGGATCGTCTCCGTCGACCAGAAGGAGCACGAGCAGATCTTCCCGAAGCCGGGCTGGGTCGAGCACGATGCCGCCGAGATCTGGACCAACGTCCAGGAGGTCGTCGCCGGAGCCGTGTCCAAGGCCGGCATCACCCGCGACGACATCAAGGCCATCGGCATCACCAACCAGCGCGAGACGACGCTGTTGTGGGACAAGAACACCGGTGAGCCGGTGCACAACGCCATCGTCTGGCAGGACACCCGCACCGACGCGCTCTGCAGGGAGCTCGGCCGCAACGTCGGCCAGGACCGCTTCCGCCGCGAGACCGGCCTGCCGCTGGCCTCCTACTTCGCGGGCCCCAAGGCCCGCTGGCTGCTCGACCACGTGGAGGGTCTGCGCGAGCGCGCCGAGGCCGGCGACATCCTCTTCGGCACCATGGACTCCTGGGTCATCTGGAACCTGACCGGCGGCGTCAACGGCGGCAAGCACGTCACCGACGTCACCAACGCCTCGCGCACCATGCTGATGAACCTGCACAAGATGCAGTGGGACGAGAAGATCTGCGAGTCCATCGGCGTGCCCACGGCGATGCTCCCCGAGATCCGCTCCTCCGCCGAGGTCTACGGCGAGGTCACCGGCGGCACGCTCGGCGACGTGCTCGGCGGCATCCCCGTCGCCTCGGCGCTCGGCGACCAGCAGGCGGCCCTCTTCGGCCAGACCTGTTTCGACGAGGGCGAGGCCAAGTCCACCTACGGCACCGGCACGTTCATGCTCCTGAACACCGGTGACAAGGCCATCAACTCCTACTCGGGCCTGCTGACCACGGTCGGCTACCAGATCGGCGACCAGAAGCCGGTCTACGCCCTGGAGGGCTCCATCGCCGTCACCGGTTCGCTGGTGCAGTGGATGCGCGACCAGATGGGCCTGATCAACTCCGCCGCCGAGATCGAGACGCTCGCGTCCTCGGTCGAGGACAACGGCGGCGCCTACTTCGTGCCGGCCTTCTCCGGTCTTTTCGCCCCGTACTGGCGCTCCGACGCTCGCGGTGTGATCGCCGGTCTCACCCGGTACGTCACCAAGGCGCACATCGCGCGCGCCGTCCTGGAGGCCACGGCCTGGCAGACCCGTGAGATCACCGACGCCATGACGAAGGACTCCGGCGTCGAGCTCGCGGCCCTCAAGGTCGACGGCGGCATGACCTCCAACAACCTGCTGATGCAGACCATCTCGGACTTCCTCGACGCGCCCGTGGTGCGTCCGATGGTCGCCGAGACCACCTGCCTCGGCGCCGCCTACGCCGCCGGTCTCGCCGTCGGCTTCTGGTCCTCGACCGACGAGCTGCGCGCCAACTGGCGCCGGGCCGCCGAATGGACCCCCCACATGGACGCGGACACCCGCGACCGTGAGTACAAGAGCTGGCTCAAGGCCGTGGAACGGTCCATGGGCTGGCTCGACGAGAGTGGCGAGGAGTAAGACACATGACCACCCTGCAGAGCGTCCCTGCCCTCGGGACGCATCCGGCCGCCGGTTCGCACCAGAGCCGCGCCGAGACCCGGGAGCAGCTTTCCAAGGCGACGTACGACCTCCTGGTGATCGGCGGCGGGATCCTGGGCATCTCCACCGCCTGGCATGCCGCGCAGTCGGGACTGCGGGTGGCCCTGGTGGACGCCGGCGACTTCGCCGGCGCCACCTCCTCCGCCTCCTCCAAGCTCCTGCACGGCGGTCTGCGCTACCTGCAGACCGGCGCCGTGAAGCTGGTGGCGGAGAACCACTTCGAGCGCCGCGCGGTCTCCCGTCAGGTGGCCCCCCACCTGGCGAACCCGCTCACCTTCTACCTGCCGGTCTACAAGGGCGGCCCGCACGGCGCGGCCAAGCTGGGCGCGGGCGTCTTCGCCTACTCGGCGCTCTCCGCCTTCGGTGACGGCGTCGGCCACCTGCTCTCCCCGGCCAAGGCCGCCCAGGACGTGCCGGAGCTGCGCACCGACAACCTGAAGGCCGTCGCGGTCTACGGCGACGACCAGATGAACGACGCCCGCATGGCGCTGATGACGGTCCGCGCGGCCGTCGAGGCGGGCGCCTCGGTCCTCAACCACGCCGAGGTCACCGGCCTGCGCTTCACCAAGGGCCGGGTCACCGGCGCGGAGCTCAAGGACCGCATGAGCGGCGACGAGTTCGGCGTCAACGCCCGTCTGGTCCTCAACGCCACCGGGCCGTGGGTCGACCACCTGCGCAAGATGGAGAACCCCGGCGCGGCCCCCTCCATCCGCCTCTCCAAGGGCGCGCACCTGGTCCTCAAGCGCACCGCCCCCTGGAAGGCCGCGCTGGCGACCCCGATCGACAAGTACCGCATCACCTTCGCCCTCCCCTGGGAGGACATGCTGCTGCTCGGCACCACGGACGAGGAGTTCGAGGGCGACCCGGCGGACGTGCGCGTCACGGAGCAGGACACCGCCCAGATCCTGGACGAGGCCGCCTTCTCCATCCGCGACCAGCAGCTGTCGCGCGACCTGATCACGTACTCCTTCGCGGGTCTGCGGGTGCTGCCCGGCGGCCCCGGCGACACCTCCAAGGCCAAGCGCGAGACGGTCGTCACCGAGGGCACCGGCGGCATGCTGTCGGTGGCCGGCGGCAAGTGGACGACGTTCCGGCACATCGGCCGTACGGTGATGAAGAAGCTGGAGGCGCTGCCGGGGCACCCGCTCGGCGACGACTACGAGCCGATCTCCGAGCTGCCGAAGAAGCTGCCGCTGCCCGGCATCGCCAACCCGCGTGCCGTCGCCCACCGCCTCCTGGTCGACGGTCCGGCGCCCGGCCCGCGGATGGCCGCCGACACCGCCAAGCACCTGGCGACGCACTACGGCTCGCTCTCCTTCGACATCGCCCGGCTCGCGAACGAGAACCCGGAGCTGGCCGAGCGCGTCCACCCGGACGCCCCGGAGATCTGGGCCCAGGTCGTCTACGCCCGGGACAACGAGTGGGCCGAGACGGCGGACGACGTGCTGCGCCGCCGTACGACGCTGACGATCCGCGGCCTGGCCACGGACGACGTGCGGAGCAAGGTCGAGGACCTGCTGGGCAAGAAGGCCTGAGCGCCGGCTCGCACAGCGCGGTCGCGCACGGGACGGCTCCCCGACGGGGGGCCGTCCCTTCCGCGTGTCCGGCGCTGCGTACGATCGCCGACGTGAGCTCTCCGATGACGTCGCCCTCCGACGCGCTGCCCGTCACCCGTGTCCCGCGCACCGGCCTGCCCGCGCACGCGGTGGTCGTCGGCGACCCGGGCCGGGCGGTCGCCGTCGCGGACCTCCTCGACGACGCCAAGGAGGTGTCGTACCACCGCGAGTACCGCACCTTCACGGGCGGCTGGCAGGGCACGCAGGTCGTCGTCGCCTCGCACGGCGTCGGCGCGCCCGGCGCGCTGCTGCTCTTCCAGGAGCTCGCCGAGGCCGGCGTCAGGACCATCCTGCGGCTCGGCACGGCGGGCGCGATCCGGCCCGGGATCCGCGACGGCGACCTGGTCATCGCGGACGCCGCGGTGCGCGACGACGGCGTCACCCAGCAGTTGATCCCCGCCGAGTACCCGGCGTTCTCGGCGCCGGAGGCGGTCCTCGCGCTGCAGCGCGCGGCGCGGGCGGCCGGCGCCCCGCACCACCGAGGCGTGGTGTGGACGCGGGCCGCGTTCCAGCCGGGCTTCCTGCCGCTGCCCGGCGAGGCGTACGCGCGGGCCGGGATCGCGGCGATCGAGATGGAGCTCTCCGCGCTGCTCGTCTTCGCCGCCACGCACGGTCTGACCGCGGGCGGCGCGCTCGTCGTGGACGGTGCCAACGCCGACGAGCTGGTCGACGACGAGGCGTCCGTCGGGACGGGCGGCTACGACCCGCACCGCGACGTGGTCGCCGCCGGGGTCGACCGCGGCGCCCGGATAACCTTGGACGCACTGCGCCTGCTGGCCTCCACCACCCACTGAACGACCCGCCGTACGAACGACCCGCGCCCCCGGACGACCCGCGCGAAAGAACGGAAGCGATGCACCCCACCGACCTGCCGGCCCAGGACCGCGGCGGCTCCATCGACCTGCTGGTGCACGGCGGCGACGTACTGACCGTCGACGCCGCGGGCACCGTCGTGACGGACGGCGCGGTCGCCGTCCGCGCGGGCCGCGTCGTCGAGGTGGGCCCCGCCGAGCGGCTGCGCACGACGTACGAGGCGGCCGAGGAGATCGACGCGCGCGGCTGCCTCGTGCTGCCGGGCCTGATCAACACGCACACCCATCTGGCGATGACGCTGCTGCGCGGCATCGCCGACGACGTCACGCTCCAGGGGTTCCTCGCCCGGGTGATCCCGCGCGAGGCCGGGCTGCTCTCCCCGGCGACGGTGACGGCGGGCATCCGCGGCGCGATCGCGGAGTCCGTGCGCGGCGGCGTCACGACCGCGCTGGACATGTACTGGTTCCACGAGGCGGCCGAGGCCGCGGCCCGCGAGGCGGGGTGGCGGCTGCTCACCGGCCCCACC
The DNA here is from genome assembly GCF_055592445.1 of Streptomyces sp. NPDC041122. Taxonomy (NCBI): domain Bacteria; kingdom Bacillati; phylum Actinomycetota; class Actinomycetes; order Kitasatosporales; family Streptomycetaceae; genus Streptomyces; species Streptomyces sp. NPDC041122. The sequence continues at coordinate 174,281 of NZ_JBVIYQ010000008.1, read as the reverse complement.
TTCATGGACGTGCCGGGCCCGCCCGACGGGCGCCCCTACGCGGAGCGGCTCGGCTGGGCCACCGCCGACCTGGCCGCCCGCACGCCGGCGCCGGGCACCCGCCCGGTCCTCTTCGCGCACTCCGCGTACACCCTGGCACCCGAGCAGCTGACGGCGATCGCCGCGCTGGCCCGCGAGCACGGCGCGCTGCTGCACCTGCACGCCGCGGAGAACGCGGGCGAGGTGGGCGTCGTCACCGAGCAGCACGGCATGCGGCCGGTGGAACTCCTCGACTCGCTCGGGGTGCTCGGCCCGGACACGCTGCTCGCGCACGCCGTCGACCTCGCCGACGCGGAGATCGCGACGCTGGCCCGCACGGGTACGGGCGTCGCGCACTGCCCGGTGTCCAACCTGAAGCTGGGCTGCGGCATCGCGCGGGTGCCCGAGCTGCTCGACGCGGGCGTCACGGTGGGCCTCGGCACGGACGGCGCCGTGAGCTCCAACACGCTGGACCTGCTGGGCGCGGTGAACGTGGCCGCGCTCGTGCACAAGGCGGGCGGCGACCCCACCGCGGTCGGCGCCGAGCAGGCGGTGCGGATGGCGACCGCCGAGTCGGCGCGGGCCCTCGGCCTCGACGACCAGCTGGGGTCGCTGGAGGCCGGCAAGCGCGCCGACCTGATCGTGCTCGACCTGCGGCGGCCGCACCTCGCGCCCCGGCACGACCCGTGGTCGACGCTGGCGTACGCGGCCGCGGCCGCCGACGTCCGGGACACCGTGGTGGACGGGCGCGTCCTGATGCGCGACCGGGTCCTGCTCACCCTCGACGAGGCGGCCGTCCTGCGGGACCTGACCGCAGCGGCGGCCGGGACCGGGGACCGCGCGGGCGACACGGACGAGGCGGACCGCACCGAGGCGGGGGCCGGATGACCCCCGGCACCGGTTTCGAGCCCACCCGCGGCTTCACCGGCCGCTCCCGCGCCGCCGACCGCGACCCGCGGCTGCCGCCCGGGCAGTACGACGCGGGCGACACCTGGCCCGTCCTGTCCGCCGAGGTGACCCCGCACCTGGCCGCCGCCGACTGGACGTTCCGCGTCGACGGCATGGTCGCGGCCCCGCGCACCTGGAGCTGGGACGAGGCGCACGCGCTGCCCGCCGCCGAGTACCGGGGCGACATCCACTGCGTCACGAGCTGGTCCAAGTTCGGGGTGCGGTTCGGCGGGGTGAGCCTGGACACCTTCCTCGCCGAGGCCCGCCCGCTCGCCGGGGCGACGCACGTCATCGCGTACGCGCACACCGGCTACACGACCAACCTTCCGCTGGCCGACGTGACGGGCGGCCGGGCGTGGATCGTGTGGGAGTACGGCGACGAGCCGCTGCCCGCCGAGCACGGCGGCCCGGCCCGGCTGATCGTCCCCCACCTGTACTTCTGGAAGAGCGCCAAGTGGGTCGCGGGGCTGCGCGTCACCGACCGCGAGGAGCCCGGCTTCTGGGAGCAGAACGGCTACCACCACCGGGGCGACCCCTGGGCCGAGGAGCGCTACTCCGGTGACTGATTTCTCATACGGTGACGGCTCCGCGGCGGCGCCGTTCGTGCCGCCGACGGCGTTCGCCGTGCCCGGCCGCATCGATGTGGAGAGCCGTTCGGCCGCCGTGTGGCAGCGCGCGATGATCGTGGGGGTCCGCCGTGAGACGCCGCGCGCCGCCACCTTCCGGCTGAAGGTCCCCGAGTGGGAGGGGCACGTCCCGGGTCAGCACCTGATGCTGCGCCTCACCGCCGAGGACGGCTATATCGCCCAGCGGCACTACTCGATCGCCTCGGCCCCGGACGGCGGCGGCGAGATCGAGCTGACCCTCGACCAGGTGCGGGACGGCGAGGTGTCGGGGCATCTGCACACCGTGGCGCGCGTCGGCGACACGGTCGAGGTGCGCGGGCCGCTGGCCGGGTTCTTCGCCTGGCCGGGCGACCGTCCCGCCCTGCTGCTCGGGGCAGGATCGGGCGTGGTGCCGCTGATGTCGATGGTCCGCCACCGCCGTCTCGCGGGGCTCGACGTCCCGCTGCGGCTGATCGTCTCGGCGCGCACGCCACAGGACCTGATCTACGCGGACGAGTACGGCGAGGAGACCACCGTGGTCCTCACCCGCTCCGAAGGCCGTCTGAACGCGGGCCACTTGGCGGGCCTGCTGGATGCGGACGGGCGGCCCGAGGGCGGCTGGGAGGCGTACATCTGCGGCTCCAACGGATTCGCGGAGCACGCGTCGCGGCTGCTGGTGGAGGGCGGTCAGCCGGTGGACCGGATCAGGATCGAGCGCTTCGGCTGACCCGCCGTCCAGGAAAAGGGGCATTCCCCTTACTCCCGTGCGGGGTGGGTGCGCGGCGGGCCATAATCGCCAGATACATCGGATGTCTATTCGGCACTTTTGACGGGCGAGGCGAGGTCCCCATGGCTGTCACCGACGAGGCCATCGAGAAGATCAAGGGCATGATCGTCTCGGGCGCCCTGCGCCCCGGCGACCGGCTGCCCAAGGAGAGCGAACTCGCCGCCGAGCTGGGCCTTTCGCGCAACTCGCTGCGCGAGGCGGTACGCGCGCTCGCGCTGATCCGCATCCTCGACGTACGCCAGGGCGACGGCACGTACGTCACCAGTCTGGATCCCCAACTCCTTCTGGAAGCGCTGAGCTTCGTCGTCGACTTCCACCGCGACGACACGGTCCTGGAGTTCCTCGCGGTGCGCCGCATCCTGGAACCGGCCGCCACGGCGATGGCCTGCGCCCACATCTCCGACGCCGAACTGGACGCGCTGAGCGAGCAGTTGGACGCCCTGGGCGAGGCGCCGTCCGTGGAGGAGCTGGTCGGCTGTGACCTGGAGTTCCACCGCGGCATCGTGCAGTCGTCCGGCAACTCCGTCCTGTGCTCGCTGCTCGACGGCCTCTCCGGCCCCACCACCCGGGCCCGCGTCTGGCGCGGCCTGACCCAGGAGGATGCCGTCAGCCGCACGCTGCGCGAGCACCGGGCGATCCTCGCCGCCCTGCGGGACCGGGACGCCGAGGCGGCCAGGTCGTGGGCGACGGTGCACATCGCGAGCGTCGAACAGTGGCTGCGTTCGACGCTCTGACACCGGTCCGCTCCCCTGCGTGAGGGCCCGGCGCCCGCGCGCCCGGACCGGGCGCCACCCGGCCCGAAGCCGCCGTTTCCCGGGCCCGGACGTGGGCAGTGATCACGCACTCCCCCACGCAAGGGGGCTGCGGACGGACCCCGCCGACGCCGTAAGGTTGGGGCGTACGCAAGGGAACGTCGGAAGGAGGCCTGGGTGATCGAGCTCGAGGGGGTTCCCGAGCTGGTCGACCCGGTCATGGTGGCCGCGTTCGAGGGCTGGAACGACGCCGGCGACGCCGCCTCCGCCGCGGTCGCGCATCTCGACAAGGAGTGGAAGGGCGAGGTGTTCGCGGCGCTCGACGCCGAGGACTACTACGACTTCCAGGTCAACCGCCCGACGGTCTGGCTGGACGGCGGGGTGCGCAAGATCACCTGGCCGACGACCCGGCTCTCGGTGGTCCGCGTCGGCGGCGACAAGCCGCGCGACCTGGTCCTGGTGCGGGGCATCGAGCCGTCCATGCGCTGGCGGTCGTTCTGCAACGAGATCCTCGGCTTCGCGCACGAACTGGGCGTCGAGCTGGTGGTCATCATGGGTGCGCTGCTCGGCGACACCCCGCACACCCGCCCGGTCCCGGTCAGCGGTGTGACCTCCGACCCGGATCTGGCGCGCACCATGGACCTGGAGGAGACGAAGTACGAGGGCCCGACGGGCATCGTCGGCATCCTCCAGGAAGCGTGCACGCACGCGGGCGTCCCCGCCGTCAGCCTCTGGGCCGCCGTCCCGCACTACGTGTCGCAGCCGCCCAATCCCAAGGCCACGCTCGCGCTGCTGAACCGCCTGGAAGACCTCATCGACCTGCGCATCCCGCTGGGTGAGCTGGCCGAGGACGCGCGCGCCTGGCAGGTGGGCGTGGACCAGCTGGCGGCCGAGGACAGCGAGGTCGCGGAGTACGTGCAGTCGCTGGAGGAGGCGCGGGACACCGCGGAGCTCCCCGAGGCGTCGGGCGAGGCCATCGCCCGCGAGTTCGAGCGTTATCTGCGGCGCCGGGACGGCGGCGACGGAGCGGCGTATCTGCGGGACGCCCCCAGCGACCGCACCCGGCCCCCGAAGCCGAAGCCGACCCAGCGGCCGGGGCAGGCCGGCGAGGGCGAGAACGACGGCGACGACTCCGGCCCGTCGTCCGGTCCCTCCGGGCCGTCGTCCGGTCCGGCGGATTCCTCGGACGACTGAGGTCAGGCATCCCGCAAGGGGGCGGCACCCGTACCGGTGCCGCCCCCTTGCACTGTTCGCGCTTGTGCTGTTCATGACTGATCTGCCGTTCATGGCCGAATTGCACGGGCTTCCCGCTTCAACTAACCCTCAAACTCCATTGCTCAAAACAGGGGTGGACGGTTCCGTCCTGCCGTAGCAGGGTGTGCCCCGTAGACCTGACGCAGCGCACAGCACGGCACCCGACGGACGGAAGGGAGCGGTGAAGCGATGACCGAACAGGCAGACCCGGCACGGGACCCCGGAGCGCGAGGTCCGGGCCCCGACGGGACAGGATTCACCTACCGCGGCACCGAGCCGGAGCTGATCGTCGTCGCCCGGCCCGAGGCCCGGCTGCGCACCGGCGAGCGGGACGTCCGCTCGGCCTCCGGTGCCGACGTGTCGGCCCTCAACATGTTCCTGTCCGACGAACAGCTCACCCTGGAGCCCCTGTTCGGCAACGAGGACCGGCTGCGGGCCGCCGCTCCCTCGTCCGCCGACGAGGAGGACCTCCCCGACCTGGCCCTCTTCTACCGCGTGCGCGGTGGCGCGGACCGGCCCGAGGAACTGCGCTCGCGGATGGCGGCGCTGCCGGGCATCGACACGGCGTACGTGAAGCCCGGCGCCGTACCCGCCGCCGTCGACTCCTCGTCGACCCGGCCGCACGACGTCGGCGACACGGCCCGGCGCCGCAAGGAGGGCATGCCCGTCACGCCCGACTTCACCAGCCGCCAGGGGTACTTGAAGCCGGCGCCCGAGGGCGTCGACGCCCCCTGGGCCTGGCAGCGCCTCGGCGGCTCCGGCGAGGGCGTCACCGTCGTGGACATCGAGGGCGCCTGGCAGCTGCGCCACGAGGACCTCGCCGCGAAGCTCGCGGGGGTCGTCATCGGCACCCCGATCGAAGACGTGGCCTGGCGCAACCACGGCACCGCCGTGATCGGCGTCATCGGCGGCGACCGCAACACCCTCGGCATCACCGGCATCGCGCCGGAGGCCGTGACGGCGGCCGCCTCCTTCCAGCCCCTCGGCACCGCGGCCACCCTCCACGCCGCGGCCGAGCGGCTGAGCCCCGGCGACGTCATCCTGCTCGAACTGCACCGCCCGGGGCCGAAGTTCGACTTCGAGGACCGCGACGACCAGCAGGGCTACATCGCCATCGAGTGGTGGCCCGACGACTACGCCGCGGTGCGGTACGCCACCGCCAAGGGCGTGCTCGTGGTGGGCGCGGCGGGCAACGGCGCCCAGTCGCTGGACGACGCCGTCTACGAGCGCCGCCCCGACGGCTTCCCGTCCTGGTGGCGCAACCCCTTCAACCCCGCCAACCGCTCCTCCGGCGCGGTCCTGGTCGGCGCGGGCGCCCCGCCGCCCGGCACCCACGGCCGCGACCACGGCCCCGACCGCTCACGGCTCGCCTTCTCCAACTACGGCGCCCGCGTGGACGCGCAGGGCTGGGGCCGGGAGACCACGTCGACCGGCGGCTCCTGGGACGGGCCCGGCGATCTGCAGGGCGGCGCCGAGGAGCTCGCCTGGTACACGGACACGTTCTCCGGCACGTCCTCCGCCTCGCCGATCGTGGTCGGCGCGCTGGCCGCGCTGCAGGGCATCCTGAAGGCGGCGGGCAGGCCCCCGATGACGCCGGACCGGGCCCGCGAGGTGCTGCGCGCCACGGGTTCGCCGCAGCAGGACGCGCCGGGCAGGCCCGCCTCGCAGCGGATCGGCAACCGCCCCGACATCAAGGCGGCGGTGGCGAAGCTGCTGCCGTCGGCGGTGGGTTCCGGGCAGGCCGAGCGCTACTGGGACGAGCTGCTCCCCTATCCACCGGAACTCCCGCCCCGTATCCGGCTGTTCGTGGCCGGCCAGTGGCGCAACCTCGACAACCCGTCGCCCGAGACGCGGCAGGCGGTGCACACCGCCTTCGCCGGGGGCCGGCCGGACGTACGCGTCTGGTTCTCGGACGACGAGGTCGTCGGCCTGGTCGTCGCGGGCTGAGCAGCACCGCACGCAGCAGGGCACCGGTACGCCTGCTCCAGCACTCCTGAAGGACCACAACCATTGAGGGAAGGTGGCACCCGCATGAGCACCACCCCGCAGATGAGTCAGTTGGGCCAGCAACAGGAAGGCCAGTACGGCCAACAGCAGCCCGGCCAGCAGCAGTACGGCCAACAGCAGAGCCCCAGCACGGCTCCGCCGCAGCAAGGCCGACAGGGCCGGCAGGACCACCAGCAGTACGGACAGCAGCAGTACGGCCAACAGCAGCCCGGCCAGCAGCAGTTCGGGCCCCAGCAAGGCGTCCCGGGCCAGCAAGGCGGCTTCCAGGGCCAGCAGGACAACCAGGGCCAGCAAGGCATGCAGCAGGTCCCGCCTCAGCTGCGCCAGCAGCTCCAGCACCTCGGCCGGCAGGAGCCCTTCCAGCACCTGCTCCAGCAGTTCGGCCAGGAACAGGAGCAGCAGATCCCGCAGGCGCACGCGCCGGAGATCTCCACCCAGGCGCTCGCGTCCAACGTCGCGACGGCGTTCTGGGACGTCGTCCAGCCGCTGCCCGGTCAGGCGTCGATCCTCTACCTGCACGTCGACAACGCCTGGCGCGCGTTCGTCAATCCCAGCCCGCAGACCCACGACGAGGTCCAGGAGGCGTTCGCCTTCGGGCAGCAGGTGCTCGGCTACTACGACACCGGCAACCCCGGTTACCTGCTGGCCATCGTGGTCACCAAGTGACCGTGTGAGACGCACGCACCTCGCGTGAGCACACGGCGGCGCCGGGCGGAGACCTTCCCGCCCGGCGCCGCTCCCTGTGCGCGCACCTCACGTGCGCGGCTCGCTACGCGCAGGTGAACCGGGCCGCGGCCCAGTCCGCGTGGTCCCCGCTCTTGGAGCCGTTGGTGTCGCTCACCTTCAGCCGCACGTGCCGGGCCCCGCGCACGTCGACGTCGACCGGCACGGTCGCCGACGCGCCCGTCACCTTCGGTGAGGTCCACAGCACCTTGCCGTCGGCCTCGACCGAGAAGGCCACCTCCCCGTAGCCGTTGATCTCGTCGTCGATGCCGGCGTCCGCGGTGAACTGCGAGCAGCGACCGCCCGCGTAGACCTCGATCTCGGAGTCGGCGTGCGTGCCGATCCCCTTCTCGTACGTCTTTCCGGCCAGCGCCAGCGTCTTGCCGTCGCCAGCGCCCGACTCGCCGTTGCTGCGGTCGTGTTCGGCGGGACCGTAGCCGTTGGTGGACTTCAGCCACACCATGTCGCTCGCCCAGGTGTCCTTGCCGGGCGCCTCGGGCATCACGCCGAGCGCGAACCGTCCGGTAGCGGTGCGTTCCTGGCCCGCCGAGCGGTAGCGGGCGCGCGCGGTGAGCGGCAGGTCGCCCGGGCCTGCGTCCTTGGCCGGAGTGACGGCGAGCTCCACGCGGCGGGTGGCGCCCGCGCGGACACGGTCGACCTCGGCGGCCTGTACGGTCCACCCCTTCGGGGCGTCGAGGGTGACCTCGACGCCGGTGGCGTCCTTCGTGCCCGCCGTGACGTCGACGGTGACCTTGCCGGGCGTGCCCGCGCCGAGCTCCTGGCCCGCCGGGACGCTCACCGCGGCGGTGGCGCCGGGCACTGCCCCGCCGACGGCGCTGGTGTCGTCGAGGGTCAGCTCGAAGGAGCGGTCGGTGCGGCGGGAGGCCGTCTTCACCTTCACGACCCCGCCCCGGTCGTCCCGGTCGTAGAACCAGCCCTGCGCGGCCTTGTCGTACGCGCCCCGCGACGCGAGCCGCGGCAGCCGGTGCCCGTCGAGCCCGACCCGGCTCGGCGCGTCCCCGGTGTGCAGCGTGAACGCGTACGGCCGGCCGGACTGCTTCCCCGCGAACCCGCCCTTGCTCGCGCCGATCCGCACGCGCACGTCACCCGCGCCCGAGCGGGGTGCCCGCACGTCCGCGCGCTGCGTGGCGTACTTCCCGTCGCGGTGCTGCCGGGTCACGCCGTCGTCCTCGTACAGCTCGAAGGAGGACCGGCCCTGCGGGTAGATGTCCCAGGCGAGCGGCGAGCCGGCCTTCCGGTCCTGGTAGGAGCGGATGCCGCCCGGCCACATCGGCACGCTCGCGCCGCCCTTCACGAACAGCGGCAGGGTGTCAAGGGGCGCGCTGTAGCCGTCGACGGTGGTCGGCCCCTGGTAGGTCCGCCCGGTCCAGTAGTCGGTCCAGGTGCCCTTGGGCAGATAGATGCCGTCCCGCGTGGTGGTGTCCTTGTAGACGGGCGCGACGAGGAAGTCCTCACCGGTCAGGAACTCGTACTTGGCGGCGTCGGTCGCGGCCTTCGGATCGTCCGGGTACTCCAGGGCCAGCGGCCGCACCGCGCCCACTCCGGTCTTGGTCGCCTCATGGGCGTAGGAGTAGAGGTAGGGCAGCAGCGACTCGTGCAGCTTCAGGTACGTGCGGTTGATGGAGGTGTAGGGCTCGCCCTGGCGGAAGGGCTGCTTGTCGCTGGCGGCCCACCCGTCCATCGTCATCGTGACGGGCAGGAACATCTTCCACTGCAGATCGCGTACGTACGTCTTGGGGCTGCCGCCGAAGATGCCGTCGACGTCACCGGTCGTGTACGCCATGCCGGACATGGTCGACCCGGCGTACGTCGGGATCTGCCAGCGGATGTACTCCCAGCTGCCGCTCTGGTCGCCGGACCACTGCACACCGCAGCGCTGCGCGCCCGACCAGCTCTCCGGGGCCCAGGTGAAGCCGCGGGCGTCGCTGTTGTCCTCGATGCCCCGGTAGGCGTCCTTGCAGCCGTCGAGGGCCTTCTGGTAACCGTCGCCGACCCAGGCGACGTCGAGCTTGGCGACGCGCTGGCCCGCCTTGACCTGTTCGGCGATCTTGTCGAGGCCGTCCTCGGTCCACAGCCCCGTCTTCATCTTGCGCTCGGCGAGGCCCTTGGAGACCTCGGAGAGGTTCTCGTAGCCGCAGCCGTAGCCGTCGTTGACGAGCATCCACCCGTTGGGCATGTCGTTCTTCACGTAGCCGTCGGCGACGTCGAGGGCGTCCAGGGTGTGGCGTTCCCCGCGGTTGGCGTTGTGCAGATAGCAGTCGGCGTCACCGATCTCCATGCCGTAGACGGGCGGCATGAAGGGCTTGCCGGTGAGTTTCGTGTACTGCCCGATGACGTCCTTGGCCGCGTCGCCGCCGCGCCCGGCGAAGTAGTAGGCGTCAAAACGCTGTTCCTTCGCGGTGGCGGTCACCGGCTCGGCGAAGTCGTAGGTGTTGGGCGCGTAGGTGTTCCGGAAGACGCCGTACCCGGCCGAAGACAGGTAGAAGGGCACGGAGTTGGGGTGCCCGCCGTCGTCCCAGTTGTAGTCGACGCCGACCTCGACCTTCTTGCCGCGGTGCGAGGTGTTGCCGCGGCCGTTCTGCATGCCGGCGCCGTAGAACTGCTCGTCGGCGCCGCGCGCGAGGCTCTGCGTGGTGGCGTCGTCGGTCCAGGAGAGCCCCTTGGACTCGGCCCAGACGCGGCTCCCGTCGGCGCGGTACAGCGCGAACCGGAGCGGCGACTTGTAGGCGCGCAGGGTCACCGCGGAGGTGCTCAGCTCGTAACGGTCGCCCTTGTCCTTCCACTGGGTGCGGGGCGGGTCGCCCTGCGGCAGGACGATGTCCTTGCCCGCGGGGTCGGTGAACTTCCCGTCCGGGGCGAGCTCGAGCCGGAACGTCTCCGCGGACACGAAGCTGACGCGGGCCTCGGCCCGGCCCGCGGTCAAGTGGTAGACGGACCCGTCGGCATCGAACCCGGTGACGTCACCGACCGTGGTCGCGGACTCATCGGCAGCCTCCGCCGCCCCACCGGGCCCGGCGAACACGGCGAGCAGGCCCAGGAAAGCGGCGGCGGCCACCGATCTGAAGCGCGTGGAAGATCTCATGGCGGAGGTCTAGCGCCTGAACGGGCCCCGGGGCCATGGACTTTGCTGGGCCGCTCGTGGATTTCCTGGAGCGGCCCATGGCGGAGGGGGGACTTTCAGCCTGTCCGAGGCCTGCCTGCGGTTCCAGCCCACCGCAGCGGGGCCCTTCAAGCCCGTCCGGCGCTTGAGGACGAGCCCGAAGGGCGACCGACCTCAGCACAGGACGACAGCCCCTCCAGCCCGACGCAGCGAATCCTCAAGCCCGTCCGGCGTTTGAGGACGAGCCCGAAGGGCGATCGACCCCAGCACAGGACAACCGCACAGGACAACCGCACAGGACAACCGCTACAAGGCCACGCCAAGCAACGCGTCGACGGCGCGGGACACGACCCCGGGCGCGCCCTCGTCCGTCCCGCCGGCGGCAGCCTGCTCCGCGGCCCAGCGGTCGACCGCGGCGAGCGCGGCCGGCGCGTCCAGGTCGTTGGCGAGGGCCTCGCGGATCTCCTCGACGAGCCCCTCGGCGGCGGGTCCGTCGGGACGGGACACGGCCGCACGCCAGCGCCCGAGCCGCTCGACGGCCTCGTCGAGAACCGCGTCCGTCCACTCCCAGTCCGCACGGTAGTGGTGCGCGAGCAGGGCGAGCCGGATCGCCGCCGGGTCGACCCCGTCGCGCCGCAGCCGCGAGACGAAGACGAGGTTGCCCTTGGACTTCGACATCTTCGCGCCGTCCAGGGCGACCATGCCCGCGTGCACGTACGCCTTGGCGAAGGGGTACTCCCCGGTCAGCGCCTGGGCGTGGGACGCGCCCATCTCGTGGTGCGGGAAGGCGAGATCCGACCCCCCGCCCTGCACGTCGAAGCCCATCCCGAGGTGTTCGAGGGCGATGGCCACACACTCGATGTGCCAGCCGGGCCGGCCACGGCCCAGGCTGGCGCCGTCCCAGCTCGGCTCGCCCTCGCGGGCGGCCATCCAGAGCATCGGGTCGAGCGGGTTCTTCTTGCCGGGCCGCTCGGGGTCGCCGCCGCGCTCGGCGGAGAGCAGCTTCATCGCGGCCGTGTCGAGCCCGGACACCTCCCCGAAGTGGCTGTCGGACTCGACGGAGAAGTAGACGTCGCCGTCGAGCTCGTAGGCGGCGCCCATGTCGCGGAGCCGTTCGACGAGCGGCACGATGCCGGGTATCGCCTCGACGGCTCCGATGTAGTGCTGCGGCGGCAGGAGCCGCAGTGCGGTCATGTCCTCGCGGAAGAGCGCGGTCTCGCCCTCGGCGAGCTCGACCCAGTCCTTGCCGTCGCGGGTGGCGCGTTCCAGGAGCGGGTCGTCCACGTCGGTCACGTTCTGGACGTAGTGAACCTGCCGCTTGGTGTCGAGCCACACGCGCTGCACGAGGTCGAACGCGTTGTAGGTCGCCGCGTGACCCATATGGGTCGCGTCGTACGGGGTGATGCCGCAGACGTAGATACGGGCGACGGGACCGGGGTCGAGGGTGACGAGCTCACCGGTCGCGGTGTCGTGGATCCGGAGGTCGCGGCCCTTGCCAGGAAGGGCGGGGACCTCAGAAGCGGGCCAGGCATGCATGCCATGAGCCTAACCGGACGGGGCGTCCGCATACGAGTGGGGATCAACGAATCGGTGGCCGGCCGGTCACTCTTGCGCGAGCGCGCCGGTTGTGCGGGGCCCCGCCGGGCCGGCGTGCGGTGCCCCGCGGGCTACACCGGTGGCCAGGGAATCGGCGGCCAGTCCCCGGTCGGCTCCGGGTGACGTCCCGACCGCAGCAGCTCCGCCACCCGGGCGCGCAGGGCCTCGGTCTCCGCCCCGGTGATCAGCACGGCCAGCCGCTCGGCGAGCGCGGCGCCCTCCTTGAGGCCGTCCCGCAGGCCCTGGAGGACCTCGACGGCCTCGTCCGTCAGGGGCTCCCCCGCCCACCCCCACAGCAGCGTCCGCAGCTTGTTCTCGGCGTGGAAGGTGACCCCGTGGTCGATGCCCCAGAGGTGGCCGCCGGAGGCCAGCAGGTGGCCGCCCTTGCGGTCGCTGTTGTTGATCACGGCGTCGAGGACGGCGAGCCGGCGCAGCCGCGCGTCGTCCGCGTGCACCAGGAGCGCCGTCCGCTCCTCGTCGACCTGCGCGAGTCCGACCGCCTTCCAGCCCTCGCCCGGCTCCTCGCCGTCGACCAGGGCGAGCAGCTCCACGTCGTCGGAGCCCTCGATCCACAGCTGGCACATGCCCTGGCCGTGCGGCCCCTCCCGCAGCACGGTCGGCGGCACCAGCTCCCAGCCGGTGGCCTGCGACACCTCGTACGCGGCGACCTCGCGCTGCGCGAGCGTGCCGTCGGGGAAGTCCCACAGCGGGCGCTCCCCGGCGACCGGCTTGTAGACGCAGGCGGCCTCCCGGCCCTCGTACGCGACCGTGCAGTAGAGCACCGCGTTCGAGGCCTCCCGGATGCGCCCGCGCACGGTCAGCTCCCCGTGGGCGAGGAGCGGGACGGCGTCGGCGTTCACGCTCCCCGCCGGTATCCGTTCTGGCGCGGGCATACGTGTCCTTCCGGGTCGAGCGGCAGGCTGCACAGCGGGCACGGCGGGCGGCCGGCGTTGACGACGTCGAGGGCGCGCTTGGCGAAGGCGCGGGCCTGCGCACCGGTGAGCCGGACCCGGAGCATCGGCGGACCGTTCTCCTCGTCCTGCAGGAGCCTTTCCTCCGCCTCGGCGAGGTCGTCCTCGGAGTCCGCGTCCAGCTCCACGAGGGCCTGCGCCTCGACGATCATCCGCTCCTCCTCGCCGTCCCAGGCGAGCGCCATCGTGCCGACGCGGAACTCCTCCTCGACGGGCGAGTCGAGCGGCGCGCTGTCGGTGACCTCGGAGGGGGTGACGGCCGGCACCGCGGCGCTGCCCCCGCTGCGGCGCACGACCTCGTCGAGGAGCTCCTCCATGCGCTCGGCGAGCGCGGCCACCTGGGTCTTCTCCAGGGCGACGCTGGTCACCCGCATCCCCGCGGAGGCCTGGAGGAAGAAGGTACGCCGTCCGGGCAGCCCGACCGTTCCCGCGACGAAACGCTCCGGCGGGTCGTAGAGGAACACCTGACGGGACACGTCCTGTCTCCATTGATCGACTGCAAAGTACGGGGGTCGCGACAGTTCCCTCGCGACGGCGGTACGGCTACCGGCACGGTGCGGGGGCTGCCGCGGCCCGCCTCACCCTACTGCGCGTGACGATCACGGTGCGCCCGCACCGCCCCCCACCGTCGCGTCGTCGCCGGGCGGCTCCTCGCGCGGCGCGAGCGAGGCGAAGTCACCGGTGTCCCCCAGGCGTACGAGGAAGGGGCGCAGCCGCGTGTAGCGGATCACGGTGACGGAACAGGGCTCCACGGAGATGCGCTGGAAGAGGTCGAGGTGGAGCCCGAGGGCGTCCGCGACGAGGGACTTGATGATGTCGCCGTGCGAGCACATCAGATAGGCGGCGTCCTCGCCGTGCTCGCGCTCCACGCGCGCGTTCCACTCGCGGACCGCCTCGGCCGCCCGGGTCTGCATGGCGCGCATGGACTCGCCGCCGGGGAACGCGGCGGCCGACGGGTGCCGCTGGACGACCTCCATCAGCGGCTCGTCGGCGAGCTCGGCGAGCTTGCGGCCGGACCAGTCGCCGTAGTCGCACTCGCCGATGCGGTCCTCCTGGTGCGCCTGGAGCCCGGGCCGGGCGGCGAGCAGCGGCGCGACGGTCTCCCGGCAGCGCTGCAGCGGGCTCGTGACGACCTCGGCGACGGGCAGCGGGGCCAGCCGCTCGGGGAGCGCGGCGGCCTGCGCGGTGCCGCGCTCGTCGAGGGCCACTCCGGGGGTCCACCCGGCGAGCAGGCCGGCGGTGTTGGCCGTTGAGCGTCCGTGCCGGACGAGGATCAGCGTGGGCATGCGGTTCAGCCTAAGCGGCCCGGGGGGTGCGGCGCCCGGACGGGTTGGGAAGAATGCGCGTGTGATCGTCGACTGCGCCATCTACCGGGAGGGCCGCCGGACCGAGGGCCCCGAGGACTTCTCCGATGCCTTGGACGAGGCACGGGCTGCGAAGAACGCGTTCGTGTGGATCGGGCTGCACGAACCGACCGAGAAGGAGTTCGCCGAGGTCAGCCAGGAGTTCGGGCTGCATCCGCTGGCCGTCGAGGACGCCCTCAAGGCCCATCAGCGGCCGAAGCTGGAGATCTACGACGACTCGGTGTTCATGGTCCTCAAGCCGGTCGTGTACGAGCAGGACAGCGACACGGTCTCCTCCGGCGAGGTCATGATCTTCATGGGCGACTCGTTCGTGGTGACCGTCCGGCACGGCGAGGGCGCGCCGCTCGGTGTCGTACGGCACCGCCTGGAGGCCGACCCCGACGTCCTCAAGCACGGCCCGACGGCTGTCCTGTACTCGATCGCCGACGCCTCCGTGGACCACTACCTGGAGGTCGCCGACGAGCTGCAGGCCGACCTGGAGCTCTTGGAGGCGGAGGTCTTCTCACCGGACGGCGGCAGTTCGTCGCGGAACACGGCATCGCGGATCTACACCTTCAAGCGGCAGATCCTGGAGTTCCGCCGGGCGACCGGGCCACTGGCGCTGCCCGTGGCCCGCCTCTCCGGAACGGGCCCCTACACCCCGTCCGTGCCCTTCGTGGACGAGTCGGCGCAACCCTTCTTCCGGGACGTCAACGACCACCTGACGCGCGTCAACGAGTCGGTGGAGGGCCTGGACCGGCTGGTGTCCGACATCCTGTCCGCGCATCTGGCGCAGATGAGCGTGCGGCAGAACGACGACATGCGGAAGATCTCGGCGTGGGCGGCGATGGCGGCGGTCCCCACGATGATCGCGGGCGTCTACGGCATGAACTTCGACCACATGCCCGAGCTGCACTGGTGGTGGACGTATCCGGCGGTGATCCTGCTGATGGCCGCCCTGGAGGTCGTCCTGTACCGGATGTTCAAGCGCCGCGGCTGGCTGTAGCGCCTTCGCCGGGGGACGTCAGGCGAACTCGGGCGCCGGTGCGGCGGGCCCGCCCAGGGCGTCGCGTCGGGCCGGCATCTTCAGGGAGACCATCCGCCGCCAGCCGCCGGCCCGCTCGTAGCCGTACAGGGTGTGGATGCCCGCGGTGAGCAGCTGCCGTTTGGCGTGCGGCCAGTGGAGGATGCGCCCCATGCGGTCCATCACGGCGAGGCTCACGTCGCGGTAGATGCGGATCTCGGCGAGGGCGCAGGCGTGCAGGGTGCGCTGGATGGCGCGGCCGTGTCCGGCGTACGCGAACCGGAGCAACTCCTCGTGGCAGTACGCCAGGTGGTTGTCCTCGTCGTGGGAGATCATCCGCACCGCGCGGCCGATGTCCGGGTGGTCGGCGAAGTACTTGAGCAGCAGCCGCATCTGCTCGGAGGCGCGCTGCTCGGTGACCCGGCTGTGGGCGAGGTAGGTGACGATGTCCCGCACGGAGAGCGGCTCGTCGGCCTTGAGGCGCTCGTGCGCGAGGCCGATGCCGTGCTTCTCCAGGAGCATCGTGTAGTCGGTGTCGTGCGGGACGTCGACCGGTCGCAGCCCGCGCTTCTTCATGAGCGCCTGGAAGATCCTGCCGTGCTTGTCCTCGTCGGCGCCGTGCCGGGCGATCTTCGGGGCGAGCGCGCGCTCGCCCGGCGGCACGAGGGCGGCGATACGGCCGTTCTCCCAGCCGCCCTGCGATTCGCCGCTGGCGGCGATGGAGCAGAAGAGCCGGAACGACTCGTCGTCGTCGAGGATCTCCCCGAAGACACTCTTGGCCGACAGCATCACTGGCACCTCCATACCCTGTGCGAGAACCTCGCAGAGATCACTCAAGTCCGAGGTGCCCCGTCGGGCAACAGCTGTAGTGGTCGGCTGCGCCGAACGAAGGACACGGCCGCCGCCACGAGGCCGTAACCACGGGCCCCGTGGCGCGTTGTTCCCCGTGACGGCCGTGGCGGGGAAGACCCCCCGAGCCCCCACCACGGCCGCAGACCTCTCCCCCACCCCTCCGCCTCGCGCGCGGGGCCTCACGGCCCGTCCGCGCGTCAGGCGAGACCGGCGCGCTCCAGGGCCTCGGTGCCGGCGCGCAGCGCGGTGAGCCGCTCCTCCAGCGTGAAGCCCGCCGGGGCCAGCGTCAGCGTGGTGACCCCGGCCGCCGCGTAGGCCCGCATCCGGTCGGCGATGCGGTCGACGGAACCGAGCAGGGTGGTGGAGTCGATCAGCTGACGCGGCACGGCCGCGGCCGCCCCGTCCTTGTCGCCGCCCAGGTACTTGTCCTGGATCTCGGTGGCCTCCTTCTCGTACCCCATGCGCTGCGCCAGCTGGTTGTAGAAGTTCTGCTTGCGGCTGCCCATGCCGCCCACGTAGAGCGCGGTGTACGGCCGGAACATGTCGGCGAGCGCGTCCACCTGGGAGTCCTCGCCCACGGCCAGCGGCAGCGTCGGGACGACGTCGAAGCCGTCCATCGTCTTCCCGGCCTTCTCGCGCCCCGCGCGCAGATGGCGGATCGCGGTGTCCTCCAGGTGCTCGGCGGCCGGGAAGATGAGCAGGGCGCCGTCGGCGATCTCGCCGGTCTGCTCCAGGTTCTTCGGGCCGATCGCGGCGACGTACAGCGGAATGTGCTCGCGCTGCGGGTGGACGGTCAGCTTGATGGGCTTGCCGGGGCCGCCCGGCAGCGGCAGCGTCCAGTGCTCGCCCTCGTAGCTGAGGCGCTCGCGGGTCATCGCCTTGCGGACGATCTCCACGTACTCCCGGGTGCGGGCCAGCGGCTTGTCGAACTTCACGCCGTACCAGCCCTCGGAGACCTGCGGGCCCGAGACGCCGAGGCCGAGCCGGAACCGGCCGCCGGAGAGCGAGTCGAGGGTGGCGGCCGTCATCGCCGTCATCGCGGGCTGCCGCGCCGGGATCTGGAAGATCGCGGAGCCGATGTCGATGCGTTCGGTCTGCGCCGCCACCCAGGACAGCACCGTCGCGGCGTCCGAGCCGTACGCCTCGGCGGCCCAGCAGACCGCGTACCCCAGCTTGTCGGCCTCCTTGGCGACGGCGAGATTGTCCGCGTCCATCCCGGCGCCCCAGTAGCCGAGGTTGATCCCGAGCTGCATGACCGATCCCCTTACCGCTGTACTCATGAGTAACGTCCCTGTGCCGGGGACTGTAGCGCGCGGTGCCGGATCCGTCAGTGGCGGAGGGGAGGCGATGGGGATGCGAAGGGGAGGCGAAGGTCGAGGGTGACCGGGTTCTCCACAGGCACGGGTTTGTCCACAGCCCCGCCCGCCACGGGGGCCCGGCCAGTAATCTCAGCGCCCATGGAGCAGAGGCATCTCGGCCGCACCGGCCTGCGCGTGTCCCGCATCGGACTCGGGACCCTCACCTGGGGGCACACCGAGGAGAACGACGCCGCCGACTTGTTGAAGGTGTTCTGGGAGGCGGGCGGCACACTCGTCGACACGGCCGATGTGTACGGCGACGGGGAGGCCGAGTACCTGCTCGGACGCCTGATGGAGCGGCTCGTGCCGCGGCGCGACCTGGTGATCGCGACCAAGGCGGGCAGCGTGCCGGACCCCGAGCGGCGCTTCGACGGCTCGCGCGGTCATCTGCTCGCCGCGCTCGACGCCTCGCTGACCCGCCTCGGCACGGACCACGTGGACCTGTGGCAGGTGCACGCCTTCGATCCCGGCACTCCGCTGGAAGAGACCCTGCAGGCCCTCGACATAGCGGTGACCAGCGGGCGGGCCCGCTATGCGGGCGTCGCCAACTTCAGCGGCTGGCAGCTCGCCAAGGCCGCCACGTGGCAGCTCGCCCTGCCGGGCACCCGCACCCGCCTGGCCGGTACGCAGATGGAGTACTCCCTGCTCCAGCGCGGCGTCGAGCGCGAGGTGCTGCCCGCCGCCGTCGACCTGGGCGTGGGCCTGCTGCCCTCATCGCCGCTCGGCCGGGGCGTGCTCACCGGCAAGTACCGGCACGCCACCCCGGCCGACTCGCGGGGCGGCTCCGACCAGATGGCGCCGTTCGTGGCGCCGTACCTCGACGACACGGCGAGCCGCATCGTCGACGCGGTCGCGACGGCCGCCGACGGGCTCTCGGCCACCCCGCTCCAGGTCGCCCTCGCCTGGGTGCGCGACCGCCCCGGAGTGACGGCCCCGATCGTCGGCGCGCGCAACGCGCAGCAGCTCACGGCCGCATTGTCAGTGGAGACCCTTAGTCTTCCTGACGAGATCTGCCAGGCGCTCGACGATGTGTCGGCGCCCGTGCACCGCTATCCCGATCACGACTGGAGCACGCTGTGAGTACGGAACCCGCCGCCACGGAGGACGCCACGCCGGGGACGCCGGAGGGCGGGGCCGCAGAGGACTCCGAGCCCACTCCGGACGAGACCGCACCGGTCACCGAGGCCACGTCGGACGTCGAGACGGTGTCGGACGTCGAGGCCGTGCAGGACGTCGAGACCGCGCAAGACGGTGCGTCCGTCGAGGACGCCAACGACACGGATGTCTCCGCCGACGCCGAAACCGAAGCAGACACGGAGACCGAAACCGACTCCGACTCTGACGCCGATGTCGACGGCAAGGGCGCGGCCGAGGGGGAGAGCTCCGAGCAGTTGTCCGAGGCCGAGGCCGAGATCGCCGCGCAGCGCGAGCTGCGGGAGCGCATCGAGCAGCGGAAGGCGTCGAAGCAGGCACCGATCGCGGCCGGCACAAAGCTGAGCGGCACCGCCGCCGACCTGCTGGCCGCCGTGCGCGCCGTGGAGAGCGGCGAGAAGCCCGTCGCGAGCGCGTTCCCGGAGTCGGGTCCCGCGCCCCGCAGGCCCGCGCCGGTCCACGCGCCCGAGCAGGTGCGTCCGCAGCAGCCCGCGGCGTCGCAGGCGCCCGCGACGGAGACCGTCGAGGCGGTCCGCGGCGTGCTCGCCGAAGGGGGCGCGCCGCCCGCGCTCGCCGGGCCGACGGCCGCCGCGCTCGGCGAGGGTGCCGAGGAAGACCTGCGCGCCGATCCCTGGCAGTTGCTCCGGGTCCCCGGTGTCCGGCCCGAGCAGGCCGACGGGTTCGCCCGTGCCCTGCTCGGCGCGGAGTGCGGGCCGGACGACGAGCGCAGGGGCCGCGCGGTCACGGTGTGGCTCCTGGAGCAGGCCGCCGTCGCGGGGCACACCGCGCTCGACTCCGCCGCGCTGACGGCCGCCCTGGGGCAGCGCGCGGTGCCGGATCCGGACGCGGCCGTGCAGAGCGCCCTCGCCGAGGGCGACGCGTTGGTCTTCCAGGACGCCGTCGAAGGCGCCGACGTGCCGGTCCAGCGCTCGGAAGAGGACGCGCGCGGCGGACCCGCGGGTGACGAGGCGGGCGAGGGAGCCGAGGAGGGCCAGGAGCCGGAGCGCCCCGTCCGCGTCCTGATCGGCCTCGAGCGGTACGCGCTGGCGGAGGAGAGCCTCGCCGACGCCCTCGCCCGCATCGTCAACTCCCGCCCCGGACAGAGCGGTTCCGACCCCGCTGCCGACGCCTGGGAGGCCGCCGCCGCTCAGGCGTCGGGGTCCACCGCCGAGCTGATCCGCGCGGTCGCCGGGCACGGCCTGGTGCTGCACTCCGGCGGCGAGGAGGCCCGCGCCGAGCCCGCCGCGCTGGTGGCCGCCGCCGGGTCACTGGGCCTGCGGGTGTGCGTCGCGGCCCACAGCGCCGACGGCCGCCGTCGGCTCGCCCGGGCGACCGGCTCGGAGGAGACCGCGGTGACGGTGGCGGGGCTGCTCTCCGGCGAGCAGGGGCCGGGCCGCGACACGGACGGCGCGTTCGCCCTCGACCTCCTGGTCGTCCTGGACGCGCCGCAGCTGGACGTGGAGAGCGCGGCGATGCTCGTCGAGTCGCTGCCGGACGGCGCCCGCCTGGTGCTGAGCGGCGACCCGGGGGTGCTGTGGTCCGCGGGCCCGGGCCGGGTCTTCGCCGACCTCGTCGCCGCGCGCTGCTGCCCGCAGGTCGTCTCGCGCACCCCGGACCCGGGCCCCGTCGGGGAGCTGACGTCCGGCATCGCGATCGGCGAGCTGAACCAGGTCGAGGCCCCCGGCAAGGAGGTCGTCCTCGTCCCGGTGCGCGACGCCCCCGAGGCGATCCACCGCACCGTGCAGCTCGTCGCGGACTCGGTGCCGCGGGCGATCGGGGTGCCCGCCGAGCAGACGCAGGTCATCACGCCCGGCCACGGCGGCGCCGCCGGCACCCGCGCGCTCAACGCCGCGTTGAAGGAAAGGCTGAATCCCGGCCCCGGCCGGTTCGGCGGCTTCGACCCCGCCGACCGGATCGCGCACGTCCCGGCGGCCGGCCGGACGACGCTCGGCCGGGTGGTGAGCGCCGACGCGGAGGGCCTGCACCTGGAGTGCGACGGCTCCCCCGTCGTCGTACCGAAGGACCGGGTGGAGCGTGAGGTGCGGCACGCGTGGGCGCTCACCGCGCACCAGGCGGCGGGCCTGCGCTGGCCCGCGGTGGTCGTGGTGCTGCCGGGCGACGCGGCGCAGCTGCTGACCCGGCCGTGGGTCTACACCGCGTTCAGCCGCGGTGAGCGCCACCTGTCGGTCGTGCAGGGCGTGGAGCAGGCGCTGCCGCGCGCGGTGGCGGAGCGCCTCTGGAAGGACCGTACGACGCGGCTGCAGACGCTGCTGCGCCCGCAGGTGTCCGCCGCGACGACCTGAGCCGCCCGCTCACCCGCCGTGCCCCCGCCCGCAGTGCGCGCCCGCCGCCCCGAGGAGCGGCGGGCGGGCGCGACGGTCAGCGACCGGCTCTCCCCACGCCCCGGACGTCGGAGTCGGAGTCGGAGGCCGGCCGGGCGTCCGCGTCGGACTCCGTGTCGGACTCCGTGTCGCCGTCGGGTTCGACGTCGATGTCGTCGAGGGGCACCGCCACGTCCGGATCGATGTCGACGTCCGCGTCGAGTCCGTCGAGTCCCTCGAGGCCCTCGTCGTCCAGTTCGTCGTCGAAGACCACGCTGACGTCGAAGCGGCACACCACCCGGTGCGGATCCGCCTGGTCGAAGGGGGCGTCGAGCCACTCCCCCGGCTCGGCGGGGCCGTCCACCGCGGTGACCCAGAGCGTGGAATCGCCCTCCTCCAGGCCGAACTCCTTGTGCCGGGAGGAGATCTCGTCCGGTTCGAACTCTCCGAAGAGGACGCCGAGCGCGCTGTGCACGGTGTCGGCCGAGCCGCCCGAGCCCCTGCCGCCCGCGTCGAGGTCGGCGACCCGCTGGGCCTGGGCGAGCAGCCGCTGCGACTCCACCACGGTGTAGTCGCGGCGGATCAGCACGCTCAGCGCGTTCGCCTCCTCCGGGCCCTGGTACGGCGGCAGCGCGTCGTCCGTGCCGGGGATCTCGAAGGGTGTGACCTCGTCGTAGCGGTCGTAGAGGAGTTCGTCGTACTCCTCGGCCGCGGCGGCGAGTTCGTTGAACGCTTCGTAGACGGCCGGATCGTCCTCGCCCGACCTGCGTTCGACCGCGGCCAGGTGGCGGTCGAGCGCGGTCTTGACCGCCTCGGCGGCGGCGCGTACCTCGGCAGCGGTGGGCTGCGCAGCATCAGACATAGTGCAGACGCTATCCGTACCGGGCCCGTGCCCGCACAATAGATGCGATGCCGGAATACGAATTTGTCGACGTGTATGTGCCGCGCGGGGTCACCCGCAAGGAAGCCACACGTCTGCTGACCGACCACGCCGAGTACGGACACTGGGAGTTGGACCGCCTGAGTCTGCATCCCGACGGCAGCCGCCGGGTGCGGCTGAAGCGACGGATCATCCGCCAGGTGAGAGCCACCTGGTGAGGGCCGACCGGTGAGAGCCACCTGGTGAGGGCCGACCGGTGGGAGCCGCCCAATGGGGGCGTCACGGCGCTCCGCCGCGCCCCGTGACGCCGTGACGGCCCGCGGCGGAGCGGACCTGGAAAGGACGCGGAGCGGAACGGAGCGGGTCCCGCGACCGGCGGACCCACTCCGTTCAGTGTCCTCGCGATGAGGCGCCGGCTCAGGCGTTCGCCCGGGCCTTGCGGTAGAGCACGGCGCCCGCGAGCAGCGCGCCCGCGCCCGCCGGAAGGGCGAGGCCCAGCGGCAGCTCACTGCCCGTCGAGGCCAGCTGCGCCGTCGCCGCCGGCTCCACGACCCGGGTGGGCACCTCCGGCGCCACGAGCTGCGACGTCCCCTCGGGCTCCGTGGCGTGCTGCCCGCCCGGGTGGTTCGGGATGGCCCGGTCCTGCGAGCTGCCCGGCGTGACCGGACGGTCCGGGCCGCCCGGGTGGTGCGGCTTTCCGGGGTGATGCGGCTTACCCGGGTGGTGCGGCTTACCCGGGTGGTGCGGCTTGCCCGGGTGGTGGGGCTCGGTCGACGGGCCGGACTCGTTGGCGCAGTCGTTGCCCATGACCGGGTTGCCGAGGCCGCCGATGGTGACGCTGTTGCCGCAGACGTTGACCGGGGCGTCGATCGGCAGCTGGATGTTGTTGCCCGAGCCGACACCGGGCGAGTCGCTGGTGTGGCCGCCTGCCTGGGCTCCGCCGCCGCTCTTGTGGTGACCGCCTCCCTTGTGGCCGCCGCCGTGGGAGCCGTTGACACAACGGTTGCCCATGGCCGGATTGAGGACGCCGACCACGTTGACGGTGTTGCCGCACACGTTGACCGGCGCGTCCACGGGAAGCTGGACGGCATTGCCCGACAGCACGCCGGGCGAGTCCGAACTGCCGCCGCGGGCACCCGAGTCCGCGTGTGCGTAGCCCCCGGTCGCGGCGAGAACGCCGGTCGCGGCCGCCACGGTGATCAGGCCTTTGCGCGTGACCTGTCGCATAGCTGATTCCTGCCTTTGCCTTGACGAAGACGCCGGACCTGGGTGCCCGGACGTGGAATGCCCGTCGGCCCCGGAGTGCGTGGCGCGCACTCCGGGGCCGATGGACTCAGACCCTCGAGGGGTGAGGCACTACAACGTCACTTGTTGACGCAGGCATTGCCGAAGGCGGGGTTCAGCAGGCCGATCACGGAGACCGTGTTGCCGCAGGCGTTCACCGGCACGTGGACGGGAACCTGGACAACATTGCCCGAGATGACACCGGGAGACTTCACGGCGGCACCCTGGGCACCGGCGTCGGCGGCGGCGATACCCGCGCCCGCGAGCACGAGACCACCCGTGGCAGCCACAGCGGCGACGATCTTCTTGATCATTATTCCTCCTTGTTGGCAATGCAGTCCCAGCCGCGGACTGCACACCTGTAACGAGGGGGAAGTGAGAGGGCTACGAGCCTCTGGTTGCTTTCACTCTTTTCAGTCAAGTACGTACGCGCTGGCGATTGTTGGAGTGTCGTTTCAGCACGCAAAGCGGCCGATTCCGATCGGCCCCGGCCGCGTCACGTCAAGAGGCGTCGATGAACCGGTCGAGGACCCGGACGCCGAACTTCAGGCCGTCGACCGGCACCCGCTCGTCGACCCCGTGGAACATGCCCGCGAAGTCCAGCTCCGGGGGCAGCTTCAGCGGAGCGAAGCCGAAGCCGCGGATGCCGAGGTCGTCGAAGGACTTGGCGTCCGTACCGGCCGACAGCATGTAGGGCACGGCGCGGGCGATCGGGTCCTCGGCGCGCAGCGCCGTCTGCATGGCGTCGACGAGCGCGCCGTCGAAGGTGGTCTCCAGCGCCTTGTCGGCGTGCACGTCCTCGCGCCGGACGTGCGGGCCGAGCAGCCGGTCCAGGTCGGCGAGGAACTCCTCCTCGTATCCCGGCAGGTACCGGCCGTCGACGTGCGCGGTGGCCTGGCCGGGGATCACGTTGACCTTGTAGCCGGCGCCGAGCTGCGTCGGGTTGGCGGTGTTCTGCAGGGAGGCGCCGATGAGCTTGGCGATGCCGCCGAGCTTCGCGAGCGTCTCGTCCATGTTCTCCGGGTCGAGCTCGGTGCCGAGGGCGTCGCCGAGCTCGTCGAGGAAGTGCCGCAGCGTCTTGGTGACCCGTACCGGGAACTTGTGCCGGCCGAGGCGTCCGACGGCCTCGGAGAGCTCGGTGATCGCGTTGTCCCTGTGGATCATCGAACCGTGGCCTGCGGTGCCGTCCACGGTCAGCTTCATCCAGTGCATGCCCTTCTGGGCGGTCTCGACGAGGTAGAGCCGCAGGTTCTCGTTGACCGTGAAGGAGAAGCCGCCGACCTCGCTGATCGCCTCCGTGCACCCCTCGAAGAGCTCGGGGTGGTTGTCGACGAGGTAGCGGGCGCCGTACGTGCCGCCGGCCTCCTCGTCGGCGAGGAAGGCGAGGACGATGTCCCGCGGCGGCTTGCGGCCGCTGCGCATCCGCTCACGGATGACCGCGAGGGTCATCGCGTCCATGTCCTTCATGTCGACGGCGCCCCGGCCCCACACGCAGTCCTCCGCGATCTCCCCGGAGAAGGGGTGGTGCTTCCAGTCGGCGGCGTTGGCGGGGACGACGTCCGTGTGGCCGTGGATGAGGAGCGCGGGCCGCGACGGGTCCTCGCCCTCGATCCTCGCGACCGTGGAGGCCCTGCCGGGGTGGGACTCGAAGATCTTCGGTTCGAGCCCGACCTCGGCGAGCTTCTCGGCCACGTACTCGGCGGCCTTGCGCTCCCCCGGGCCCGAGTGGTCGCCGTAGTTGCTCGTATCGATCTGGATCAGTTCGCGACAGAGGTCGACGACCTCGTCCTCACCGGTGACGGCCTTGCCCGTGCTGGACCCGCTCACGCTGGTTCCTCCCGCATTCGCTGCTGGTGGTCCCCCTCATCCTCTCTCTCCGCGGCTGTGCGCCCAAGGGCGGGCGGGGGTCGTCATCAGCAGTTCACAGCGGACTCAGGGGGTGATCGAGTACCCCTGGAAGCCTGGTAATGTTCTCTGTGTCGCCGCGGGGAACACCCCGCGAGGACAGACACCTGGTCCGGGTGGCGGAATGGCAGACGCGCTAGCTTGAGGTGCTAGTGCCCTTTATCGGGCGTGGGGGTTCAAGTCCCCCCTCGGACACCAGCTGAGACCCCACTTGACGTGGGGTCTTCTGCGTTTCTCGGGCGTGGCGAGACCGAGCCCGGTGGCTCCGGGTGGCGAGCTTCCGGGCTCCGTTCTTACGTGAGTAGCCGTAGCGCGCCGTGGTGCAGCCCGGCGAGTGGTGCCGGGCGCCGGCGATCACGATCTTCGACGGCCAGCGGGTGCACGCTGACGAGTGGAGAGTTCGAGTCCCCTCGGACACAGACAAGGCCCCAGTCGAGCGACTGGGGCCTTGTCTGTGTCATCCCTTTCCGGTCAGTTCCTTCAGGGCGACGTTGAGCTGCAGGACGTTGACCCGGGGGTCGCCCACGAAGCCGAGGACGCGGTCGTCGGTGTGGTCGTCGACCAGCTTCTGCACCCGCGCCACCGGCAGGTGGTTCCTGGCGGCCACGCGGTGGACCTGGAGGTCGGCGTAGGCCGGGGAGATGTGCGGGTCGAGGCCGGAGCCCGAGGAGGTGACCGCGTCGGCGGGCACGTCGGCGGGGCCGACGCGGTGGCCGGCGGTGGAGTTGTCCTTGATCACGGCCGCCTTGGCGTCCTTGATCTGCTCGATCAGCTCCTTGTTGTCACCCGAGAGGTTGGTGGCGCCGGACAGGAGCAGCTTGTACCGGGTGTTCACGCTGTTCTCGCCGAGGCCGTTGGAGGGTCGGGGCTGGAACCACTTCAGGTCCGGCGCGGCCGTCTCCTGGCCCTTCTTCAGCGGCAGGTCGTAGCGCTGGCCGATGAGCTCGGAGCCGACGACCCGGCCGTCGGCACGCACCTCGGAGCCGTTGGCCTTGTCGTGGAAGAGGGCCTGAGCGGCGCCGGTCACCGCGAGCGGGTAGAGGACGCCGCAGAGGACGGTCAGGACGAGCAGGGCGCGCAGTCCCGCGCCGAGCAGCCGGGCGGAGCTTCGTACGGAGTTGTTCATGACCACGTCACCCAATGCCGGGGAGGAGGGAGAGGAGTACGTCGATGACCTTGATGCCGATGAACGGGGCGACGAGGCCGCCGAGGCCGTAGACGCCGAGGTTGCGGCGGAGCATCCGGTCCGCGCTCATCGGCCGGTAGCGGACGCCCTTCAGGGCGAGCGGTACGAGCGCGACGATGATCAGCGCGTTGAAGATGACCGCGGAGAGGATCGCGGACTCCGGCGACGACAGGTTCATGATGTTGAGCTTGTCGAGGCTCGGGTAGGCGACGGCGAACATGGCCGGGATGATCGCGAAGTACTTCGCGACGTCGTTGGCGATCGAGAAGGTCGTGAGCGCGCCCCGGGTGATGAGGAGCTGCTTGCCGATCTCGACGATCTCGATGAGCTTGGTCGGGTTGGAGTCGAGGTCGACCATGTTGCCGGCCTCCTTGGCGGCCGACGTGCCCGTGTTCATCGCGACGCCGACGTCGGCCTGGGCGAGCGCAGGGGCGTCGTTGGTGCCGTCGCCGGTCATCGCGACCAGCTTGCCGCCGGCCTGCTCGCGCTTGATGAGCGCCATCTTGTCCTCGGGCGTGGCCTCGGCGAGGAAGTCGTCCACGCCCGCCTCGTCCGCGATGGCCTTGGCGGTGAGCGGGTTGTCTCCGGTGATCATGATGGTCTTGATGCCCATGCGGCGCAGCTCGTCGAAGCGTTCGCGCATGCCCTCCTTGACGACGTCCTTGAGGTGGATCACCCCGAGGACCCGGGCGCCGTCGGCGTCTTCCAGGGCCACCAGCAGCGGCGTGCCGCCGGCCTGGGAGATCGTGTCGTTGAGTTCCCGGGCGTCGTCGGCGACGGCTCCCCCGCGTTCCTCGACCCAGGCGATGACCGAACCGGTCGCGCCCTTGCGCACCTTGCGGCCGTCCACGTCGACGCCGGACATCCGGGTCTGCGCCGTGAACGGCACCCACTCGGCACCGGTCAGCTCCCCCTGGTGCCGCTCGCGCAGCCCGTACTTCTCCTTGGCGAGTACGACGACGGAGCGGCCCTCGGGCGTCTCGTCGGCCAGCGAGGAGAGCTGGGCGGCGTCGGCGAGTTCGGCCGCGGTGGTGCCGCGCACCGGCACGAACTCCGCCGCCCGGCGGTTGCCGAGGGTGATGGTGCCGGTCTTGTCGAGCAGCAGGGTCGAGACGTCGCCCGCGGCCTCGACCGCCCTGCCGGACATGGCGAGGACGTTGCGCTGGACCAGGCGGTCCATGCCGGCGATGCCGATCGCGGAGAGCAGGGCGCCGATGGTCGTCGGGATCAGGCAGACCAGGAGCGCGGTCAGCACGATCATCGAGGTCTGGTCGTCGGCGCCCGCGTAGATGGCGAAGGGCTTGAGGGTGACGACGGCGAGCAGGAAGACGATGGTGAGGGAGGCGAGGAGGATGTTCAGCGCGACCTCGTTGGGCGTCTTCTGCCGGGCGGCGCCCTCGACCAGGTTGATCATGCGGTCGATGAACGTCTCGCCGGGCTTCGTCGTGATCTTGATGACGACGCGGTCGGAGAGCACCCTCGTACCGCCGGTGACGGCCGAGCGGTCGCCGCCGGACTCGCGGATGACGGGGGCCGATTCGCCGGTGATCGCGGACTCGTCGACGGAGGCCACGCCCTCGACGACGTCCCCGTCGCCGGGGATGATGTCGCCCGCCTCGCAGACGACGAGGTCGCCGATGCGCAGGTCGGTGCCGGGCACCGACTCCTCGGTGGTGCCGGTGAGGCGGCGGGCGACGGTGTCGGTCTTGGCCTTGCGCAGGGTGTCGGCCTGGGCCTTGCCGCGGCCCTCGGCGACCGCCTCCGCGAGGTTGGCGAAGAGGGTGGTCAGCCAGAGCCAGACGGTGATCGCCCAGCCGAACCAGTCCCCCGGGTCCTTGACGGCGAGGAGGGTGGTGACCACCGAGCCGATCAGGACGACGAACATGACGGGCGACTTGACCATCACGCGCGGGTCCAGTTTGCGGACGGCGTCCGGCAGCGACTTCAGGAGCTGGGCCGGGTCGAAGAGGCCCGCGCCGACCTTGCCGGCGTCGGCGCTCGCGCGGTCGGCGGGGGCCGCCCGGTGGGGGGCGGGTTCCTGGGTGGCGACCGCGCCGGTGGGCCGGTCGTCCCGCTCGTGCTTCGTGGTGTGAGTGCTCATGACGCCAGCCCCTCGGCAAGCGGTCCCAGCGCGAGCGCGGGGAAGTAGGTGAGACCGGTGATGATCATGATGGTGCCGACCAACAACCCGGTGAACAGCGGTTTTTCGGTACGCAGGGTGCCCGCGGTGACCGGGATCGGCTTCTGTTCGGCGAACGATCCGGCGAGCGCGAGGACGAACACCATCGGCAGGAAGCGGCCGAGCAGCATCGCGAGGCCGAGGGTGGTGTTGAACCACTGCGTGTCGGCGTTCAGGCCCGCGAAGGCCGAGCCGTTGTTGTTGGCGCCGGACGTGTAGGCGTACAGGATCTCGGAGAAGCCGTGCGCTCCGGAGTTGGTCATCGAGTCGCCCGGGGTGGGCAGCGCCATCGCGACGGCCGTGAAGCCGAGGACCAGCGCCGGGGTGACCAGGAGGTAGCAGGCCGCCAGCTTGATCTCGCGGGTGCCGATCTTCTTGCCCAGGTACTCCGGGGTGCGCCCGACCATCAGGCCCGCGATGAACACCGCGATGATCGCCATGATCAGCATGCCGTAGAGGCCGGATCCGGTGCCGCCGGGCGCGATCTCGCCGAGCTGCATGCCGAGCATCTCGATGCCGCCGCCGAAGCCGGTGTAGGAGGAGTGGAAGGAGTTCACGGCGCCGGTGGAGGTGAGCGTGGTGGCCACCGCGAAGATCGACGACCCGCCGATCCCGAACCGGGTCTCCTTGCCCTCCATCGCCCCGCCGGCCAGGTCGAACGCCGGGCCGCCGTGGTGGAACTCGGTCCACATCATCAGCACGGTGAAGCCGAGCCAGATGGTCGCCATCGTCGCGAGGATCGCGTAGCCCTGCCGCAGCGAGCCGACCATCCGGCCGAAGGTGCGGGTCAGCGCGAAGGGGATGACGAGGATCAGGAAGATCTCGAAGAGGTTCGATATGGGGTTGGGGTTCTCGAAGGGGTGGGCGGAGTTGGCGTTGAAGTAGCCGCCGCCGTTGGTGCCCAGCTCCTTGATGACCTCCTGGGAGGCGACCGCCCCGCCGTTCCACTGCTGGGTACCGCCCATGAACTGGCCGACCTCGTGGATGCCGGCGAAGTTCTGGATGGCGCCGCAGGCGACCAGGACGAGGGCGCCGACGAGCGCGATGGGCAGCAGGACGCGGACGGTGCCGCGCACCAGGTCGGCCCAGAAGTTGCCGAGTTCACCGGCGCGGGCGGGGCTCCCTCCGGCGCGGACGGCCCCGAATCCCCGTACGAGAGCGACCGCCACGGCGATCCCCACGGCCGCCGAGACGAAGTTCTGCACGGCGAGGCCGCCGGTCTGCACGACGTGGCCCATGGCCTGTTCGCCGGAGTACGACTGCCAGTTGGTGTTGGCCACGAAGGACGCGGCGGTGTTGAACGCCTGGTCCGGATCGATGGACCGGAAGCCGAGCGAGCCCGGCAGCGAGCCCTGGAGCCGCTGGAGCAGATAGAGGAAGAGGACGCCCGCCGCGGAGAAGGCGAGGACCCCGCGCAGGTAGGCGGGCCAGCGCATCTGTGTGTCGGGGTCGGCGCCGATGGCCTTGTAGATCCACTTCTCGACGCGGAGGTGCTTCTTCGAGGAGTAGACGCGGGCCATGTAGTCGCCCAGCGGGCGATGGACCAGGGCGAGCGCCGCGGTCAGGGCGAGGAGCTGGAGCACGCCAGCGAGGACGGGGCTCATGTCGTGCTCAGAACCTCTCCGGGAAGACGAGGGCGAGGACGAGATAGCCCAGCAGGGCGACGGCCACGACGAGGCCGACGATGTTCTCGGCGGTCACAGCTTCGTCACCCCCTTGGCGACGAGTGCCACCAGCGCGAAGACCGCGATCGTGGTGACGACGAAGGCCAGGTCGGCCATCGTGAGCTCCTGAAGGAAGTGGATGAGTGAATTACTTGCTCGGACGCTTAGAGGAAACCGCCGTTTCGGCCCTCCGCAGCCGTCGTTGACGACCTCCATACGGCGCCCCGAGCGGTCTTGACGGCTCTCTTACGGCCGGGCCGCAGATCCCTCGCCCGAGGCCGGGAAATTAGCTCCTACCAGCGCAAACGCGCAGGCGCAGGCGGCAGACGGCGGCGTTGGTGCCGCGTCGCACGGCGTGGGCGACGACCGCGCCCCGCTGGTTCTGCAGGATCCGCTGCCAGGCGCGGGCCGGCTCCACCTCGGGGATGAGGACGGTCACGCGGGTGTCCGGTGCGGCGCTCTCCAGGGCGTGGACGTACGCGGCGACGGGACGGCCCAGGGTGCGGCGTTCGCTGGGCAGGCGGATCAGGTCGACGCCGGGGTTCCACAGCGCCCAGTCCCGTTCGAGGGCCTCGGCCTGGGCGCGGTCCTCGGGGTCGGGGTGGCAGACGGTCACCGCGCGCACCTCGTCGCCCAGCGACACGGCGGTGGTGAGAGCCTCGCTGGTCAGCTTGGTCAGGGAGGAGACGGGGACCACGACGACCGAGCGCCGGCGGCGCGGTCCTTCGGGAATCCGGCCGAGGCCCAGGCGCTCGCCGATACGGGCGTAGGCGCGGTGGACCGTCTCGAAGGCGGCGACCAGCAGCGGCAGCGCGAGCACGATCAGCCAGGCGCCGTCGTGGAACTTGGTGGCGGTGACGACCACCGCGCAGACACCGGTGAGGAGCGCGCCGAGCCCGTTGAGGACGGCCCTGCCGCGCCATCCGGGGCCGCGCTCGCCGCGCCAGTGGACGACCATGCCGGCCTGGGCGACGGTGAAGCCGACGAAGACGCCGATCGCGAAGAGCGGGACGAGGGTGTTGGTGTCCCCGCCGGAGAGGACGAGCAGGACGGCCGAGAGCGCGGCGAGCGTGAGGACGCCGTACCGGTGGACCTGGCGGTCGGCGCGCAGGGCGAAGACGTGCGGCAGGTAGTTGTCGCGGGCGAGCAGCTTCAGCAGGACCGGGAGGCCGCCGAAGGAGGTGTTCGCGGAGAGGGCGAGCAGCGTCATGGTGGCGAACTGGATGACGTAGAAGGCCCCGTTGTGGCCGAGGGAGGCGTCGGCGAGCTGGGCGAGGACGGTGACGCCCTCGACCGGCTGCAGGTGGAAGCGCGAGATCAGGACGGCGAGGCCGATCAGCATGACGCCGAGGACCGCGCCGAGCGCCGCCTCCGCGTGCTGGGCGCGCCGGGCCCGCGGGGCGCGGAAGGACGGCACGGCGTTGGCGATGGCCTCGACGCCGGTGAGCGCGGAGCAGCCGGCGGCGAAGGCCTTCAGCAGGAGCAGGGCACCGACGGTCGTGGCGTTGTCCGCGACGACGGAGGCGTGGCCGGCGGCGGCCGCGGTGCTGACCGGCGCGGAGCGGAAGAGGCCGACGGCGACGAGCGTGAGGATCGCGAGGACGAAGACGGCGGTGGGGACCACGAACGCGCGCGCGGAGTCGACGATGCCGCGCAGGTTGAGGCCGGTGATCAGGGCGAGCACGGCCAGGCAGATCCACGGCCGGTCGCCGTACAGCGCGGGGAAGGCCGAGGTGAGGGCGGCGACGCCGGCGGTGACGGCGACCGCGACGTTCAGGACGTAGTCGAGGATCAGGGATGCGGCGGCGACCAGGCTGGTGCGGCGGCCGAGGTGGGTCTTGGCCACGGCGTAGGAGCCGCCGCCGTCGGGGAAGGCGGCGATCACCTGGCGGTAGGAGGCGACGAGGACGGCGAGGAGCGCGGCGATGGCGAGGGTGACGGGCAGCGTGAAGCCGAGTCCGTGGCCGCCGGCCGCGGCCAGCACGAGCACGATCGCCTCGGGGCCGTAGGCGACGGAGGCCATCGCGTCCAGGGAGAGCGCGGCCAGGCCGGTGACGGCGGTGAGCCGGTGGCGTTCACCGGCGTCGGGCGGCTCCGCGTCGCGGGGACCGGCCCCCGGTTCGGTGGTCAGGACGGCCATGCGCGTGCTCCTTCTGGGCCCCGGACCGGGGCACGGGCCCGGCGGCGCGGGCCCGCCTCTGGTCGAGGGAGGAGCCGGGCGCCGCGGGCGTGCGGGTGCCGGGCGCGCCGGGTGGACGGGGCCGGCGCGCTCGGCGGGTCCGCCCAGGTTCGGCCCCGTTCCGCACGGCCGGGCCGCTCCTTGCGCGTTCTTCGCGCCGAACGGCCCGTTCTTCACGCACTTCTGACGCGGCGAGCCCGGGGCGGGCCTACCCGAGCGGGTGGCCCGTCGTCACGTCCACGTGAGCCGGGACGGCCTCGTGGCGGTCACCCACGGTGGAGGTGCCGGTGGGTTCGAAGAGCAGGATGTGGGCGCCCTCGGGGGCGGAGGGGCGGTGTTCGGTGCCGCGCGGCACCGTGAAGACCGAGCCCCGCGGCAGGATCACCCGGCGCTCCCCGGACGGCTCGCGCAGGTCGATGTGGAGCCGGCCGTCGAGGACGAGGAAGAACTCGTCGGTGTCGTCGTGGACGTGCCAGACGTGCTCGCCCTCGACCTTGGCGACGCGGACGTCGTAGTCGTTGACGGCGGTGACGATGCGGGGGCTCCACAGGGCGTCGAAGGAGGCAAGGGCCTGGTCGAGGGGGATCGGTTCACTGATCGGTTCGCTGGTCATGGGTCGATCCTCGGCTGTGCCCGCACCCGGTACGAGTGCTAGAAATCGCACATGGCGCAAGAATCCTCGCAACCCCCCGCCGGACGGCGTGCGCATCGCGTCGTGGTCGTCGTCGACGAGGGCACCAACCCCTTCGAAGTCGGCGTCGCCACCGAGGTCTTCGGCCTCCCGCGGCCCGAACTCGGCCTGCCGGGCGCCCTGTACGAGGTCGTGCTGTGCACCACGCGGCCCGAGGTCCGCATGAACCACGGCTTCTTCACCCTCACCGGCGTGCCGGGGCTCGAGGCCGCGGACACCGCGGACACGCTGATCATGCCGGGGCGGCCCGACCACACCGTGCCGCGCGCCCCGGACGTCCTGGCCGCCGTCAGGCGGGCGCACGCGCGCGGGGCCCGGATCGTGAGCTTCTGCACCGGCGCCTTCGCGCTCGCCGAGTCCGGTGTGCTCGACGGCCGGCGTGCCTCCACGCACTGGCAGTGGGCCCGCTCCTTCCGGGAGCGGTTTCCGGCCGTGCAGCTCGAACCCGACGTACTGTTCGTGGACGACGGCGACATCCTCACCGCGGCGGGCAGTTCGGCCGCACTCGACCTGGGGCTGCACCTCGTGCGCAAGGACTTCGGGGCCGAGGTCGCCAACTCCGTGAGCAGGCGGCTCGTGTTCGCCGCCCACCGGGACGGCGGGCAGCGGCAGTTCATCGAGCGGCCCGTGCCCGCGGTGCCGGACGACTCCCTCGCGCCGGTTCTCGCCTGGGCGCAGGGGCAGCTCGCCGCATCCCTCACGGTGGCCGGCCTCGCGGCCCGCGCCGGGGTCAGCCCCGCGACCCTGCACCGCCGCTTCCGCGCCCAGCTCGGCACGACCCCACTGGCCTGGCTGACCGGTGAACGCGTGGCGCTGGCCTGCCGACTCATCGAGCGCGGCGAGGAACGCCTCGACGTGGTCGCGCGCCGCAGCGGCCTGGGCACCGCGGCCAATCTGCGGGCCCGGCTGCGCCGCGAGACGGGGCTCAGCCCGTCCGGCTACCGGCGGCGGTTCGGCCCCGGAGGGCCGGTGGCGGCTGGCCGGTTCCCGGCTGCCGCCGCGCCCCGCACCCCGTGAAGACTGGCCTCCCCCACGCGGCGGGCGCCGCCGCCCACCGTGCGCCCGCGTCACCGAGCAGAGGCGGACCGCCATGCCGAACGGAGCGCAGATCCTGATCGACGGCCTCGTGGACGGGGGTGTCCGGGCCTGCTTCGCCAACCCCGGCACCTCCGAGATGCACTTCGTGGCCGCGCTCGACGAGACGCCCGGACTGCGGCCCGTGCTCTGCCTCTTCGAGGGGGTCGCCACGGGGGCCGCGGACGGGTACGGGCGGATGACGGGGCGCCCCGCGTGCACCCTGCTGCACCTCGGACCCGGCCTCGCGGGCGGCCTGCCGAACCTGCACAACGCGCGGCGGGCCGCGACGCCCCTCATCAACGTCGTCGGCGACCACGCCCTGGACCACAAGCGGCTCGACGCGCCCCTGGAGTCCGACATCGGGGCGCTCGCCCGCACCGTGTCGGCCTGGACGCGGCGTACGTACTACGCCACCGAGCTCGCCGGGGACGTCTCGGCCGCCGTCGCCGCCGCGACCGGGCCGCCCGGCGCCGTCGCGACGCTGGTGGTGCCCGCCGACGTGTCGTGGTCCGAGACGGGCGAGCCGCCGCCCGCCGCGCCGCCCGGGCCCGCGCGCCGCGGTCTGGTATCCGTGGACGCCGTCACCGGGGCGGCCGCCGCGCTGCGCTCGGGCGCGGACGTCGCCCTGCTGCTCGGCGGGGAGGCGGTCCGCGGGGCCGGGCTCGTGGCGGCGGGGCGGATCGCCGGGGCGACCGGCGCGAAGCTGCTGTGCGAGACCTTCCCCGCCCGACTCGAGCGGGGCGCGGGGCGGCCCGCCGTGGAGCGGCTCGCCTATCTCGCGCCGGGTGCGGCGGGCCAACTCGCGGGCGTACGGCACCTCGTGCTGGCCGGCGCGGCGTCGCCGGTCGCGTTCTTCGCCCACCCCGGGCGCAGCGGGGCCCTGGTCCCCGAGGGGTGCACGGTGCACACGCTGGCGGCCGGCGCGGAGGACGTGACGGCGGCCCTCGAAGGGCTCGCCGAGGTGGTCGGGCCGGGTGGCACGAAGCCGGTGCGGCAGGAGGCGGACCGGCCCGCGCTGCCGCTCGGCGAGCTGACGGCCGAGTCGGCGGCGGCCGTGATCGGGGCGCTGCTGCCGGAGGGCGCGGTGGTGGTGGACGAGGCCAACACCGCCGGGCTGTGGCTGCCCGGCGCGACCGCGGGCGCGCCGCCGCACGACTGGCTGACGCTCACCGGCGGCGCGATGGGGCAGGGACTGCCGCTCGCGGTGGGGGCGGGGGTGGCCTGCCCCGGCCGCCCGGTCCTGGCGCTGGTCGGGGACGGGGCCTCGATGTACACGCTGCAGGCGCTGTGGACGCAGGCCAGGGAGGGCCTCGACGTCACGACGGTCGTCTTCGCCAACCGTTCGTACGCGATCCTCAACCTGGAGCTCGGGGCGGTGGGCGCGGGCGGCGAGCGGGCGCGGCGCCTCCTCGACCTGTCGGGCCCGCCGCTGGACTTCGTGGCGCTGGCGCGCGGGATGGGGGTGCCGGGGGAACGGACGGCGACGGCGGAGGAGTTCGCGGCGGCACTTAAACGGGGGCTGGCGGAGCCGGGACCGTTCCTGATCGAGTGCGTGGTGCCGCCGCTGGCGTAAGGGCGGAGCGCTGCGCGCGCGGGCCACGACAGCCCGGAGCACGGACCGGAGCCGCGGCTGAGGACCAGCCCCTCCGGCGTTCGAGGAGCGGGGGCCGGGGCAGAGCAGGGCCAGGGGCCGGGGCCGCGCCCGGCTGGAGTTCAGCCCCTCCGGCGTTTGAGGAGCGGGGTCCGGGGCAGAGCCCCGTGGCGGGGGCGAACACTCCGTCAGGATCGGGCCGGGGCCCAGTCGTCAGCCGTCCCATAGATCTGCATGACCCCGGTGGACGTCCGTCAGCCCGTCCCGGAAGAACTTCTCGTAGTACTCCTCCTCCACGTGGTGGACCTGGAGCCACACGCCGGGCACATGGATCGCGTCCGTGTGCGCGGGGAACCTGCGGTGCGTGTCGTGGATGTACGTGCAGATGTCCCGCGTACAGGCGACGACCCGCTCCTCGTATTCGCTTGCCTCCGCCAAGTACCGCTGCCCGTAGCCCTCTTGGTAGATGCGGGCGAAGACGTCCTGGTCGGCGTAGACGCCGCCGGGGCCGAACTTGGCGCGGACCACCGCGTCGACCGCCGCCCCCATGGTGCGGTGCGCGGGCGGGCACGCCGCCTCAATGAGCGGTTCGCCCTCCGGCGAGGTCAGGCCGACGGGGTGGGAGCGCAGGGCCGCGTACCCCGGCAGCGGGACGTGCCAGCGCCACACGTCCGGCAGCCGCCAGCGCGGGGTGACGAAGGAGAAGCCGAGCATTCTGCCGTAGGTGCGGGAGAACTTCGGGTCGCCCAGGGCGATCTGGGGGTTGACGGAGGCGTGGATCCACGCGCCGAGGCCCATCGCCTCGGCGCTGAGCATCAGGTTCTGCAGGAGCAGGTCCGCCTCGATCTGGGTGCGGAGCGGGCCGAGCGCGCCCAGCGGCAGTTTCAGGCCGCCGTTGAGGAAACCGTTCGCGACCCACTTCCTCACGCCGGCCAGGCGGAAGAAGTTCCGGTCGTCGACCAGGGTGGGGCGGGCCGCGTCGGGCTGGGTGAGCAGATACATCAGGGCGTTGATGTACTGGTGGGAGAGGTCGACCACCGGGAAGAGGACCGTGGTGCCCGGCAGGTTGGACAGGAAGCGGTTGGAGTCCAGATAGGCCGGGAAGTCGCGCAGCCCCTCGGCGACGTCCAGACGGTGGTCCAGGACGCGGACCTTCGCCTGTCGCGCCCGCTCGACGAGGCTCGTCGCGTCGAGCGGGGTGGTGGGGGCCGGGGGCAGCCTGCGCAGGAAGTACGTCCCCGAGTCGTTGATCAGGAAGAAGTGGGTGCCCTGCGCGTTGTCGGGGCTGCCCGCCGTACGGCCCGCCATGGTCATGTTGGGCTTGGCCATGATCGGCTTGCCGTCGCGCGGGTCGTCGAAGGGCCGGTCCGGCATGGTGAGGCCGGTGCACCCGGTCAACGCGATCAGGACCGCCTCCTCCAGCTCGCTCAACGGGAGCGGCTGGTGCGGCGAGCTGTAACTCATCGAGCCCGCGGGGACGGTGGCGCCACGGCTCACCCGGTGGGTGCGGCGGCGCCAGACCGTCTCCAGGAGGGGCCGGGCGAAGAGGTCCGCGAGGCCCGGGTGGCCGGGGTCGGTGAGGCCAGAGGTGCCTGAGCCGGTGGGACCGGTGGGCCCCGTAGAGCCCGTAGCACCCGTAGAGCCCGCTCGGCCGCCGACGCCGACATCGCCATCGCCATCGCCATCGCCATCGCCATCGCCATCGCCATCGGCGTGGCCATCCCCCTCAGCCGTCGGCACGTGCGCCCCCGTCGCGCACCGGCCGCACCTGCCGCCACGGCGCGAAGGCGCTGGCGCCGCGCGGGAGGAGACCCGCGAGCTCCGGGCAGTGCCGCAGCAGGACGGAGTTCATGCCGCCCTTCTGGACCCAGTCGATGCCGAGCGGGGTGTAGATCTCGGGGCGGAAGTCGACGGTCAGGAAGCGGTCGCTCTGCAGCCGCCGGGTGGCCATCAGGATGAAGACGCGGAACGCGGTGTCGCTGAAGCCGAAGCCGTGCGGCGGGTTCTCGGCGAACAGGCCGACCACGGTGTCGATCTCGTCGACGGACCGGTAGACGTCCTTGAGCCGGGCGAGGGTCGCGGGGTCCTCGGACAGGTCCTCGAAGCGGCGGATGCGCTGCTTGTGCAGGCCCGCGCGGAAGTCGTTGTAGCGGGGCACACCGCGCCTGCGGGTGCGGACCAGGTCGACGACGGAAAGGTCGATGATCTCGCCGTCGCGCTCGAACTGCTGGAGTGCGCGCGGGAAGTTGTGCAGGGTGATCGCGCCGGGGTGGGAGATGCCGAAGGAGTAGAGCGTGTCGGCGAGGCCCGTCTTACGGATGGCCGCCTCGGCGGCGGCGCCCTGGATGTCGCGGAAGCCGAGCGTCTCCAGGCGCTGCCCGAAGTGGTGCTCGCGCAGCTCGAAGTCGTCGGGGATCAGCGGATGCATGCGGTAGACGGTGACGAAGTCCTCCGTCAGGGAGTACGGGGCGCCGTGGTGGTCGGGCAGCGTTTTCGGGATGCCGGTCAGCGAGTGGGATTCGAGCAGCCACAGGCCGAGCTTCTGCAGCCACTTGTCGGGCGGGCCGTCCCAGTTGGTGTGCAGGCCCAGGCCGATGGCCTCGGTGGCGAGGATCGCCGGGGTCCACTCCACCGTGTGGATCTTGGCGATGAGGGCCGAGACGACGAGGCGCGCCGTGTGGTACACGCTCTCCTCGCCCATCGAGGGGTAGGCGTGCCGCAGCGCGTCGCAGACCGCGTTGTGCTCGCGGGCGAAGAGGGTGTGCATGGCGCTGAGCCCCATCCACCAGCTCTCCGCGAAGCCGGTCAGCGGGATGCCGCCCGCACCCCTGGGCAAGTGCCCCTCGTCCAGGCGGAGTTCGGCTCCCCCGCCGGGCTCGCGCAGGTACTTGGCGGTCTGCTCGTTCTCGCCGTACACCTCGGAGCCGTCCCACCAGTGGGACGCGGTGTTGGCGAAGAGGATCGGCGGCCGGTCGCCGGGCAGGTCGATGCCCTCGTTCTCCGCGAAGCGCATCACCTTCTCGGCGGGCCCTCCGGGGGTGTTGCGCCAGACGGTGCCGGGTGGCAGCGGCACCTCGACGGACTTGCCGCCCGGCTGGTGGCGCCGGTGGTTGACCCAGTCGTGGACCTGGAACTGGATCCAGGCGGCGGCCAGTACGTTGAGCGAGGTCGCGGGCAGGAAGGTGTCCCGCTGCAGCAGTTGGCGGCTGACCGTGACCGGGTTCGGCACGTCGAAGAGGTCGGGGCGGTAGACCGGGGCGAGGTTGCGCCCGAAGGGCGCGCCGGCGGCGCCCATGGTGGGCTCGGAGAGGTCGTTGTACGTGCCGTCGTAGGAGCGGACGGTGCGCAGCCGTTCGTCGACCGGGGCCGGCGCGGGCGTGACCCGTGGGGGCGCCTCGTGCACGTCGGTGTCGATGAGGTTGGAGCGGCGCAGCGCCCTGCGCAGGAGGACGAGGTTGAGCAGGCTCGCGTCCAACGGCAGCTTGTGCCAGGGCACCTGGCGGTTGAGGAGCCGGAACGCGGCGGCGACGGGCGCGCCGAGCGCCTTGTTGCGCAGTGGTTCCCGGGTGACGAAGCGCAGTCCGTGGCGGTGTGCGGCGCTGGCCTCGTAGGCCGACTTGCGGGCCCGGTTGAGGTTGCCGAGCGGGCGGAAGTCGTCGGTGGTGTACCAGGGGTTGAAGCCGGTGGCCTCGACGCGGCCCGCGGCGGCGCGCGCCTGTGCGGTGTCGAGGTCCTGGCCGGGGACGGTGAGGGTGGCGACGGGCACGGCGGGCGCGACGTTCTCCGGCCAGGCCGCCGCGCCGTCCTCGACGGGGGTGCGGCGTTCGTCGACGTACCGCTGGACGCACAGGTCGAAGACGATGTCGCGCCGGGCGAGCCGCGTCTCCAGTTCCCTGCGCAGGTACTGGGGGTCGCGGTGGCCGCCGGTGGTGCGCGCGCCGCCGGTGCCGGCCGCGGGGCGCAGCAGATAGCGCACCGGCCCCGCGGGACCCCACAGGATGGCGCTGCGGGACCAGTAGGTCTCGGCCGCGAGGCTGTCGACGGTGTGCCGGGTGGCGGCCCGGACGTTGCGCCGCATCCGGGTGGCCGTGCTGGGGCCGACGGCGAGCGGGAGTCTGACGAAGAGGCCGACGGCCTTCTGCCGCCGGGTGGTGGCGCCCGCCATGGCGCGGGCGAAGGCGACGAACTCGCGTGCGTCGCGGGCGTGCGAGACCGGGAAGTTGGTGGCCAGCAGGTCGTGGCTCTCGTCTGCGGTGACCGCCACGCGCACGGCGATGCCGCGCAGGTCGGGGGCGCCGTCGGCCTGCCGGATGCCGCTCGCGCCGGAGAGCCGCACGGTCGCCGGGTAGGCCGCGCCGGGCCGGGCGAAGCCGCAGCGCAGGGCCTCGGGGAGGTCGTCGTGGAAGCGCAGGCGGGCGTTCTCCACGCCGAGGGCGGCCTTGGCGTGCAGGGCGCGTTCGATCCCGGCCCCCTTGGCCGCCCGGCGGTTCTTCTCCTGCACCTTCATCAGTTCCACGGCCAGGCGCTGGAACAGCCGGCGCTCCACTTCCGGACTGCCGCCCAGGTAGCGCTCGTAACTCTGCTGGTGCTGTCCGGTGTCGGCCATCGGGCGCCTCTTCCTTCGCACGGCTGCTTGCGGGAGTGCGTACGGGACAGGGGGGCAGGCAGACGCTACTGGCGGCACCGGCGGCCCACAGCGACGGTTCCCGCCTATGTGCGCGGCAGGTGCCGGGCTTCGAACAGGCGGGCGGGGCAGGGAGTTTGGGCCCGTGGGCGGCGGTCAAGGGTGTACGGGGGCCGTCGTGCGGCGGGCGGTTCACACCCCGTGTGCGAGCACTCTCCCCAGCAGCCCCACGCGAGCGGGGCGCGCGGTGGCCGGGTCCCGACGGGTGGGCGCCGCGCGGGCCGCGGACGTGCCGGTCCGGGGCGCAGGGGGCGCCGAACGCCTACTCGATGAAGGCGCCGTCGACGTACACCCATGCGCCGTCGAGCCGTTCGAAGCGGCTCTTCTCGTGCAGGGCGTCGGGGCGGCCGCCGTCGGTGTAGCGGGCCCGGAAGGTGACCGTGCCGGTGGTGTGGAAGGCGGTGCCCTCGGAGGTCGCCCGGATCTCCAGGCCGGTCCAGCGCATCGCCGGGTCGAACTCGACGCGGGGCGGCCGGGTCCGGGGGTGCCAGGTGCGCAGCAGGTAGCCCTCGTCCTGTACGGCGAAGGCGCTGTAGCGGGAGCGCATCAGCTCCTCGGGGGTGGTCGCGGCGGCCTCGCCCCGGTGCAGCCGGCCGCAGCACTTCTCGTACGGCAGGGGGTGCCCGCAGGGGCAGGGCGTGGCGGCGGGGCGGGTGGCGCGTCGGGACATGGCGCCATTGTCGCCGACCGGCGGACGGCGGCGTGCGCGGGGCCGGGTGCCGGGGCCCCGCGCCGGAGCGCCGCGGCGGAGTCCGCGCGGGCCCCTCAGGGGGCCAGGATGTCCAGCTCCTCCAGGGCGCCCAGCGCGATCTGGCGGGTCAGCGCCTCCGCGCGGACGGCGTCGCCCTCCCTGACCGCCTCCGCGACCTTGACGTGCAGGGTGACGGCGGGCGGGTCGGGGTCCTCGAACATGACCTGGTGGGCGGTACGGCCGGTCAGGACCTCGGCGACCACGTCCCCGAGCCGG
Source organism: Streptomyces sp. NPDC041122 (assembly GCF_055592445.1). Classification (NCBI taxonomy): domain Bacteria; kingdom Bacillati; phylum Actinomycetota; class Actinomycetes; order Kitasatosporales; family Streptomycetaceae; genus Streptomyces; species Streptomyces sp. NPDC041122. The sequence continues at coordinate 133,162 of NZ_JBVIYQ010000008.1, read as the reverse complement.
GCGAACATCTCGTTGCCGGAGGCGTTGAGGATCACCCGGTGGAAGGCGACGTCGTGCTTCAGATAGCCCTCCAGCTGGTGGCCGCGCGAGTGGGCGACCATGCCAAGGGCGCACTCGGTGAGCTCCGCGCACTGGGCGGCGGTGGCGTGGCGGGCGGCGAGCCCCGCGGCCACCGGTTCGACGGCGGAGCGCAGCACGGTCAGCGAGCGCAGTTGCCGGGGCCGGTCGGCACCGGCCAGGCGCCAGCGGATGACCTGCGGGTCGTAGACGTTCCACTCCTCGGCGGGCCGCACGGTGACGCCCACCCGGCGGCGGGAGGCGACCAGGTGCATGGACTCCAGGACCCGCACCGCCTCGCGCATCACGGAGCGGGACACCTCCAGGCGCTGGGCCAGCTCGTCGGTGCGCAGCACACTGCCCGGCGGGTACTCGCCGGCCGTGATGGCGGGCCCGAGGCTTTCCAGTACGCGGGAGTGCAGCCCCCGGGCCGGTTCGGTCATGGCGAAAGCCTACGAGGCCCGAGACCCGAACAATAAGTCAGACTTTTACGTCACAGCCTCTTGAATTTGTCGGACCTAATGAGTTTCAGTGACGTGAACAACCGACCGATGTCGATGAAGACAGCGAGGCAGGACGCGATGCAGGAACGGCGCACCCCCCACGTCGTCGTAGTCATGGGCGTGGCAGGAACCGGCAAGACCACGATCGGCCCCCTGCTCGCGGACCGGCTCGGCGTGCCCTACGCCGAGGGCGACGACTTCCACCCGCCGGAGAACATCCGGAAGATGTCGTCCGGTACACCGCTCACCGACGACGACCGGTGGCCCTGGCTCGACGCGATCGGCGCCTGGGCGCACGGCCGGGCCGGGCTCGGCGGCGTGGTCAGCAGCTCCGCGCTCAAGCGCGCCTACCGCGACCGGCTGCGGGCGGCCGCGCCCGGCGTCGTCTTCGTCCACCTCACCGGTGACCGGGCTCTCATCGAGGACCGGATGTCGCACCGGCAGGGGCACTTCATGCCTGCGGCGCTGCTCGACTCCCAGTTCGCCACGTTGGAGCCTCTCGGGGCGGACGAGGCAGGCGTCGGCGTCGATGTCGCCGGGTCCCCCGAGGAGATCGCCGACCGGGCCGTCGAGGCGCTCGGTCGTCTTGGCTGAGCGCTCGCGCCAGTAACCAGTTACCTGCGGGCCGTCTGTGGCTGGTCGCGCAGTTCCCCGCGCCCCTGTCGGGGCCCACGTCCAAGGAAAGCACCGTGACCCATCTCAGCGTCGAGATGCTGGCGGCGGACCCCGTCGAGCCGATCACCTCCGCGGGCCACGCCCAGCTGGGGATCGCCGTCCTCGCGGGCATCGCCGTCATCGTCCTGCTCATCACCAAGTTCAAGATGCACGCGTTCCTCGCGCTGACCGTCGGGTCGCTGGCGCTCGGGGCCTTCGCGGGCGCGCCGCTCGACAAGACCATCACCAGCTTCACCGGCGGGCTCGGCGACACCGTCGCGGGCGTCGGCGTGCTCATCGCGCTCGGCGCGATCCTCGGCAAGCTGCTCGCGGACTCCGGCGGCGCCGACCAGATCGTCGACACGATCCTCGCCAAGGCGGGCGGGCGTGCGATGCCCTGGGCGATGGTGCTGATCGCCTCGGTGATCGGCCTGCCGCTCTTCTTCGAGGTCGGCATCGTGCTGCTGATCCCGGTCGTCCTGATGGTCGCGCGGCGCGGCAACTACTCGCTGATGCGGATCGGCATCCCGGCGCTCGCCGGTCTCTCCGTGATGCACGGGCTCATCCCGCCGCACCCCGGCCCGCTCGTCGCCATCGACGCGGTCAAGGCCAACCTCGGTGTGACGCTCGCCTTCGGCGTGCTCGTCGCCATCCCCACGGTGATCGTCGCCGGGCCGTTGTTCTCCAAGGTCGCGGCGCGCTGGGTGGACGTCCCGGCCCCCGAGAAGATGATCCCGCAGCGCCCGTCCGAGGACCTGGAGAAGCGCCCCGGCTTCGGCGCGACGGTGGCCACCGTGCTCCTCCCCGTGGTCCTGATGCTGGCCAAGGCGCTGGTGGACATCGTGGTCGACGACCCCGGGACCACCGTGCAGCGGGTCTTCGACGTCATCGGCTCACCGCTGATCGCCCTGCTCGCGGCGGTGCTCGTGGCCATGTTCACGCTGGGCCGGGCGGCCGGCTTCACCAAGGGCCGCCTCTCCACCACCGTCGAGAAGTCGCTCGCCCCGATCGCGGGCGTGCTGATGATCGTGGGCGCGGGCGGCGGCTTCAAGCAGACGCTCATCGACATCGGCGTGGGCCAGATGATCCTGGACGTCTCCAAGGACTGGTCGATCCCGGCGCTGCTCCTGGCCTGGCTGATCGCGGTGGCCATCCGGCTCGCGACGGGTTCGGCGACGGTCGCGACGATCTCCGCGGCCGGTCTGGTGGCCCCGCTCGCCGCCGACATGTCGACCGCGCACACGGCGCTGCTCGTGCTCGCGATCGGTGCAGGTTCGCTCTTCTTCTCCCACGTCAACGACGCGGGCTTCTGGCTGGTGAAGGAGTACTTCGGCCTGGACGTCGGCCAGACGATCAAGACCTGGTCGGTGATGGAGACGATCATCTCGGTGGTGGCGGGAGCGCTGGTGCTGCTGCTGTCATTGATCGTCTAGCTGTCGACGAGCCTGCCGTGGCCGCACTGGTGAGCCAGTGCGGCCACGGCAGCGGCATGTCACCCACCCGGCCACGGCGAACGATTCAGCCCGTCCGGCGCTCGAGGACGAACTCGGCGAAGCCGGTGACGGACCGAGCCCCGTACACGGTCACGCCCCCGGCGACGGTCACGCCCCCGGCGACGACGACGCCTTCTCCAGCTGGAACGCCTCGTTGCCCAGACCGATCCGCGCATGCGCCTCGGGGTCCCGGGAGCGCAGCACCCGCCCGTACACCACACCCACGACCGCGGCGGCGAAGATCACGCCGGGCAGCACCCAGCTGAGCGTGGAGCCCTCCCCCGCGCCGACGAGGACGTCGAAGTCCTTGACCGTGTAGCCCGCGATGACCAGCAGACCGGCCGTGGCGAGCGCGGAGGCGGTGATCCGCCAGACCTGGGCACGCGCGGCACCGCGCCGGGCGAAGAAGACGATCACGGCGACCGACGCGGTGGCCATCAGCAGGATCACGCCGAGCGCCCCGATGTTGCCGCCCCAGGTGAACAGGTGCAGGACGGGCGCCGTCGGGTCACCCGCCGCGCCGTCGTCGGTGACCGCGAAGGCCACGACGACGACCACCGAGACGACGGTCTGGAGCAGCGAGCCGGTGCCGGGCGCGCCGGTGGAGGTGTTGGTGCGGCCGAACGCGGCGGGCAGCAGCCTCTCGCGCCCCATCGCGAACGCGTACCGCGCGACCACGTTGTGGAAGCTGAGGATCGCCGCGAACATGCCGGTCACGAAGAGGACGTGCAGCACGTCGGTGAAGGTCCCGCCGAGCCGTGACTCGGTGAGCCCGAAGAGCAGCCCCGCGCTCTGTTCGCGCGCCGCGGGGACGATGCCGGAGGGGCCCGCCGCGACCGTGAGCGCCCAGGAGCTGAGCGCGAAGAAGACGGCGACGAAGCCCACCGCGAAGAACATCACGCGGGCGACCACGACCTGCGGGCGGCTGGTCTCCTCCGCGTACACGGGGGCCTGCTCGAAGCCGGTGAAGGCGGCGATGCAGAAGCACAGCGAGGTGGCGACGCCCGCGCCGGTGAGCGTGTCCGGGTTGAACGCGTGCAGCGACAGGCCCTCCTTGGCCGGGTCGACGACGGCCGCGATGTCGAAGACGACGACGAGCGCCACCTCGATCAGGAGCAGCACGCCGAGCACGCGCGCGTTGAGGTCGATCTTCAGCCAGGCGAGGACCGCGACGACGGCGACGGCGCACAGGGCCGGGAGCCACCAGGCGACCTCGACGTCGGCGTACGTCCGCAGGAGCCCGGAGACCTCGAAGCCGAGCATGCCGTACAGGCCGGCCTGCAGGACGCTGTAGGCCACGAGCGCGACCACGGCGGCGCCCGCGCCCGCGGTGCCGCCGAGGCCGCGCGATATGTACGCGTAGAAGGCGCCGGCGTTGTGCACGTGCCGGCTCATCTCGGCGTACCCGAAGCTGAAGAGCGCGAGGACGACGCCGAGGATGAGGAAGAGCAGGGGCTGTCCGACGACGCCCATCACGCCGAAGGTGGTGGGCATGACGCCGGCGACGACCATCAGCGGGCCGGTCGCGGCGAGCACGGAGAGCAGCAGGCCCGCCGTGCCGAGCCGGCCCGCGCGCAGCGCCCGCTCCTGTCCCTTGTACGTGCTGATCCCGGTGTCACCCGTCGGTTCGCCGGATGTTCTGGTGCCGCTCGGGCTCGAACTTCCCGTCGCCATGGCGCGGTCGTCCTTTCGGGGTGCTGATCGGGGGTCGGGGGCGGAGGGTCAGGCGGCGCCGAACGCGGTGGCCCGGGCGGCGCGGAACGCCGCGTAGGGGTCCCGGTCCGGATACGACCAGGGGGCCGGGGTCGCGTGCCGTCCGATGCGGTGGAAGAGCGCGGCGGCCTCGGCGGCCCTGCCCTCGGCGGACTTGGCGTGCGCGAGGAAGTTGAGGTCGACGAGGCAGCGGGGGTGACTTGGAGCTTCGGGCGTCCGCCGCTCCAGCCACCAGTCGAAGGCACCCTTCATGACGCCGCGGGCGCGCCGGCCGGCCCAGTGCCCGGACGCGACGGGGTCGGCGGCCTCCAGGCCTGCGGCGGCCAGGACGCGGTAGCGCTCGGCGTGCGCGACGACCGGCAGGACCGCGAGCGGCGAGTCGGCGGCGGCCTGTTCGGCGGCCCAGGCGGCGAAGTCGTACACCTCGTGCAGCGGGTCCTGGCCCGCGCCGGGGCGCCGCTCGGCGAGCCTGGCCACCATCAGATGGTGGGCGTGGTGGTGCTCGGGGTGGCGGTGCCGCACCTCGTCGAAGAGGCGTACGACGTCCTCCTCACGGCCGAGCGAGCGCTCCAGGACGAGCAGCGCGAGCCAGGGCGTCGGATCGGCGGGCGTACGGGTCGCGGCGGCCCGGCACCGCTCCCGCGCCCGGTCGGAACGCTCCTTGCCGCGCAGCGCCCGGTGCACCGCGGCGAAGGCGAGCAGCACCTCGGCGTCGTGGCTCTCGGGTTCGGCGAGCCGCCAGTCGCGGGCCCACGCGGTGGTGGTGGGCTCCTGTGCGAGGACGTCGAAGCGGTGGCCCCTGCGGTCCCAGTCGTCGCCGGTCGCGGCGAGCAGCGCGCGGACCTCGGTCCAGCGGCCCTGCGCCAACGCCGTGCGGGCGGTGGTGAGTTCGACGTCGTCGAGTGCGGCGTCGAAGGCGTGCCCCGCGGCCTTTCTGCGGGAACGCCCCAGTGGGGGCGGGGGTGGTGACACCGCGGGACGTCCTCCCCGGCGCGGCTTGCGTACGGATGATCACGCACAGCAAAGCGGTAGTCACTGCTCCACGTCAAGGCGGGCCCACGTCAACCCCCTTCACCAACTCGTCCCACAATCCGCCGACTTCGCCCCGCCCGGCCGCCTCCCGGTCAGCTCACCGCACGGGCCGCGGCGCGGCCCGCCGTGCGCCCGGAGAAGAGGCAGCCGCCGAGGAAGGTGCCCTCCAGCGAGCGGTAGCCGTGCACTCCGCCGCCGCCGAACCCGGCGGCCTCGCCTGCCGCGTACACCCCGCGCAACGGCTCGCCGCCCTCGGTCAGGACGCGCGAGGAGAGGTCCGTCTCCAGGCCGCCGAGGGTCTTGCGGGTGAGGATGTTCAGGCGCACGGCGATCAGCGGGCCCGCCGCGGGGTCGAGGATCCGGTGCGGGGCGACGGCGCGGATGAGCCGGTCGCCGAGGAACTTGCGGGCGCCGCGGATGGCCGTGACCTGGAGGTCCTTGGTGAAGGGGTTGGCGATCTCGCGGTCGCGGGCGGCGAGGGTGCGGCGCAGCGCGGCCTCGTCGATGAGCGGCTCCTTGGTGAGCGCGTTCATGCCGCGCGCCAGCGCGCCGAGGTCCTTCTCGACGACGAAGTCGACGCCGTGGTCCATGAACGCCTTGACCGGCCCCGGCACGTCGGCGCGCGCCCGGTCGATGACGCCGCGCACGGACTTGCCCGTCAGGTCGGGGTTCTGCTCGGAGCCGCTGAGGGTGAACTCCTTGCCGATGATGCGCTGGTTGAGCACGAACCACGTGTGGTCGTACCCGGTGCTCATGATGTGGTCGAGGGTGCCGAGCGTGTCGAAGCCGGGGAAGAGCGGCACGGGCAGCCGGTCGCCGCGGGCGTCCAGCCACAGGGACGAGGGGCCCGGCAGGATGCGGATGCCGTGCCGCTCCCAGATGGGGTTCCAGTTCTCGATGCCCTCGGTGTAGTGCCACATCCGGTCGCGGTTGATGAGCCGGCCGCCGGCCTCCTCGGCGATGCCGAGCATCTTGCCGTCGACGTGCGCGGGCACCCCGGAGATCATCTTCTCCGGCGGGGTGCCGAGCCGCTCGGGCCAGTGCGCGCGGACCAGGTCGTGGTTGCCGCCGATGCCGCCCGAGGTGACGATCACGGCCTGTGCCCGGAACGCGAAGCTCCCGGTCACCTCACGGCTGCTGGCCCTGCCCCGCTCGACGGACGACGGCTCCAGGATCTCGCCGCTGACCGTGTCGACGTCGCCCGCGCTGCGCCCGAGCCCCGTGACGCGGTGCCGGAACCGGAACTGGACGAGCCCGCGGGCGGCCCCGGCGCGCACCCGCCGCACGAACGGCGCGAGCAGCCCCGGCCCGGTCCCCCAGGTGATGTGGAAGCGCGGCACGGAGTTGCCGTGGCCCTGCGCGTCGTAGCCGCCGCGCTCGGCCCAGCCGACCACCGGGAAGAAGCGCACGCCCTGTCCGTGCAGCCAGGACCGCTTCTCGCCCGCGGCGAAGTCGACGTACGCCTCGGCCCACTTGCGCGGCCAGTGGTCCTCCGGACGGTCGAACCCGGCCGTCCCCATCCAGTCCTGCAGGGCGAGCGCGTGCGAGTCCTTGATCCGCAGCCGCCGCTGCTCCGGCGAGTCGACGAAGAAGAGGCCGCCGAAGGACCAGTGCGCCTGCCCGCCGAGCGACTGCTCGGGCTCCTGGTCGACGAGGATGACCCGGCGCCCCGCGTCCACGAGCTCCGCGGTCGCCGCCAGTCCGGCGAGCCCCGCTCCGATCACGATCACATCTGCGTCGTACGCCATGGCGCTCGTCCTCCTCGACAGGGCCTTGCCAGGTTACCGACCGGTCAGATCCCGGACAGGTCGAATCCTGGGCAGCCGAGTGACGCACGTCAACCGACAGAGAGGGGGAACGCGTCAAGATCCGGGGAGCGGCCCGCCCGGATCGCCGCTATCGTCGGGCCAAGTCTCCCTCTTCCACCCCGGCTTGACCCCTGTCGTCCCCCTCACCCCCTTCCGTCCCGGTTCGATCCCCTCCGCCCCCACTCCTCAGGTATGTGACGTGTCGGTCCTGGTCCTCGCCCTCGCCGTCGGTGCGGCCTGCTGCCTCGGCCTCGGCTTCGTGCTCCAGCAGAACGTGGCCCGCCGGGCGCCGCTGAGCGACTTCCTCTCGCTGCGGCTCCTCCTGGACCTGGTGCGGGTGCCGCGCTGGCTGGCCGGGATCGGGCTGATGGTGTGCGGGATGGTGCTCGGCGCGCTCGCGCTCGGCCGCGGGGAGATCTCCTTCGTCGAGCCGCTCCTCGCCACCCAGCTGCTGTTCGCGCTCGCGCTCTCCCGGCACCAGACCGGCCAGCCGCTCGGCCGGCAGGGGTGGGCCGGGCTCGTGCTGCTCGCGGGCGGCGTCACCGCGTTCATCGTGGCGGGCGAGCCGCGCGGCGGCGACGCGGTGACCAGTCCGCTGCGGCACTGGCTCATCGTCGGGGTGATGGTGGGCGCGGCGCTGGTCCTGACGGCGTACGCGAAGAAGTCCCGGCTCGGCGCGGCGCCCACCCTGCTGGCGGTCGCGGCGGGACTGCTCTACGGCGTGCAGGACTCGCTGACCCGGGTGACGGGCGACCGGTTCGCCGAGGGCGGGATCGTGGAGGTGCTGACCGGCTGGCAGCCGTACGGGGTGCTCGTCCTCGGCGTCGTGGGGCTCGTCCTGGTGCAGAGCGCCTTCGAGACGGCGCCGCTGCGGATGTCGCTGCCCGCGCTGACGGCCGCGCAGCCGCTGGCCGGGATCGCCTGCGGCGTCGGGTTCCTCGGCGACCGGTTGCGGACCGACACGGGGGCGCTGGCCTGGGAGGCGGCGGGGCTCGCGGCGGTGGTGGCGGGGGTGGTGCTGCTGGGGATGCATCCGGCCATGCCGGGGCATGGCCGGGGGCCTGTGGGGGTGCTTCACCGGCGGTGAGGGCTCGGCCCTGCGGTGGCGCTCTGCGTTGGCGGGGTCGGTCGCCGGCTGCGCCTGGCTCGTCCTCAAACGCCGGACAGGCTCTTACCTCCGTCACCGGCTCCGCCGCGTTCGTCCTCAAACGCCGGACGGGCTTCTATCTCCGTCACCGGCTCCGCCGAGTTCGTCCGCAAGCGCCGGACGGGCTCTTACCTCCGTCGCCGGCTGCGCCTGGCTCGTCCTCAAACGCCGGACAGGCTTTTATCTCCGTCACCGGCCTGGCTCGCCCTCAGCCCCGGACGGGCTTCTGATGTCCCTCGCCCGGCTCGTCCTCAAGCGTCGCACGGGCTCTTGCCTCGGTCCTCATCACCATCCATCGCCAGGCCTCGTTTTTAATAATGGCCAGCATTACACTCATACCCATGGCCCCTACATCCGGTTCCGCGACCCGCGAGAAACTGCTGCGTGCCGGTGAGGAGGTGTTTGCCGCTCAGGGGGTGGATGGGGCCCAGTTGCGGGACATCGTTCGGCTCGCCGGGCAGAGCAATCCCTCCGCCGTGCAGTATCACTTCGGCTCACGGGCCGGGCTGCTCGACGCCGTCATGGCGGAGCGCCAGCGCCGTACGGAGCAGGTGCTCGGCGTCGAGCTGGAGCGGGCCGGCGGCACCGCGGCCGAGCTGCGGGGGCTGCTCACCGCCCTCGTGAACGCCGAAGCCGGCGAATTGCGCACCGCACGCGGCCGCCGCTGCCTGCGCATCTCCGCCCAGCTCAGCCACGAGAGCGGGGTCCGCACCCGCACCCCGCACCCCACCCTCGACGGCACCGTCTACTGGACGCTGATCGGACGGATCGAGGACCGGGTCGCCCGGCTCGCGCCCGGCCTCCCGGAGCCGCTGCGGCTCGAACGGCTCGACCTCGCCCTCACCCTGATCGGCGCCGCCCTGGCCGACCGCGCCCGCCAGTACCTGGCCGGCACCACCCCCCTGACCGGCGAGGACGTCTTCCTCGCCGACCTCGTCGAGACGACCGCGGCGCTGTTGCGAGCCCCGCACCCCACCCCAGGAGACACCTCATGACCCAGCAGGAGACCACCTCGCACGACCTCACCGGTCGGACCGTCGTCATCACCGGCGCCGCGCGCGGGCTCGGTGCCGAGGCGGCGCGCCTCGCCGTCGCCGCGGGGGCGAACGTCGTCCTCACCGACGTGCTCGACAACGAAGGGCACGCCACCGCGGCGGAGCTCGGCGAGCGCGCCCGGTTCGTCCGCCACGACGTGACCTCCGAGGAGGACTGGCAGCACGTCGTCGACTTCGCGGTCCGCGAGTTCGGCGACCTGCACGGCCTGGTGAACAACGCCGGGATATCCACCGGCCAGTTCCTGGAGTCGGAGTCCGTCGAGCACTTCCGCAAGGTGCTCGACATCAACCTCACCGGCGTGTTCATCGGCATGAAGACCGTCGTGCCCGCCATGAAGGAGGCCGGCGGCGGCTCGATCGTCAACATCTCCTCCGCCGCGGGCCTGATGGGCCTCGCGCTCACCGCCGGTTACGGCGCGTCGAAGTGGGGCGTCCGCGGCCTCACCAAGATCGGCGCCGTGGAGCTCGGCACGGCCCGCGTCCGCGTCAACTCCGTCCACCCCGGCATGACGTACACCCCGATGACCGCCCAGGTCGGCATCGAGAAGGGCGAGGGCAAGTACCCCAACACCCCGATGGGCCGGGTCGGTGAGGCGCAGGAGATCGCGGGCGCCGTGGTCTTCCTGCTCTCCGACGCCGCGTCCTACGTGACCGGCGCGGAGCTCGCCGTCGACGGCGGCTGGACGGCCGGGCCCACGGTGAAGTACGTCATGGGGCAGTGAGGTTGGATGACCCCATGACGCCGCACAGCGGGCCCGCGCCCGACCCCCGCGAAGAGATGCTGACCATCGTCGACGAGAACGACCAGGTGATCGGCGAGGCCCCGCGCGGGGAGGCGTACACCCGCGGGCTGCGCCACCGCTGCGTGTTCATCCAGGTCCGTGACGCGCGGGGCCGCCTGTTCGTGCACCGCCGCACCGCGACCAAGATGGTCTACCCCTCGCTGTACGACATGTTCGTCGGCGGCGTGGTCGGCGCCGGCGAGTCGTGCGACGACGCGGCCCTGCGTGAGGCCGAGGAGGAGCTCGGGGTCCACGGACTGCCGCGCCCCACCCCGCTGTTCACGTTCCTGTACGACGACGGCGCGGGGCACAGCTGGTGGTCGTACCTCTACGAGGTCCGCTGCGACCTGCCGGTGGAGCCGCAGGCCGAGGAGGTCGCCTGGCACACGTTCCTCACCGACGAGGAGCTGGAGCAGCGGCTGGCCGACTGGGAGTGGGTGCCGGACGGGCTGGCCGCCCACCGCCGCCTCCAGGCGTTCCGCGCGGGCGGCTGACGGCCGCACGCCCGGCGCGCGAGGTGCCGTGAGGCCCCTTCCTGGCCGGCCGGCCGGCACGGCTTAGGGTGCGGCCGTGAGCAATTTCGTACAGAGCCTGCGGCTGTGGTTCGCCCCCGAGCGCGTCCGCGAGGAGGGCGACACCCCCGACTACCGCTTCTCGCTCGCGAACGAACGCACCTTCCTGGCCTGGCTGCGCACCGCCCTCGCGCTGATCGGCGGCGGCTTCGCCGTGGACCAGTTCCTGCCGGACCTGCGCTGGGGCTGGCGGATCGGGCTCGCCCTCGCGCTGCTCGCCGCGGGCGTGCTCTGCTCGTTGCGCGCCGTCGACCACTGGGTGCGGTGCGAGCGCGCCATGCGGCGCGGCGAGGACCTGCCGGCCGGGCGCTTCCCGACCGTGCTGAGCCTGGCGGTGGCCGTGGTGGCGCTCGCCATGGTGATCGTCGTGCTCTTCGGGTGGGCGGGGTGACACCGGCGCACGTCCGCGACCCGGGGCTGCAGCCGGAGCGCACCCGTCTCGCCTGGCGGCGCACCACGCTGTCGGCCACGGTCGCCGCGGTGCTCGCCGCCCGCGCGGTGCTGCACTCCGGAGCCACCGCGCCGGGCGTGACGGCCTGCGCGGTCTGTCTGCTCCTGTGGCTGGGTTTCCTCGCGGTCGCGCACCGCAGGATGGTGGCCCTGACCACGCGCGAGCCCCGGACGATGACGCTGCGGGTCGCGCGGGCGGCGGCGCTGTGCGCGCTCGCGCCGGCGGTGTGCGCGGCGGCGCTGGTGGTCTGACGGCGCCTCTGTGGCGGCTCCCGGCGCACCCCGCTCCCTCAGGTCGCCGTGGCTCAGTCCTCCCAGTCCACCGTGACGACGATCTTGCCGCGGGTGCGGCCCTCCTCGCTCAGCCGGTGCGCCTCGGCCGCGCGCTCCAGCGGGAACGTCGCGTCGACGTGGACGGTCACCACGTCCTGCTCCACCAGCTCGGTGAGCCGTCCGAGGTCCGCGGCGTCGGGGCGTACGAAGCAGTAGCGTCCGCCCAGGTCGACCACCCCGCCGTCCGCGATGGACGCCAGCCGGCCGCCGGGCGCGAGGAGTTCGGCGGAGGCCTTGAGGGTGGCGCCGCCGACCGTGTCGAAGGCCGCGTCGACGCCGTCCGGGACGAGCGCGCGGACCCGGTCGACCAGACCGTCCCCGTAAGTGACCGGCTCGGCGCCGAGCTCGCGCAGGAAGTCGTGGTTGCGCTCGCTCGCGGTGCCGATGACCCGGGCGCCCGCGTGCCGGGCGAGCTGCACCGCGATCGAGCCGACGCCGCCCGCCGCCGCGTGCACGAGGACGACGTCGCCCTCGGTCACCCGCAGCGCGTCGCCGACGACCTGGTAGGCGGTGAGCCCGGCCAGCGGCAGCCCCGCGGCCTCCGCGAAGGTGAGGTTGCGCGGCTTGCGGGCGAGGGTGCGCACCGGGGCGGCGACGTACTCGGCGAAGGTGCCGCGCGAGAGGAAGTCCTCGCGCACATAGCCGATGACCTCGTCCCCGACCGCGTACTCCGGTACGGAGGCGCCCGGTTGGACCACGACACCGCAGACGTCCCAGCCGGGGACCACGGGGAAGACGGGGTCGATGAGCCCGTCGAGGTGCCCCTCGCGGCACTTCCAGTCGACGGGGTTCACGGCCGCGGCGCGCACCTTCACGAGGACGGAGTCGGGGCCGACCTTGGGGTCGCGCACCTCCCCGTACTCCAGGACGTCGGGTCCGCCGTAGCCGCGGTAGCTGATCGCCTTCATCGGGTCGCCTTCGCAGGGGTCGGGGTAACGCGGGAATGGGAACATCGCCAAGGGTTCCATAACGGAATTAATGGGGCATCAGGGGCTAGCCTGAGAGGGTCAACCCCTCCCCGGCAGTCACAGAAGGTGCGCGTCATGACCACGCTCCACCACGAACACCCGGTGCACGACCACGTCCACGGCCCGGCCTGCGGCCACCCCGAGGTGCCGCACGGCGACCACGTCGACTACGCCCACGACGGACACATGCACCGTCTGCACTCCGACCACTACGACGAGTGCGAGCCGACCGGTCACACCGCCCACCAGGGCCACGACCACCAGCACGGGGACGGCTGCGGCCACGACGCGGTGACGCACGGGGACCACGTCGACTACCTCCACGACGGGCACCGGCACGCGGCGCACGAGGGGCACTGGGACGATCACTGACCCCTCCCCCGCACGCGTCCCGTGCCTCCCCCGTACCGGTGCCGGCTCGCGGCCCGGTCCGGGGGATCGCTCTTTTCCCGGGGCTCCGCGCCCGGCAGCCTCTGGACGACATACCGACTGGTCGGCATCATGAGGGGGAACACCGCCACCTCCCGTCCGATCAGGAGCAGACGATGAGCGCAGACCACCCGCCGGGCCTCGACCTCGACCAGTTGCGCGGCCACCTCGACCGCGAGCGGCCCGGCCTGGTCGGCGGCCCGCTCGCCGCCCGGCTGATCGAGGGCGGCCGGTCGAACCTCACGTACGCGGTGACGGACGGCGCCGCGCGCTGGGTGGTGCGCCGCCCGCCGCTGGGACACGTCCTGGCCACCGCGCACGACATGAAGCGCGAGCACCGGGTCATCGCGGCGCTGCACCCGACGGACGTGCCGGTGCCCGCGCCGGTGCTGCTCTGCGAGGACGAGTCCGTCATCGGATCGCCGTTCTACGTCATGGAGTTCGTCGACGGCACCCCCTACCGCACCGCCGACGAGCTCGCGCCGCTCGGCCCCGGGCGCACCAGGGACGCGGTACTCGGCCTCGTCGACACCCTGGTCGACCTGCACGCCGTGGACCCGGCGGCGGTCGGGCTCGGCGACTTCGGGCGCCCCGAGGGCTTCCTCGACCGGCAGCTGCGCCGCTGGGGCAAGCAGCTGGACGCCTCCCGCAACCGCGAGCTCGCCGGCATCGACGAGCTGCACGCCGCGCTCGGCCGCGCCCTGCCCGACTCCCCCGCGCCGACCGTCGTGCACGGCGACTACCGCCTGGACAACGTCCTGATCGGCGACGACGACCGGATCCGGGCCATCCTCGACTGGGAGATGTCCACGCTCGGCGATCCGCTCACCGACCTGGGCCTGCTGGTGATGTACAGCGCGAAGCTGGAGGTGCCGGACTCGCCCGTCAGCACCACGGCGGGCGCGCCCGGCCACCCCGACCCGGCCGAGCTGATCGAGCGGTACGCCGCGCGCTCGGGGCGCGACGTGTCGGCCGTCTCCTGGTACACGGCGTTCGCCTGGTTCAAGCTCGCCGTGATCCTGGAGGGCATCCACTACCGCTACACGCTCGGCCGGACGGTCGGGGCGGGATTCGACCGGATCGGCGAGCTGGTGCCCGTGTTCATCGAGCACGGCCGCGCCACCCTCCAGGGACGACAGGAAGGCTGAGACAGCGCCATGGACTTCGCATTCGACGCCCGCACCGAAGAGCTGCGCGCCAAGCTGCTCACCTTCATGGACGAGCACGTGTACCCCGCCGAGGCCGTCGCCGACAAGCAGCGCGCCGGGCTGGCCTCGCCGTGGGACACCCCGGCCGTGGTCGAGGAGCTGAAGGCCGAGGCCCGCAGGCAGGGCCTGTGGAACCTGTTCTTCGTGGATGAGCACAGCCTGCCGGACGCCGGGCACGGCGCCGGGCTGACCAACCTGCAGTACGCGCCGCTCGCCGAGATCACCGGCCGCTCCCCGCAGTTGGCGCCCACCGCGCTGAACTGCGCGGCGCCCGACACCGGGAACATGGAGGTGCTCGCGCAGTTCGGCTCCGAGGAGCAGCGAAAGCGCTGGCTGGAGCCGCTGCTCGCCGGTGAGATCCGCTCGGCGTTCGCGATGACCGAGCCCGAGGTGGCCTCCTCCGACGCCACCAACATCACCACCCGCATCGAGCGGGACGGCGACGACTACGTCATCACGGGCCGCAAGTGGTACATCTCCGGGGCGATGAACCCCGGTTGCGAGATCTTCATCGTGATGGGCAAGACCGACCCGGACGGCGCCGACATCCGCCGCCAGCAGTCCATGGTCCTGGTCCCGCGCGACACCCCGGGCCTCGAAGTGCGCCGCGCCATGCGGGTGTACGGGTACGAGGACCACTACCACGGCGGTCACGCGGAGGTCGTCTTCGACCGGGTCCGGGTCCCGGTGTCGAACCTCGTCGGTGAGGAGGGCGGCGGCTTCGCCATCGCGCAGGCGCGGCTCGGTCCCGGCCGGATCCACCACTGCATGCGGCTGATCGGCATGGCGGAGCGGGCCATCCAGCTGATGTGCGAGCGGGCGGTGGCCCGTACCGCGTTCGGCAAGCCGCTCGCCCAGCAGGGCGTCGTGCAGGAGTGGATCGCCGACGCGCGGGTCGCCGTGGAGCAGCTGCGGCTGCTCGTCCTCAAGACGGCCTGGCTGATGGACACCGTCGGCAACAAGGGCGCGCACACGGAGATCCAGTCCATCAAGATCGCGACGCCGCGCGCGGTGGTCGACATCCTCGACCGTGCGGTGCAGCTGCACGGCGCGGGCGGCGTCAGCCAGGACTTCCCGCTGGCCGAACTCTGGGCGGCGGCGCGGACGCTGCGGCTGGCCGACGGGCCGGACGAGGTGCATCAGCGGTCGCTGGCACGGCGCGAGTTGAAGCGGTATCTCTGAGGCGCCGCCTACAGGTCGCCCCGTAGGGCCCTACGGGGCCCGTAGCGCCCTCAGGAGCAGGTCCGCCAGGTGGTCCGCGACCTGTTGCGGGGTGAGCGGGCCCTCCGGGCGGTACCAGGTGGACAGGTGGTGGACGGAGCCGAAGTGGTAGTCGACCACCAGGTCCGCGGGGGTCGCGGTGGAGAAGACACCGGCTTCCTGCCCCTCCTCGATCAGGGCGCGGAAGCGCTCGTGGTACCGCCGCCGCTCGGCGCGGACCTGCTTGTTCTTCTCCGGGCTCAGATGGTGCATGGAGCGGAAGAAGATCGACGCGTCGTCGAGGTTGTCGATGGTGGTGACCACGACGTCCGCGGCGGCGTCGCGCACCCGCCGCTCCACGGGGGCGTCCGCGTCGGCGATGGCGTCGAGCCGCTCCTGCTGGACGCGGAGCATACGGGCGTAGACCTCGTGCAGCAGGTCGTCCTTGGAGCCGAAGTAGTGGTAGAGCGCGCCCTTGGTGACGCCGGCCGCCTCCACGATCTCCTGCACCGACGTGCGGTCGTAGCCGCGGTCGGCGAAGAGCCTGGTGGCGGCGGCCAGCAGGCGCCGCGGGACGGGCGTGCCGTCACCGTCCGTCGTTCTGGCCACTGCCGCCACCTGCCTTTCGCGTCACGTGTCGTTCGATGCGCGGGAACGCAGTTCCCGCCGGAGGATCTTCCCACTTGTCGTCTTCGGCAGCTCCGTCAGGATCTCCACGTCGCGCGGGTATTTGTACGCGGCGAGCCGCTCCTTGCAGTACGCGGTGAGCTCGTCGGGGCCCGTGTCGCTGCCCGGACGCAGGCTGACGTACGCCTTGACGCTCTCGCCCCGGTAGCTGTCGGGTATCCCGACGACGGCGGCCTCACGCACCGCGGGGTGGCCGTAGAGGACGTCCTCGACCTCGCGCGGCCAGACCTTGAAGCCGGACGCGTTGATCATGTCCTTCTTGCGGTCCACGACGTAGAGCCAGCCCGCCGGGTCCATGAACCCGATGTCGCCGGTGCGCAGTTCGCCGTCGGGGAAGGCCTCGGCGGTGGCCTCCGGGCGCCGCCAGTAGCCCGGCACCACCTGGGGTCCGCGCACGACGATCTCGCCGTGCTCCCCGTACGGCACCTCCTGGCCCGCGTCGTCGAGGATGCGTACGAGCGCCTCGGGTCCCGGGACGCCGACCGCGAGGGTGCCGGACACCGGGTCGACGGGCGCCCGCTGCCCCGGCGGCACGGAGGCGCAGGGCGCGGTGCACTCGGTGAGGCCGTACCCGTTGTGCAGGTAGGGGCCGAAGTCGGCGCAGAACTTCTCCACCAGGGCGGGCGGCAGCGGCGCGCCGCCCGAGGAGATCATCACGAACGACTCGAAGTGCGCGCGGGTCGCCG
Organism: Streptomyces sp. NPDC041122; assembly: GCF_055592445.1. Classification (NCBI taxonomy): domain Bacteria; kingdom Bacillati; phylum Actinomycetota; class Actinomycetes; order Kitasatosporales; family Streptomycetaceae; genus Streptomyces; species Streptomyces sp. NPDC041122. The sequence goes on along the minus strand of NZ_JBVIYQ010000008.1, from coordinate 116,385 downwards.
ACGGGTGGGCGGCCAGCGCCATGAACGCGGTGGAGGGGCCGACCGTGTAGGCGGGGCGGTGCTCGGCGAAGGCGTCGAGGACGACGCCGGCCTCGAAGCGGTAGGCGAGCGCGAGGGTGCCTGCGTTGGCGATGCACGCGGCGACCTGGGCGACCATGCCGGTGATGTGGAAGAGCGGCGCCATCGCGAAGTAGCAGCCGCCCTCCGGGATCCCGGCGCCGACGCGCTGGCGCTCGGCGTTGTAGGTGATGTTGCCGTGGGTGTTCATGGCGCCCTTGGGGGTGCCGCTGGTGCCCGAGGTGTAGCTGATCAGTGCCACGTCGGCGGGGCCGAGCTCGCGGCCGGCGGGGGCGGGGAGCCCCTGCCGGGCGACGGCGACGAGGTCGTCGGTGTCGCCGGGGACGGGCAGCCGTTCGAGGTCGAGGACGCGGGTGTCGTTCCGGCTCTGCAGGTCGAGCTGGCAGGCGGTCAGGACGACGCGTACCGACGAGCCGGCGGCCGTGTCGCGCAGATACGTCTCCCAGGCGTGGTCGGCGCAGACCAGCGCGCTCACCCCGGCGTCCGCGAGGACGTGCCCGACCTCCGCGGCCTTGTACATGGGGTTGACCGGGACGACGGTCGCGCCCGCCTTCCAGGCGCCGAGCAGTGCGAGGACGAAGTGCGGGGTGTTCTGCAGGAGGATCGCGACGCGGTCGCCCCGGGCGACGCCGCGGGCGGCCAGGTGTCCGGCGAGGGAGTCGGAGAGCGCGTCCGCCTCGCGGTAGGTCAGGCGCCCGTCGAAGTAGGCGAGCGCGGTGTGCCCGGGGGCCCGCGCGGCGGCCGCCCGGAAGGCGTGCGGCACGGAGGCTGCGGGGTGCACGGGGCCGCGCTGGGCGTCGTTGAGCCGGGCCAGCCAGGGCTTGGCCGCGTACGGGGAGCCGGTGGGAAGGTCGTTCACCGCTGTGTCGCCTCCCACTTCTGCTGCAGGTGGTTCATGCCGGTCAGCCACGTGTCGGGGGTGGCGGCGCGGGCCCGGTAGTACGCGTCGACCTCGGGGTGCGGCAGGATCAGGAAGCGGTCGTCGGCCATGCCCGCGAAGAGCGCGTCGGCGACGTCGGCGGGCTCGATGGCGGTGGGGGTGAGCACGAGGTCGCCCGCGGTGCCGGTGGCGGCGAGCATGTCGGTGCGCACGCCCTGCGGACAGATCGCGTGGACCTTGACGCCGCGGTGGCGGTAGGTGAGCGAGAGCCACTCGGCGAAGGCGTACGCCCCGTGCTTGGTGACGCTGTAGGGCGCGGCGCCGATCATGGTGAGCAGGCCGGCCGCGGAGACCGTCGAGACGAAGCGGCCCTCGCCGCGCTCCAGCCACTGGGGCAGCAGCGCGTTCGCGGCCCGTACGTGCGCCATCACGTTGACGTCCCAGGCCGCGGCCCAGACCTCCTCGGGCGCGGCCTCGCTGCCGCCGGAGCCGAGTCCGGCGTTGGCGCAGTACACGTCGATCGTGCCGCCGAGCGCCTCGCGGGCCTGTTCCACGATCGTGGACGCGTCGCCCGGCACGGCGACGCCGCCGACCTCGTCGGCGACGGCCTCCGCCTTGGCGGCGTCCAGGTCGTTGACGGCGACGCGTGCTCCCGCGGCGGCGAACCGGCGGGCCAGCGCGGCACCGATGCCGCCTCCTCCGCCGGTGACGACGACGCCCTTGTCCTGCAGGGTCTCCACGATGGTTCTCCTTCGCCCGCGGCTCGGCCTTCCCGGCAGACTAACCAGTCGGTATGTCGTGACGGAAGGGGGTCGACGGGGCGCGCGGCGACCTCGCGACCGGGCTGCCGGCCCGCCGGACGACCCGGCGCGCGCCCGGTCTCACGCTCCGAGACGCCGCGTCCCGGGTATTGACTGCCCCCTACATCCACCAAGAGAGTGCCGCTCGTGCACAGCGAAGCGACAGCAACAGAGAACCCCCAGGTCCAGGGCGCCGACGAGCGCCCCGAGCGGCTGCGCCGGGTGGCCGTGGCCTCCTTCATCGGGACGGCCATCGAGTTCTACGACTTCTACATCTACGGCACCGCCGCCGCCCTCGTCCTGAACGAGGCGTTCTTCCCGACCCTCGACCCGGTCAACGCCACGCTCGCGTCCTTCTCCACGTACGCGGTGGCGTTCGCGGCGCGGCCCGTCGGCTCGGTGATCTTCGGGCACTTCGGGGACCGGGTGGGGCGCAAGTCCGTCCTGGTGGCCTCGCTGCTCCTGATGGGGCTCTCCACCGCGCTGGTCGGCCTGCTGCCGGGCTACGGCACGTGGGGCATCTGGGCGCCGCTGCTGCTGATCCTGCTCCGCTTCCTCCAGGGCATCGGACTCGGCGGCGAGTGGGGCGGCGCGGCGCTGCTCGCGGTGGAACACGCACCGCGAAGGAAGCGCGGACTGTACGCCGCCTTCCCCCAACTCGGCCCGTCCGTCGGCTTCTTCGCGGCCACCGGCGTGTTCTGGCTGCTCTCGGCCGCCCTCTCCGACGAGGCCTTCCGCTCGTGGGGCTGGCGGGTGCCGTTCCTGCTCTCCTTCCTGCTGGTCGGCGTCGGCCTGTTCGTGCGGCTGCGGATCAGCGAGACGCCGGTCTTCGCCAAGGCCATGGCGGCACACGAGGCGAGCAAGGCGCCCGCGCTCGACGTGCTCCGCCGCCACCCGCGCGAACTGCTGCTCGGCGCGGGCGCGATGATCGTCGCGTACGGCCTCTTCTACACCGCCACGACCTACTGCCTCTCCTACGCCACGGGCACCCTGCACATCTCCCGCGACACCATGCTCGGCCTCTCCCTGGTGGCCTGCCTCTTCCTCGCGGCCGGCACCTGGCTCGCCGCGACACGCTCCGACGGGGCGGGGCGGCGCCGGCTGGTCCTCGCCGGTTCGGGGCTCGCGGTGGTGTGGGGGCTCGTGCTCTTCCCGCTCCTCGACACCGGGCAGCCCGTGCTCATCGCCCTCGGGATCGGCGGGGCGCTGTTCTGCATGGGCGTGATCTACGGCCCGATGGGCGCGTATCTGCCCGAGCTGTTCAGCACCACCGTGCGCTACTCCGGGGCCTCGCTCGCCTACAACCTGGGCGGGGTGCTCGGCGGCGCGGTCTCGCCGCTGGTGGCGACGCGGCTGCAGTCGGCGTTCGGCTCCTCGTCGGTGGGCTGGTACGTCAGCGCGATGGCGGTGGTGTCACTCCTCTGCGTCCTCGCGCTGCCGGAGACCCGGGAGCGGGAGCTGGCCTGAGCGGAGCGTTCTCGAATTCCCCCGCCGAATTTCCGGGCGGGGAAATTCAGCGGCTGAGCCACCAGCGCTGATTCTCGTCGGACAACGCGTCCCACAGGAGATTCAACGGATGTCCGGGCCCGTACGCGGCCCGGACGCCGCGCCGGACGAACACCCCCACCAGCACGTCGGTCCGCGGCCCGACGTCGCCGATGACGTCGAGCCGGCGCAGCCCGGCCGCCTCGGGGAGCCCGCCGTTCTCGGCGGCGTCCCCGATGCCCCGGGTGACCAGCATCGCCCCGCTGACCACACCGGAGCGCAGCAGCTCGAAGCCGTAGTGCGCGGCCTCTATCTCGGCGGCCACGGACAGCTGTTGGCGGTAGTCGGCGCCGTACCAGGCGGTGAGGCAGCGGCCGATGAGGCCGCCCGTGGAGATCACCAGCGGCAGGCCGGGGAGCCGGCCCGCGGTGACGGACGGGCCCGGCAGCCGGTCCTCGGACAGATTGGTGAGCAGCGCGAGACCGCTGCGGCGCCACTCGATGATCTCGTACGGATCGAGCTCCGCCTCCTGGCCCTCGGTGACCACGATGCTGCCGCAGACCAGGTCCAACTCCTTGGCCTGCAGCTTGGCGAAGAGGTCGCCGGTGCGGACGTGGGTCACCTTCAGGTCCACGCCCCGCCGTTCGTACACCTCGCCGACGCGCTCCACGGCGTCGAGGAGGAAGCCCAGCGTGTAGCGGGTCGAGCCCACCGAGAGGGTTCTGCCGAGCCGGCGTCCGGCGTCGTGGATGCCTTCCGTCCACTGGTCGAGGGTGCGCCGCGCGAGGTCGACCAGGGCCTGCCCGGTGGCCGTGAACAGGACGTCCTTGCCGCGTCCGCGCTTGAGGACCAGCGCTTCGCCGCACAGCGCCCCGAACGTGCGGTTCATGGTGTCCAGTTGCTTCTGCACGCTCGACTGCTCCCGGCCGAGCAAGCGGGCCGCGGCGAGGGCCGTGCCGCTCTCGTGCACCGCGAGCAGCGTGCGCAGCTGGTCCATCGTGGTGTCGAGGAGATCCGTGGGGTATCGCAGCGGACCTGATAACTCCATGTGCGCGCTCTCGCTCTCCGAATCCCTCTGCATTTGCGGCCATGCAGCATAACCACAGCGAGGAAACTGATCCGGAGTTCAGCACAGATTATCTGCGGATTTCTTCCAGAAAATACTGGATGTGTTGTCGGTGCCCATGGAAGGGTCGGATCACTCCCCCTCGTGCCCGGCCGCGCCGAGGCCGGTTTCCCGCGGGGGTGGGAACCGGCCCCGGCAGGTCGTGCACGGCATCTGGCCAGGTGGCCCGGGGCGCAGGACACTCCGGGCGTGGAGCCCTACTGGGAATTGACCTTCGACGCCGACGGCGACGTCGACACCGCGCAGCGCGCGCGGCTGCTGGCCGGCGCGGACCGTGAACGCGTCACCGACCTGCTGGTCTTCGCGCACGGCTGGAACAACCAGCAGCAGGACGCGCGCAAGCTGTACCAGCGCTTCCTGACGCCGTGCCGGGACCTGTGCGGACCCGGGGTGCGCCTCGGGTACGTCGGGGTGCTCTGGCCCGCCATCCGCTTCCCCGACGAACCGATCCCCGACTTCGACCCGTCGGCCACCGCCGCCGCGGCCACCCCGCCGGGCGAGCCGGTCCTCGACCCGGCGACCCGGCGGGCGCTGGACCGCGCCTTCCCCGACCACGGCGCGACGCTGGACCGGATCGCCGAGCTGCTCGCGGAGCGCTCCCGGGTCCCGTCCCGTGTCTACGAGTTCGGCCGGCTCGTGCGCGAGCTGGTCTCGCTGCGCGAGACGCATCCGGCCCGGCACTTCGGCCAGGACACCGGCGCCGGCGAGCCCGCCATGCTCACCGACGACGCGGTGCAGGTCTGCGAGGTGTTCGCCGCCGCCCGCCTGGACACCGGGGAGCCCGCGCTCCTCGGCGAGCTGCGGGAGCGGCTGTGGGACGGGGCCCACGAACTGCTGCGGCAGGGCACGTACTACGCGATGAAGCGACGGGCCGGCGCCGTGGGCCAGTTGGGGCTCGGCCCCGCCATCGGGCTGCTCGCCGCGGACGTGCCGGGCATCAGGGTGCATCTCATCGGGCACAGCTTCGGCGGCCGTCTCGTCGCGTACGCGCTGCGCGGCATGCCGGCGGACGTGCGGGCGGTGAAGTCGGTGACGCTGCTCCAAGGCGCCTTCTCGCACTACACGTTCGCCGAGCGGCTGCCGCACGACAAGTTCCGCGGCGGCGCCCTGCACGGCATGCAGCACCGCGTCGACGGGCCGCTGGTCGCCTGCCACTCGCGCTTCGACGACGCGCTGGGCCGGCTGTATCCGCTCGCGTCGAAGCTGGCCGGCGACTCGTCGGGCTTCTTGAACCTGTGGGAGCGGTGGGGCGCCGTCGGCTACAACGGCGTCCGGGCCGTGGAGGGCACCCGGAGCATCGAGCTCGGCCAGGAGGTGCCCGCCGAGGGGTGCGTGAGCATCGACGTGTCCTCGGTGGTGCGGCGGGGCGGCCCGCCCGCCGGCGCGCACAGCGACATCTGCCACGAGGAGCTGGCGCGTGTCGTGTTCGCCGCGGGACGGATCGCCCTCGCCTGACACCCGCGGGCCGGATTCCCCCGGGCCGCGGATTCCCCGGGACTAGGGGCGGTGCCGGGGGAATTCGACGACCTGCTGGTACGTGGGCCGGTTCTGCCACTGGATCGGCTTGTGCGTGATGCCGCCCAGCGCGCGGTGGATCACCGAGTCCGCGCACCACTGGTCGCCCGCCTTGCACGCCTCGTCACCGGGATAGACCTCGGTGGCGGGCTTCGCGACGGCCTGCCCCAGGGTGGCGAGCAGGCTGTCGCGGCAGGCGTCGAGCTTGCCGCCGCCGCAGTACGTCTGTGCGAGCGGCCCCTTCACCGGCTGCCCGAGGACCGTGCGCAGATCCTTGTCCGCGTACCCCCACCAGCCGTACTGGAAGGCCGATCCGGCGTGCGCCCCGGTCGGGCCGTGGCCCGCGGACGGCGCCTCGTCGGTCGCCAGCTGGGAGGTGAGCGCCTCGTACAGGTCCGTGCCGAGGCCCGGCTTGAACTCGGCCTCGACGAGCCGCGGCCACCAGGCGTCCATGATGCGCACGGCGTCGGGGTGGGCGTAGACCTTGGAGCCCGCCGCCGTCTGGTTGCGCTGGGCGCCCGCCTTCCGCCAGGCGTCCAACTGCTCGATCGCCTTGGCCAGTTGGGGGTCGGTGACCGGCTGGCTGCGGAGCACCTGCAGGAGTTCCGGCAGCACCTGTTCGCCGCGCAGATCGGTGACGGCCGCCTCCGACATGGCCCGGGTGAGGGAGGCGCGGGTGACACCGCCCTCCTCGGTGAGCTTCTTGACCCGGCCGTCGAGCAGGTCGCCGCGGTGCACGGCGCTCACCCCGAAGCCGGCCGTGCTGAAGTCCTTGGCCTGCTTGTTGTTCCAGGAGATGTAGTAGTCCTGGTCGACGGAGTGCGGGTGTTCGGCGGGCGGCGTCCGCGCGGAGGTGTTGTCGGCCGGGTCGAAGTCCCGCCACTCGTACTCCTGCCCGGCTTTGACCGGCAGGGCGGGGTCGACGCCGTCCGCGCGCTCGGGGTTGGCGCCGCTGTTGTAGTACGCGATGTCGCGCGAGTCGGCGTAGAACCAGTTGAAGGCGTAGCTGATGTGCTGGGCCGCCTTCATGAAGGTGTCGGCGTCCTTGACGTACGTCGGGTCGTTCAGCATCTGGAAGCCGATGATCGAGTCGGCCTCGTGGCGGTAGGTGGAGCGCAGCGAGACGTAGGCGACGGGCTTGCCGTCGACGTTCGCGCGGTGCGTGACGACGCCGTACTTCGTGCGGAAGACCTGCATGCGGTAGGAGCCGGCGGCCGTGGAGTCGGCGAGCGTCGGCTTCCAGGCGTTCTTGCGCTCCAGCTTCTCCATGGGGGTGCAGGTGCCGCGGTAGAGGTAGCCGGCCGACTGCTTGGTGGGGGTGCCCCCGCCGGGCTCGCACAGCTCGACGGCGTAGGTGTCGGTGATGTCCTGTCCCGCGGAGGTGGCCGACCAGGCGTAGTCCTGGCCGCGGCCCAGCTGGACGTACATGCCGACACCCGCGAAGGAGACGCCGCGCGCGCTGATGCCGGGGCCCTGGAGTTCCTGCTGCATCAGGAGCTGCGGCGCGAAGTACCCGGTCTGCGGTCCGAAGACGGCCACGGGGTTGCCGCTCGCGGTGTGCTTGCCGGAGACCAGCAGGGCGTTCGACATGCCCTTCTTGTGGCCGTCGGCCCGGAACAGGTCGGGGGGCAGGACGCCCTTGTCGTACATGCCCTGCAGCGGCTTGAGCTTCTTCGGCGCGGTGACCGGGTCCTTGGCGCCGCTCTTCGCGCCGCCCTCCCGGTCGTACACGAGCTGCTCGCGCTCGACCGAGCCCGGGTCGGGCAGGGCGGTGCCGCGCGCCTTCTCGGGCTTGCCCGCGTACGGGAAGCTCGTGCCGTCGTGGATGGTCTGCACGGCCTCGGGGTCGTTGCGGGCGCGGAAGGACTCCCAGACCTTCGTGCCCTGCTCGACGCCGTACTTCTGCTGGGACTTCAGCAGGGAGAGCGCGGACTCGACCTCTCCGCCGCCGCCGTTGCCGAAGAGCCCGCCGACCACGGAGGCGAGCGCGATCATGTCGGTGACCTTGAAGGGCTCGATCTCGCCGGCGTTGGTGACGGCGTCGATCTTGCCGGTGAGGACGTACTCGCCGGGGAAGTACCGGCCGTTCTTGGACTTCACCCGGTAGGCGTTGAGCCCGTCGATATAGGCCTGCGCGTCGTCCATGGCCTGCTTGCCGCGCTCGCCCTGGGTCGTCCTGATGTACTCGACCTGCTTCTCCAGGTCCTCCTCGGTGTACGGGGCCTGCGGCCAGAACTGCTGTTCCAGGCCCTGGTTGGCGAGGGCGCCGCCCGCGAACGAGGTGAGCTGCCCGCGGCCGATGTGCCGGAACAGGTCGATGAGCCAGAGCCGGTCCTGCCCCGCGGCGAAGCCCGCGCCGAACTCGGTGCCGTAACGCGTGGTGCCCTTGATGTGCGGGATGCCGTGTTTCTTGTCCCGGGTGATCGTCACGTCGTCGCGCGGTCTGGTCACGGAGGCGGCCTGGCCCTCGCCGACCCCGAAGGACGCGTCGTCGAAGAACTCGGCGAGCTTGTCGTCGGTGAGCGACGGATAGGCGGAGGAGAGCGCGTCGTAGGGGCCCAACTGGTCGTCGGCGTGCGCGGGTTGGGTGCCGAGGAGCCGGTGGGCGAGGATCTCGGCGAGCGTCGCGTTGCCGTTGGCGCCGGGCGGCAGGATGTCCGCGCACCGGCCGCCGCAGTAGTCGGTGACCTCCTCGCGCGGGGCCTCCTCCCGCGGGGCCGCCGCGGCTCCCGGCAGCGGCGCGAGGAGCGCGGCGCCGAGCGCGAGCACCGCCCCCGCCGTGAGAGTTCTGAGCCTGACGTTGCCTCGTCGCATGGGTGCTCCTGACGGATCCAGCGGAAGACCGATGCGGCGGAGGCTACTGGCGAGTCGGCGACGCCGAAAGATGAACATGCGTCGCCTTTTCCGAATCACCACAACGCGCCCCCGTTGTGTGGGCATCACGCCAGCCCACCAGGGCAGGCGGAAAAGAGTCGCGCGATGAGGGAGCCGAATCGCGTGTCGATACGTCTACTCGGCGACGTCGTTTCGAATCGATCGACATCGACGCCGGCGAATGCGGAACACGGGTACCAGTACGGAAGTACGTGTGACGGAGGTGCAGGGCGATGGCCGGATTCCGGAGTCTCGCGAGACAGGTGCGTGATCCGCAGAGCGATCTGGCGCTGCGGCGCTACTCGCTGCGCAAGTGCCTGGAGAGGTTCGCCCCCTATGGCCACCGGGCCACCTGGGACCATTTGTGCACCCGGGCGGGGTTCGGGCCGCAGGACAGGTCGCCCGACCCGGCGCGGCTTGTGGCGGCGCTGACCGAGCTGGAGGCGGCGCGGGCGGTCTGGCTCGCGTACGAGGCGGGCTTCGCGGAGCGCCGCCGCAAGGAGAAGCACGACGGGCTCAGGCGCCCGGGCAGTGTCGACGACTGGCACCGCTGCACCTGGGGCGGGTTCGGCATCGCCTGGTGCGACGACCCCGACGTCCACCCGCAGCAGCCCCTCGCCGAGGTGCTGCGGCGGCTCATCGCGGCGCTGGAGCGGGCGCCGGGCGAGGCCTGCCCGGTCTGCGCGGACACCGACCTCGTCTGGCGGCACGGCCTGGCGCACGAGCCGTCCTCGGGCGCGGTCTGCACGGGCTGCGGCATCGTCGTGCCGGCCCCCGTCCTCACCTCGGACGCGGTGGCGCAGGCCCGGGCGAGGCGGGTGCGGCCGCTGGTGTCGGCGTGACGCGGGGCGCGGCACCGATCGAGGTCAGGGGGTCTTCACGTCCGTGTGGATCGACAGCTTGAACTGGGCGTGTATCAGCGGCGTGGGACGCTTCACGTCTCCCGCGCCGCGTGCCGAGATCTTCAGGCCCAGCGGCGTGCCCGGGTGCACGAACATCTGCCAGAGGTAGGTGCGGTACTGCCCTCCCCTGGTCGGCGTCGCGTCGGTCGTGGCGGTCGAGTCGTACCCGGTGGACAGGTTCAGCGGGTCCCTGACGTAGCGCGCGCGGAACTCGGTCGCCCGGGCGTCCGGCTCCCAGAAGACCATCGCGGAGAGCAGCCCCCAGCCCTCGTGGCTGGGCCAGATCAGCCCCGAGGGGGCGTCGGGGAACTTCGAGGGCGTGGTGGTGCCCGGCGCGGTGCCGCCCTGGGACGGGTCGTGCATGTGCCACGGGTCGTAGGACTCGTCTCCCGCGCCGTAGGGAAAGCGCACCAGGTGGTAGCCGTCGCTGTCGTACGTGACGGCCTGCCGGCCGTGCCGTGCGGCGTCCCACAGCAGCGAGCAGATGACAACGGACATCGGCTTCTCCCCCGATCGGCGTCGGCGTGCTCGGTGAACTCCCTTGCCTACAGGACACGTTGATACCCGGATCACGGGCTCGGCTAGACGTAGCACAGGGAAATTCCGGTGGTCATGTCATTTCGTCGCACGCGAGAGTGTGCGGCGATGACGGACACCGCGAAACCCTGAGGAGAACGGTCCATGTCGACGCTGCGCGTCACCGCCGAGGTACTGACGATCCACGAGCATCCGGGCGCCGACGCCCTCGAACTGGCCCAGGTGGGCCTGTACCGCGCGGTCGTCGCCAAGGGGGCGTACCGCACCGGTGAGAGCGCGGTCTACATCCCCGAGCAGTCGGTGCTTCCGGCCGCGCTCATCGAGGAGCTGGGACTCGCGGGGCGGCTGGCGGGCGGCAACCACGACCGGGTCAAGGCGGTGCGGCTGCGCGGTGAGCTGTCGCAGGGCATCGTGTGCCGTCCGGCGGCGCTGGCCGGTGTGGACCTGGCGCGGGCGGCGGCCGACGGCACGGACTTCGCGGAGCTGCTGGGCGTCACCAAGTGGGTGCCGCCGGTGCCGCCGACGATGAACGGCGAGGTGACGGCGGCCCCCGAGCTGCTGCCGTGGGTCGACATCGAGAACATCCAGCGCTACCCGGACGTCTTCGAGCCCGGCGAGCCGGTCGTCCTGACCGAGAAGCTGCACGGCTCGGCCTGTCTGGTCACCTACGTCGCCGGGACGATGAGCGTGCACGTCTCCTCGAAGGGCCACGGCGCCAAGTCGCTCGCCCTGCGGGAGGACCCGCGCAACCTGTACTGGCGGGCGGTGCACGCTCACGGCGTCGCGGCCGTGGCGGCGAAGCTCGCGGAGCGGATCGGCGCGCGCCGGGTCGGCGTCTTCGGCGAGGTGTACGGCGCGGGGGTGCAGGACCTGACGTACGGCGCGGACGGCCGGCGCGACACGCTCGGGTACGCGGTGTTCGACGTCAGCGCGGAGATCGACGGCCAGGTCCGCTGGCTCGACGCCCACGAGCTGCTCGACGGTGAACTTCCCCTGGTGCCGCGGCTGTACGAGGGCCCCTACGACGCCGCGCGCGTCCTGGAGCTCGCGTCGGGCCGCGAGACCGTCTCCGGGCAGGAGCTGCACCTGCGTGAGGGCGTGGTGATCCGGCCCGCCGTGGAGCGGTACAGCCCGGTGACCGGTGGCCGGGCCATCGCCAAGGCGGTCAGCCCGGCCTATCTGACCCGCAAGGGCGGCACGGAGTACGAGTGATCCGCTCGTGGCGGCCCCCGGCCGGCGTCAGCCGCGCCGGGGGCGGCGCTCCACCATCAGCCGGGAGCCGCTGTGCCGCTCACCGAAGACGTCGTCGGGGTTGGAGAGCACACAGGTGTCCAGGGAGAGGCAGCCGCAGCCGATGCAGTCGGTGAGGTGGTCGCGCAGCCGGCCCAGCTGTTTGATGCGCTCGTCGAGCTCCGAGCGCCAGCCCTCCGAGAGGCGCGCCCAGTCCTCGCGGGTGGGCGTGCGCTCCTCGGGCAGCGAGTCGAGGGCCGCGCGGATCGTGGACAGCGGGATGCCCACGCGCTGGGAGGCGCGGACGAAGGCGACGCGGCGCAGCGTGTCCCGGTGGTAGCGGCGCTGGTTGCCGGAGGTGCGGCGGCTGGTGATGAGGCCCTTGGACTCGTAGAAGTGCAGGGCGGAGACGGCGACTCCGCTGCGGTCGGCCAGCTGCCCGACGGTGAGTTCGTGGACCTTCTCGGGGATCTGGGGCACCCCTCAAACCTACTGGCTGGTCCGTTGACACGCGTCGACCCGCACCGCATGCTGAGCAAGCGCTTAGTCTGCGTAGGCTCTGCGTACGTTTCCGCATGCGTCACCGCATGAGCATCTGCATACGTCTAGGAGGCCAGGGACATGGCGGAGCCGAAGATCTTCACGTCGGCCGACGCACTGCGCGCGGGGGTCGGCACGCAGCTCGGGTACAGCGACTGGCTGGAGATCGACCAGAAGCGGATCGACCTCTTCGCCGAGGCCACCGGCGACCACCAGTGGATCCACGTGGACGCGGAGAAGGCGGCGCAGGGCCCCTTCGGGACGACCATCGCGCACGGCTATCTGACGCTGTCGCTGCTGCCCAGCCTGGTGCCGCAGATCATGCGCGTCGAGAACATGAGGATGGGCATCAACTACGGCACCGGCAAGGTCCGCTTCCCCTCCCCGGTGCCGGTCGGCTCGCGGCTGCGCGCGACCGCGGAGCTCACCGACGTCACCCCGACCAAGGACGGCGGGGTCCAGGTGACGGCCAAGGTCACCGTGGAGCGCGAGGGCTCCGACAAGCCGGCCTGCGTGGCCGAGTCGGTGTCGCGCTACTACTTCTGAGGGCCGGCGGGCCGGGCGCCCACCATCCGCAGGACGAGGTCGGCGTAGAGCGCGCCGACCTCGTCGGGCGTGCGGTGGCCCGCCACGTTGAACCAGCGGGCGACGTCGATGCAGAGCGAGAGCACCGCGAGCGTGGTGCCGGGCACGTCGGGGACGTCGAACTCCCCTGCCCGCACGCCGTCGTTGATGATCCCGCGCACGGCCGCGTCCGACTCGCGGCGCAGCGCGACGATCTCCGTGCGGTGCTCCTCGCCGAGCGCGTCCAGCTCGTACTGCACGACCCGCGCGGTCATGTGGTGCGCGGCGTGCCAGCCGACGAAGGAGCGCACGGCCGCCGCGAGCCGCACCGCGGCGTCGCCCTCGCCGTCCGCCGCGGTGCGCAGGATGGCCAGCGCCTTGTCGTGGCCGATCCGGCTGATGCGGTGGAGCAGCTCTTCCTTCGTCTTGTAGTGGATGTAGAGCGCGGCGGGGCTCATGCCGGCGCGGCCCGCGATGTCCCGCGTGGTCGTCGCGTGATAGCCGCGCTCGGCGAAGGCCTCGACGGCGGCGACCAGCAGCCGCCTGGCCGCGTCGGGGCTCACCTCGCCCCACGGCTGCTCCTCGCCGCCGGTCTCCTCCGCCGCGCTCATCGCCCACTCCTTCGTGCCTGGACCCCGGCCTGCCGGGAGGAACACCTTACCCCGGGGGGTGAGCAAGCGCTTAGGGAGCGGGTCAGGCGACGGGCTTGAAGGGGTCGTGGTCGGCGAGGATCTTCTCCAGGCGGGCCTGGTCGACCCGGCTCACGATCTGGTCGGCCTCCTGCCGGTCCCTGACCACCTTGGCCAGGGTGAACGCGGACGTCGTCAGATACAGGACGGAGACGGCGAGGAAGGCGCGGATCCAGCCGCTGACGTCGAGGCTGTAGATGCCGATCGCCGTCGCGGCGAGCGCGAAGGCGAACGACGCGATCGCCTGGCCGTAGTAGGCGGCGGTGTTCTGCTGCTTGACCGGAGTTTCGCTCATGGGCACAGCTTCGCCGGGCAGCGGCGGCGCCGCATCCGTCCCCGTACTCACCTCACGTACTCAGGTGTCGTACGCACCTCACGCGGGCAACTCCCCTGCGCCGGGCGGCCGTCAGAAGGCCGAGACCCCCGTGAGCGCGCGGCCGATGACGAGCTTCTGGATCTGGCTGGTGCCTTCGTAGAGGGTCATCACGCGCGCGTCGCGCAGCAGCTTGCCCGCCGGGTACTCGTCGATGTAGCCGTAGCCGCCGAAGACCTGAAGGGCGTTGTTGGCGGCGCGCACGGCGGCCTCCGAGGCGAACAGCTTGGCCTTGGAGGACTCCGTGGCGAAGGGCTGCCCCCGGTCGATGAGGTCGGCGACCCGCCAGGTCAGCAGGCGCGCGGCGTCCACGTCCACCGCGATGTCGCTGAGCAGCTCCTGCACCAGCTGGTGGTGGGCGATGCTCTTGCCGAACTGCTCGCGCTCACCGGCGTAGCGGACCGCGGCGTCGAGCGCGGCCTGCGCGATGCCGACGCAGCCCGCCGCCACGGACATGCGCCCCTTGGCGAGGGCCGACATGGCGACGGAGAAGCCCTTGCCCTCGGGTGCCAGCATCGCCGAGGCCGGCACGCGGACGTCCTCCAGGACGAGTTCGGCGGTGGCCTGGCCGCGCAGGCCGAGCTTGCCGTGCAGGGTGCGGCGGGTCAGGCCGGGCGTGTCGGTGGGGACGAGGAAGGCGGAGACGCCCTGGTGGCCCGGGGCGTCTCCGGTGCGGGCGAAGAGGAGGACGACGTCGGCCCACGTGCCGTTGGTGATGAACATCTTGGTGCCGTTGACGACGTAGGAGTCGCCGTCGCGCACGGCCTTCGTCGTCAGGCTGCCCGCGTCGGAGCCGGTGCCCGGCTCGGTGAGCCCGAAGCACCCCACGTACGCACCGGAGGTGAGCCCCGGCAGCCACTGCCGCTTCTGTTCCTCGCTGCCCCAGTGCGCGATGGTCTTGGCGACGAGGCCGAGCGAGACCGAGACGATGCCGCGCACCGAGGAGTCGCCGCGCCCCAGCTCCTCGGTGACCAGGCAGTACGCGAGGTGGTCGCCGCCCGAGCCGCCGTACTCCTCGTCGATGGTGAGCCCCAGGAAGCCGACCTCGCCGAGCTTCTTCACCAGGGACCGGTCGACGCTCTCGGCGCGGTCCCACTCCACGACGTGCGGAGCGATCTCGCGGGCCACGAAATCCTCGGCAAGCCGGCGGACGGCGGCCTGCTCGTCACTGAGCTCCAGGTTCATCGCGGACACCTCTCACGTCGAGTTACGGCGAGTTACTCGAATGACGTCGAGTTTTAAATTAGCACTGCTAGTTTGTTGCGGCAGCCCTACTATGTGCCGCATGGCCCGACCGCGCAAGCCCCTCCTCAGCCGAGAACGCATCGTCGACACGGCCCGCGCGCTCGTGGACTCCGAGGGACTCGCGGCCGTCTCCACCCGCCGCCTCGCCGCCGAGCTCGGCGTCAGCGGGCCCTCGCTCTACAACCACTTCCGCACCAAGGACCAGATCCTGGAGGCGGTCGCCGACTCGGTGAGCGCGCAGGTCGACCTGTCGATGTTCGAGCCGTCCGACGGACGTGACTGGCGCACGGCGCTGCACGACTGGGCGGTCTCCTACCGGGCCGCGCTCACGCTGCACCCGAACATCGTTCCGGTGCTGGCGAGCGGGCCGGGGCGGCGGCCCGCCGGACTGCGGCTCGCCGACGCGGTGTTCGGGGCGATGGTGGACGCGGGCTGGCCCGCCGCGCAGGCCACGTCCATCGGCGCGCTGATGCGGTACTTCATCATGGGCTCCGCGCTCGGCTCGTTCGCCGGGGGCTTCGTGGACGACGAGGCGGCGTACGACCCCGCCGACTACCCGCACCTGGGCCAGGCCCACCTCCTCGCCGACCGCCAGCAGGTCATCGACGAGCGGGCCTTCGAGACGGGCCTGCGGGCGCTCCTCGACGGCCTCGCGCTCCAGTACGAGCAGGTGCGGGTGCGGGCCTGACCCGGCCCCGTCCGAGGGTCACCGTTCGGTGCGGGCCGAAGTGTTCCTGCGCCATCCTGGACGCATGAGACCCGGCCCCGCGAAGAACGCCGTCGCCCCCGCCCTCGCCTCCCTCGCCGCGCTGTTCGCGGACGAGACGCGGGCCGCCTGTCTGCTCGCGCTGCTCGACGGGCGGGCCTGGACGGCCGGTGAGCTGGCCCGGCACGCGGGCGTCGCCCCGTCGACGGCCAGCGAGCACCTGGGCCGGCTGGTCGCCGGGGGTCTGCTCGCCGAGGAGCGGCAGGGGCGGCACCGCTATGTGCGGCTGGCCGACGCGCGGGCCGCCCAGCTCGTCGAGGACCTCGCCGCCCATGCGGCGCCGGGCGCGCGGACCGCGCCCCGCACGCTGCGCGAGGCGGGCGCCGCCGGCGCGATGGCGCGGGGCCGCACCTGCTACGACCACCTGGCGGGGCGCCTCGGCATCACGGTCACCGGCGCCATGACGGACCGCGGGCTGCTGCGGCAGGACACCGGGTTCGCCCTGACCGACCGGGGCGTGGCCTGGTTCGGGGAGCTGGGCATCGCGCTCGCGTCCGGTGGGCGGCGGCCACTGGCCAGGGCCTGCCTGGACTGGACGGAGCGCAGGCCGCACCTGGCCGGGGTCGCCGGAGCCGCACTGTGCCGGCACGCGCTGGCCGAGGGCTGGTGCGAGCGGATCGGCTCGGAGCGCGCCGTACGGGTCACGCCGGCCGGGAAGCGGGCCTTCGCCGCGCACCTCGGGATCGAGGGCCTGTAGGGCAGGGGGTCCGTCGCGTGGAGCACACCGCTCAGCCCGTGATGACGCGGTCCACCGCTGCCGCGACGATCGCGTCGCGCTCGTCCTCCGAGAGCACGTCCGGCAGGGTGAGCTGCTCGACGATCAGCCAATTGAACGCCAGGTACAGCAACTTGACCGCCATCGCGTCGCCCGGCAGCCCCGAGGCCTCGTGGTACGCGAGGTTGGCGTCGAGGTCCGCGCGGACGCGCTCGGTGAGGACGGCGCGCAGTTCGGGGCGCCGGGTCGCCTCCAGGCGCAGTTCGAGCAGGGCCAGATATCCCGTACGGAAGCCGCTGACCCGGCCGACGACCTCGCGCATCAGCTCGACATAGGTCTCCTTGTCGGGCGTGGCGGTGCGCTGCCGTTCGATCTCCGCGGCGCCCGGCGTGAGCCGCTCGTACACCCGGGCGCCCGCCTGGGTCAGCAGGTCGTCCCGGTTGCCGAAGTAGTTGGACGCGGTACCGGTGGGCACGGCGGCCTCGGCGTCCACCGCGCGGAAGGTCAGCCCCCGGGCCCCCTCCCTGGCCAGCACCTCGATGGCGGCGTCGACCAGGGCGGCCCGCCGGCCGTCGTTCCTGCGCACCATTGACACCACTCCATTCGCAGTACTACGTTCCGACCACTACAGGAGCAGTACTACAGGAGGAGTTACCGGATGCGCAAGCTCGTGTACTACATCGGCGCCTCCCTCGACGGCCGCATCGCGGGTCCCGCGGGCGAGGTGGACTTCTACCCGGTGGGCGACGAGGAGCAGGCCGCCGCCTACGCCGCGTCGATCAACTCCCGCTACCCCGAGACGGTCCCCGCGGCCGTCCGCCCGCTCGCCGGCCTCACGGACGCCCCGAACCTCCGCTTCGACACGGTCCTGATGGGCCACGGCACGTACCGCCAGGCGCTGGCCCACGGCACCCCGAGCCCGTACGCGCACCTGCGGCAGTACGTGCTGTCACGCACCCTCGACGCGGCGCCCGACCCGGCGGTGACGGTGGCGGGCGGCGATCCCCTCGCGCTGGCCCGCGAGCTCAAGCGGCAGGAGGGACCGCAGGGCAAGGACATCTGGCTGTGCGGCGGCGGACGGGTGGCGGCGGCACTGCTCCCCGAGCTCGACGAGCTGATCGTCAAGAGCTACCCCGTCGTCGCGGGCGCCGGAGTCCCCGTGTTCGACGGCGAGTTCGACCCCACACGGTTCCGCGTGACCGCGCGCGAGGAGTTCCCGAGCGGTGTGCTGGTGACGTGGTTCGCAGCGGTCCGGTGAGCAGGGGTGCGGGCCGACCCCGCGGTGCGCGGCAGCGGATCGGAACCCTGCGGTGAGCGGCGGACGGGAATGCCGGCCGACGCCCGACGCCGACCGTGCGGTGAGCGCCGAAGCGTTCGCGCTCTAGCCTCTGCGCATGTCTTCCTCCCGCCCGGCCCCCGCCGCCCGCCCCTCGGCCTTCGCCCGCGCGACACCCGGCTTCCGCCCCCGTCGACTGCCCCCGCGCCCCCAGCTCCTCGCCGCTGCCGCCGCCGCGGTCACCGTCGTCATGTGGGCCTCCGCCTTCGTGTCGATCCGCAGCGCGGGCTCCGCCTACTCCCCCGGCGCGCTGGCCCTCGGGCGGCTCCTCGCCGGGGCGGTGACGCTGGTCGCCGTCTGGGCGGTGCGCGGGGAAGGACTGCCGCCGCGGGCCGCCTGGCCGGGGATCGCCGTCTCCGGACTCCTGTGGTTCGGGGTGTACATGGTCGTCCTCAACTGGGGCGAGCAGCAGGTCGACGCGGGCACCGCCGCGCTGCTCGTGAACATCGGACCGATCCTCGTCGCGCTGCTCGGCTCGCGGCTGCTCGGCGACCCGCTGCCGCCGCGCCTGCTCGCGGGCATGGCGGTCTCGTTCGCGGGCGCGGCCGCCGTCGGCTTCTCGATGTCCGGCGAGGGGCGCGCCTCGCTCCTCGGCGTGGCGCTCTGCCTGACGGCGGCCGTGGGGTACGCCGCCGGCGTCGTCGCGCAGAAGCCCGCGCTGGGCAGCGCGAGCGCGCTCCAGGTGACGACTTTCGGCTGCCTGGCGGGCGCGGTCCTGTGTCTGCCGTTCGCGGGGCAGTTGGCGACCGATCTGCGCCACGCGCCGGCCTCCGCGACCCTCAACATGGTCTATCTGGGCGTCTTCCCGACCGCGCTCGCCTTCACCACGTGGGCGTACGCGCTGGCCAGGACGACCGCGAGCCGGATGGGCGCGACGACGTACGCCGTGCCGGCCCTGGTCGTCCTGATGTCCTGGCTGGCGCTCGACGAGGTGCCGGGGGCGGTCACCCTCGGGGGCGGCGCGCTCTGCCTCGCGGGGGTCGCGGTGGCGCGATCCCGCCCCCGTGCCCGGCTCGCCGACGTTCCGGAGGCCCCCGGCGCCGACAGGTAGATGTACTCTGCATCCGTCTCGCCCGGTGCCGGCGGCCGGAGCCGCGTGCGTTAATACCGGACGCCGGACGCAGGGAACACAAGTACAGAACGCGGGGGTGGCCGTGGGGCACGCGACGGATGCGCTGGACGCCGGAGGCACGACCGGTGGCACGGAACGGGCGGCCGGTATGCCGCGCGCCCGCGCCTTCGCCGCGCAGGTGCTGCGCGGGCACGCGCAGGTCACCTTTCTGCCGGGCGCCGCACCGGGCGCCCTCTTCTGCCTCGCGCTCTTCGCGGCGGGCTGGGAGTACGGGCTCTACGGCCTGGGAGGCGCCACCGTCGGGACGGCGGCGGCACGGCTCCTCGGCGTGGACCGCGGCCGTGTCGCGGTCGGCCTCGAAGGCTTCAACGCCTGTCTGACAGCGCTCGGTTGCGCGGTCTTCCTCGGCGCGGAGCACCTCTCGACGGCGCTGCTCGCGGTCGCGGGCTGCGTGGTCGTCACCGTCGTCACGGCGGCCGTGGTGCGGCTGTTCGGCGTCTGGGGGCTGCCCTCGCTCACCCTGCCGTTCTGCCTGGTCGCCTCCGCGACGACGGTCGCGGCGCCCGGCTTCCGGCGGGTGTGGCACCACGGCGAGGGCCTGGCGGCGCTCGCGGCGCCCGCGTCGGGGCCGGCCTCCCTCCAACCGGAGGACCTCGCCCGGGGGTTCCTCGCCGGTTTCGGCCAGATCTTCTTCATGTCCCAGTGGTACGTGGGCGCCCTGCTGCTGCTCGGCTTCCTCGTCGCCGGACCGCGCGTGGCCGCCGTGGCGAGCCTGGGCAGCGCCGTCGGCATCGCCACGGGCTGGGCGCTGGGCGCGCCCGCGGCGCGGATCGCCGACGGCACGACCGGATACAACGCCGTCCTCGTCGCCCTCGCCCTGTGCGGGGTCTTCCTGCCCGCGCGGGCGGCGACGCTCGCGTACGCGCTCGTGGGCGCCGCCGCCGCGACGGCGCTCGGCCCCGCGGTGGCGGCGCTCGCCGCGCCGTCCGGCGGGCACGCCTTCACGTGGCCGTTCGTGCTGACGACCCTCGTGTTCCTTTCGGCGGCCACGTCCTTCCCCCGGCTCACCGCGCCGGCGGCGGAGGGCTGACCGCCGCCGGCGGGGTCCGGTCAGAACACGACCAGCGCCCGGCCGCCCTTGCCCGCGACCATGTTGTCGAAGGCGGCCGGAATGCCGTCGAGGGCGATCCGGTCGGTCACCAGGGCACCGAGGTCGAGCCGGCCCGCCCGGACGTGTTCGGCGAGGACCGGCAGGTCGACCGCCGGGTCGCAGTTGCCGTACACGCAGCCGGAGAGCGTCCTGCCCCAGTGGAAGAGCTCCAGGGCGTTGAAGGTGACCTGCTGGTCCTTGCCGCCGATGCCGACCACCGTGGTGCGGCCGCCGCGCCGGGTCGACTCCCAGGCCGTGCGGATCGTCACCGCGCGGCCCACGCACTCCACGGCCACGTCGACGCCGTGGCCGCCGGTGAGGCGGCGGATGTCCTTGGCCGTCGCCTCCGAGGCCACCACGTACTCCGTGGCGCCGGCCGCGCGGGCCAGCTCCTCCTTCTCCGGCGAGACGTCGACCGCGACGACCGGTCCCGCCCCCGCGATCCTGGCCGCCTGCAGCGTGGCGAGGCCCACCCCGCCGACGCCGAAGACCGCCACGCTCTCGCCCGCCCGGACCCGCGCCGCGTGGTGCACGGCGCCGTAGCCGGTCAGGACGGCGCAGCCGAGCAGGGCCGCGTCGGTCAGCGGGACGCCGTCCGGCACCGGCAGGACGCAGCCCGCCGCGACCACCGTCTCCTCGGCGAACGCGGCGACGTTCAGGCCGGGGTGCAGGCCGGTGCCGTCGGAGCGCCGGGCGTAGACGTCCGCCGCACCCGCGAGCGCGTTGCCGCACAGCCACACCTCGCCGAGCGTGCAGGCGTGGCAACTGCCGCAGGACGGCGCCCAATTCAGGACGACTCCGTCGCCGGGTGCGACGTGGGTGACGCCCTCCCCGACGGAGACCACGGTGCCCGCGCCCTCGTGCCCGAGGACGGCGGGCACAGGGACCCGCATGGTGCCGTTGGTCAGGGACAGGTCGGAGTGGCAGACCCCGGCTGCGGCGAGGCGCACCCGGACCTGGCCGGGACCCGGCTCCGGAAGGTCGATCTCGGCGATCTCCAGCGGGGAGCCGACGGCGGGGAGGATGGCGGCGCGGACCACGTTGGCGTACTCCTTGGGGAAGTTGGCGGGCTGGGGGCGGGGCTCAGGGCCAGGTTGCGATCGTGCGGGTCAGAACTGCAGGGACTTGGTCTGCAGGTACTCCGTCAGGCCGTGCGCGCCCAGTTCGCGGCCGACGCCCGACTGCTTGTAACCGCCGAAGGGCGCGAGGGGGTTGAAGCTGCCGCCGTTGATGTCGACCTGGCCGGTGTCCATGCGGCGCGCGAAGGCCACGGCCTCCGCGTCGTCGGCCGCCCACACCGCGCCCGCCAGCCCGTACACGGTGCCGTTGGCGATGCGCAGGGCGTCGTCCTCGTCCTCGTACCGGATGATCGAGACGACCGGGCCGAAGATCTCCTCCTGGGCGATGGTCATCTCGGGTGTGACGTCGGCGAAGACGGTCGGCTGGACGAAATAGCCCTTGTCCTGCGGGGATTCGGGGCCGCCCGCCACGATCCGGGCGCCCTCCTCGACGCCCTTCTCGATGTATCCGCGCACGCGTGCCTGCTGCTTGGCGTTGACGACGGGGCCGATGCGCGGGCCGTACTTGGCGGCCGCGGCGGCGGCGAGCCCGACGGCCTCGTCGTAGTGGTCGGTGTGGACGAGCATGCGGGTCCAGGCGCTGCACGTCTGGCCGGAGTTGGACATGACGTTGGCGACGCCGACGGCCACGGCCTTGGCGAGATCCGCGCTCGGCAGGATGACGTTGGCGGACTTGCCGCCGAGCTCCAGCGCGACACGCTTGACGGCCGCGCCGGCGGTGGCGCCGATCTGCTTGCCGACGGCGGTGGAGCCGGTGAACGAGACGAGGTCGACGCCCTCGTGCTCGGCGAGCGCCTGCCCCGCGACCGGCCCGAGTCCGGTGACCAGGTTGAAGACGCCCGCGGGCACGCCCGCCTCGTGCACCGCCTCGGCGAAGAGCTGGGCGGTGAGCGGGGTGTCCTCGGCGGGCTTGAGCACCACCGTGCAGCCCGCGGCGAGGGCGGGCGCCACCTTGTTGACGATCTGGTGCAGCGGGTAGTTCCAGGGCGTGATCGCCCCGACCACGCCGACCGGCTCCAGATAGACCGTGGAGTTGCCCACCCGCTCCTGGAAGGGGTGGGTCGCGGCGAGCTCGGCGTACGAGCCGGAGACCAGGATCGGCACACCGGCGTGCACCGCCTCCGAGAACGCCAGGGGGGCGCCCAGCTCGGCGGTGACGGTCTCGGCGATCTCGTCCTTGCGGGCGACCAGGCGGTCCCGGAGAGCCCCGATCAGGGCGGCGCGCTCGGCGGGCGGCGTGGCGGCCCAGCCGGGCAGGGCGGCACGGGCGGCGCACACCGCGGCGTCGACGTCCTCCGCGGTGCCCGCGGGGACCCGGCCGACGGGCTCTTCGTCGGCCGGGTTCAGGACCGTGATGGTGTCGGTGCCCGCGGCCGGGCGCCAGGCACCGTCGATGTACATCCCGTCGTGGGCCTTCATCGCGTTCCTCCAGGTTGTCGTCGGCGCCCCCAAACTAGCGCTGATAGTTTTCGGATACCAGGGGGGTCCGCGCCGAGCCGGTGCCCTCTGGTGCGCCCCCGCTCCGGTGTGCTGAGGTGCACAGCGTCCCGCGAGTCCCGTGACACCGCCCCGGAGGCTGATACGTGCGCAGCTTGACCTTCGTCATCGGTACCGGCCGCAGCGGCTCCACCGCCCTGTCCCGCATCCTCAGCACCCACCCCGACGTGCTGAGCCTCAACGAGTACATGGCCTCGGTCGGCGGCGCGGCCTTCCCCGAGGGGCGGCTGTCCGGCGCGGAGTTCTGGGAGGCCCTCTTCAGGCCCACCCCGTACTTCGCGGGCATGCTCCGCAGCGGGGTGCTGATGCCGGAGTTCCTCTACACCCGCAGGCCCGGGCGGTACGCGGCCGGGACCACCGGGATCCCCGCGCTGTCCCTGATGGTGCTGCCCCACCTCACCGACGACCCCGACACCCTCCTGGACGAGCTCCGTGCGGCGGTCGTCGAGTGGCCCGAGCGCGCGGCCCCGCGCCATCACGAGGCGCTCTTCGCGCTGCTCGGCGAGCGGTTCGGCCGCACGGCGGCGGTGGAGCGCTCCGGATACTCGACGGGCTGGGCACCGGGGCTGCGCGCCGCCTTCCCGTACGCGCGGTTCGTGCACCTGCACCGGGACGGGCCGGACTGCGCCCTGTCCATGAGCCGGCACCCCGGGTACCGCGTGATCACGCTGCTGCGGGAGATCACGGAGCGGACGGGGGTGGCGGACGTCGCCGAGCTGACGGCCGAGCAGGTGCGGTCCCTGCCGCCGGATCTGGCCCCGCTGCTCGGCGAGCGGTTCGACGCAGCCCTCGTACACGACCGTGATCTGCCCCTGCGCCGCTTCGCCGACCTCTGGTCCGAACTGGTCGGGGACGGCGTCCGGTTCCTCGACGGCCTGCCCGCGGGGCAGGGCATGCCGCTCGCCTACGAGGATCTGCTCGACGCCCCGCGCGAGGAGCTGACCCGCCTCGCGGAGTTCGTCGGGGTCGAGCCGGTCACCTCGTGGCTGGACGGGGCCTGCGCCCGTCTCGACGGCAGTCGCCGCGGCTCGGCGGGCAGGCAGCTGACGGCCGCGGAACTGGCAGATGTGCGGGAGGGCTGCGCGGCGGGCACCCGGGCGCTGGCGGGTGCGGCGACCGGGCGGGGCTGACGCCGCGCCCCGGTCAGTCGGTACCGGGTCCGCACCGGGTCGATACCGGCCCCGTACCGGCCCCTGAGGACTCAGGAATGCTCGGCAACTCGCTTGCCCGTGCGGCCTGTTCGGCCGCCCTCACCTCCGCCCTCCCCGGCCCCCGGCGGACCGCCCCCGCCCCCGGGAAGCCCGCGCAGCCCCAGCCCCGCCCCCACGAGCAGCAGCCCGCCCAGCATCACGAACGGCGCCGCCACTCCGGCGACCCCCGCCACCAGGCCCGCCGACGCAGGGGCCGCGACCTGGCCGAGGCGGTTGCCGGTGAGGCGCAGGGCCAGGGCCGTCGAGCGGGCGCCGTCGGGTGCCGCCTGGACGACGGTCGTCATGGAGAGCGGCTGGCCCACCCCGAGGCAGAAGCCGAGCGCGGCCAGCATCAGGGCGAGGCCCCACACCGGCACGGGCAGCGCCATGGCCGCGCAGAGCAGCCCGCCGAGCAGACAGGTGCCGGCGAGGAGTGCGCTCCGGCCGAGGCGGCGGATCATCGGCGTCATCACCAGCCGGCAGGCGATCGTGGCCGCGGCCCGCAGCGAGAGCAGCAGGCCCACCGTGGCGGGGGCGATGCCGCGGTGCTCGCCGACCACCGGGAGGTAGGCGGTGAGGATGTCCGTGGCGGAGAGCACGGCGAGGCTGATGAAGACGCCCGCGGGCACGCCCCGAGTGCGCAGGATGCCCAGGACCGGGACCCGCCCCGCGCGTTCCGGCGCGGGCCCCGTCCGCCGCCGCTCGATGCGCCACAGCGAGGTGAGCGAGACGGCCGCGCCCCCCGCCGCCACGACCAGCGCGAGGGCGCTCGTGCGGCCGGTGTCCGCGCCGATCAGGGCGCCCGCCGCGATCGGCCCGATCAGCTGGCCGAGGGAGGCGCCGATGGTGAAGTGGCCGAAGTTGCGGTCCTGTTCGGCGGGTGCGGACTGCCGGGCCACGATCGACTGGGCGCCGATCACGAAACAGAGGTGGCCGAGGCCCATCACCCCGCTCCAGGCGGCCATCGCGGCGAGCGAGTCCGCCGTACCGCTCAGGGCGCAGCCGCCCGCGATCAGGACGACACCGAGCGGCAGCAGCGGCGCGCACCGCCCGTGGTCCGTCCGGCGGCCGAGCGGTACGGCGGCGAAGAGCGGCAGCAGGGCGTACACACCCGCGATGACGCCGACGGCCCGCTCGTCGGCGCCCAGCGCGAGGGCCCGGTAGGAGACGGCGGGCCGCGCCATCGACACCGCCCCCTGCGCGAAGCCGAAGGCGATGACGAGGCGCAGCAGCCAGCCCCTGTTCCCGGGCCCCGGCCCGGACCCGCGTGCGGGCCGGGGCCCGGATGAAACCGTCGGCATCAGATGATGCCGAAGAGGATTCCGGCGCCGAGGACCACCAGCGAGGTGAGCACGGCCCATTTGACGGTGAACTTGGTGTGGTCGCCGAACTCGACCTTGGCCATGCCGACGAGGACGTACACGGCGGGCACCAGCGGGCTCGACATGTGCAGGGCCTGTCCGGCGATGGAGGCGCGGGCGATCTCCAGGGTGGAGACGCCGTGGGCCTGGCCCGCCTCGGCGAGGACCGGCAGGACGCCGAAGTAGAAGCCGTCGTTGGACATGAAGTAGGTGAGCGGGATGGAGAGGAGGCCGGTCACCAGGCCCATCTGCGGGCCCATGCCCTCGGGGATGGCGCCGACGAGCCAGTCGGCCATGTGGTCGACCATGCCGGTACCGGTGAGCACCCCGGTGAAGACGGCGGCGGCGAAGACCATGCCGGTGACGTTGAGGACGTTCTCCGCGTGGGCCGCGACGCGGGCCTTCTGGTCGGGCATGTGCGGGAAGTTGACGGTGAGGGCGAGGGCGGCGCCGAGCAGGAAGAGGACCGGGATCGGCAGCCACTCCATGATCATGGCGGTGAGCAGCAGCACGGTGAGGGCGGCGTTGAACCAGTAGAGCCCCGGGCGCAGCGTGGCGCGGTGGGGGTCGAGGCCCTGGAACCCGTCGTCGCCGTCCTCGGCGCCCGCCTCGCTCCCGGGGGTGTCCGCGTCGGTGCCGGAGCCCGGGCCGCCGGCGGGCTTCGCCGTGGCGCCGTCGGTCTTCTTGATGAGCGACGTACGCCCCTCGCCACCGGCCCCCGCGCCGACCAGCACCGTCTCGTCGGCGGTCTCCTTCTCCAGGACCTCGTCGAGCGAGAGGACGCCGAGGCGCTTGCGCTCGCGCAGGCCCAAGGCGTACGCGAGGAGGAAGACGGCGACGAGACCCATGGCGAGCGCCGGGATCATGGGGACGAAGATGTCGGTCGCGTCGACCTTGAGCGCGGTCGCGGCGCGGGCCGTCGGGCCGCCCCAGGGCAGCGTGTTCATGACGCCGTTGGCGGTCGCGGCGACGCCGGTCATCACGACGAGGCTCATCTTCAGGCGCCGGTAGAGCGGATACATCGCCGACACCGTGATCATGAAGGTGGTCGAGCCGTCGCCGTCGAGCGAGACGATCGCGGCGAGCACGGCGGTGCCGATCACGATGCGCAGGGGGTCGGCCTTGCAGAAGCGCAGGATGCCCCGGACGATCGGGTCGAACAGGCCGACGTCGATCATGACGCCGAAGTACACGATGGCGAACATGAGCATGGCCGCGGTGGGCGCCAGATTGCCGACGCCGTCGAGGACGTAGTCCCCGAGGTGGGCCCCCTTCCCGACGAACACGCAGAAGAGTGCCGGGATCAGCACCAGGGCCGCGATCGGCGACATCTTCTTCATCATGATCAGCACCAGGAAGGTGGCGATCATGACGAATCCGAGGATTGTCAGCATGGGGGCTACCTCACGTTCACCATCGAACTCCCACCAGGTCTGGCGGTCCGGACGACGTTAGGACCCGCTCTCCGGCGTTAACAAGATGTTGACGCGCGAGCAATAAGCGCAAAACTCCTGGTCACGGCCGTCACCCCGGTTCAGTCCAGCGACCGCCCCAAGTACGCGTGCAGCAGCTTCCGTGCCTCGTCGACGAGGGCCGCGTCGCCCGACGGGGCGGCGCGGAAGGCCAGCTGGAGGACCGCGTCGACCGCCTCGACGCCGACCAGCATCGTGCGGCGCAGCTCCGCGTCGAGCGGGCGGTCGAGATGGACGGCGAGCAGGGCCGCCACCCGTTCGGCGACCTGGACGTTGGCGTCGGGCATCGCCTCGGGCGCGCAGGGGACGCCGAAGTCGACGAGGCCGAATCCGGGGACGGTGCGCATCATCGTCAGGTACTCGTCGAAGGCCGCGTCGACGGCGCCGCGCCAGTCGCCGCGCCCGACGGCGGCGACGCGCTCGGTCACGCGCTGCGCGTACGCGTCGAGGTTGCGGTGGGCGAGGGCGTCGACGAGGGCGCGTTTGTTGCCGAAGAAGCGGTAGACCGAGCCGATCGGGACGCGGGCGCGCTGGGCTACGGCGCGGGTGGTGAGGCCCTCGTAGCCGACCTCGTCCAGGACGGCGGCGCAGGCGTCGAGGATCCGGGTCAGCCGTTCGGCGCTGCGCTCCTGCACGGGGACGCGGCGCAGGGAGGCCGGGGGGCGTGTGTCCCCGGACGGGTCCGGGCGGTCCGCCGGCCCGGTGGGGCCGTCGGCGGGGCGGTCCGGGGGGTCCGCGGGCTGGTTCGGGCTGGGCATGCCCGGAGAGTAACGCGGGAGAGCGGCGGGCGAGCGGGGCCGGGAGGAGAGCGCCCCTCACCTTCCCGCTTCCCCTTGCGGAAGGGGGACCCGAATCCTACGGTGTTCCATAGGAATCGTGGACGAGGGAGCGGTGATGATCGGGGACCACGCAGACGACGCGCGGCGAGCGGATGCGAACGCGGACGACGCACGCAAGAGTGCCGAGGGGCTGGCCTACCTCTCCGGCTTCGGCAACGAACACAGCTCCGAAGCCGTGCCCGGCGCCCTGCCGCACGGCCGCAACTCCCCCCAGCGCGCCCCCCTCGGGCTCTACGCCGAGCAGCTGAGCGGCTCGGCGTTCACCGAGCCCCGCGCGCACAACCGGCGCTCGTGGCTCTACCGCATCCGCCCCTCGGCCGCGCACCCGCGGTTCACGCGCGTCGACAACGGCGCGCTGCGCACCGCCCCCTTCGCCGAGTCGGTGCCCGACCCCAACCGGCTGCGCTGGAACCCGCTCCCCGCGCCCGCGCCCGGCACGGACTTCCTCGCGGGCCTGTGGACGCTCGGCGGCAATGGCGACGCGAGCCAGCGCACCGGCATGGGCATCCACCTCTACCACGCCAACTCCTCGATGAAGGACCGGGTGTTCAGCGACGCGGACGGCGAACTACTCGTCGTGCCCGAACACGGCGGGCTGCTCCTGCGCACCGAATTCGGCCTGCTGCACGCCGCGCCCGGCGAGGTGGCGCTGATCCCGCGCGGCGTGCGCTTCCGGGTGGAGCTGCTGGACGCGAGCGCCCGCGGATACGTGTGCGAGAACTACGGCGCGCCGTTCCGGCTCCCCGACCTCGGCCCGATCGGGGCCAACGGGCTCGCCAACGCGCGCGACTTCCGGGCGCCCGTCGCGGCGTACGAGGACGTCGAGGGGCCGGTGGAGGTGGTGAGCAAGTTCTGCGGCAACCTGTGGCGGGCGACGTACGACCACTCGCCGCTCGACGTGGTCGCCTGGCACGGCAACCACCTCCCGTACGTCTACGACCTGCACCGCTTCAACGTCATCGGCTCGATCAGCTACGACCACCCGGATCCGTCGATCTTCACGGTGCTCACCTCGCCGTCCGACACCCCGGGTCTCGCCGGCGTCGACTTCGTCGTCTTCGCGCCGCGCTGGCTGGTCGGCGAGGACACCTTCCGGCCGCCGTACTTCCACCGGAACGTGATGAGCGAGTACATGGGCCTGATCGAGGGCGCGTACGACGCGAAGGCCGAGGGCTTCGTGCCCGGCGGCGGCTCGCTGCACAACATGATGTCCGCGCACGGCCCCGACCGCGAGACCTTCGACAAGGCCTCCGCGGCCGAGCTGAAGCCGCAGAAGATCGACGACGGCCTCGCCTTCATGTTCGAGACGCGCTGGCCGGTGACGGCGACCGAGCAGGCGGCGACCGCGTCCCACCTGCAGCGCGGTTATGACGACGTGTGGCAGGGTCTGGAGCGCCACTTCCGTAACTGATTCGGAGAGACCGTGACCGCATTCGCCCCGGACTCGATCGTCCTGAATCGGAAGCTGCCGCTCTGGTACCAGGTGTCGCAGTCGCTGCGCGCCTCGATACTGGGGCGCTCCCCCGAGGCCCCGCTCCGGCTGCCCACCGAGGAGCAGTTGGCGGGGCACTACGGGGTGAGCGTGCTGACCATGCGGCAGGCGCTCAAGGAGCTGGAGGACGAGGGGCTGATCACCCGGCACCGGCGGCGCGGCACCTTCATCGAGCCGAGCGCCCGGCGCGGCACCCCGGTCCGGCTGCTGGGCTCGGTCGACGCGATCGTGGCCCAGCAGTCGGGCATGACCACCCGGCTCCTGGAGCACGGCACGGTCCCGCTCCCCGCCGAACTCGCCGAGCACTTCCCGGACTCGGCGGAGGTGGCGACGTACCACCGGCTGCGCCACGACGAGAAGACGGGCGAGCCGACCAATCACGCGCGCAACTACATCCGCCCCGAACTGGCCGACCGCATCGAGGGCGAGGACCTGGTGCGCTGGCCGATGACCAAGGTCCTGCGCGACGTGGTGGGCGTTCGCATCAGCCGGATCACCGACACCGTCGAGGCCACCCTCGCCGACCCGGAGACCGCCCGGCTGCTCGAAGTGCCGCTGCTCAGCCCGATCCTGCACTACACG
Source organism: Streptomyces sp. NPDC041122 (assembly GCF_055592445.1). Taxonomy (NCBI): domain Bacteria; kingdom Bacillati; phylum Actinomycetota; class Actinomycetes; order Kitasatosporales; family Streptomycetaceae; genus Streptomyces; species Streptomyces sp. NPDC041122. The sequence continues at coordinate 86,996 of NZ_JBVIYQ010000008.1, read as the reverse complement.
GGCGTGACCTACGACGAGCACGGCAGGACCCTGGACGTGGCACGCATCCACTACCGCGGCGACCGCTTCTCCTTCTCGGTCACGCTCGACGCGACGTGACGGGGCCGGGCGCTCCCGTCGTACGATGCCGGGCGTGACGCAGGACGAAGCGCCGCTGCTCGCGGATCTCATGCCGTGGTCCGTCGCACCGCTCCGGCCGGGCCGCGGGTGGCCGATGGGACCGGACTCCGCATCCCTGAAGGCCCGTTGGAACGCGCTCGTGCGCGCCGCGGGCCCGGATCGCGAGACCCTCTTCCGCCCCACCCGCGCCCGCACCCTGCACACCGCGGTCGCCCAGCTCCCCGGACACCCCGGCGGCACCGGCCGGCTGGCCCGCGAGAGCGGCCCCTGCCCCGAGCCCGTACGCGTCCTGCACGGCCCGTACGACGAGCAGTGGCTGATCCCCGACCACCGGCTCCTCGACGTCGCCCGTCCCGAGCTGTGGCGGGTCGCAGGCGAGGGTCAGCTCTTCGCCGTCGAGCAAGGGCACGTGCCGGGCGCCGCGGGGCCCGCCGTCCTCGCCTCCGCCGTGCTGCCGGACGGCCGCTCACCGGCCGGGCGGCCGGGCCGCATCAGGCCGCTGTTCCGCCGCCCCGGCGGGCTCGAACCGAATGTGACGCCCGGGCTGCTCGTGCACCTCTCGGAAACGCTCGGGCAGGACGTGACCGCACCCGCGCTGCTCGCCTGGGCGCTGGCGGCCGGGACCGGGTCACCGGCCGGCTGCCGGGTGCCGCTCACCCGCGACGCCGGTGCCTGGGCGCGGGGCGTGGAGCTCGGGCGGCGGCTGCTCCGGCTGCAGCTGCGCGGCAACGGCGACCGGCCGAAGCTGCCGGGCGGGCGCAGGCCGTACGTCCGCTCGCCGCTCCCCGCCCGGCCGCGCACCCTGACGTACGACGCCGACGAGGAGGTCCTTCTGGTCGGCGGCGAGGGCGTCATCTCGCCGGTGCCGAGCGAGGCCTGGGAGTACGAGGTGAGCGGTGTACGGATCATCGAGCGGTGGTTCGCCCTGCGCACCGAGGCCGTCGAGGCCGGCACCCTGGAGGCGATCCGGCCGGCGGTCTGGCCCCAGCCGTGGACGTCCGAACTGCTCGAACTCATCACGGTGCTGGCGCTGGTGGCGGAGCTCGCGCCGCGCCAGGAGGAGCTGCGCTCGGCCCTCGGCGCGCCGCTCACCGGGGACGAGCTGCGCCGGGCGGGCGTCCTGCCCGTCCCCGAGGCCGCCCGCCGGCCCGCGTCGGTCCTGGACCACCGCGAGGAGGGGCCGGACGGGCAGTTCGCCCTGCTCTGAGGGAAGCGGTGAGGTGGGACGGGTGAGCCCCGGCCCGGGCCGTGCGACCGTGGCGCGGGCCGGACGTTATTCTGTGGCCGCGGCCGACGACATATCCCCTGACCAGCGTCTTTTCGGGACGCAACGGCCGCGTCGGACCGAACGGAAAGCTCAGGTTGTGGACTACCAGGCCGTACTCGAAGAAGTCGCCGCCTTCGCCCGGCCGCTGGTGGGCCGCGGCCAGGTGGCCCAGTACATCCCGGCGCTCGCGGACGTGGACGCGGAGCACTTCGGCATCGCGGTAGCCGACGTCGACGGCTCGGTGTACGGCGTCGGGGACTGGCAGGAGCCGTTCTCCGTGCAGTCCATCTCCAAGGCCTTCAGCCTCGCGCTCGTCCTCGCGGAGGGCGGCGACCGGATCTGGGACCGGGTCGGCACGGAACCGTCCGGCAACCCGTTCAACTCGCTCGTCCAGCTCGAGTACGAGAACGGCATCCCGCGCAATCCGTTCATCAACGCCGGAGCGCTGGTCGTCACGGACCGGCTGCAGACGCTCACCGGGGACGCCGGCGCCACGATGCTTCAGTTCCTGCGCGCCGAGAGCGGCAACCCGGACCTCGCCTTCGATCCGGTGGTGGCGGCCTCCGAGGCCGAGCACGGCGACCGCAACGCCGCCCTCGCGCACTTCATGGCGAGCTACGGCAACCTCGACAACCCCGTGGCCACGGTGCTCGAACACTATTTCCGGCAGTGTGCGATCCGGATGAGCTGCCGCGACCTCGCCCTCGCGGGCGCCTTCCTGGCCCGGCACGGGCTGCGCGGTGACGGCACGCGTCTGCTGCCGCCGCGCGAGGCGAAGCAGGTCAACGCGGTGATGCTCACCTGCGGGACGTACGACGCGGCGGGCAGCTTCGCCTACCGGGTCGGCCTGCCCGGAAAGAGCGGCGTCGGCGGCGGGATCGTCGCGGTGATCCCGGGCCGCTGCACCCTGTGCGTGTGGAGCCCGAGTCTGGACTCGTACGGCAACTCCGTGGCGGGCGTGGCGGCGCTCGACCACTTCACGACAGTGACGGGCTGGTCGGTCTTCTAGCGGGCCGACGTCCGACGTGCCGGACCCGACCGCGGGCCTCCCGGGGGAGTGTGGGCCGAGAGGCCCGCGGTCGGTCACGGCGTGGCTGAAACCCGATGGTTTCAACGGAGCTTTGCGGCAGGGGAGTTGTGGGACCGGTGGTGACAGGTGACGGGGTGGAGCGGGGTGGGTGGGAAAGATCCGCCGCGGAGCGGCGGTTCAGTCCCGGGGACCACCCGCGGTCAGCGTCCGCCGAACAGCGAGCGCCGCAGCCTGCGCAGCGGCGCGAAGAGCGAGACTCGCCTCACTCGGGCACCCCTGCTGCTGCGGGCGTGCGCGGTGTCACGTGAGGTCAGCTCACGCATCAGCAGGGTCGCCTCGTGCGACTCGCGCTGCGGGACGGCGGGGCCGCCCAGCACCGAGAGATGACGGTCGAGACGCGAACTGCTCGCGCTGCTGCCACAAGTGATCGCAGGGACACGCGCCCTGCTGCGCACCGTTATCTGTTCCATGTCACTCCCCACCCGTACGAGGGCACCCGGCCCAGGGCAGGTTAACCCTATCGCCCCGCGGTGACACACGTGTATCCCGGTCGCAGGATTCACCTTCCTCACAAGGAGGTTGACGATTACTCTCCGAATACGAGTGATTCCAGGGCGAGTTGGACATACGGCCCGACAGTGGGGCGCTCGCGCCGCTGCCGGGCCCCGCGGCGGCCGTGGTCGACCCCGGCCGGGGGCCACGGGTACGCCCGTGACGTGGGGTATCTCACGTATCACCGGGAGGCTGATCCGCACCGGCGGTCGGGCTCGTCCGTGCCGTGCCGCTGGACCGAGGAGCGCACCTCCCGCGTCGCCCGCGCCGCGGTCGAGGCCCTCGCGGAGAACCGGCCTCCCCTCCCGGCGGGACCTCGCCCCCCGACGCGGGCGGATTGGTGTGCGAGGGGCCGCAACAGCGCTCGGTTGAGCTACTTTTGTGGAGAATCGCACTGCTGCGGATGGGGGCGCCCGTGAGCCAGTCAGAGCGCGTGATCGCCGGGCGCTACCGCCTGCTGTCCCCGCTGGGCGAGGGCGGCATGGGCACCGTGTGGCGGGCCCGTGACGAGGTGCTCGGCCGCGAGGTGGCCGTCAAGGAGGTGCGCGCCCCGGCGGGCCTGCCGGCCGGGGACGTCGAGCGGCTGTACGCCCGGCTGGAGCGCGAGGCCTGGGCCGCCGCCCGCATCCCGCACCGCAACGTGGTCACGGTCTACGACGTCGCCAACGAGGGCGGCCGCCCGTGGATCGTCATGGAGATGGTGCGCGGCCTCTCACTCTCCGACGTGCTGGACGCCGAGGGCACGCTGCCCCCGCAGCGGGCCGCCCACATCGGTGCCGAGGTCCTCGCCGCCCTGCGCGCCGCCCACGGCGCCGGGGTCCTGCACCGCGACGTCAAGCCCGGCAACGTACTGATCGCCAACGACGGCCGCGTCGTCCTCAGCGACTTCGGCATCGCCCTGGTCGAGGGCAGCTCGGCGCTGACGATGACCGGCGAGGTCGTCGGATCGCCCGAATTCCTCGCGCCGGAGCGGGCGCTCGGGCACCGTCCCGGCCCCGCTTCGGACCTGTGGTCGCTCGGCGTCCTGCTGTACGCGGCCGTGGAGGGCAGCTCACCGTTCCGCCAGGACACCCCGCTGAGCACACTGCGCGCGGTCGTGGACGAACCGCTGCCGCCCGCCCGCGCCGCGGGGCCGCTCGCCCCCGTCATCGAGGGGCTGCTGCGCAAGGACCCGGACGAGCGGATGTCCGCCGCCGACGCCGAGCGCGATCTGCGGACCGTCGCCGCGGGAGGCACGCCGCGCGGGCGGACCCCGGTCCCCTCTCTGCCGACGGCCACCGCCGGGCAGCACCCGTACGAACCGACCCCGCCCGCGCCCCTGCCCGTCACCCCTCCCCCGCACCCGCCCACCACCGTCACCGGGGCCGCCGAACCCCGCCGGTCCACGCGCACGAGGGCGGCCCTGATCGCGGGGGTCGTCGCCCTGGCGCTCGCCCTCGGCGGTATCACGTACGCGCTGGTGAACCGGGACGACGGCAACGGCGGACAGGACAACAGCGGTTCGCAGGGCAGCGGCAGCGACAAGACCGCGGGCGGTCAGGGCGCGGAGAGCAGCGCGTCGAAGAAGCCGGGCGGCGGCTCGGGCGGGGGCGGCACGACCGGCGACACGGACGGGAACGGCGGCTCCACGGACAACGGCGGCGGAACCGGTGGAGGGCACGGCGGCGCCACCGCACAGCCCGCGCAGACGGTGAAGGCGTACGTCTCCGGCGCCCACACGCGCTACACGGGGGTGTGTCCGCCGGTCCCCGGTCAGGCGCCCTCGTTCACCGCCACGTTCACCGTGGGGCGCGTCCCCGCCACGGTCGAGTACCGCTGGGTCACGCGGTCCGGCGAGCCGGCCGATCCCGGCTGGAAGACGCTCTCGTTCCCCTCGGGCGGCGCCAGGGCGCGACAGGTCAACCACGTCGAGACGGCGTACGACGCGGACGGCGGCACGTACGAGAACGCGATCGGCGTCGAGGTGCGCCGCCCGGTGCGGACCACCTCGGACTCGGTCGCGTACGCGGTGGCCTGCGAGCAGGAGACCCCGACGGACGGAGCCTCCTACTCGCCGTGAGGCGGGGGTCAGGCGGCCGAGGTGAAGACGGGGAGGTAGCCACCGGACTGCCCGGCGGCGGTGGGGTGGTAGGACTCGCTGATGTCCAGCCAGTTGACGCTGTGCAGCCAGGAGTTGCTGGAGCAGATCTCGTGGCCGGTGAAGGCGGACGTGACGTCGCCGAACGTGAAGCCGTGGTCGGCCGCGCGCTTCTCGGTGGCGGCGTTGAGGTAGTCGGAGGCGTTGTTGATGGCGGCGCGCTCCCGCTCGGAGAGGCCCGCGAGACAGCTGCCGCTCAGCTTGTAGAAGCGGGGGTAGCCGAGGACGACGACGTGGGCGGAGGGGGCCTTGGCGCTGATCGCGTCGTAGACCCGGTCGAGGTTGCCGGGGAGGGTGGAGTCGACGTACTTGCGGGCCGTGTCGATGCGCGCCAGGCAGTTGCTCTCGGACTGCAGCACACAGGTCGTCATGACGTCGGCGAATCCCGCGTCGTTGCCGCCGATGGAGATCGAGACGAGTCCGGTGCCGGAGCCCAGCGGGCCGAGCTGGTTCGCCAGAACATCACCCGTTCGAGCGCCCGAGCAGGCGACGAAATTGAAGCTTGCGGGTGAATGGGCCGCCGCCCACAGGGCGGGGTAGGCGCGGGTGCTGCGCTTGCAGTTGCCGCTGCCGCTGTCGTAGTTGCCGGCCCCGACGCCCGAGGAGTAGGAGTCACCGAGGGCCACATAGCCGCCTGCCGCGGCCCGTTGACCGGCCGACTGGTCCGCGTGGGCCGCCGTCGCTCCGGTGAGGGCGAAGGCGATCGCGAGGAGGAGCGAGGACATGTATGCCGTGATGCGGGACAATTTCATGGAACCTCCCTTAGCAGGGTTTCTGCCTCGACCGTGGTAGCACGCGGCACGGGTCGCCGATAGTGTCCATGTCAATAAGTTCCTTGACGAGTCACTCATCAACTGACTTGCCCACACGGGGAGTTCACCAACACTCACGGGTGATGACGGGGAACATCTGCACGCCCTCTCCGCACCTTGACGTGCCGATCTCGGCTGCGCGACATTGAAGCCCGGCATCCGGCGCGCTGGGGGGCAAAGTCGCCAATGCAGTCCATTGGGAACAAACTTCCGACGACGGATCTGTCGCCGCTGCTCACCGGAGCGGGCGTCGCCACGGCCGGGGTGGGTGCGGCGCTCGCGCTCGCCGATCTGGAGTCGCCGCTGCGCGGCCCCCTCACCCTCTTCTTCCTGCTCGCCGCTCCGGCGGCCGCGATCGGCACGGCGCTGCGGGCGCTGACGCCGTGGGGGCGAGCCGTCGCCTCCGTCGCCGGGGCCTTCGCGGTCGACATGCTCGTGGCGCAGGGGATGTTGGCGCTGCACCTGTGGTCGGTGCGCGGCGGTGTCGCCGCGGTCGCCGCGTGCAGCTCGCTCATCCTGCTGCCGGCCGTGGTACGGCGGCCGCGCCCTCGCACCGTACGAAGGTGGACCTCCTGACGTGAACATCACCGTGCACCGCCCCGGCGACCTCACCTCCGCCGACCGGGCGGCGTGGACCGCTTGGCAGTCCACGGCCCATCTCGACGGCGCGCCCGAGCTCGCCAACCCCTTCCTCTCCCCCGAGTTCGCGGTCGCGACCGGGCACGAGCGGCGCGGGGTGCGGATCGCCGTCGTACGCGAAGAGGGCGGCCTCGCGGCGTTCCTGCCGTTCCAGCGCTCCGTCGCGGGCGTCGGCCGGGCCGTCGGCCTCGGCGTCTCGGACTGCCAGGGGCTCGTGCACCGGCCGGGCTTCACCTGGGACGCCCGGGAGCTGGTGCGCGGCTGCGGGCTCGCGGTGTGGGAGTTCGATCACCTCGTGGGCGGCCAGCCGTCGTTCGCGGCGCACGCCTCCGGCACCTTCGCCTCCCCGGTCATCGATGTCGGCGGGGGCTGTGCCGACTTCCTCGGCATGCTCCGGGAGCGCTCACCGAAGTTCACCCGGACGACGCTGGCCAAGGAGCGCAGGCTCGGCCGCGACCACGGCGCGGTGCGCTACGTGCACGACGAGCGTGACCCCGCGGTCCTGACCCGGCTGATGGCGTGGAAGTCCGCGCAGTACCGCAGGACGGGGCGCGGCGACCGGTTCGCCCGCCCGTGGATCACCGGTCTGGTGCGCCGGCTCTTCCACACCCGCTCCGCCTCGTGCGCCGGGATCCTGTCGGTCCTGTACGTGGCGGACGTGCCGGTCGCCGCGCACTTCGGGCTGCGTTCGCAGCGGATCCTCGCCTGCTGGTTCCCCGCGTACGACCCGGCGTACGCGAAGTACTCGCCCGGCCTCGTGCTGCATCTGCGCATGGCCGAGGCGGCCGCCGCCGACGGGATCGCGTACCTCGATCTCGGTCGCGGCCGTAAGGACTACAAGGATTCCCTCAAGACACGCGAACTCACCGTGTCCGAGGGGTGGGTGGCACTGCGCCATCCGGTCGCGTTCGGTCACCGGGCGCGGCGTGCTCCGGTCAGGGCGATACGGAACACCGTGCAGTCCAGACCGGAACTGTTCGAACCGGCCGACAGGCTGCTCAAGAACGTGGGCAGCATGCGGTCCGGAAGACGCCGGGAGAGCAATCCGAAGGCGATGCAATAGGCGCGGCAGGGGGGTGACGTGACCGGCCTCGGCTGGACGGCCTGGTCACGTCCCGCGCGTTCTCGGCCCATGGGGCGTGCACGGAGTTCTCCTTCGTCATGCCCGGACGAGGATCCCCCTTTCGCGCAGGATCCATTACCGGATGGCCCAGGGCGGGCCGCCCACCGGACGAGAGGGATCACCGGACTCAATGTCTTCTTCCGTACGCCCGGCCGACGCCGGCCAGGACCCGTTGGACCAGATCTCCAGGAATTACCGCCCGGTCTCCACCCACCTGGCGATCGCACCTCCGGTCAGCGTCGTCATACCCGCCATGAACGAAGCGGAGAATCTGCCGTACGTGTTCAAGACACTTCCCGAATGGATCCACGAGGTCGTTCTCGTGGACGGCAATTCCACCGACGACACGGTGGCCGTCGCGCGTGGGCTGTGGCCCGGCGTGAAGGTTGTCCGCCAGCGCGGCAAGGGCAAGGGCGACGCGCTGATCGCCGGCTTCGCCGCGTGCACCGGCGACATCATCGTGATGATCGACGCCGACGGCTCGGCCGACGGCCACGAGATCGTCTCCTACGTCTCCGCCCTCGTCTCGGGCGCGGACTTCGCCAAGGGCTCGCGGTTCGCCAACGGCGGCGGCACGGACGACATGACGCCCATCCGCAAGCTCGGCAACCACGTCCTGTGCTCGGTCGTGAACACCAAGTTCGGCGCCCGCTACACGGACCTCTGCTACGGCTACAACGCCTTCTGGCGGCACTGCCTGGACAAGATCGAGCTCGACTGCACCGGCTTCGAGGTCGAGACCCTGATGAACATCCGGGTCGTCAAGGCGGGGCTCAAGGTGCAGGAGATCCCGAGCCACGAGTATCTGCGGATCCACGGTGTCAGCAACCTCAGGGCCGTCCGGGACGGCCTCCGCGTCCTGAAGGTGATCCTCGGCGAACGCTCCAACCGCGCCCGGCGGGCCCGCAAGAGCGCCCGGGTGCTCCCCTACGGCCCGAGACAGGGAGAGGTGTCGTGACCACCCGGATCTCCGTCGTCGTCTGCGTGTACACCGAGGAGCGCTGGGCGGACATCCTCGCCGCCGTCGCCTCGGTGCGCGCCCAGGCACTGACGGCCCTGGAGACCCTCCTCGTGGTGGACCACAACGCCGCCCTCCTGGACCGGCTGGCCCGGGAGTACCGGGGGACCGAGGGGGTGCGGGTGCTCGCGAACGCGGGCCCCCGCGGCCTCTCGGCCGGCCGCAACACCGGGATCGCCGCCTCCCGCGGCGAGTTCGTCGCCTTCCTGGACGACGACGCCGTCGCCGAGCGGGACTGGCTGCGGCACCTCGCCGAGGGGTTCGAGGACCCACGGGTCCTCGCCGTCGGCGGCCGCACCCTGCCGGCCTGGGACTCCGGGCGGCGGCCCGGCTGGTTCCCCGAGGAGTTCGACTGGGTCGTCGGCTGCACCTATCGCGGGCTGCCGCCGGGGCGGGTGCCGGTGCGCAACGTCCTCGGCGGCAACGCCGCGTTCAGGCGCACCGCCTTCGACGCGGCGGGCGGCTTCGCCACGGGCATCGGACGGGACGGCGGCAAGCGGCCACTGGGCGGCGAGGAGACGGAGTTCTGCATCCGCCTCACCCGTGCGAGACCCGACGGCGTCCTGCTCATCGACGACCGCGCGGTGATCCACCACCGGGTGCCGGCCGCACGGGAGCGGTTCCGCTACTTCCGTACCAGGACCTACGCGGAAGGGCTCTCCAAGGCGCTGGTGGCCCGGAGCGTCGGCGCCGGCAGGGGCCTCGCGTCGGAGCGGCGCTACACCACCCGGGTGCTGCCCGCCGGCATCGGCCGCGGCCTGCGCGACGCGGTCCTCGGCAGACCCGGCGGCGCGGGCCGCGCCGGGGCCATCGTGGCGGGGGTGCTCAGCGCGGCCGGCGGGTACGCGCTCGGGAGCCTCCGTGCGCGCGGCGGTGGCGCCGGCTTCTCCGTCGTGGAGATCGGGGAGGGCGCGGGCGGCGAAGGAGCCGCGGCATGAGCACGGAAGCGGTGCCGATACTGATGTACCACTCCGTGGCCCCGGCGCCGAACGCGGCGACGCACGACCTGTCCGTCTCGCCGGACGCCTTCGCGCGCCAGATGGAGGTGCTCGGCGAGCGCGGGTTCACCCCGCTCACCACCGCCCGACTGGCCGCCGCCTGGCGCTCACCCGGCAAGCCCCTGCCCGAAAGGCCGATCCTGATCACCTTCGACGACGGCTACGAGGGCGTGCACCGCTACGCGCTGCCCGTCCTCGCCCGGCTCGGTTTCGCCTCCACCGTGTTCGTCTCCACCGGCTGGCTGCGCGGCGCGTACGACACCGGGGGCGCCCCGGACCGCATGCTCGACTGGGACCAGGTGCGCGAACTCGCCGCCGCGGGCGCGGAGATCGGGGGCCACAGCCACACCCACCCCGAGCTCGACCAACTGGGCGACGACGCCCTCGCGTTGGAGCTGCGACGCTGCCGCGACATCGTCACCGACCAGGTCGGCACCCGGCCGGTGTCGTTCGCGTATCCGTACGGCTACTCCAGCCGCCGGGTGCGCACCCGCGTGCGCGAGACGGGCTTCGACCAGGCGCTCGCCGTCGGCAACGACCTGGCCCGGCGCGCCCAGGGCCCGTACGCGCTCCGGCGCGTGACCGTGCGCCGCGCCACCGGGCCCGAGGAGTTCGAACGGCTCGTGACGGGCCGCTCGATCGTCCGCACCTTCGCCGGGGACCGCGCCCTGACCAAGGGGTACGCCGTGGTCCGCAGAGCACGACAGGTCCGTCGGAAGGCCATCCCCTCACGTGTCTGACACGACCACGGCCGAGGCCCACCTCACCGGGCCCGGAACACCGCAGCCCGGCCGGGGCCGCGGCCCGAACCCGCTGTTCCGCAACGCCTACGCGCTCATGCTCAACACCGGCATCTCCGGCGTCCTCGGCGTGGGCTACTGGCTGGCCGCGGCCCGGTACTACCCGGAGTCCGCCGTCGGCCGGGGTTCCGCGGCGATCGCCGCCATGAAGCTGCTCGCCGGGCTCACCGCGGTGACGCTGACCGGCGCGCTCGCCCGGTTCGTCCCCGTCGCGGGGCGCGCGGCGGGCAGGCTCATCTTCCGTACGTACGCGGCCAGTTCGGTGGCGGTGGCGCTCGCCGCGTGCGCGTTCCTGTTCACGCTCGGCTCCTGGGGGCCCTCGTACCGCTTCCTGCACGGGCCGGTGCACGGCGTCGGGTTCGTCCTCGCCGTCGTCGCCTGGTCGGTGCTGACCCTTCAGGACGGTGTGCTGACGGGGCTGCGCAACGCGCTCTGGGTGCCGGTCGGCAACACCGTGTTCTCGGTCGCCAAGCTCGGGCTGCTCATCGCGCTGGCCGCGGCGGTCCCCACCGCCGGCGTCTTCGTCTCCTGGGTCGCCGCCATCCTCGCGTCGGTGATCCCGCTCGGCTGGCTGGTCTTCCGGCGCCTGGTGCCCCGGCACGTCATGGCCGCCGACGCCGCGGCGCCACCCCCGACGGCGCGCGAGATCGGCCGCTTCCTGGCCGGCGACTACACCGGCTCCCTCTTCTCGCTGGCCGTGGTCTACCTGGTCCCGGTGCTCGTCGCCGCGCAGGTCGGCGCGGTCGACAACGCGTACTTCTACATCGCCACCACCATCGGCGGCACCGTCAATCTGCTCGCCATCAACATGGGCGCCTCGCTCACCGTCGAGGGCGCGCACGACCCGGCGCTGCTCGCCGCCAACACCCGCTCGGCGCTGCGCCGGATGGCGCTGCTCATGCTGCCGGTGTGCGGGGTGCTCTTCTTCGCGGCCCCGCTGATCCTGCGCCTGTTCGGCCGGGGTTACGCGGACGCCGCCACTCCGTTGCTGCGCTGGTTCGCGGTGGGGGCGCTGCTGCGGGTCGTCATGGAGACGTACTTCGCGGTGCGGCGCGCACAGAACAGGACGTCGCAGATCGCCTGGCTGCAGGGACTGTTGTGCGTCCTGGTGCTCGGCCTGACGCTGCTCCTGCTGCCCCGGATGGGGCTGGCCGGCGCGGGCGTCGCGGAGGTCTGCAGCCTCGCGGTGATCGTGGCGGTCGCGGCGCCGAAACTGTACGGCGCGGTGCGGGCGGCCCCCGCGCACCCGGCGGCGGGCGCGGCGCCGGAGGCGGATCCGGCGGACCCGGGCGTGCCGCCGGGCGGGAAATCCGTGGGCGCGCGACCCGGCGCGGCCTGCCGCGCCCGCCGCCGCCCCGTCCTGGTCCTGGCGCTGCTCCTGGCCACCGCCCTCGCCCTGTACTGGCTGCCCGTCCTCGGCCTCGGCGAGCGGGACCTCAACGGCATGGGCGGGCTCGGCCTGGTCTCCGTCCTGCCGCCGCCCACGCTGCTCGGCGCGGCCCTCCTGGTCATCGTGTTCGCGGCGCTCCTGCGGATGGACCGGCCGGTCAGAGGCCTCCTTCTCCTGACGCTGCTCGCCACCGTGGTCTCGCTGCACGCCCTGCCCGCGGTCGTCGAGCCCGAGCCGCGGTTCGCCACGGCCTGGCAGCACCTGGGCTTCATGGAGTACATCGACCGGACCGGCTCCGCGGTGCCCGACCTGGACGCGCGCTGGAGCTGGCCGGGGTTCTTCGCCCTGGCCACCTTCGCCGCGCGGGCGTGCGGCGTCACGGACATGACCGAGGTGATCCGCTGGTGGCCGACGGCCGTCCAAGTCCTCTACCTGGCACCGATGTTGCTGCTGGTGCGCTCCATGAGGGCGTCCTGGCGGGCCAAGTGGACGGGCATGTGGGTCTTCGCCCTGAGCGGCTGGGTCGGCCAGGACTACTTCTCCCCGCAGGGCTTCACGTACCTCCTCCACCTCGCCTTCGTCGCGATCCTGCTGGTGTGGTTCCGGGCCCCGGGCGTGCTGTGGTCCGGCCGGCGCCCCGGCGAGGCGGAGGTCGAACCGACGGGCCGCCGGGAGCGCGTGGTGCTCCTCCTCGTCCTGACCGGGCTGTTCGCGGCGACGGTTCCCGCGCACCAGCTGACGCCGTTCGTGATGCTCGGCGTCCTCACGGTCCTGGTCCTGGCCGGCCGGTGCGAGCTGCGCGGCCTGCCGCTCCTGTGCGGCCTGCTGGTCGTCGTGTGGCTCGGTTTCTTCGCCGAGCCGTACTGGTCGGGCCATTTCGACGAGCTGTTCGGCGGGGTCGGCGGCGTGGGCGGCAATGTGTCGTCGTCGGTCACCGGCCGCATGGCGGGCGGCAGTTCGTCCCACCGGCTCGTGCTGTACGCACGGGTGATAATGGCCGGCACCGTCATGGCGGCGGCCTGCTGGGGCTGGTGGCGCAGGCGCCGCGAGGGGTACGGCGAACGCTCGCTGCTCGTCCTCACCTTCGTGCCGTTCCTCGGCTTCGGCATGCAGTCGTACGGCGGCGAGATGGCGTTGCGCGTCTTCATGTTCGCGCTGCCGGGCGCGGCGCTGCTCGCGGGCCTCGCGCTGTTCCCACGCGTGGGCGGCACGCAGCGGGAGGGCGCCCGCGACCGCGCGGGGCTCGCGCCGGTGGCCGCGCTGCTCGCCGGGCTCGTCCTGATGGGCGGCTTCCTGGTGGCCCGTTGGGGCAACGAGCCCTTCGAGCGGATCCGTCCCGGTGAGGTCGCGGCCATGGAGTACGTGTACGCGCACGACGATCCGACGGTGCGGCTGCTCTGGCTGACCGCCGACACGGTCGACGACGTGACGCCCGCGATGCCGTGGGGCGCCCGCGACATGGAGAAGGTGCAGTACGTGCCCACGCCCGCGCCCGCCGACCCCGCCCTGGTGTCGGGCCTGGTGAAGGCGCTCAAGGACGCGGGTCCCCGCTCGTATCTGATGGTCGACCGCGGCCAGTCGACCTATCTGCGGCTGGACGCGGGTTATCCGCCGGGGTGGGAGTCGCGGCTCCTCGGCCGCCTCGACGGGCGCGGGGACCTGAAGAAGGTGCTCGGCAACGACGACGCGACGCTCTACGCGCTGCGCGAGCAGCCGGCCGGCCCCGTCGCCGGGGCCGATCCGGGGCCCGTCGGGCCGAAGGTGACCTGGACGCCCTGGTCGGTGGTGGGTGGTCTCGCCGCCGGCACGCTCGTCCTGGTGCTCGGGGCGCGCGAGGTGGTACGGGTCGGCGCGGCGCCGGGCGTGCGTCGACAGCGGTGGCTGCAGGACAGCTTCTGGTTCGCGCTGCCGTTGCTCGCGGTGTTCCTCGCCTCGCTGATCCAGCGGTTCGTGACGTTGGCGTGAAGGGGGGGCTGGTCGCGGTGGGGGCGACGGTGGGTGGTCGGCTCAGCGCTCCAGCCACTTCACGCCGTACCCCGGGAGGCCGACCCGGCGTCCGTCGACCTCGGTGTCGACGCGCCGGTCACGGGTGTTGACCACGAGGACCGCCTCGTCGTCGGCGAGCACCCGGACGTCGTCCCGGGAGCCGGCGTCCACCGGCACCGTCTCGTACCGGGTGCCGGGGCCGAACTCCTTGCCGAAGCGCTCGACGAGCCGCAGCATCGGCAGCGCGGCGCCGCCGTCGGGGCGCCGCGTGGAGGTCCACAGGCAGCCCGCGCAGGCGTCGCCGTCCTTCTTCTGCGGGTTCCAGTAAAAGCCGCTGGTGGCGCCGCCCTCGGCCATGGCCATCAGTCCGGCGGCGTGGACGGCGACGCGGTGCGGCTCGGTCCAGCCGTCGCGGTCGTCCTCGCTGTCGCCCGGCTCCACGTAGTACTCGGCCCACCACAGCGGCAGGTCGCCGGTCCGCGCGCGCAGCCACCGGCCGACGGCCGTGAACTTGTCCGTGGCCCGGAACGCGTCGGGGCGCATCTCGTCGTCCTCGGTGTAACTGGCGCCGTCGACGACGACGAAGTCGGCGCCCGCCTTGTGCTCGTTCCAGTACCCGAAGGCGTCGAGGACACGCTGGTCCAGGCTGCCCCACGGGCCCTTCAGCTCCTTCGACGCCCCGTCGGTCCGGTGCGGGCCGAAGCTGCTCATCGGCAGATAGGGGCCGCCGACCATGATGTCCTCGTCGACCTTCTTGAGCTCCTTGTAGACGAGGTTGTACAGCTCCGTGTACCCCTCGTAGTCCCAGCGGGCCTCCGCGTCGTTCCAGAAGCCCTTGAACTCGTTCCAGACGAGGAAGTGCCGTACGTCGGGGTAGCGCTTGGCGACGGTCGCGGCGAGCCTCGCGAAGTCCGCGTAGTGCGCGCGCTCCGGGGCCTTCTCCAGGGATGCCTTGCTCCAGTCGGTGTTGTCGGCGCCGGGTTTGCCGCCCTTCATCCAGTCGGGGGCGCAGCACAGCGTGACGACGGCGGTGCCCTTGCTCGCCCGGATGAAGTCGATCCTGTCGTCCATCGCGTCGAAGGCGTAACGGCCGCGCACCGGTTCCGGGTTGCCGGCGCCCCAGCCCATGAGGTGCTGGATCTGCGGGACGGGCCTGCCCTGGCCGGCGAGCTCGGCGCGGACGCGTTCGACGGCCGCGTCCTCGCCGTCGTCGGCGCTGTACTGGGTGTGGGTGAAGCCCCAGCCGGCCTGCGGGCGGGCGGCGCCGGGCGGGACGACGGGGTCGCCGTGCACCTTGTCGCCGTCGGGGCTGGTGCCGGCGATGCCCTTCCTGCCCCCGCGACTGTCCCCTCCCCCGTCCCCGGGCCCCGTGTCGACGAAGGTGAGCACCAGGGCCAGCAGGACCAGACCGACACCGAGGAGGGCGGCGAGACGCCACCGCCGTACGTTCGCATTCCACCCATGACGTGCCATCAGGGACAAGCGTATCCGCGCCCGTCGCTGTCGGGACAGGGTGCGGGACAGCCGCGGGCCGGGTGCGGGGCAGGATCTGGGGGCGGCGTACTGGGGAAACCTGGTGCACGACGGCGTGTGCGTGCCGGATCATGTCGGCATGTCTGCGAACCCACAGGACGCCCTGCCGATCCGGCTCAACGTCGACGACAGCGACTCCCCGGCGGATGTCGTGGACGCGCTCTTCCTCGGCCGCTTCGCCACCGGCGAGCAGCCGTTCTCGCACAGCGCGAACATCGACCGCGTGAAGTCGGGCTGCACGCTGCTGCCCTCCGGGGCGAAGGTGCTGCGCACGGCCCGCGACGACGACCGCAGCGCGACGCTCGCCGAGGGCGAGGGGTGGACGCTGCTGGTCTCGCGCTGGAACCGCGGCGCGGACGTCACGGTGACGGCGACCACCGCGGAGCTCGCCGAGAAGGTCCTCGACCAGGCCACGGACGGCGCGCAGGACGAGCCCGAACCCGTCCCGGAGAACGTGACCATGGGCTTCTGGTACGTCTCCCCACGGCGCGGCCCGCACCGCACCACCCGGCAGATCTCGGCCGGTACGTGGGAGGAGGTGCGGTCCAACTACACGGCGCCGGTCGCCGACGCCATGGACTCGCTGATGAAGACCACGCCCGAGGACATCTCGGGGCGGCTGCTCCTCCTGCACGGCCCGCCGGGCACGGGCAAGACGTCGGCGCTGCGGACGCTGGCGCGCTCGTGGCGGGACTGGTGCCAGGTGGACTGCGTCCTCGACCCGGAACGGCTCTTCAGCGACGTCGGCTATCTGATGGACATCGCGATCGGCGAGGACGACGGCACAGCGAAGGGACGGTGGCGGCTGCTGCTCCTGGAGGACTGCGACGAGCTGATCCGCGGCGAGGCGAAGCACACGGCGGGTCAGGCGCTCTCGCGCCTGCTCAATCTTACGGACGGCCTGCTCGGCCAGGGGCGGAACGTGCTGGTGGGCGTCACCACCAACGAGGACCTGGAGCGCCTGCACCCGGCGGTGGTCCGCCCCGGCCGCTGTCTGGCCCGCATCGAGGTCGGCCCGCTGACCCGCCCCGAGTCGGTGGAGTGGCTGGGCACGGAGGAGGGCGTGGGCCGCGAGGGCGCGACCCTCGCGGAACTCTTCGCCCTGCGCCGCGGCACGACACCGACATCGGTGCCGGACCAGCGGGAGGGGGCGGATGCGGGGTTGTATCTGTAGGCGGGCGCTCAGCTCTTTCCGGCGGGGCACCCTTGGCGTTGCCGGGCGGGGTGCCCAGGGCGTTGCCTGGCGGGTCGCCCAGCGCGTTGCCTGGCGGGTCGCCCAGCACGCCACCCCAACCCGTCCCCGGGCGCGTCGGCTGCCGGGGTGCTCAGTCCGTCACCCAGCCCGTCGTCCGGTGAGCCGCCCAGCGCGTTGCCTGGCAGGTCGCTCCGCGCGTCGCCCGGCGGGTCACCCAGGGCGTTGTCCAGCCCACCACCCGACGGATCACCCAGGGCGTTACCCAGCCCACCACCCGGCGCGTCGACTGGCGGGGCGCCCAGCCCGTCACTTCACCCACCGCCCGATGAGCCGCCCGGCCCGCCACCCGGCGGGGTCGCCCGGCGCGCCGCTCAGCCGGAGGTCCCGTACGCCGCCCGCAGGGCATCCCGTACCGCGGCGAGCGCGTCCTTCTCGGAGAGTCCGAGGCGCCGGGCGCGCTCGGCGAAGGCCTGCGCCTCCGTCGCGGCGGCCCGCGCGGCCGCATCGCCCGCCGCCGCGACGAACGTCCCGTTGCGCCCGCGCGTCTCGATGACCCCGTCCGCCTCCAGCGCCCGGTAGGCCTTGGCGACGGTGTTGGCCGCGAGGCCGAGCGACTCGGCGAGCCCGCGCACCGTGGGCAGCTTGTAGCCGACCGGCAGCGCGCCCGACCTCGCCTGCTCGGCGATCCGGGCCCGCACCTGCTCGTACGGCGCGTCGCCCGCGCCCTCTTGGATGTCGATCTTCAACGTCACGGAGTGATTGTCCCGCACGCCCGGGGCGAAAGCGGGCCGCCCGCGCCCCGCGGAAAATGGGAGGCACCCCGGCCCGCGCCGCGCGTACCGTGCGGCCCCATGACTGTGATCGTCCGAGCCCTCGACTCCGACGCCCCGGCGGGCGGCACGGGGGACGCGGGTAACGCGGGCTGCGCGGGGGACGCGGGTTTCGCCGCCGTGCGCCGCGCCTGCGTGCCGTCCATGCTCACCTCGCCCGCCGCGGTCGCCTTCGACCGGGCGCACGCCCATCCGGACGCCGCCTACCGGCAGTTGGTCGCCGAGGCGGACGGCGAGGTCATCGGAACGGCGCAGGTGGGCGTCGCCCACGACAGCCCCGAGCCGGGGCAGGGCTACGCCAACATCTACGTCCACCCGGAGCGGCTCGGCAGGGGCGCCGGAACGCTCCTGCTGCGCACCGCAGAGGAGCACCTGGCGGACGCGGGCGCACGGGCCGTCTACGCGTGGGTGCTCGACGAGCCCGCGCACCTCGCCTTCGCCGCCCGCCACGGCTATGCCGCGCGCCGCAGGGCGCACTTCCTCCGCCTGGACCTGGCCCACGGCACGCTGCCGCCCCGCTGTGAGCCGCCGGCCGGGGTCGAGCTGGTCAGCGGATCGGTGTACGCACGGGACGCGCGGCCCTTGTTCGCGCTGGACGCGGAGACGGTGGCCGACGAACCGGGGGATGTGGCGGCCGAGTTCACGGACTACGAGCACTGGCTCGCCGAGACCTGGGACCACCCACTGACCAGCCGGGAGCTCACCACGGTGGCCCTGGTGGACGGGCGTCCGGCGGCGTTCAGCCTGGCCCGCACGGACGGCGCGGGGCGCTACGCCTCCGGCATGACGGGCACCGCGCGCGGCCACCGCGGCCGCGGCCTGGCCAAGCTCGCGAAGAACGACTCCCTGCACCGGGCCCGCGCGGCCGGCTGCACCGAGGCGTTCACCGGCAACGACGCCGGGAACGAGCCGATGCTGGCGATCAACGCATGGTTCGGTTACGAGATCTGCGGAACGGAGGTCCGTCATGTCCGCACACTCGGCTGACACGACCGAGGGCACGACCACGCTGGAGGTCGTCCTCACCAAGGCGGGCCGCACCAAGATCCGCTACCCCGCACGTCTCCTCTTCGACGACGGCACCCGTCTGACCGTCCGCGCCCCGTGGGCGGCGCCCGACGTCCGCGACTTCGGCTTCGTGCGCTTCGAACCGGGCGACGTCTTCATCGAGCACTACTGGCGCGACCGCTGGTACGCGGTCAAGGAGGTCTACGGGTCGGACGGCGCGCTCAAAGGCTGGTACTGCGACGTGACCCGCCCCGCGGTGCGCGACGACACGGTCCTCACGGTGGAGGACCTGAACCTGGACCTGTGGTGCTCGGCGGACGGTGCCACGGTACTGCGCCTGGACGAGGACGAGTTCGAAGCCGGTGGCCTGCCGGAGACGGACCCCGAGGCGGCCAGATCGGCGACGGAGTCCCTGAACCTCCTGGAATCCCGCTCCCGCACCAACGGCCATCCCCTCCCCTGACGCCACGGGGACCGGACCACAACTCGGCCCCGCGCCTCCGCTGCCGCCGTGCAGCCCTCGTCGTACGTGACCCTCTCCCCGTCCGACCGACTGCGAGCACCGCGAAGCGGGTGCCCGAACGGTAGGCCGTCAGGGCCCCGCGGCCGTCCTCGCCGGGCTCCACGTGGCCGCAGGAAGATGCAGCGTGCCCACCACCGCGAACCGCTCGTCCTCGACCCGTCGCCCCCACAACTCCGCCTCGCCCGACAGGCGTTCGGTGTGGAGGTGCGAGGACAGTGGGGTCAGGGCCGCGACCAGGCGGGACATCGGGAGGCCCGCGGGGGACTCCGTGCCCCATACTCCTTCGACCAGGATCAGCCGTCCGCCGGGGCGCAGCAAGGCGCACCAGTCCCGCAGCGTCGCCTCCGGGTCCGGCATCATCCACAGGACGTGGCGAGCCAGGACCGCGTCGAACTTCCGGCCTGGGAGCGGGGGTTCGCGGACGTCGCCGAGCAGGAACTCCGCGTCGTGATGCGCCAGCTTCTCGCGGGCCCGCTCCACCATGTTCGGGGACAGGTCGATCCCCGTGACGCGGTGGCCGCGCTCGGCGGCGAGCAGGGCGAGGCTTCCTGTGCCGCAGCCGAGGTCGAGGACGTCACCGGGGGTGTCCGGCAGCCAGTCCCGCAGCCGGTCCGCCCAGGCGCGGCGCACCGCCTCGTCCCGCAGACCGTGGTCGGGCTCCTCGTCGAAGGTGGCCGCCACGGCGTCCCAGTCGACCGGATCGGCCTGCCCGACCGGCTCGTTGACCCTGTTCGTCGTCATGTTCCGATCGTCGCAGCCGCCACTGACAATCCGCCCTCGATCAGAAAGCGGGCCCCAACAGGTCTACCGAGCGCCTGGAATGGACATCGGTAAGGCAGGGAGTCGGGAAAGCCGGGAGGCCGCCATGCGTCGAGTGACCACGCACAAGCCCGTGGGCAAGTCCGTCAGCCGCCGCGTGCGGGAGCGTCAGGAGGCGGAGGTCCGGCCGCGCGAGAGGCCCGAGGTCCGCAAGGACATCCAGCGGACCTGGTGGCCGGACGGCTGAGCCCCCGCGGGGATGCCCTGTCAGCTGGACGCGAGCCGCTTGCGGTAGTGGACGCGGTCGTAGGGGCCGTCCATGCGCCGCTCGACGACCTCGTAGCCGTACCGCGGGTAGATCTTCTGGTTCTCCCACATCAGCGCATGGGTGTAGAGGCGGATCTCGACGAGCCCCAGCGCACGCGCGTGTGACTCCGCGAAGGCGAGCAGCCGCCGGCCCACCCCCTGCCCCGCGGCGTCGGGGTGGACCGCGATCGACTCCAGCAGGAGCCGTCCCTCGTACGGCCGCGGGACGAGGACGAGGAGACCCACCACGGGGTCCCCGGTGACGTACACGAACCCCGCCGCCACATCGGCCGCGTGGTCGGCCTCCATCGGGGCGGGGACCTGCCCGATGCGTTCGATGTAGCGGTGGTACGCCGCGTCCGTGACCGCCCGCACGGCGGGCACGTCGGCGGCGGTGGCGGGGCGGATGTCCGCGGATGCGTCGGGCGTGGTCATGCCTCTACGTCTACGCCACGCCGCCGCGTCCGCACCACCGCCTTGCGCAACAACGGCCACACCACGATCAGGACGATGAGGCCATAGACGGTCACGGAGAACGGCGTGTCGACGAGGCCGGAGACGCTGCCGTCGCTGATCTGCAGGGCGCGGCGCAGCTGCTGTTCGGCGTTGGGGCCGAGGATGACGCCGATGACGGCGGGCAGGACCGGCAGCCCGTACCGCCGCATCCCGAACCCCAGCAGGCCGATGACGAGCAGGATGACGAGGTCGAGCGACTCGCCGCCGACCGCGTAGGCGCCGACGGCCGCGAAGAAGAGGATGCCCGCGTAGAGGTAGGGCCGCGGGATGCGCAGGAGCTTCGCCCAGACCGGCGCGAGGGGCAGGTTGAGGGCGAGCAGGAGCACCATGCCGACGAACAGCGAGGCGATCAGGCCCCAGACCAGGTCCGCCTCGCGTTCGAAGAGGAGCGGTCCGGGCTGGATGCCGTACTGCTGGAAGGCGGCGAGCATCACGGCGGCCACGGCGGTCGTGGGCAGGCCCAGCGTCAGCATGGAGACGAGGGTTCCGGCGGCCGACGCGGACGAGGCCGACTCGGGGCCCGCGACGCCCTCGATGGCGCCCTTGCCCCACTCCTCCTTGTGCTTGGACAGCCGCTTCTCGGTGACGTAGGAGAGGAAGGTGGGGATCTCGGCGCCGCCCGCCGGGATCGCGCCGAACGGGAAGCCGATGAGCGGGCCGCGCAGCCAGGACTTCCAGGTGCGCTTGACGTCCGCCTTGCCCAGCCAGGGGCGGCCGACGGGGATCGCCGTGCCGCTGGTGCGGCGCAGATGGGCGGCGACCCACAGGGCCTCGCCGATCGCGAAGAGGCCCACCGCGACGATCACCACGTCGACGCCGTCGGCGAGTTGCAGGGAGCCGAAGGTCAGCCGCTGCTGGCCGGTCATCTGGTCCAGGCCCACGAGGCCGATGGTCAGGCCGATGAGGAGCGAGGCGAGGCCGCGGACGCGGGACGCGCCGAGCACGGAGGTCACCGCGATGAACGCGAGCACCATGATGGCGAAGTAGTCGGGCGCGCCGATGTCGACGGCGAGGTCGGCGACCGTCGGCGCGAGGACCACCAGGAGCGTCGTGCCGATCATGCCGCCCGCGAAGTGGCCGACGGCGGCCGCCGCGAGGGCCTGCGCCCCGCGCCCGGACCTGGCCATCGGATGGCCTTCCATGGCCGCGACGACGGCCGCGCTCTCGCCCGGCGTGTTGAGCAGGATCGAGGTGGTCGAGCCGCCGAACATCGCACCGTAGTAGATGCCGGCGAACATGATGAAGGCGCCGGTCGGTTCGAGTCCGTAGGTCACCGGGAGCAGCAGGGCCACCGCCATCGCGGGGCCGATGCCGGGCAGTACGCCGATGGCGGTGCCGAGGAGGACGCCGACGGCGGCCCAGAGGAGGTTGACCGGGGTGAGGGCCGTACCGAAGCCGTCCATCAGGGAGTTGAAGGCGTTCATGTCACAGCACTCCCATCAGGGGGCCGCCCGGCAGGGGCACGCCGAGCAGGTTGTCGAAGACCTCGTAGGTGACGACGGAGAGCGTGGCGGCGATCAGCGGGTCGCGGTCGTAGTGGCGGCTGCCGAGCGCGTAGGCGGCGCCCCAGAAGAGCAGCGCGCCGGCGACCGGGAAGCCGGCCGGTTCGATGAGGACGGCGGTCATGAGGAAGACGCCGGCCAGGAGCAGCACGGTGCGCCAGTCGGCGGGTTCGGAGAGGTCGATGTCCTCGCCGCCCTCGGCCTCGCCGCGTCCGCCGCGCAGCACGTCGACGGCGAGCAGGACGGCGACGACGAGCAGTCCGGTGCCGACCGCGACCGGCACGGTCTTCGGGCCGATGGGGCCGCGCTGGGTGAGGTCGACATCCATGGTGAGCGCGTCGGTGAGGACGAGGGCGCCGAGGGCGAGCAGCAGGACGCAGACGCCGAGTTCGGAGTGTTCGCGCAGCCAGGTGCGGCGGTGGTCCGGCGCCTCGCGTCCGGGCGGTTCGGTGGTGGTCACAGTCCCAGCTCCTTCAGTACGGAGACGACGCGCCGGTCCTGGGCGTCCAGGAAGTCGCCGAAGTCGTCCCCGGTGAGGAAGGCGTCGTCCCAGCCGTTGGTCTTGAGGGACGCGCGCCACTCGGGCGAGGCGTGCAGCTTCCTGATGAGTCCGGTGAGCTTGTCGCGTTCGGCGTCGCTGAGTCCGGGCGGGGCGACGATGCCGCGCCAGTTGGTGAAGTTCACGTCGTAGCCGGACTCCTTGAGGGTGGGCCCGTCCAGGCCCTTGACCCGGCGCGGCCCGGTGACGGCGAGCAGCCGCAGCTCGCCCGACGTGATCTGGTCGAGGTACTCGCCGACGCCGGAGACCCCGAAGGCGACCTTGGAGCCGAGGATCGAGGCGAGCAGCTCGCCGCCGCCGTCGAAGGGCACGTAGTTGACCTTCTCGGGCTCGATGCCGGCGGCGCGCGCCATCAGCATCGGAGCGAGGTGGTCGGGCCCGCCGGGCGACGACCCGCCGCCCACGGTGACCTTGCCCGGGTTCTTCTTCCAGGCGTCGACGAGCTGGCCGATGGTCTTGTACGGGGAGTTCTTGGCGACCACGACGACGTCCTGCTCCTCGGTGAGCCGGGCGATGGGGGTGGTGTCGCCGAGGGTCTTCGGGGAGTGGTTGGAGCGGGCGGCGCCCACGACGCCGAGGCCCATGGACATGGCGAGCTTGCCGTTGCCGTGCTCGCCGACGAGCCGGGCCAAGCCGACGGTGCCGCCGGCGCCGGGCAGGTTGAACACCTCGATGTTGTGGGCGAGTCCGGCGTCCTCGGCGTTCTTCGCCGCGGTGCGCGCGGTGATGTCGTAGCCGCCGCCGGGGGTGTTGGGGACCATGAGGCGCAGCCCGGGGATCCGGGTGCCGGTGTCGTCGTCGCCGCCCGTGGTGAGCAGCGGCGGCGCCACGAGCACGAGGAGAGCGGCCCCGAGCAGGGCGAAGGGTGTGCGCAGGCGCACGTGTGCCACCACCTGTCGGTACGTAGGGGGGGTGTGAGGTGGCCCACATGTTGCCCGGGCGTTAACAACCTGTCTCTCTTCCGGAATCAACGGACGTTGTGGTCGTTGTGGTCGCGCCCATAGCCTGCGGCGATGACAAGGGTGCTGGTCGTGGACGACGACTTCATGGTCGCCAAGCTGCACAGTCGGTACGTCGCGGCGGTGGAGGGGTTCACCGTGGTCGGGGCCGCGCACAGCGGCGTGGACGCGGTCGACGCGGTCCGGCGGCTGCGTCCCGATCTGGTCCTGCTCGACGTGTACCTGCCCGACATGGACGGCATCGCCGTACTGCGCGAGCTGCGGGCGGTCGAGGAGCGCGAGCCGGGGCGCCGGCCGGTCGACGCCCTGTTCATCACGGCGGCACGGGACGCGGCGGTCGTCCGCGCGGCGCTGCGGGCGGGCGCCCTGCACTATCTGATCAAACCGTTCGACCAGGCCGCGCTGCACGAGCAGTTGAGGCATGTGGCGGCGTTGCGCTCCCGCCTCGACGGCCTGCGGGAGGCCCGCCAGGAGGACGTCGACCAGCTCTTCGGCACGCGGCCGCCCGGCTCCCGGGAGCTGCCGAAGGGCCTGGCCGCGCACACGGCGGAACTGGTGGAACGGACCCTGCGCGGCCACCCGGGCGGCCTCTCGGCAACGGAGTGCGCGCAGGCCGGCGCCCTGTCCCGGGTGAGCGCACGCCGCTACCTGGAGTTCTTCGCGGACACCGGTCGCGCGGAGGTGACACTCCGGTACGGCGGCACGGGGCGGCCGGAGCGGCGGTACCGGTGGGTGGGGTGAGCGGCGGACGTCAGGGGCCCCTCGTGCGCCTCGTACGGGGCGTTGTCTGAGCTCCTGATTAGCCCTCCCTTAACCGCACCATAAAGATCGCCATCACCGGCGCTCAGCAGGGGATTTCACGGTTTTCAGGGGCTAGTTTTCTGACTCGCCGGGGCGATGACGAACCGTCGGTGCCGCTGGTGATCGGGGGGCTGTGCCGCCCGTTCGCCGTCGCCCCGTGTCCCCCCTGAACCGCCGTTTGAGGAGAACCCGTATGTCCGCTCGTCGCAAGGCCGCCGCGATCGCCGCCGTCGGTGTGGCCCCGCTCGCCCTGACCGCTCTCTCGGTCTCGCCCGCCGCCGCGCACGGCTCGATGACGGACCCGGTCAGCCGGGTCTCCGCCTGCTTCCAGGAGGGCCCGGAGTCGCCGAAGTCGGCCGCCTGCAAGGCCGCCGTGCAGGCCAGTGGCGTGCAGGCGTTCTACGACTGGAACGCGGTGAACATCGCCAACGCCGCCGGCAAGTCGAAGCAGATCATCCCCGACGGCAAGCTGTGCAGCGCCGGCAACGACAAGTACAAGGGGCTCGACCTGCCGCGCGCCGACTGGCCGTCCAGCAAGCTGACGGCCGGCGACCACACCTTCCGCTACAAGGGCACCGCCCCGCACAAGGGCTCCTTCGAGCTGTACATCACCAAGGAGTCGTACGACCCGTCGAAGCCGCTGAAGTGGTCGGACCTGGAGGAGAAGCCCTTCGTCGACGTCGCCGACCCGAAGATGGAGAACGGCGACTACGTCTTCGACGGCAAGATCCCCGCCCGCCAGGGCCGCCACCTGATCTACTCGGTCTGGCAGCGCTCGGACTCCCCCGAGGCCTTCTACACCTGCTCCGACGTCGTCTTCGGCAAGGACACCGGCGGCACCGGATCCGCCCCCGCCCCGGCCGCCTCCGCCCCCTCCGAGCAGGAGATCGCGGCCGGTGCCGACAAGTCGACCGTCGAGCACCACGGCCACGGGGACGCCCAGGCCCACACCGGCGCCGAGGCCACCGCCGCCGCGCCGGCCGCCGACGGGCCCGCGGCCGACGAGCCCGCGGTCGGCGACAACCGGCCCGAGGTGAACGGCGGCGCCGAGAAGCCGGTCACCACCGCCGACGACAGCCTCGCCGAGACCGGCGGCGACAGCACCACCCCGTACATCGCGGTCGGCGGTGCCGCCGTTCTCGCCGTCGGCGCCGCGGCGATGTTCGCCACGACCCGTCGCCGTGCGGCGAGCGGACGCCACGGCCGCTGAGCAGGTGGCGCATGAATGACGGTGCATGAGTGACCGTGCATGAGTGCAGGGCCGTGCTCCCCCGCCTGGGGGGCACGGCCCTGCGCGTCGTCCGCGACTACGACAGACAGGTGCTCGGTGTCGCGTGCGCCGGGTCCAGCGCGTTCGCCACCTCGTGGTGGGCGACGCGGTCCAGGATGCCGATCGCCACGTGCTCCGAGGCGTCGACGGGGCACAGGTCCTGCAGCGTCACGTTGTGCACGCCGGGTCCGTCGAGGAACTGCGTGCGGTACGGGGTGACCACCTCGTCGTACTTGGTGGCGATGACGGTGTAGCGCACGCCGGGCACCGTGTCGCCGCCCGCGTTGAGCTTGGTCAGGAACGGCGATCCGGCCACCTGGTCGGCGAGACCCGGGGTGTTGGTCGTCAACAGGTCCTCGATGCCCGGGAAGTACGGCAGCAGCTCGGTGAAGCCGAGGAGCGTCGTGCCGTGATTGTCCGGGGCGAGGCCGATCAGCGCGTTCACCTTGTCGGCGCCGCCGAGGAACTTCAGGTAGTAGCGGGGCATCATGCCGCCCTGCGAGTGGCCGACGAGGTCGGCCTTCCGCGCGCCCGTCGCGGCGAGCACCTTGTCGACGAAGGCGTCGAGCTGTCCGGCCGACTTGTCGATGGGGCCGAGCCCGTTGAAGAGGGGCACGCCCGGCAACTGCCCGTAGTCCAGGGAGAAGACGCAGTAGCCGCGCTTGACGAGGTAGGGCGCGAGGACGAGCCAGTTGTCGACGGAGTTGCCGAACGTGCCGTGCACGAGGACGACGGGGCGGGGGTGCGCGGCGGACGGCTTGCAGCCGTAGTCGTTCCAGCCGCTCGACGAGGCGGACGTCTCGGGTGACGCGGCCGCCGTGGCCGCGGGGGCGAGGGTGGCCGCGCCCGTGACGAGCAGGACGGCGGCGAGGGCGCGCAGCGCGCGTCTCCAGGGCAGCATCGTGTGATCTCCTTGCGGCTCAAGGGAGTGGCGAGGAAGGTGCGATGGGGTGCGTGGGGTGCGTGGGGGTGCCCTGTGACCCGGATCGACAGGATGCCGTGCTCACGTCAAATTACGCGCGAGTAGATGAAGAGTGAAGCGGCGCGTCGGCAAAAAGTTCCAGTGTTCACTGGCGTGGTCGTCACCGCACGGCAGACACTGCACGAGGGACGCCGCACGGCAGTCGCCCGTCGCATCGGAGCGGACCCCGCGCGAGCATCACACCCCGCCTCACGCCGCCAGCGTCCCCGGCACGATCGCCCCGGGCCCGAACTTCTCCCGCGCCCGGTCCGCCACCTCCTCGATCCGGCGGGCCTTCTCGTCCGCCGGGTCGAACGTCAGCTGGTGGGTGGCGTGTTCGGCGGGTCCGAGACCCTCCGCGCGCAGCGACACGGCTCGCACCCGGGCCCGCTGCAGGCCGAGCGACTCGTACATGCGGTAGGCGGCCGTGGTGAGCGCGGCGGAGTGGGCGGTCGGCTCGGGCAGGGTACGGCTCCGGGTGATCGTCGCGTATCCGGTGCGGTCCGCGTACCGCACGGTGAGGGCGAGCGAGCGGCACACCTGGTCCTCGCCGCGCATCCTGACGCCCAGCTCCTCGGCGCCGGAGAGCAGCGCGCGGCGGTGCCGGAAGGGGTCGAGCTCGTCGCGCGGGAAGGGGCGTTCGACGGCGAGCGAGCGGGCGGCGGCGTTCGGTGTAACCCGGGTGCGGTCGACGCCCCGCGCCTTCTCGCCCAGCTCGCGGCCCGCGCGGGCACCGAGGAGCCGCTGCAGGGTGGACAGCGGTGCCGCGCCGACCTTCTCCAGGGTGTCGAGGCCGTACTCGCAGAGCGTACGGGCGGTGGCGCGGCCGATGCCCGGCAGCTCACCGACCGGCCGTCCGGCGAGGAACTCCCGTACGCCGTCCGGCCCTTCGGGCACCGCACACGTCACCCCGGGGGCGGCGCCGCGCGCGGCCATCCGCGCCAGCATCGGCCCGGGCCCGGCGCCGACCGCGCACTCCACCCCGTACAGCGCGAGCGCCCGCACCCGGATCAGCGCGGCCAGCTCGGCGGCGTCCCGCCGGAAGTACCGCCGCGCCCCGCGCACGTCCACGAGCGCGGCGTCCGGCGGCAGCGCCTCGACCTGCGGGGTGAACTCCCCCAGCAGGGCGATCAGTTGGGGCAGCACGGCTTCGTACAGGGGCGGCAGCAGGAACCGTACGTAGAGAGTGGTGGCCCCGCCGTCCACCCTCACCCCGCTCCCGTCACCCGTGCTCGCCCCGCCGCCCCCGGCGATCCCGTCGTTCATCCCGCGCTCCCCGGACTCTGGTGCCACAGCTTCCTGTTCGTGCCCGCCGATCCCTCGCCCGCCGGGCGCAGATCCGCCCAGGGGTGCATCTCGTATCCGTTGGCCATGCGGATGCGGCGGCCGCCTGCCGGGTCCCGCACCTCCTCGGGGGCCGCCCCCGGCTCCGGTTCCGCCAGGCGCGCCGCCACCGCGTCAAGGCCGCCCTCCTTGCGCACCTCCACCAGGTCCGCCAGATTCCACGCCGCCGCGCCCACCACGCTGAGGCTGCGCGGGCCGCGGCGCTGCACCACGCCGCGGACCAGCAGCAGCCAGGAGTGGAAGACGGTGTGCGCGCACCGCTCGTGGGCGTCGTCGAAGAAGGCCAGGTCGACCAGGCCCGTGCCGTCGTCCAGGGTGGTGAAGATGACGCGCTTGCCGGAGCGGATCGGCGGGGTCTGGGTGGCCGCCTTGGCGCCCGCGACCAGCACGGTCGCGCCGTGTTCGGCCTCGCGCAGCCGCCGCGCGCTGAATACGCCGAGCTCCTCCAGGAAGCCCCGGTGGTCGCCCATGAGGTGGCGCGAGGAGTCCATGCCGAGGACGCCCAGTTCGGCGCTGAGCCGCTCCGCGTCGTCCAGGTCGGGCAGGCCCGCGGGGGCCGTCTTCCGGCCGTCGGCCAGCGGGAGTTGGGCCCCGGCCCCGCCCCGTCCGCCCCGCCCGGGCCGCGCGCCCCGGCGCAGCTCGGCCAGGTGCAGTTGCAGGTCGCGGCGGTTGGCGCCGAACGCGTCGAGCGCGCCGACCTGCGCGAGCCGTTGCGCGACCGGCTTGGCGGGCCGGGCCCGCTCCCAGAAGTCGACGAGCGAGGCGTAGGGCTGCCCGTCGGCGATCCGCGCGGCCTCCGCCTCGCTGATGCCGTGCACGTCGGAGAGGGCGAGCCGCAGCCCCCAAACCTCCCGGGATCCCGCTTCATCGGACACCAGTTCGATACGGTGAGCGACCGCGGACCGGTTCACGTCCAGCGGAAGGATCGGCACCCCCCGCCGCCGCGCGTCCGCGAGCAGCAGCCGCTTCGGGTACATGCCGGGGTCGTGGGTGAGCAACCCCGCGTAGAAGGCGGCCGGGTGATGAGCCTTCAGCCACGCCGACTGGTACGTCGGCACGGCGAAGGCCACCGCGTGCGCCTTGCAGAAGCCGTACGACCCGAAGGCCTCGACGATCTCCCAGGTGCGGCCGATCGTCTCCGCGTCGTACCCCTTGGCGGCCGCCTGCTGCGCGAACCAGAAGCGGATCCGGCCCTGCGACTCGGGGTCGGAGAGTCCGCGCCGCACCCGGTCCGCCTCGTCGCGCCCGCAGCCGGTCATGACGTTCACGATCTCGATGACCTGCTCGTGGAAGACGACGACGCCGTAGGTCTCCTTCAGTGCGGGTGTCAGGTCGGGATGCGGGTAGCGGACGGGCGCGCGGCCATGCCGGGACTCGATGAAGGGCCGCACCATGTCGGCGGCGACCGGCCCCGGCCGGAACAGCGAGATGTCGACCACCAGGTCGTGGAAAGTCTCGGGTTGCAGCCGGCCGACCAGATCGCGCTGGCCGGGCGACTCGATCTGGAAACAGCCGAGCGTCTCGGTGGACTTGATGAGCCGGTACGTCGCCGGGTCGCCCGGCGCGACCCGGCGCGGGTCGTCGAGGTCCACCACGTCGCCGGTGGCCCGCTCGACCTCCGCCACCGCGTGTGCCATCGCCGACTGCATCCGCACCCCGAGCACGTCCAGTTTGAGCAGCCCGAGGTCCTCCACGTCCTCCTTGTCGAACTGCGACATGGGCAGGCCCTCGCCGCTGGTCGGCACCACGGGCGTACGGGCGAGCAGCGAGGCATCGGAGAGCAGCACCCCGCACGGGTGCATGGCGACGCCGCGCGGCAGCGCGTCAAGACCCTCGACCAGCTCCCACAGCCGCTTGTCGCCGCCCCGCTCCCGGGCCACCTCCCGCAGCTCCGGCAGCTCCTCCAGCGCGGCGCGGGCGTCGCGGGCGCGGATGTGCGGGAAGGCCTTGGCGATCCTGTCGATCTCGGCGGGGTCCATGGACAGGGCGGCGCCCACGTCGCGCACGGCGTGCCGGACGCGGTAGGTCTCGGGCATCGCGACGGTCGCGACCCGCTCGGTGCCGAAGCGTCCGATGATCGCGCGGTAGACCTCCAGGCGGCGGGCCGACTCGACGTCGATGTCGATGTCCGGCAGGACGTGCCGCCGCTTGGACAGGAACCGCTCCATGAGCAGCCCGTGTTCGA
The DNA here is from genome assembly GCF_055592445.1 of Streptomyces sp. NPDC041122. Taxonomy (NCBI): domain Bacteria; kingdom Bacillati; phylum Actinomycetota; class Actinomycetes; order Kitasatosporales; family Streptomycetaceae; genus Streptomyces; species Streptomyces sp. NPDC041122. The sequence goes on along the minus strand of NZ_JBVIYQ010000008.1, from coordinate 56,873 downwards.
CGGGGTCGGCGTGCGCGATACCGATGAGGTGGTTGACCAGGGAGCCCGCGCCGGAGCCGCGCGCCGCGACCCGGATGCCCATGCCGCGTACGTCGTCGACGACTTGGGCCACGGTCAGGAAGTACGAGGCGTAGCCGTGGTGGTCGATGATGTCCAGCTCGTGGTGCATCCGCTCCCAGTACGCGCGCCGGGTGTCATAGCCGCGCCGGATCATGCCGGCCGCCGCCCGTGAGGCGAGGACGCGTTGCGCGGTGCGCCGCCCGGCGCCGACCAGGCGCGGCTCGGGGAAGTGCACGGAGCCCATGCCGAGGTCGTCCTCGGGGTCGACGAGGCACTCGGCGGCGGCCGCCCGGGTCTGTTCGAGCAGGCGGTGGGCGGTGTCGCGGCGGAATCCCGCGGCCTCGACGACGCGCTCGGCGACGCGCAGCATGTCGTCCGCGCCCTTGAGCCACCGTTCGCCGCTGTCGAGTCCCTTGGCCGGGTCGACGGGGACGAGGCGGCGCGCGGCGTCGAGGACGTCGGCGACGGGGCCCTGGCCGGGGTCGGCGTAGCGCACGGCATTGCTCAGGACGGGGCGCACGCCCTGTTCGGCGGCGAATCCGACGGTGCGTGCGGCCAGCCGCAGCGAGCCGGGTCCGGTGCCCTCGCGGCCGTGCCAGACGGACTCCAGCCGCAGCGCGTCGCCGTAGCGCTCGCGCCAGGGGACGAGGAGGCGGGCGGCGCGGTCGGGGCGGCCCGCGGCGAGCGCGCGGCCCACGTCGGAGGCCGGGCCGAGCAGCACGGTCAGTCCGTCCCCGTGGTTCTCCGGCCAGGGCAGGACGGGCGGCCCCTCGGCGGTGCCGGCGCGGTGCGCGGCGGTGATCAGCCGGCAGAGCGCGGCCCAGCCGGTGGCGCCGTCCCGGGCGAGGTAGGTCACGCGCGGGGTCGACTCATCGATGAAGGCACCTCCGCGCACCGGGGCCCGGCGCCGCTCGCCCGCGGCCGGGGCGGCCTCCCCGACCGCCAGTTCGGCCCCGAAGAGCGGCCGGAGGCCCGCCTTGGCGCAGGCCTTGGCGAACCGGACGGCGCCCGCGACGGTGTCCCGATCGGTGAGGGCGAGGGCGTCCATGCCCCGCTCGGCGGCGCGCTCGGCCAGCCGCTCCGGATGCGAGGCGCCGTACCGCAAGGAGAACCCGGAGACGGTGTGCAGATGCGTGAACCCTGGCACACGCACCTCCTGGAACCCTGAACCGATCCGATCTCACATCCCCCTGCTCTCCACCATAGACCAGTTTCGAACTTACGTACGACACGTATGTTCGATTAAGGAGTGCGGGGCGGCCGTCCCCCTGTCTCCCCCTGCCCCCTCGTCCGTTCGGCCCATCCCACCTGCGCGAACGCCCGCGGCCCCCGAGCGTGGACGCATGAGCTTCGCCGATGAATTCAAGAGCGCCGTCACCCCGCGAGCAGCCCTGCTCGTCATCGGCGTCCTCGCCCTGCAGCTGTTGTTCATCGCCTCCTACGTAGGAGCGCTGCACGACCCGAAACCCAAGGACGTCGCCTTCGGGGTGGTCGCCCCGGGGCCCGCGGCCCAACAGACCGCCGACCGTCTGGAGAAGCTCCCCGGCGAACCGCTCGACCCCCGCGTCCTCAAGGACGAGGCCACGGCCCGCCGCCAGCTCATGAACCGCGACATCGACGGCGCCCTGCTCGTCGACCCGCGCGGCACGACCGACACCCTCCTGGTCGCGTCCGGCGGCGGCACCGCGCTCTCCAGGACCCTCACCGACCTCGTCGGCAAGGTCGACGCGGAGCAGAAGCGCACGGTCAGGACGGACGACGTGGTCCCGGCCTCGGCCCACGACTTCAACGGCCTGTCGTCCTTCTACCTGGTCGTCGGCTGGTGCGTCGGCGGCTATCTGTGCGCGTCGATCCTCGCGATCAGCGCGGGCTCCCGCGCCGCCAACCTCTCGCGCGCGGTCATCAGGCTCGCCACCATGGCGCTCTACTCGATCGTCGGCGGCCTCGGCGGCGCCGTCATCATCGGGCCGATCCTCGGCGCGCTGCCCGGCAGCGTCCTCGGCCTGTGGGGCCTCGGCGCCCTGGTGATCTTCGGAGTCGGCGCGATCACGCTCGCCCTGCAGGCGCTCACCGGCATCGTCGGCATCGGCCTGGCCGTCCTCCTCATCGTCATCGGGGGCAACCCGAGCGCGGGCGGCGCCTTCCCGCTGCCGATGCTGCCGCCCTTCTGGCGGGCGATCGGCCCCTGGCTGCCGCCGGGCGCGGGCACCTGGGTGGCCCGTTCCATCGCGTACTTCGAGGGCAACTCGGTCACCCGGGCCCTCCTCGTCCTCTCCGCCTGGGCGGTCCTCGGCGTCGTCGTCACCCTCGCCCTCTCCGCCCGCCGCAGGAGCCCGCACAGCAGCTCGATCGACCTCAGCGCCACCCGCTACCGGGGCATCGCGTGACCCTCGCACGACGTGAGCGCCGCCCGCGCCTGACGTGAGCGGCGGTGGCCCCGCGGCCGGGCCGCGTTGTCAGACCCCGGTGCGAGGCTGGGACGCATGATCCGCACACTCGCCGTCGAGAACTACCGCTCCCTGCGCAAGCTGATCGTCCCGCTGGACCGGTTGAACGTGATCACGGGCGCGAACGGCACGGGCAAGTCCAGCCTCTACCGCGCCCTCCGGCTCCTCGCCGACTCGGCCACCGGCGGCGCGGTCGCCGCCCTGGCCCGGGAGGGCGGCCTGCCCTCCGCGCTCTGGGCGGGCGAGCGCACGGCGGAGCCCGCGGGCCTGAAGCTGGGCTTCGCGGGCGACGAGTTCGGGTACGCGGTCGACTTCGGCCTCCCCCAGTCCAGCGGCGCGGGCCCCGGCGGCGCCCCCTCCCTGTTCGCCCTCGACCCCGAGATCAAGCGCGAGTCCACCTGGGCGGGCCCCGTCCTGCGCCCCGCCGCGCTGCTCTGCGACCGCGCGGGCCCCGCCGTGCGCACCCGCACGGCCGACGGCGGCTGGCACCGCTCCCAGGGCATCCGGCCGTACGACAGCATGCTGAGCGAGTTCGCCGACCCGCAGCTGGCGCCCGACCTGCTGCGGCTGCGCGAGCTGATCCGCTCCTGGCGGTTCTACGACCATGTGCGCACCGACGCCGACGCGCCCGCCCGCGCCGCCCGCATCGGCACCCGCACCCCCGTCCTCGCCCACGACGGCGCGGACCTGGCCGCCGCCCTGCAGACCATCCGCGAGACCGGCGACGACCGGGCGCTCGACGAGGCGGTGGACGACGCCTTCCCCGGCAGCCGGGTCCGCGTCGTCGACCACGCCGGGCGTTTCGAGCTCCAGCTGCACCAGCACGGACTGCTGCGCCCGCTGGGCCCCGCCGAGCTGTCCGACGGCACCCTGCGCTATCTGCTGTGGGCCGCCGCGCTGCTCACCCCGCGCCCGCCGGCCCTGCTGGTCCTGAACGAACCGGAGACCAGCCTCCACCCCGACCTGCTGCGCCCGCTCGCCGACCTGATCGCCGCCGCGACGAAGGACACCCAGATCGTCCTGGTGACCCATGCCCGCCCTCTTGCCGAAGCGGTGGCCAAGGGAGCGGCCCGCCACCGGGTCGACGTCAACTCCGTGGAACTGCTCAAGGAGTCGGGCCGAACGACGGTGGCGGGCAGGGAAGGCTTTCTGGACGAACCCCTGTGGTACTGGCCGAAGCGGTGAGTCCGTATCTGCGGCTTATCGGTGGCTGGTCGCGCCGTTCCCCGCGCCCCTTCAGGGCGCGCCGTAGTACGCCTGCCGCATGAGCCCCTCCATCTCGGAGAGCATCGGCATCCGCGGATTGGCCGGCGCGCACTGATCGGCGTACGCGTTCATCGCCTGCTGCGGCAGAGCCGCCAGGAAGGCCGCCTCGTCCACACCCTCCTCCTGGAAGGACGCCGGAATACCGCACCTGGCACGCAGTTCCTCGACCGCACGGGCATAGGACTCGACACCTTCCTCGGGGGTGGCCGCCGGCAGGCCCAGCATCCGGGCGATCTCCTGGAACCGCTCCGGGGCGCGGTAGACCTCGGCCTTCGGCCACGGCGTCGCCTTGCCGGAGACCGTGCCGTTGTGCCGGATGACGTGCGGCAGGAGCAGCGCGTTGGTACGGCCGTGGGCGACGTGGAAGGTGTTGCCGAGGGTGTGCGCCATGGCGTGCACCAGGCCGAGGAAGGCGTTGGCGAAGGCCATGCCCGCGACCGTCGAGGCGTTGTGCATCTTCTCGCGCGCCTCGGGGTCCTTCGCCCCGTCCACCACGCACCGCTCCAGGTTCCCGAAGATGAGCTTGATCGCCTGGAGGCAGAGCCCGTCGGTGTAGTCGTTCGCGTACACGGAGACGTACGCCTCGGTGGCGTGGGTCAGCGCGTCGAAGCCGGAGTCGGCGGTGACGGTGGCCGGGAGCTCCATCGGCAGGACCGGGTCGACGATGGCGACGTCCGGGGTGAGCGCGTAGTCGGCGAGGGGGTACTTCTGCGCGGCCTCCGGGTCGGAGATGACGGCGAAGGGGGTGACCTCGCTGCCCGTGCCCGAGGTGGTCGGGACCGCCACCAGCTTCGCCTTGTCGCCGAGGCCGGGGAAGGTGAAGGCCCGCTTGCGGATGTCGAAGAACTTCTCCTTGGTGTCCGCGAACTCGACCTCCGGGTGCTCGTACATCAGCCACATGATCTTGGCCGCGTCCATCGGCGAGCCGCCGCCGAGCGCGATGATCGTGTCCGGTCCGAAGTCCCGCATCCGCGCGGCACCGGCCCGCACGGTCGCGAGCTCCGGGTTGGGCTCGACGTCGTCGATGACCTGGACGGTGACCGGCTCGGGGCGGGCCGCGAGGATGTCCGTCACCCGCCGCACGAACCCGAGCGCCGACATGGTCCTGTCCGTGACGAGCGAGACGCGCCGGATGCCGTCCATCTCACCGAGGTAGCGCAGTGCGTTGCGCTCGAAGTAGATCTTCGGGGGGACCTTGAACCACTGCATGTTGTTGTTGCGCCGTCCGATCCGCTTGACGTTGATCAGGTTGACCGCGGAGACGTTGTCCGACACCGAGTTGTGCCCGTACGAGCCGCAGCCGAGGGTGAGTGAGGGCAGGAAGGCGTTGTAGACGTCGCCGATGCCGCCGAAGGTGGAGGGCGCGTTGACGATGACGCGGACCGCCTTGACCCGCCGGCCGAACTCCTCGGCGAGCTCCTCGTCCTCGGTGTGGACGGCGGCGCTGTGCCCGAGGCCGTCGAACTCGACCATCCGGGCCGCCAGTTGGAGCCCGTGCTCGGTGGTGTCGGCCTTCAGGACGGCCAGCACCGGGGAGAGCTTCTCGCGGGTCAGCGGCTCGCCCTGGCCGACCTCGGCGCACTCGGCGAGCAGGACCGAGGTGCCCTCGGGCACGGTGAACCCGGCCTGTTCGGCGATCCACCGCGGGGACCTGCCGACCACCGCCGCGTTCAGCTCGGCGCCCGAGCAGTTGTGGGCGAAGGCGGTGGTGCCGAAGACGAACTCCTCCAGCTTGGTCTTCTCGGCCGCCGTGACGACGTACGCGCCGAGCCGTTCGAACTCCGCGATCCCCGCGTCGTAGACCTCCGCGTCCAGGATGACCGCCTGCTCGGAGGCGCAGATCATGCCGTGGTCGAAGGCCTTGGAGAGCACGATGTCGTGCACGGCCCTGCGCAGCCTGCCGGTTCGGGTGACGTACGCGGGCACGTTCCCGGCGCCGACGCCGAGCGCGAGCTTGCCGCACGAGTAGGCGGCCCGGACCATCGCGTTGCCGCCGGTGGCGAGGATCGTGGAGACGCCCTCGTGGTGCATGAGCAGGCCGGTGGCCTCCATCGAGGGCTCCTCGATCCACTGCACGCAGTCCTCGGGGGCGCCTGCCTCGACCGCGGCGTCCCGCACGATGCGGGCCGCCTCCGCGGAGCAGCGCTGGGCGCCCGGGTGGAAGGCGAAGATGATCGGGTTGCGGGTCTTCAGGGCGATGAGCGCCTTGAAGACCGTGGTCGAGGTCGGGTTGGTGACCGGGGTCATCGCGCAGACGACGCCGACGGGTTCGGCGATCTCGGTGACGCCGTTCAGCTCGTCGCGGGCGATCACGCCCGCGGTCCTCAGGCCGCGCATCGAGTTGACGACGTGCTCGCAGGCGAAGAGGTTCTTGACCGCCTTGTCCTCGAAGAGGCCGCGCCCGGTCTCCTCGACCGCCTGCCGGGCGAGCTCCCCGTGCCGGCCGAGCGCGGCGAGGGAAGCCCTCTTGACGATGTGGTCGACCTGCTCCTGGTCGTAACCCTCGAACCGGCCGAGCGCGGTGAGCGCCCTCGCCACCAGTCCGTCCACCATCTCGTTGGCCTGCATGGCGGCACTCCTTCGTCGGGACTTTTCCGCTGCACCTCGATTCCACACCCGTACGCCTTACGCGAGGCGCCGAAAAGGACCCCGAACGCAGGGCAGAAGGTCCTTCAGGAGAATGGAAAGCGCCTCAGAAATGCCCCTTGACCTGCAGACCTGTCAGGGGACTTCAGACCTGTGCGCACTTGTGAAAACTTTCACAAGAAATACGGAAAAGCCCCGCCCCCACGGTCGCGGGGGCGGGGCTCCCGGCGTTCCGTGAGGTCAGCCGATTTCCGCTCCGTAGGCCGAAAGCGCCTCCGGGACCGGCTGGAAGAACGTCTCGCCGCCCGAGGAGCAGTCGCCGCTGCCGCCCGAGGTGAGACCCAGCGCGGTGTCGCCGGCGAAGAGCGCGCCGCCGCTGTCGCCGGGCTCGGCGCACACGGTGGTCTGGATCAGGCCGTCGACCTGGCCCTCCTGGTAGTTCACCGTGGCGTTGAGCGCGGTGACCTCGCCGTCGTGGACCTGGGTGGTGCTGCCGCTGCGCGTCACCTTCTGGCCGACCGTGGCGTCCCCGGCCTTGCTGATCGCCTGGGTGCCGCCGTAGAGGTTCACCTCGCTCGGGTGCGGGGTGTCCGCCGTGTACTTCACGAGGGCGTAGTCGTTGCCCGGGAAGCTCGACTCCTCCGTGGCGGCGATCTCCGAGCCGCCCTGCGAGTCGGACCAGCTCTTGACCGCGTTGCCGCAGTGGCCCGCCGTCAGGAAGTAGGGCTGCCCGCCCTTGACCACGTTGAAGCCGAGCGAGCAGCGCGAGCCGCTCCCCCAGATCGCGTCGCCGCCGGCGATGAGGGCCTTGTACTCGCCCTTGCTCCGCTTGAGCTCCGCCTTGCCGCCCAGGCTCTTCACGATCGAGCCGACCTTGTCGAGCTTGGCGCCCTTGACCGTGCGGTCCGCCGTGACGACGACCTTGTTGGTGGCCGGGTCCATCGCCCACGAGGTGCCGGGCACGGCGGCCTCGGCGTCGAGCGTCGCACGGGCGCTCTTCAGTTCGGCCAGGGAGTTCTCGACGATTCTCGCCTTGCCGCCCGCCGATTCGACGGCCTGTGCGGCGCTCTTGTCCAGCACGTTCACGACCAGGGCCTTGGCCTTGGCGTCGTAGTACGTTCCCGCGGTGTCCGCGCCGAGGTCCTTGGTCAGGGACGAGGCGAGCTTTCCGGCCTTCGCCACCGAGAGGGTGTCCGGCGTGGGGGCCGGGTCGTTCTCGCTCGCGTTCGCACTCTGGAAGGTGACTCCCGCGGCGACCAGCGCGGCGATGCCCGCGCCCGCCACGGCTGCACGCCGCTTGGGTATGCGTCGGTGCTTCAAGACTCACGACCTCCTGTGGGGGGAACGACCCGGCAGGCGTGGGGGCCTGACGAGCCGGAAGTGCTTGCGGGACAAGGATTCGCCCGAGCGGAAGCGACGCGTCCATGACCATTGCCTCGCTTACTATCCCGACGCCGTCCGGTAGCACACAAGGTCTACTTCAGGACGCGCGTACGAAAGACCTGTGCGCCCCCGGCACGTCCGCCGGCCCGGGTCCCACCACGTCAGTTCCTGTCGCAAACACCCCGTGCGAGGAACGGTCGTCAGCCTGTGAGGACTAGTCCTGTCCGGTTCTCGCCCCTGCGGCGGGGCCCGGTTCTCCGGCTTCCGCGTCCGGTGTCCCGGAATCCGGCGGCCGCACGGCGGCGGCCGACGGCTCGGGCCGCGGCTCCTGCGGCTGCTGTGGCTGCTGCGGCAGGGCCTGCTGGGCCCGTTCCAGGAAGCGGAGGAGCTCGACGGGGAAGGGCAGAACGAGGGTGGAGTTCTTCTCGGCGGCGACGGCCACCACGGTCTGCAGAAGCCGGAGTTGGAGCGCAGCCGGTTCCTCGGCCATCTCGTGGGCGGCCTCGGCGAGTTTCTTGGAGGCCTGGAGTTCGGCGTCGGCGTTGATGACGCGGGCGCGGCGTTCGCGGTCGGCCTCGGCCTGGCGGGCCATGGAGCGCTTCATCGTCTCGGGCAGCGAGACGTCCTTGATCTCGACGCGGTCGATCTGCACGCCCCAGCCGATGGCCGGGGAGTCGATCATCAACTCCAGTCCCTGGTTGAGCTTTTCGCGGTTGGAGAGCAGGTCGTCCAGGTCGCTCTTGCCGATGATGGAGCGCAGCGAGGTCTGCGCCATCTGCGAGACCGCGAACCGGTAGTCCTCCACCTCCACGACCGCGCTGGAGGCGTCGACCACCTTGAAGTAGATGACGGCGTCCACCCGGACCGTGACGTTGTCGCGCGTGATGCCGTCCTGCGCGGGCACCGGCATCGTCACGATCTGCATGTTCACCTTGCGGAGCCGGTCCACGAACGGCACGACCAGCGTCAAACCCGGTCCCCGCACGGCCCGTTGCAGCTTTCCGAGCCGCAGCACCACGCCCCGCTCGTACTGCTTGACGACGCGGGCCGCCGCCATCACGTACACCGCCCCGACCGCCCCGAGGGCCGCTCCCGCCGCCACCAGCTCCTCGACCATGCCGGCCCCCCAGGGTCCGAATTGGGCGTGTTGGGTGTTCCCTTCGACGGTAGCCCCGCGGCGGGCACAAAGGGAGAGCGCTACGGGACAAGGGTGAGCCCCCGTCCGATGTCCGGACGGGGGCTCCCTGGCCGTTCGGTGCGGCGGTGGACCGCCGCTCAGAAGACGCTGACGTTGTACGCGCGCAGCGCCTCGGTGACCGGCTGGAAGAACGTCGTGCCGCCCGAGGAGCAGTTGCCGCTGCCGCCGGAGGTCAGACCCAGCGCGGTGGAGCCCGCGTACAGGGGGCCGCCGCTGTCGCCCGGTTCGGCGCAGACCGTGGTCTTGATCAAGCCGTAGACGACGTCACCGCCGCCGTAGTTGACGGTCTGGTTCAGCGCGGTGACCCGGCCGCTGTGGATGCCGGTCGTGGAGCCGCGCCGGGTGACCGTCTGGCCGACGGTGGGGTCGGCGGCCCGGGTGATGTCCTGGCTGCCCACGGTGCCGGACTTGGTGACCGAGTTGTTGGTGTAGCGCACGATGCCGTAGTCGTTGGTCGGGAAGCTGGAGCCCGACGTGGTGCCGAGCACCGTGGTCTTCGAGGAGTTGGACCACCAGGTGCCCGCGCCGTCGGTGCAGTGACCCGCGGTCAGGAAGTAGTAGGCGCCCGCGCTGTCGCGCACGTTGAAGCCGAGCGAACAGCGCCAGCTGTCCGCGTAGATGGCGTCGCCGCCGGATATGTACTTCTGGAACGTGCCGGAGGTGCGCTGGATCTTCAGGGCGTCGGCGTTGGCGCCGGCCGCGGCCTTGATCTCGGCTATCTCGGACGTGGAGACCGTGCTGTCGGCGGTCACGACGACCTGCTTCGTCCGGGCGTCGACGCCCCAGGCGGTGCCCGCGACGTCCGCGCCGAGCACGGCGTCACTGGCCTGTTCCAGCTGCGCCGCGCTGAACGTCGTCGCGGTGTCCTGCGCGCTGGCCGAGGGGACGGCGAGCGCTCCTGCGGCGACGAGTCCGGTGGCCACGGCGAGCAGACCGGCAGATCTCGCCGTACGGCTGTGGGGGATGGTGCGCTTGATCCTCACGTTTGTTCCTCCCGAGGGAAGTCAGTGGGTCTTTGTGGGTTGAAGACCCGTGAGGCGCAGCCAAAGAGCAAGCCCGGATTCCGGTATAGCCGTGCTCCTGACAAGCGCTGCTCGGGAGTATTGGGGGCGGGTCACCGGCCGCACAAGGGCGCCTTTCGGCCGCCGACCGATACATGTCGGCCGACCCCGGTGGTCCCGTACCCGTGGTACGCCACCGGGGTGCCGCTCGTGTCGATGCGCTCGTGCGCGCCCGGGTACTCGGACGCCTCAGCGGTCGCGAAGGTTCCGCTCCCCCGCCGCGATCTCGGTGACCAGGGTGTTCCCGGGCGGCGGGAAGGGACAGATGAAGTGGTCGGTGAAGGCGCACGGCGGCAGCAGCGCACGGTTGAAGTCGACCGTGGTGAGGCCGTCGGTATCGGGCGCGGCGGGCCGCAGGAACCGGAAGCGGTAGCTGGACGTGCCGCTGGTGGCGTCCGCGAAGACGGCCCACAGCGAGCCGTCGCCCTCCACGCCCACCCGAAGGGTGTGCTCGACTCCCCCGAGCCGGAAGGAGAGTTCACCGTCGAGCCCGAGGCCGCGCTCCTTGCCGTCCGCGTTGCCGACCAGGACGGTGCGGCCCTCGCCGTACGGGGTGAAGCGTCCGGGCACCGCCCAGCGGGCGTCGTACGCGGTGACCTCGATGCCCCGGAAGACGGTGCGGGCGGTGGCGTCCGGGTCGAAGTCGCGGACCGCCCACAGGCCCTCGCGCCGCATCACGACGAGGCGGCGGCCGCCGTGCGCGACGCGGGCGTCGGGGATCGGCGCGGTGTCGGCGGCCAGCCGGACCTCACCGGTGAACGGCCGCCCGTCGACGGTGAGTCCGTCCTCGGGACTCGCCGTGAGGACGACCGCTTCGGCCTCCTCGGCCCAGCGCCCGGGGATTCCCGGAAGATGTCCGTCCGCGTGGTCGGCGAGCCAGTGCGTGCCGGTGAGGGAGAGCGGCCCGTAGGGGGCCGACACCGTCTCCGTGCGCTGCGCGTGCCAGTGCTTCCACAGCTCTTCGTTCTCGGTGCTCATGCTGGTCAACCCTTCCACACCGGCTCCCGCAGGCCGAGGTGGGAGCGGAGCGTCGCGCCCCGGTATTCCGTGCGAAACGCGCCGCGTTCCTGGAGCAGTGGCACCACCTTGTCGACGAAGTCGTCGAGCCCGCCGGGGGTGAGGTGCGGCACGAGGATGAAGCCGTCGGCGGCGTCGGTGCGCACGAACTCCGTCAGCTCGGCCGCGACCGCCTCCGGGGTGCCGACGAACGACTGGCGGGCCGTGGTCTCGATGACGGTCTGCCGGATGGAGAGCCCCTTGGCCTCGGCCAGGGCACGCCACTTCGCGGCGACGGCGAGCCGGTCGGCGATCCTCACCCGCCCCTGGACCAGCTCGGAATCGGGGTCCGGGTCGATCTCGGGGAGCGGCCCGTCCGGGTCGTACGCGGAGAGGTCCACGCCCCACACCTGCTCCAGGGCGAGGAGGGCGTTCTGCGGGGTGACCTGGCTGCGCCGGATCTCGGCGGCTCTCTCCTGCGCCTCGGCGGCGGTGTCCCCGAGGACGTAGCTGACCCCGGGCATGATCTTCAGATCGTCCTCGGACCGCCCGTACTTGGCGAGCCGGCCCTTCACGTCGGCGTAGAAGGCGCGGCCCGCCTCCGGTGTGCCGTGCCGTGTGAAGATCACGTCGGCGGCCGACGCGGCGAACTCCCGGCCCTCGGGCGAGTCCCCCGCCTGGATCACGACGGGGTGACCCTGCGGGGAGCGCGGCACGGTGAACTCGCCCTCGATCGTGAAGTGCCGTCCCCGGTGCGCGAAGGGGCGGGGGCGGCCCTCCGGCGTCCAGGAGTCCCAGAGTTCGCGCGCGGTCGCCAGGAACTCGGCGGCGCGGGTGTAGCGGTCGGCCCGGTCGAGGTAGCCGCCGCGGCGGAAGTTCTCGCCGGTGAAGGCGTCCGATGTGGTGACCACGTTCCAGGCGGCGCGGCCCCCGCTCAGGTGGTCGAGGGAGGCGAACCTGCGGGCCAGTTCGAAGGGTTCGTTGAAGGTGGCGTTGACGGTGCCGGCCAGACCGAGCCGTTCGGTGACGGCGGCGAGCGCGGTCAGGACGGTCAGCGACTCGGGGCGTCCGACCACGTCCAGGTCGTGGATGCGTCCCTTGTGCTCGCGCAGCCGCAGCCCCTCGGCGAGGAAGAAGAAGTCGAAGAGGCCGCGCTCGGCGGTGCGGGCGAGCGTCTCGAAGGACGAGAAGTCGATGTGCGAGCCGGACGCGGGATCGGTCCAGACGGTGGTGCTGTTGACGCCGGGGAAGTGCGCGGCCAGGTGGATCTGCTTGGGGCGTCGGGTCATGAGGGCTCCCCCGCGAGGACGGCGTGACGGTTGGCGGGGCGGGCGAGCCCCAGATGCTCCCGGAGCGTGCTGCCCGGGTAGAAGGTGCGGAACAGGCCGCGGTGCTGGAGCAGCGCGACGGTGCCGTTGACGAGCCGCTCCAGGTCACGGCGGGGTTCGACGGGCGTGAGGTGGAAGCCGTCGACGGCGCCCGCGCGGTGCCAGTCGGCGATCAGGTCGGCGAGGTCCACGGGCCCGCCCCGGTAGACGGATCCGGCGGCGGTGGGCAGCGGCCCCCCGCCGTGCCCCGGCTCGGCGGCGTGTTCGCCGCCGCCGAGGTCGACGTCGAGGGCCGCGAACACCCGCAGGGTCCGCGGATCGCGCCCGAACCTCGCCGCGAGTTCCCTGAGTTCGGCGCGTGCGGCATCCGCTCGGGCGGCGGTCGAGGCGCGCACCAGGGCGACGTCCGCGTGCCGGGCGGCGGTCTCGCGGGCCGGTGGCTCGGTCGCGTCGACGACCCGCACCGGGTGGCCCTGGGGCGGGCGCGGCACGATGGACGGGCCCCGCACGGAGAAGGCGCGGCCCTCGAAGTCGACGTAGTGGAGCTTGTCCCGGTCGATGAAGCGGCCGGTCGCCACGGACCGTATCTCCGCGTCGTCCTCCCAGCTGTCCCACAGCCGGGCGGCGACGTCGGCGACCTCACCGGCCTCCTGCCACAGCTCCTCGCGGGGCGCGGCGGGCCGCCGCCCGAAGAGCCGGGCCTCGGCCTCGGTGGCCGACACGTCGACGGCCCACCCGGCCCGCCCGTGGCTGACCCAGTCGAGGGTCGCGACGGCGGCCTGCACGTGGAACGGTTCGGTGTGGGTGGTCGTGACGGTCGGCACGAGCCCGACGCGTCCGGTGCGGGGCGCGATCCGGGCGGCCACGGCGAGGGCGTCGAGGCCGGGCCTGGCGAAGGAGTCCCCGAGCGTCACGAAGTCCAGCGCCCCGCCCTCGGCGAGCAGCGCGAGGTCGGTGTAGGGGCGGGCTTCGTGGGCGCCGGGGAGGTCGATGGCCGCGGCGAGATGGAGGGGGCAGCTGCCGGTTCCTCGGTGGGACATCGGCTGGACCTTTCTACGGTGGGGCTATGTGTCGGTCGACGGCCTCGGATCGGAGGCCTTGGGGCGGAGGCCTCGGCTCAGAGGACCTTCGAGAGGAAGGCGCGGGTGCGGTCGTGCCGGGGGGCGTCGAGTACGTCGGCGGGGGCGCCCGCCTCGACGACGTGGCCGTCGTCCATGAAGACGACGGTGTCGGCGACCTCGCGGGCGAAGCCGATCTCGTGGGTGACGACGATCATCGTGGTGCCCTGCCGGGCCAGGTCCTTGATGACGTCGAGCACCTCGCCGACCAGTTCGGGGTCGAGCGCCGAGGTCGGCTCGTCGAAGAGCAGCAGCGCCGGCTCCAGGGCGAGCGCGCGGGCGATGGCGACCCGCTGCTGCTGGCCGCCGGAGAGCTGCCCGGGGTAGGCGTCCGCCTTGTCGGCGAGGCCGACCCGTGCGAGCAGTTCGTGTGCTGCCTTGTGTACGGCGGCACGCGGCCGCTTGAGGGCGGAGACCGGCGCCTCGACGACGTTCTCCAGGACGGTCAGGTGCGGGAAGAGGTGGAAGTCCTGGAAGACGAAGCCGATGCGGGTGCGCTGGCGCCGGACCTCGCGCTCGCGCAGCTCGTACAGCTTGTCCCCGGAGCGCCGGTAGCCGATGAGCGCGCCGTCGACGGTGATCAGGCCCGCGTCGACCTTCTCCAGGTGGTTGATGGTGCGCAGGAGGGTGGACTTGCCGGAGCCGGAGGGGCCGAGGATCACGGTGACCTCGCCCCTGGCGACCCGCAGATCCACCCCCTTCAGGACGGGCAGGGACCCGAACGACTTGTGCACGGAACGGAGTTCGACCATCGGGGGCGGGGCGTGGCCGGTCAGGGACGGCATGGGGGTTCCTCTGGTTCAGGGGTGCGCGGACGGTTCAGGCGGTGCGCAGGAAGTCGAGTACGGCGCGTGCGGTGGCGTCGTTCTGCCGGAAGGTGGGGCTGTTGGTGCGCGGCCGGGTGAACGCGCCGGCACCGCGCGCGTCGGTGTGCGGTCCGAGCGCGAAGCGGCGCGGGTGCGGCACGCCCGCCCGGTCGAGCACGCGCCCGTCGGCCGGGTCGACGGCGAGGAGCCCCGCCGCGGTGGCGGCGGCCCCCTCGTCGTGCAGGGCGCGCAGCAGCGGGTCGCGGGTGCGGGCGAGGGTGGGCTGCGGCAGCCGCGCCTCGACGAGGGCGCGGGCCTCGGTGGCCTGGCCGGGCAGGGTGGGGCTCGCGGCGCGGAACACCCCGTCCGCGGCGGTCACCCGGACGTCCGCGCCGAGGAAGCGCACGACGCCGGCCCGCGAGAGGGCGAGGAGCTGCCGCAGCCGGGGGCCCGGCGGTCCGGACGCGAGGTAGCTGAAGAAGCCGTGCCACCAGGGCCCCACGTCGCCGAGCCGCACCACCTGCCCGTAGACCGAGAGCAGTCCGAGGAAGACGGCGAGGTCGGGGCTGTGTCCGGGGTCGTGCCTGCGGGCGAGGTCGGCGGCGACGTGGGCGCGCAGCCCGTCCTGGAGGGCCTCGTAGGAGGTGTGCCGGACGCCGGCCAGCGGGTGGTCGAGCGCGGTGAGGTCGAGCCGGTCGGCGGGGTCGGGCACGGCGGAGGCGACGAGGGCGTCGAGTTCGGGGCTGCCGGGGTCGCAGGCCGCGTACTTCTCGTCGAAGTCCGTCCAGGCGGTGCGGGTGCGGTCGGGGTGTGCGGTGAAGAGGCGGTGGTAGTGGGCGAAGCCGAGTTCCTTCTCGACGAGCGGCCACACGTCCCGCTCGAAGTCGAACCCGCCGGGTCTGGCGAGGAGTTCGTCGATCTGGGCCGGTCCCAGGTGGCGCGGGAGCGGTGGCCGTTCGCCGGTCCAGTCGTACCCGATCTTCGCCCGGTAGGGCACGCCGCGCCGCGAGCCGATGTAGAGGACGGGTTCGCGGCCCGAGGGGTGGTACGTGTCCCCCTCGAAGCGTCCGCCGCGGCCCTCGGTGAGCAGCACCATCAGATCGACGAAGGCGAGGCCGAAGCCGCGCACGAGGACGGGCGCGCCGGGCGCGAGCCCGGAGAGGTCGCTGTCGGCGGTGAAGTCGGGCGGCAGGTACACGAGCCCGTTCCGGCGGGCGTGGTCGGCCAACCGCGCCTGCTCGCCGTCCGGTTCGGCGTCCAGGTGCCCCTGGGCGAGGATGACGAGGTCCGCGACGAGCGGGGCGTCGACGCCTTCGAGAGTCACCTCCTGGCGGGCGTCGCGGGCCCCGGTGACGCGCAGGGCCCTGCGCCGGTGGTGGTGCACGGTGACGTCCGGGGGCAGGGCGGCCACGGCCCGTTCGTACACCCAGCGCAGATAGGCGCTCTGGTCACGGCGGCCGAGGAACTCCCGCCCGTCGCGCCCGGTCCACTCGTGCAGGGCGGGGCCCGGCCGGACCGGGCCCGTGACCTCCACCGTGTCGTCGGTGAACATGGTGACGTCCTGGGCCTGGGAGTTCATCCAGAGCAGCGGCGACTGGTCGTGCCGCCAGACGCGTCCGGGCCCCGGCGGCCAGGGGTCGACGAGGTGCACGTCGAACCCGGCACCGCCGAAGCCGGGCCCACTCTCCGAACGTCCCGCGTCCTGCGAACTCCCGTACATACCGGGAAGGTTGGCGGCGATGCGCTCCAGGATGCCGGTGCCACGCGGCCCGGCGCCGACGATCACCAGGGAAGGGCGGGGCGGCGCCCCGGCCGGACTCATCGCGCACGCTCCGTCCCGCGCGCGTAGTGCCGTTCGACGTAGTACTGGCCGACGCCGAGCACCGAGGTGACCGCCACGTACCAGAGGGTGGCGACCATCAGCAGCGGGATGACCTGGTAGGTGCGGTGGTAGACGAGCTGGACGGAGTAGAGCAGGTCCTGCACGGCGATGACGGAGACGATCGAGGTGCCCTTGAGGGTGCCGATCAGCATGTTCCCGGCCGGCGGCACGATGGACCGCATGGCCTGCGGCAGCACGATCCGGCGCCATCGGCGCCACGGCCCGAGCCCGAGCGACTGCGCGGCCTCGGTCTGCCCGCGGTCGACGGAGAGGATCCCGCCGCGCACCACCTCGGCGGCGTACGCGGCCTCGTGCAAGGTGAGCCCGATGACCGCGATGGTGACGGGGCCGAGCAGGTTCACCGTCTTCACGCCGAACACCTGGGGGTACAGCGCCCCGATGTTGAACCAGAAGAGCAGCTGCACCAGGATCGGCATCGACCGGAAGAACCAGACGTACCCCCAACTCACGGCTCGCAGGACGGGGTTGGCGGAGAGCCTGGCCAGGGCGAGCAGGGTGCCGAGCGCGAAGCCGAGCACCATGACGAGGGCCGTCAGCCAGAGCGTGAGCCCGAGACCGCGCAGCACGGACGCCGAGGTGAAGTAGTCGGCGACGACGTCCCACTGGAACGCCTCATTGCGTACGACGGAATCGGCGGCCAGCGCGAGGAGGGTGAGGACGGCGGCGGCCGCGCCCCACTGCCCCAGGCGGCGCCGGGGCACGACGCGCGGCGCGGCGGGAGGCTTCGCGGGGTCCGGGGGCGGAGGGGCGGTCGCCACTTCGGCGAGGGTGTCGGAAGACATGCGGAAGGCTCCGTGGTGACAGAAGACCGAACACGGGTGACGCCTTCACACGGACCGAGCCCCTCAGCACGATCCGTTCCCGAGATTACGGGTCCGCTCACGTGCGCTGTCAAGGCTGTCCAGGATATGAGCCTTACGTCTCACGGCAGTTGACGCGGAAACGGATGCCTGTTCCACTTAGCTCATGCATCCGCAGCAGTGGCTGGTCACGCGCTCCCACATCGACTTCGGTCGAGTGTGGTCGGCATCTTGTTGATGTCCTCCTGAGCCGACCCCCTGGGCGTTCCGCGCATCCCGCGCCTCCCGTTCTCCGTGTGTCCCTGAACGGCTGAGCTGCTCCGCGTCCGCCGAGCCGCTTTTCACCCCGGTCGGCAGCCCGCGCTCTTCCGCAGGCGGCCGTGCGTCCGCACGCCGCCGCCCCCGCCTTCACACGCGCACTCCGCCGCCCCGCCCACCGCGGGCGACGGCCCCCTCCCCTCGCACGTCCCCCTCGCCCTGCCCTGCCTCGCCCTGCCCTGCCCTGCCGAGCTGGAGATCCTCACGTCATGAGCACGCCCCCGCACGCCCGCCGGCTCCCGGCGGCCTTCGCGCTGATCACCGCCGTCACCCTGACCCTGACCTCCTGCGGCTCCGGCGACGCCGTCGACACCGCGGGCCGGGCCGCGCCCGCCGGCGGCAGCGACGAGATCCCCACCCGGGACGTGGTCTCCCAGGTCAGGAAGAACGCGGCGGCGGCCCGTCTGCTGCCCGCGGAGGTCCGCGACCGCGGCACGCTCGCCGTCGCCTCGTCCGTCGGCGGCACCCCGCCCGGCGCGCTCTACCTGAAGGACGGCCGGACGATCGTCGGCCAGGACATCGACTTCGCGGACGCGGCGGCCAAGGTGCTCGGACTCGAACTGAAGCGGGAACCCGCGAGCTTCGAGGCGATCCTGCCGGCGCTGGGCAGCGGGAAGTACGACCTCGGCACGGGCAACTTCGGCGTGACCGACGAGCGCCGCAGGACCATCGACTTCGTCACCTACATCAACGACGGCCAGGGCTTCGCCGTGCGCGAGGACAGCAAGCTGAAGAAGGTCACCGACTTCGAGCAGCTGTGCGGTCTGAACGTGGCGACCGGGGCGGGCACCACGTTCGAGGTCACCCTGGAGGACAACAAGCACGTCTGCGCCGACGCGGGCAAGAAGCCGTACGACGTGAAGACGTACGCCGAGCAGGGCGCGATCTGGCCCGCCCTCCAGCAGGGCCGCGCCGACGTGGTGATGTCCACCATCAACGGCCTGCGCTACGCCGTACGGCAGCAGGAGGGGCTGAGGTTCCTCGGCGAGTACCACCGGCTCGACGTCGGCTTCGCCTTCAAGAAGGGCACGAAGCTGGCGCCCGCGTTCCGGGCCGCCGTGGACCAGCTGATCAAGGACGGCACGTACGACCGCATCCTGAAGAAGTGGGGAACGCAGGGCTCCGCGATCGAGCGGTCGCGGATCTCGCCTCCGGAGATCAAGGACTGACGGCCCGTCACCCGACGGTCATCGGCCTGGCATCCGCCCGGGCTACAGCCCGCAGTCGCAGCACTCACAGCACTCGCAGCAGTCACAGCAGCCGTCGCACCCGCTGCAGTCGCAGTCGCCGCAGTCGTTGCAGCAGCCCTCGCGCTTCTTGCGGGACCAGGGGCCCTCGTACGAGTCGGCACAGCACACCTTGCAGGTGCAGCAGAGGCCGATGGCGACGGCGCACCCCGTCCAGAAGCCGCGCTTGCCGGGCTTCGGCGGCTGTGGGTCGAAGGAGGGCCCGTCACCGAACCACCCCGGGCCGCCGGGACCACCCGAGCCGCCCGAGCCACCCTGCCCGGGACCACCGGGTCCACCGGGCGCGCCTCCGTACGGGTTGCCGCCCCCGTACGGGTTCTGCCCGCCGTACGGCCCTCCGGAGGGGTGGCCGGCCGGTCCGCCCTGCTGCGGAGCCCCGTACGCACCACCCTGCTGCGGCGGGCCGAAGGCGCCGGAGCCACCCTGATGTGCCGTCACCTCGCCCGGCCGCCCGTGGGCGTGGCCGCAGCCGTCGGTCCCGAAGGCCCGGTCGACCGACCTGGTCAGCTCGTGCGCGAGGAGCACGTGCGCCAGCTTGCCGTCGGTGAACTCGACCTCGCGCAGCGCGAGCCGGATGCCGCGCAGCGCGTCGTCGGCCAGGCGGCGCGCCTCGGTCCGGGAGGTGCCGGTCGCGGTGAGCGGGTTCCAGGCGCCCGACGCGGCGTCAGCTTCCCGGTCCTCCACGGCGTCGAGCAGATGGGCGAGCCTGCCGAAGAGCCGGCCCGCCTCGGCCAGCGGCTCCGCGTTGCCGGGCCGCCCGGCGAGCACGGCGGTGTGCGCGAAGGCCGCGGCGGTCGCGGTCTCGGTGGGTTCGGTGACCGTGAGCAGGGAGGTGCCGGGCCCCGCCAAGGCCTCGATCCCGGCCTGCCGTTCGACGGCGTCGACCAGAACCGCCGTGTCGAACCCCACATCGGCGCCGGTCCGCGCGCCCGCCCGGTCCCAGCTCCTGGCCACCCGCCGGGCGGCGACCGCCACCGGCCTGCGCGCCAGCAGCCCGTCGCCGTCGACGACATGGTCGCGGATCTTCGCCGACGCGAGCACCAGCGAGACGGCGGCGGCGAGCCGCGCGCCCTCCCCCTGGGCGACGGACGCGGTCCGCATGCCCCGCAGCGGGCAGGGCCCCGCCGTGCGCCGCCACCCGGTGGCACGCTCGGCCTGAGCCTCCGTCAGAACCGAGATGATCAGGCCGTCGTAGTTGGTGACGACGCGGGCGAACTGCCCGTGGTCGCCGCGCAGCGCGAGGCAGAGCCCGCACAGGTGCGCCATCCACTGGGTCTTGAGCCCTTCGCCGAGGCGATGGCTGCACGGCCTGACGATTCCGAACAAGACGACTCCCCCGAGCGGCCCGAAGCGATCAACGACGCGCATCGTAGCGAGCGCTTCGTTCACCCGTACGCACCGGCCGTCACCCATACGCCGTGGAGAATCATATTTCACTCACAGTCAGCAGCCATACACGGTACGACCCTTGAAGCGCACCGCGCGTCGGCGTGTTGACTGTGCACCAGTACCGTCACGAAAACCCCGCGCGGCGACTATCCACTTGGCGCATCATCCGCATCATGGACGACGATAGGGATGCGGAATCCAGGGAAACCGCTGTGAGAGGAGGCGTCCATGGGATCGGTGCGCAAGGCGAGTGCTTGGCTTGGACTCGTCGACGACGACCACAACGAGCGTTACTACGACGACGGCTACGAAGACGACCGGGACGAGGGGCCCGAACAGCCGGAGGCCTGGGTCACCGACCCGCGTGTGCGGGTGGCGACCGAGAAGGCCGAGGGCGACGAGCGCCGGATCGGGACCGTGACCCCGGACAGCTTCCGGGACGCCCGCGCCATCGGCGAGCTCTTCCGGGACGGCGTCCCGGTCATCATGAATCTCACGTCCATGGAGCCCACCGACGCCAAGCGCGTGGTCGACTTCGCGGCCGGCCTCACCTTCGGCCTGCGCGGATCGATCGAGCGCGTGGCGACGCGGGTCTTCCTGCTCACCCCCGCCGACACACAGATCGTGAACGGCGAGGCCACCAGCCGCCCGTCGGACGGCTTCTTCAACCAGAGCTAGGGGCAGGGCCGCTCACCGGAAGGCGTCGAGACCGGTGAGCGCCTTGCCCAGAACCAGCTGGTGCATCTCGACGGTGCCCTCGTAGGTGAGCACCGATTCGAGGTTCGTCGCGTGCCGCATCACGGGGTACTCGAGGGAGATCCCGTTGGCGCCCAGGATCGTCCTGGCCGTACGGCAGATCTCGATCGCCTCCCGTGTGTTGTTGAGCTTGCCGAAGCTGATCTGTTCGGGACGGAGCCTGCCCGCGTCCAGGCGCCGCCCCAGGTGGTGGGCGAGCAGGATGCCCTTGTGCAGTTCGAGGGCCATGTCGGCGAGCTTGGCCTGGGTGAGCTGGAAGCCGCCGATGGGCCGGCCGAACTGCTCGCGGGTCTTCGCGTACTGAACGGCCGCCTCGAAGGAGGAGCGGGCCGCGCCCATGGCTCCCCAGACGATGCCGTAGCGCGCGTGCGAGAGACAGCTGAGCGGTCCCTTCAGGCCGACGACCTCGGGCAGCACGGCGTCCGCGGGCAGCCGGACCTCGTCGAGGACCAGCTCACTGGTGACGCTGGCGCGCAGCGACCACTTGTGCCGGATCTCGGGCGCCGAGAAGCCCGGCGTGTCGGTGGGTACGACGAATCCCCTGACGCCCTCGTCGGTCTGGGCCCAGACGACGGCGACGCCCGCCACGGATCCGTTGGTGATCCACATCTTGCGCCCGGTGAGGATCCAGTCCGGCCCGTCCTTCTTGGCGTGCGTGCGCATGGACGCCGGGTCGGAGCCGTGGTCCGGTTCGGTCAGCCCGAAGCAGCCGATGATCTCGCCGGCGGCCATCCCCGGCAGCCAGCGCTGCTTCTGCTCCTCGGAGCCGAAGCGGTGGATCGCGTACATGGCGAGGGAGCCCTGCACGGAGACGAGGGAGCGGATCCCGGAGTCGGCCGCCTCCAGCTCCAGACAGGCGAGGCCGTACTGCACGGAACTGGCGCCCGCACACCCGTATCCCTCCAGGGACATGCCGAGCGCGCCGATGGACCCGAGCTCCCGGGCGAGCCCCCGGATGTCGGGCAGCTCGCCCCTCTCGTACCAGTCGGCGATGTGCGGCAGGACCCGGTCGGCCGCCCAGGTCCGGACGGTGTCACGGATGGCGAGGTCCTCGGGGTCGAGGAGGTCGTCGATGCCGAGCGGATCGGCGGGGTCGAAGGGCGGCAGCGGGGTGCGGGCACTTGCGGACATGCGGGCCTCCGGCGACACAAAACTAGCGCTGTTAGTTAGCCATGGTTCGCGCTGACGTTACGACGCAGTCTCCCCCACGTCCAGAGCCCCTGGGCGTACGGGCGACGGCGCCCCATTCAGGGGCGCGGGGAACTGCGCGACCAGCCACGGACAACCCGCACCGAAAGTCAGACGTCCACAGAAGCCCCGGCCCCGACCCGCCCCGCCTCCCGGGGCCCGGGCACCCCCGGTTCAAGCCGCGTCGCAGGCGCCCCGCACTCCATCCCCCGAGGCAACCGCAGCGCGGCCACCGCGCCGAGCAGCAACAGCCCGGCGCTGACCAGCAAGGTCACATGCAGCCCGTGCACGAAGGAGTCCCGCGCCGCGGTCCGCAGGGCCGCCCCCGACCCCCCGCCGAGCCGCGCGGCGACCTCGTAGGCCTCGCCCAGCGAGTGACTCGCCGCCGCACTGTCCGCCGCCGGAACCCCCCGTACCGAGGAGAGCCCCGGCGCGTACGCCGCGTTCATGACGCTGCCGAGCAGCGCGATGCCGATGCCCGCGCCGAGCTGGTAGGACGTCTCGCCGATCGCCGCGGCGCCGCCCGCTTGGGCCGCCGGCGCCTCGCTGAGCATCGACTCGTACGCCCCGAAGAGCGTGGTCTCCAGGCCGAAGCCCAGCAGGACGAAGCCCGCGAGCAGCAGCCCGTCGTTGGCGTGGCCGCCCATGCCGGTGAGGACGAGCACGGCGAGCGCGGTGAGGCAGAAACCGGAGCAGACCATCGTGCGCGGCCCGAGGCCGCCGAGCAGCTTCGATCCGGCGAGGCCCGCGGCCATCGCGGCGACGGTGAGGGGCAGCAGCCGCAGCCCGGTCTCCAGCGGGGAGAGGCCCAGCACCAGCTGGAGGTACTGCGCGGCGATCAGCTCCAGGCCCACCAGGGCGAGCATGGCGAGGACGATGCAGCCGACCGAGGTGCTGAACGCGGGCCGCGCGAACATCGACAGGTCGACCAGCGGATACCTGCGACGGCGCTGGCGGCGCACGAAGCCGGCGAGCAGCGCGGCGCCCACGGCCAGCGCGGTCAGGGTGGTCGGGCCGAGCGGCGACTCCCCGCCGCCGAGCCGCTTCACCCCGAGGACGACGCCGAAGAGCCCGGCCGCCGCCATCAGCGCGCCGACGACGTCCCACGGCCCGTTCCGGGCGCCGGTCGACTCGGGCAGCAGCCAGCGTCCGATGGGCAGGCTGACCAGCATCAGCGGGATGTTGATGAGGAAGACCGAGCCCCACCAGAAGTGTTCGAGGAGGAAACCGCCGAGCAGCGGGCCGACGGCGGCGCCCACCGCGGCGACCGCGCTCCAGATGCCGATGGCGAGGGCGCGCTCGCGCCGGTCGGGGAAGACCTGGCGCAGGATCGACAGGGTGGCGGGCATGATCATCGCTCCGCCGACGCCGAGCAGGGCCCGGGCGCCGATGAGGATCTGCGCGTTGTCGGCGAGGGCCGCGACGGCCGAGGCGACACCGAAGAGGGCGTATCCGAGGAGGAGGACGCGTCTGCGGCCGACCCGGTCGCCGAGCGTGCCGAAGAGGATGAGGAGCGCGGCGCAGACCAGCGGGTAGATGTCGACGATCCACAGCAGTTCTATCGCGCCGGGCTTCAGGTCCTCGGTGACCGCGGGCACCGCGACGTGCAGCACGGTGGCGTCGACGGCGACGAGCAGCAGGCTCACGCAGAGGACGACCAGCACCACCCAGCGGTTGGCCCCGGCACCGGCCCCGGACCCCCGACGGCTCTGCAGTGGCGCGGCCGTGGTCGTCCCGGACATGTGCGTACCTCCCAGTGGTCCCTCGCGTCGGCGGCGGGCGGGATGCGAACTCCCTGCTCCGGGCGGCGCAGACTAGGGCGAGTGAGCCGTCAGCGTACGCGAGTACTCGCCGGGGGCGCGTGGTGGACCTCTCACGGTTGCACGGAAGCGGTGTGGCGTGCGCCACGTCCCGGCCCCGCGGTCATGCCCCGTGGCGGCGCGCGGGCCCCGCCCCGCGAAGGGGCGCGCCCGGCTCCGGTCCAGGGCGTTCCGGCCGAATGGCACGGACGCGCCCCGATCACGTCATGATCGTTTCTGCGGGCTCCCGGTGATCGAACGGGAAATTCCACGCCAGGTCCCGGTGAACGAATTCATAAGGGCCATAAAACCGCCCAGCAAACGATCAACGAATTATGCAAGGGCGACTGTCCGCATTCAGGAATCCCCCGGAATAAACCCCGCCCTGAGATCAATCCCACATCACATCGTCATCACAAAGCCACTGATTCGGCCTAGTGCCAGACTCACTCGCTGTAACGTCGATTGAGTGCGTACCGAACGAAACCTCACCCGTCTGGATCGGGTCTTCGCCCGGCTGGACCGTGAGCCGGAACGACCGACCCACCTCGATGTGCCGAGGATGAGCCGGCACAGGGTCGTGCTCTTCAGCGCGACTCTGGCCTTCTACCTGGCCATCGTCGTCGCCGTGCTCGCCACCTCGTGGCTGGTGCGGTTCGACTGGCAGGTCATGTTCTTCCGGCCCTACCAGCAGTGGCCGGAGATCCACGCCTTCCTCGACTACTGGGTCGTCCTCGGCCAGCGCGGCCCGACCGCCGTCATGGTCGCGGCCTGGCTCGGCTGGCGCTCCTGGCGGCAGCACTCGCTGCGCCCGCTCCTGATGTTCGGTGCCGCCCTGCTCCTGCTCAACGTCACGGTGGGCGCCGCCAAGCTCGGCATGGGCCGCCTCGGCCCGCACTACGCCACCGTGATCGGCTCGAACGAGATGTGGCTCGGCGGCGATATATTCCCCTCCGGCCACACCGCCAACGCCGTCGTGACCTGGGGAATCCTGGCCTACCTCGCCTCCACCCCGCGGACCCGCCGCTATCTGTCGGCCCTCTCCGCGGTGGTCTCCCTGAGCGTCGGACTCACCACCGTCTACCTCGGTACGCACTGGCTGAGCGATGTTCTCCTCGGCTGGGCCGCGGGGCTGCTCATCCTGCTCGCGCTGCCCTGGTGCGAGCCCCTCATCGCCCGCGTCGAGGCCGCCATCTTCCGCGTCCGCGAGGCCTGGCGCGCCCGCCGCTCCGGCATCGTCACCGTCCCCGGCCCCGAGCCCACCCCGGTCGGCGCCCCGGCGATGGTCCCGCAGCGCCCCGCGGCCGACGACTCGGCGCCCGCGCGTGAGCCGGTCGGCGCCGCCCGCGCCGCACGCCCGGCGGCCTACCTCGCGCCCGGCCCGCACACCGCCCGCTCCGAGCGGACCCCGGTCACCCCCGCGGGCAGCCGCCGTCCACCGCACACCGACCGCACCTCACGCGGCACCACGTCGCCGCGCCCGGTGGCGGGCGGCTGACCCCGAAGACGCGGGGGCCGGTACGCACAACCCACCCCCGCACCCCGAAGGCCCCGGATCCGTACAGGATCCGGGGCCTTCGTGGTTGGCAGGGCGGGGACGGACAGCGGGGCAGCGGTGGCGCTCAGCCCTTCCAGCAGCGCGTCACGACGCCGTCCTTCACCTCGAAGTTGAGGCGTCCCGCGAGGTACTCCATGGTGATGACCGTGCCCGGCGGCAGCGACCTGACGGTGGACCAGCCGCGCTCGCGCGCCTGGTGCTCGGCGCCGTCGGCCGGCAGGCCGACGTAGCCGTCCGGGCTGTCCTGGGGCTCTGTGGGAGGGGTCGGAATAGGTGCCATGGCCGCCACGTTAGGCGGCGCGGCACGCCCGTGGAAGGCCGGGGCCGGACACCATGCGTCACCGGTACCTCTCCGGTCACGCTTCTGTCACAGGATCACGACGCGCGTTTCGGTCGAACTCCGTCACACGTATGGGCGGTTCCGTGCCCGTAACGGCTTAATTGGCGGGCACTTTCGACAGACCGCCGACCGGCCCGCGACAACCGCGGAAAATATGTCGCCGAATAACGACACGACACCTTTACGGGCTCTCCGCAATTCCGAATCCCGGCCCCCGCGCGGGATGTGACGACGCATGGGGGAATTCTCCATTCCGGCCTGTCGTCGCCGGGTCCGCGACGCCCGGGAACGACGCATACGCCCCCTGTCGGAGCCGGGGTGACACGAGCATCATGGCGTGAGCTCGAATCAGGCTTCGAACAGGCGCGGTACGCGACGGCGAAGGGGCGGGCGATGGGGACCGAGACGGCGCGCGCGAGGACACGGCCGGTGCGGGACCGGGGGCCCGGCCGGATCGTCGTGGACTGGCTGACCACCACGGACCACAAGAAGATCGGCCACCTCTACCTCATCACCTCGTTCGTCTTCTTCCTGCTCGCCGGCGTGCTGGCCCTGCTGATGCGGGCCGAACTGGCCCGCCCGGGGCTGCAGCTGATGACCAACGAGGAGTTCAACCAGGCCTTCACCATGCACGGCACGATCATGCTGCTGCTCTTCGCGACGCCCACCTTCGCGGGGTTCGCCAACGAGATCATGCCGCTGCAGATCGGCTCGCCCGACGTCGCCTTCCCGCGGCTCAACATGCTCTCGTACTGGCTGTTCCTCTTCGGCGGCCTGATGGTGATCGGCTCGCTCTTCGTGCCGAGCGGGCCCGCCGGGTTCGGCTGGTTCGCGTACGCGCCGCTCAACAGCATGGAGCGCTCGCCCGGCATCGGCGCCGACCTGTGGATCATGGGGCTCGCGCTCTCCGGCTTCGGCACGATCCTCGGCTCGGTCAACTTCCTGACCACCATCATCGGGATGCGGGCGCCCGGCATGACGATGTTCCGCATGCCGGTCTTCACCTGGAACGTGCTCTTCACCTCGATCCTGGTGCTGATCGCGTTCCCCGTGCTCGCCGCCGCGCTGCTGGTCCTGGAGGCGGACCGGCGCCTGAACTCGCTCGTCTTCGCCCCGGAGAACGGCGGTGCGCTGCTGTGGCAGCACCTGTTCTGGTTCTTCGGGCACCCCGAGGTCTACATCATCGCGCTGCCGTTCTTCGGCATCATCACGGAGATCATCCCGGTCTTCAGCCGCAAGCCGATCTTCGGCTATCTGCCACTGGTCGGCGCGACGATGGCCATCACCGGCCTCTCGGTCGTCGTGTGGGCGCACCACATGTTCGCCACCGGAGCCGTCCTGCTGCCCTTCTTCTCCTTCGTGTCCTTCCTCATCGCGGTCCCGACAGGCGTGAAGTTCTTCAACTGGACGGGCACGATGCTCAGGGGCTCGCTGTCCTTCGAGACACCCATGCTCTGGGCGGTCGGCTTCCTGGTGAGCTTCCTCTTCGGCGGCCTGACCGGCGTCATCCTCGCCTCACCCCCGCTCGACTTCCACGTCACCGACAGCTACTTCGTCGTCGCCCACTTCCACTACGTGGTGTTCGGCACCGTCGTCTTCGCGACCTTCGGCGGCTTCTACTTCTGGTGGCCGAAGCTGACCGGCAAGATGCTCGACGAACGGCTCGGGAAGATCCACTTCTGGACGCTCTTCGTGGGCTTCCACACCACGTTCCTGGTCCAGCACTGGCTGGGCGCGGAGGGCATGCCGCGCCGCTACGCCGACTATCTGGCGGCGGACGGCTTCACGGTGCTCAACACCCTGTCGTCCATCGGCGCGTTCCTCCTCGGCATGTCCACGCTGCCGTTCCTCCACAACGTCTGGAAGACGGCCCGCTACGGCACGAAGGTCGAGGTCGACGACCCCTGGGGGTTCGGCCGCTCCCTGGAGTGGGCGACGTCCTGCCCGCCGCCGCGGCACAACTTCGTCACCCTCCCCCGGATCCGCTCGGAGTCCCCGGCGTTCGATCTGCACCATCCCGACTACGCGGCGTCCGCGGTGCGGGACCTGGGTCAGCGCTCGGCGGATCCGCAGACGGAACACCCCGGTCCAGGGCCCGGCTCAGGAGGTCCCGCGACGACCTGATCCGGTCGGCGAGCTCCACGGGCTCGACGACCTCGAACTCGATGCCCATGAACAGCACATGGAAGACCAGCAGATCCAGGCCGGCCGCCCCGGTGCGCAGCAGGCAGGTCTCCTCGGTCTCCGCCTCCAGCGTGCCGTCGGCCGGGCCGATCCGCTGGGCCGCCTCCGCCAGCGGGACGAGGAGGCGGACCACGCCGCGCACCGCGTAGGCGCGGGTGGAGATGCCCCGCGAGACGTAGGCCGCGAGGTCCTCGGCCGGCGGGGTGCGCGGCGCGAACCGGGGGCCGTGCGGCGGCCGGGGTTCGATGCGGTCGGCGCGGAACGTGCGCCAGTCGTCGCGGTCGAGGTCCCAGGCCACCAGGTACCAGCGCCGCTCGGTGCAGACGAGGCGGTGCGGCTCGACGGTCCTGCGGGTCGCGCTGCCGTCGTGGTCGCGGTAGGCGAACCGCAGCCGCTCCCCGTCCCGGCAGAGGTCGGCGAGTTCGGTGAGGACGGCCGGGTCGACGCCCCGCGGCAGCGGGGCGCGCAGCATCGGCACGGTGTACGCGGTCAGCGCGCCCACCCGGCGGCGCAGCCTGCCCGGCAGCACCTGTTCCAGCTTGGAGAGCGCGCGGACCGAGCTCTCCCCGATGCCCTCGACGCCCTGGCCCGCTGCGGTGCGCAGGCCGACGGCGACCGCGACCGCCTCGTCGTCGTCCAGGAGCAGCGGCGGCAGCTCGGCGCCCGCGCCGAGCCGGTAGCCGCCGCCGGTGCCCGGGCTGGCGTGGACGGGATAGCCGAGCTCCCGCAGCCGGTCCACGTCCCGCCGGACGGTGCGCGGGGTGACGCCGAGCCGGTCGGCGAGATCGGGACCCGACCATTCCCTGTGGGCCTGCAACAGGGACAGCAGGCGGAGCAGTCGTGCCGAGGTCTCCAACATGTACGTGATGGTGCCGGTGACCGAGGACAGCGACGGTCCGCGGTCTCAGCCGCCGGCCCCGCCCCCCTCCTCGGCCCGGACGCGCAGCGACAGGTCGTTGTCGACGGTGTAGTACAGGCCGACCTCGGCCTTGCCGCCCGCCGTCGACTCCACGGCCGCTCCCGGGTACGTGAAGATCGCCTTCTTGTCCGCGACGTCGTCCAGGAGCCGGGCCAGCCGCACCCGGGGACCGCTCTCGCCGGCCGGGCGCAGCCACAGGTCCCAGGGTCCGGTGCCGCCCTCGACGAGCGGGCCGTACGCCAGGTCGACGGTGAACCGGGGGCCCTCGGCGGTGACGTCGGCGCGGTGGACGCGGCCGGGCTCAGCGCGCCGGACGGCCTCGACGTGCGCGGCGGCGGTGAGTTCGGTGCCGTACACCCGGCCGTGCACGGTCACGGCTGTCCCGGTGATCTCGATCTCGCCGGACTCTGCGTGCGGCGCGCGCAGCCAGCTGCGCACCGAGAGGTTGCCCTGCTTCGTCGCGTAGGGGATGCGCACCGCGACGTGGCCGCGGCTGCCGCTGGGGGCGCGGTCGACCAGCGAGCGCAGGTCGTTGACGCCGGGCATCAGGCGGCGCGGCTCGCCGCCGGGGACCTCGACGTAGGCGTTCCAGCGGCCCTCGGCGAGCTCGACGCTGCTGGGCAGCGCGGCCCGCAGCCGGCCGTCCGCCGACGGGGAGAGCGGCAGCCGCACGTAGTCCTCGGCGGACTCGGCGTCGCGCCGGCGGAGCAGCAGGTGCACCGCCCCCGCGTCGGGCCCGCCGGGGTCGGTGACGTCGAAGGTCAGCCCGCCGGCGGAGTCGGCGATGCAGTCGGCGCGCGGCGCCGTGGCCGCGTCCTCCCTGTCTCCGGCGTGCGTTGCCGTCTGCGAGGTGGCCAAGGCCGTCATGCCGTCGATCCCTTCGTCTGTACCCGGCCGAGATCCCGCACCGCGTACGCGCCCCCGAGCAGCGCGCCGCGGGTGCGGTGCAGGGTGCCGCGCACGCGGCCCCCCAGCGAGCCCCCGCGGGCGAGCATCCCGGAGAACATCGCGTCGTAGCGCTCGGCGATGCGCTGCGGGTCGAAGCGCTCCGAGTCCTGGAGCGCCGCGCCCGCCATCCGCTGCCGCAGCGAGTCGTCGTTGATCAGTTCGAGCAGTCCGCCGGCGATGGCGTCGGCGTTGCCGGTCTCGACGAGCCGTCCGTCGACGCCGTTGTCGATGATCTCGCCCGGCCCGTGCGGGCAGTCGGTGGCGACCACCGGGAGGCCGCAGCGCATCGCCTCGACGATGGTCATGCCGAACGACTCAAGGCTGGAGGTGACGGCGGCGATGGAGCCCTTGGCCCACTCCGGCTCTATGGGGTGGGCGGGGCCCATCAGGAAGACGTGGTTGTACAGGCCCAGTTCGTCGATCAGGGCGCGCAGCTTCTCCTTCTGCTTGCCGCCGCCGTAGATCCGCAGCCGCCAGTCCGGGCGCTCGCGGCGCACCTTGTCGAAGGCCCTGATCAGCAGGTCGTACCGTTTCACCGGGGCGAGACGGCCGGCCGCGACGACCCACTTGTGGGAGCCGTCGGCGGGCTCGATGCCGGGGGCGGGCACCGGGTTCGGCACGGCCTGGACGTGCACGCCGGGCAGCCGCATCTTGCGGGTGTACGCGCGGGCGTCGGCCTCGGTCGTCGTGGTCAGGACGTCCAGGCGCGGGTACACGCTGCGCAGTTGGCGGCGGAGCTCCTTGGAGTGGCTGTCGAGCGTGAGGTGCTCCTGGCCCACCCGCAGCGGCCCGCGCGCGGTCTGCCGCGCGATGTGCACGTTGAGGCCGGGCCGGGTGCCGACGACGACGTCCGCGTCGAGGCGCGCGAGGTGGTCGGCGATGCGCCGGTCGGTGAGCGCGCTGTACTGGTCGTAGCGGCCTTCGGCGGTGGGGAACGTCCGGGCAGGGGTCAGGTGCTCCGGGTCGTCGCCCTCGTAGCCGGCGGTGTCCTTGCGGATGTCGACGAGGTGGCTGAGCCGGACACGCGCATCCGGCTCGAAAACGGGTTCGTCCCGGTGCCGGAAGACGGAGACAACTTCGACGTCATGCTGTTGGGCCAGCGTGTTCGCCAAGTTGTACGTCGTCCGGATCGTCCCTCCGATTCCGTACGCGTTGTGAATCAGGAAAGAGATGTGCATGCGTCCCCGTATTCCGCGCTTCCATGCGGACAGTCCCCCTCGTCCGCCTACCGAAGGGTTAGACGGGGATTCCTGGCCAAAGGTTGGGTTTCCTCACCATCCTGTTCCCGAACAGATGCCTGATCGGTAGCCAGAAATGGGAACCTTTTAGCGAAACGACGCATCAAGGCTGGTAGGAGAGCTGGGGGACGTCAAAGCAGTTCGTGGTCATTTCGCCGCCTTGGGTGACCCAGCCGCGCCCATCTTGCCAGCGGGCCACCGACATACACGTCCGACGCGACGTGGGTGGCTCCGAACGGTGCTCGAAGGCGACGGGTACGAGCAGCCCCCGCGCGGAGTACGGCTCGGCGCGCTCCATGTACCGGTCGACACACGCGCGGGTGATGTCACCGCCCGGGCAGGACCGCGCGGCGTCATCGAACCACATGGCGGCCGCCCACCCCTCCAGCTGCCACTGGGAGAGCTCCTTGCCCTTCATCGCGGCGCGGAACGCCCGCACCGCCGGATGCCCGGTGTCCGCGTAGTTGCGGCTCGAACCGGTGGCCCACAGGGCGTTGCGGCAGCGGGGCGCGTCCTTGTAGTCGTCGCCGACGGCCGAGGTCCAGTTCTGCACGTTGGTGACCTTGGCGGTGACCTTCGCGCCGACGTCGTCCATCGCCGCGCACAGCCGGGCGTTGCCGTGCGTGTCCATCGCGTCGAAGACGAGGTCGGCGCCCTGCTCCTTCAGGTCGGCCGCCGCGGCACGGAAGTTGGGCAGCGCGAAGTCGAGCTGTTCGGTGACGACCTCGTACCCCTCGGCCCGCAGCCCCCGGGTGACGAGCCGGGCGTACGCGGCGGAGGCGGCCTGGTTGTAGGAGACGACGGCGGCGGTCCGCGCGCCCTGCTTCCGCTTGAGGTAGCGGTAGACCTCGGTCCCGCCGTACAGCTTGCCGCCCCACCCCGGAGTGCCGTTCCGCGGGGCGAGGCTGCCGTAGATCCCGTACAGGTGCGGATACGTCTCGTACGCCGATCCGATGGGCTGTCCGCCGATGTCGGGCACGCCCGCCCGGGAGACCCGCGCGGCGCCGGCGTAGTCCAGGGCGGAGGTGGCCACCAGCGCGACGACCTTCTCCTCCTCGACGAGCTTGTGCACGCAGTCGTTGTTGCCGACGCCGCTGCCGCCGTCGTCGCAGGTGCGCACCTCGACCTGGCGCCCTTCGATGCCGCCGCGCGCGTTCAGCCGGTCGAAGTAGGCCCGGGCTCCGTCCCGCGGTCCGGTGAACGCGGAGCCGCCGACCGGGCTGGTCGCGCTGGTGATCACGCCGACCCGGACCGGCGCTCCCCGCGCGGGGGCGGGCGCCGTGCCGCGCCGCTCGAAGTCGCTCGCGGGCAGCCTGCTCCCGCAGGCCGTGCCCACCACCAGCAGGACGACGGCCAGCAGCGCCTCAGCAGCCCGGCCCTGGCGACGCATTCCCGCTCAGCTTCACCAGGGCGCAGAGGGTCTTGACGGACACCTTCCAGGTGCCGTCGTCGTCGACGGCCGTCCCGGAGGCGTCGGGCAGCGCGGTGGCGCCCTTCAGCGTCAGCGCGTACGTCACGTCGGCCTCGTCGGCCGCGGAGAAGGTGACCTTCCCGACCTTCGCCGCGACCTGCTCGCCCCGCTTGTCGCCGCTGAAGCCCTTCAGGACGGCGCGCATCTCGGGGCCGTTCTCCAGGACGCTCTCCTTGTCCTTCAGGGACACCCCGGGATCGAAGAACTTCTCCCAGTTGGCGCGGACCTCCTTCTCGGCGGCCGCCGCGTCGGCGGGCGCGGACGCCCCGTCCCCGCCCGGCTCCGACGACTTCTGCACCGAGGGCTCGGGGGGCTTGCCGCCGTCCCCGCCCCCGCTGTCGTCGCCGCAGGCCACGGCGGCCGGGGCGATCAGCAGGACCGCGGCGGCCGCCAGCGCCGCGCTCCGCACTCTGCCCCGCCCGCGGTACGTCCCTTGCCTGGGGCTGCTCCCG
This sequence comes from Streptomyces sp. NPDC041122, assembly GCF_055592445.1. NCBI lineage: Bacteria > Bacillati > Actinomycetota > Actinomycetes > Kitasatosporales > Streptomycetaceae > Streptomyces > Streptomyces sp. NPDC041122. Next base: position 24,114 of record NZ_JBVIYQ010000008.1, on the reverse strand, counting down.
AGAACCATCTGGCCCACCACCGGGTGTCGGTCCGGACCGGCACGGCCCGGAGCTTTCAGCGTCGGCTTCCAGAGGGCATAGTGCAAGCCATCGGCTGACATGGACAGCCCACCGACGTGACCGATGTGACCGACGACGTGTCCCAGGGGGCCTCGATGCGGGCGGTGCAGACAGCTCGGACGGACGGTGCGTCAGGCCCGGCCCGCTCACGCGGCGCCGCTCCCCTGCTGTGGGCGGCGCTCGCGACGCTGGCCGCGGGCGCGGTGCTCTGCGTGCTCGGCTGGTACGGCGTCTCCGGTGAGCGCTTCGCCGAGCGGCAGGTTCCCTACCTCGCCTCCTGCACCATCCCGGGCGCCGCGCTGATCGTCGCGGGCGCGGTGCTGCTCACGCACGGCAGGAACACGCTGGCGGCGGCGCGCGTCGAGGAGTTGTACGGGCTCCTGGTGGCGACGGAGCCGGCGGCCCCGGAGGAGCGGCCCGCGTCGCCGGTGGCCTCCAGTGACGCGCTCCTGACGGTGCCGGGCGGCACGCTCTGGCACCGCGCGGACTGCCCGCTGGCCGCCGGCAAACCGGCTGCGGTCCCCGCGGACGCCGCGGTCCTCGGCGCCGGCGCCCTCGCCCCCTGCCCGATCTGCGACCCCCCGCGCCCGCCGGAGCCGGGCTCCCCGCCGGACGCCCCCGTACCGGACCCGGAGCACTGACCCGGTGGCGTCCCTGAGCTACGACCTCACGCTGGCCGGGCTCTCGGTCGGCGGCGCCGCCGCCCTCACCGGCATCGGACTGATCATCACCTACCGCGCGACCGGCGTCCTCAACTTCGCGCACGGGGCGATCGCGATGCTCTGCGCCTACGTGCTGCGCCAGTTGACGGCCGCGTGGCACTGGCCGCTCCCGGTGGCCGCGGCGGTGACGCTGCTGCTGGTCGCCCCCGGCCTCGGCCTCCTCCTGGACCGCGCGGTCTTCCGCCCGCTCGCGGTGCTCGGCGGCGATCCCGCGCAGACCCTGGTCGCCTCGATCGGCGTCTTCGTCCTGCTGGTCGGCGGTGCGGCCCTCGTCTGGGGGCCGGGCGCGCGCGACGACGCCCCCACCCTCGTGGCCGCCGACCCCTGGGCCCAGCTCGGCGCGGCCGTCGCCCTCGCCGCGGCGGTGGGGGCGACGATGCGCTGGACCCGGTTCGGCGGCCGGCTGCGCGCGGTCGTGGACAACCGCGGACTCGCCGTCCTCTCCGGCATCGACGCGGACCGGGTGGCCGCCGCGGGCTGGGCGTTCGGCTCCTTCACGGCGGGCCTCACCGGTGTCCTGCTCGCCCCCTTGGTCCGCCTCGACCCCTACGGCATGCCCCTGCTGGTCATGGAGGTGGTGGCCGTCGCGGTGGCGGCCGGTATGCGCAGCCTGCCCGTCGCGGTGGCGGTGGCGCTCGGCCTCGGGGTGGCGCAGAGCCAGCTGACGCGGCTGCACCCGGGAGGGCTGCCGGAGCAGCTGCTGCAGACCGCGGGCGCGAACCTCTTCGTGCTCGCCCTGCTGGTCGCGGCGCTGATCCTGCCGGGGGTCGGCCCGAGGGACGCGCTTGCGCGCACCGCGAAGGGCCGGCTTCCGACGCCGCCCGGCGCGGGGATCGTGGCGGCGGTGCTCTTCCTCATCCCGCTCGGTTTCGCGGGCTCCGACCTGACGACGGCGGTCCAGGTCCCGGCGCTCGCGGTGATCCTGCTCTCGCTCGTCGTCGTCACCGGGCGCGGCGGCCAGATCTCCCTCGGGCAGGCGGCGTACGCGGGCCTGGGCGCCCTCTTCACGGCCCTCCTCGCGGCGGGCCGCTTTCCCGGCCTGCCCGGACTCCCGCAGTTGCCGGCCCTGCTGGTGGCGGTCCTCCTGGTGGCACCGCTCGGCCTGCTGACCGGATGGCCCGCCATCGGCCGCCACGGCCTGGCGCTCGCCCTGGCGACCTTCGCGGTCGGCGTGGGCGTCAGCCGCTTCGTCTTCACCCAGCCGTACGCCACGGCGGGCCTGACCGTCGGGCGCCCCGCGGGCTTCGCGGACGACCGGGCGTACTACCTCCTCGAACTCGCCCTCCTGGGCGGGGCGGTGCTCCTGGTCGGCGCGTTGCGCCGGGGGCGTACGGGCCGCGCGCTCGCGGCGATGCGGGACCACGAGGCGGGGGCGGCGGCCGCGGGGGTGCCGGTGCCGGTCCTCAAGCTCGCCGCGTTCGTCACCGGGGCGGCGCTCGCCGGGCTCGGCGGCGGCATGCTCGCGCTCGGCCAACGGGCCTTCGACGCCGGGGCGTACGACCCCGTGCGGGGCCTCCTCTGGTTCGCGGCCGTCGTGGTCCTCGGCTCGGACAGCGTGCTCGGGGCGACGGCCGCGGCGGCCCTCCTGGTCGGCCTGGACGCGGGGACGCGCGGCGGGGTCGCGGCGGCCCTGATCGGCCTCCTGGCGGTCCTGACCGGCCGCTTCCCCGGTGGCCCGTACGAGGCGCTGCGCGCGGCGACCGACCGCTTCCGCCGCGCCCCGCGCCTCACCCACGCGGGCGAAGCGGCCCGCGCCCGCCTCGCCGACGCCGGCCTGCGGACGGACCGACGGGAGGGGGCGTGGGGGACGTGGGGGCCACCGTGGACGTGGGGGCCGCCGCGGGAACGGCACGGCGACCGGGCCGCCCCGGGGGACGCAGGGGCGGCGCCCGGCAGGAGCGACGGGCCCCCGGCGCCCGCGCAAGCCCTCCGCCCACCAGGCGCCCACCCCACCCGGCGCGCACCCGACCACACCCTGACCGCCCACCGCCTCACCGTCGTCTACGCCGGGTTCACCGCCCTCGACGGCGTCAGCCTCGCCGTTCCGCCCGGCCGCGTCACCGCCGTCGTCGGCCCCAACGGCGCGGGCAAGAGCACCCTCTTCCACTGTCTGGCCGGCACCCTGCGCCCCGCCTCGGGCCGCATCACCCTCGGCCCCCGCGACATCACCGCCCTCCCCGCGCACGCCCGCACCCGGGCCGGCACGGCCCGTACCTTCCAGCAGTTGGCCGTCTTCCCCTCGCTCACCGTCGCCGAGAACGTCCGGGTGGGCGCGGAGCAGACGCCACGCCCCGCCCCCGGGTCGACCGCGCGGGCCCTGCGCCTCCTCGGCCTCACCGGACTGCGGGACCGCCCCGCGGCCGGCCTCTCCACCGGGGCCCTGCGCCGCACCGAGCTGGCCAGGGCCCTCGCGGGTGACCCGCACACCCTGCTCCTCGACGAGCCCGCCGCCGGTCTGGACGAGGCCGAAGTACGGGATCTGGCGGTGCTGTTACGGGCCCTCGCGGCGGACGGCACGGCCCTGCTGGTGGTCGAGCACGACCTCGGCCTCGTGGCGGGACTCGCCGACACCGTGCACGTGATGACGGCGGGCCGCATCGTCACCTCGGGCCCCGCCGGCCAGGTCCTCGCGGAGGCACCCTGAATGCGCGGCATCGAACTGCGCGACGCCCGCGTCCACTACGGCCCGCTGGAGGCCCTGCACGGTCTCACCCTGGCCGCACCCGCCGCCGCGCTCACCGTGCTCCTCGGCCGCAACGGCAGCGGCCGCACCACGACCCTGCGCGCCCTCGCCGGCACGGTCGCCCTGACCGCGGGCGCGGTCGTCCTGGACGGCCGGGACGTCACCCCCAGTCCGGCCCACGCACGAGCCGCCGAGGGCGTGTGCTTCGTCCCGGACCGGCAGGCGGTGTTCGCCTCCCTGACCGTCGCCGAGAACCTCGAACTGCCGGGCGTCGCGGGCGGCCGCACCCGCGCCCTGGACGCCTACCCCGAGCTGCGCCCGCTCCTCGCCCGCCGCGCGGGCACCCTCTCCGGCGGCGAACAGCGCATGCTGGCCCTGTCCCGGACGCTGCTCCCGGACACCCGCGTGATCCTCGCCGACGAGCCGACCCAGGGCATGGCGCCCTCCGTCGCGGCCCGCACGTACGAACTCCTCGCCGGTACGGGCGCCTGCGTGGTCCTCGCCGAACAGCGGCTGCCGCCCGCTCTGCGCGAGGGCGCGGGCCGGGCGGCGGTCGTGCACGAACTGCGCCGGGGCGCGGTGGTGTTCAGCGGGGAGCCGGGCGAGCTCCGTCCTGGCCTGCCGCCGGACGCCCCGGGACGACCAGGACCAGGCCCACCGGGATCCGGTCGGGGCGGCTCCCGATCACGGAGCGGTTGGCCTTGTACAGGGCCTGCCAGCCGCCCTTCACCTGGTACAGGCGGGCGATCGAGCTGAGCGTCTCCCCCGCCGTCACGCGGTGGACGCGGCCGTCGAACCGTTCGATCCGCACCTTCTTGGAGCAGGACGGCCAGGCTCCCCAGCCCTGGGCCCGCAGCACCTTCTCCGCCACCTTGATCTGCTCCTTCCTGGTGGCGAGATCGGCGCGCGGCGCGTACTTGAGCCCGCCGTACTGCTCCCAGGTGGGCTGGTAGAACTGCAGCCCGCCGTAGAAGCCATTGCCGGTGTTGGTGTCCCACCGGCCGTTGCTCTCGCACTGGGCGAGGCAGTCCCACGGCCCCTTCTTCACGGAGCAGCCGTACGGCGCGGACGGGGCGCCCGGCTTCGGCGGCGGGGCCGCGGGCGCGGCGGCCGCGGGCAGCGCCGTCGCCGCCAGGATCGCGCCGACGACCAGGGACACGGACTGAACGCGCATCGTCAACTTCGGGTGCATCGGGTCACGCTAGGCAGCTCCGCGACGGGCCCTGGACGTGCCGCGCCGCCGCGGAGCCGACCCCACCCGGTCGGACTATCGGTAGGTCACACCGAGAGCCGCTGCCCCGGAACGATCACGTCCGGGTCGTCGCCGATGGTCTGCCGGTTGGCGGCGTACAGCCGCTGCCAACCGGTCCCGTACCGCGCCGCGATGCGGCTGAGGGTGTCGCCCCGGCGGACGGTGCAGTTCCCGGGAGCGCCGCGCGAGGTCCCGCGGTCGGAGCGGACCGCGGCCTTGCCGGGCCGCTGCCCGGCGGTCGCGGGCGCCGGCTTGGCGCTCTTGGGCACCGGCGCCGCGGCGGACGGCGCGCCGCCGTACGCTCCGGCCCGGGCCGCGCAGGTGGGCCACGCGCCCCACCCCTGGGCGCGCTGGACCTTGGCGGCGACGGCGATCTGCTGTGCCTTCGACGCCCGGTCGGCGGTCGGCGCGTAGGCCCCGCCGCCGTAGGCACGCCACGTACCGGCGGAGAACTGCAGCCCGCCGTAGTAGCCGTTGCCCGTGTTGATCTGCCAGTTGCCGCCGCTCTCGCACCGTGCGATGCGGTCCCAGACTCCGCTGTCCGCCGCGCCGGCCTGGCCGGTCGCGGCCAGCAGCCCCAGGGGGGCCAGCAGTGCGGCCCCTCCGATCACTGCCGTGGTGCGCGTGCTCTTGGGACGTGCGGACATGAAGATCCCTCTCGAAGGACCCGGGCTTCCCCCGGCCGTACGGGCCCCTCGCGCATCCGGCGTCCGGGGTCCGGTCGGCCCCGCCCGCCGGGGTCGGTGCTGGAACTGATCTGCGGCCGGCGGACGTACCCGAGCGGTGCTCGCTGCACACGGCGGTGGAATCTAGGAGTCCTCGCGCCCTGCCATCAACCAAGTCCCCGTCGCGGCAGGCCAGTTGGGAGTTACCGGGGGTATCGCCGACTTCCGGACACCCACTGAGTCGGCGGATAACCGGATTTACCCGGCAAGCCCCCCGCCCCCCTGTGACTCAGCTCACCGACGCAACTTCCGTGCCCGCACCACCTGTTGGCGCGGAGTGACAGATTCCGCCCGGCGTCTCACCCTCCGCAGCGGATGGTTCGATTCCGTTCCCCTTCGCGCGTGACCTGCACCACTGATCCACCGTTGTCTCCTTATGAGCCGGGCACGGCCCGGCTCGTCACACCCTCCCCATGCACCCCAGATGACGATCCCGAGGAGCCACCCGTGCCGCGCATGCTCGACGTCAGCGACGACGTACGCGCCGAGATCGGCGACGAAGAAGCCGACCGGCTGCTCGCCGGAGAGAACACCCCGGGCAGCTACGACTGCACGTCGTGCCGCACCCCGGGCGACGCCGAACAGGAGCGCACCAGCACCGTCCTGTTCGTCGGCGACGAGACGGCCGTGCTCGCCTTCGCCCACGCCACCTGCCTGCCCTCCCAGATCGTCACGGTCTCCGAGGAGCAGTTGCAGGGCGCCGTACGGTCGATCACCGGCGACGACGGCGAGGCGCCCGACGACGCCACGCCCAACCAGGCCGTGCTCGGCGTCACCAGCGGCCTCGTCCTCATCGACGGCGAGCTGCGCCCGGCCCTCGTCGTCGAGCCCACCGGCGCCATCGCCCGCCCCGGCGCCGCGCCCGGCGGCGGCGACGACTTCCTGCCGCTCCTGATCGAGCAGGGCTTCCTGCCGGTCCCCTCGCTCGACTCGGTGCCGCCCGCGCTGCCCGGCTGGTCGGTGCTGCTCGCCATGGGCCAGCTGCACGCCGTCCTGCAGCCCGGCACCGGCGGCGGCTCCCCCGTCGCCTGGTGGCAGGCGCACCACCCGCTGCAGGTCACCGAGGACTGGCGGACGGCGGCCAACAAGACGCAGACCGTGCTGCTCTTCGCCGCCCCCGCGGGCTCCATCGGCCGCCAGCCGCGCGAGGACATGCTGCGGGACGCGCTCGACAAGGCCGCCACGCACGGGCGGCTCGTCGCGGCCTCCATGCCGCTCGCCGGCACCTGAGCCCACGGCGGCCGGGGGCCGCGCCCGACACCCGAACGCGCCGGTCACACTTTTGCCGGACCGGGAAAGCGGCGCGGCCCCCGCATCCGCAGGGCGACGGTTTCGTTGGCACAGACGTGCACACATACGACCCCTCCCGCCCCCGGCCGGCGTACCAGAGCCCCATCCCTTCCATGCGTACGGCGCAGGAGCCGACGGGCAGCCACTCGGCCACACCCATCTACGACACGCTGTACTCGGAGTACCTCAGGGCGTTCAGGGCCCTGCCGGGCGACCGGACGGGCGAGGAGGACCTGGGGTTCGTCGGCTTCGGGACGGGGCCGTACGGCTACGGGCGGCACGACCAGCGCAGCGCGTACGGCCAGTACGGCCAGTACGGCCAGTACGGCCAGTTCCACGTCGCCCGCTACGGCCAGCACGACCACCACACGGGCCACCACCAGTTCCCCGCGGCCCTGCCTCCGGGCCCGCGCCGGGAGCACTGAGCCCGCACCCCGTACAGCCGAATGCCCGGCCTCCCCGCGAGGGGGGGCCGGGCATTCGCGCGGGGGCCTGCCCGCATTACTTCTTGCGGCCGCGCTTCTCGCGCACCCGCACCGAGATGTGGATCGGCGTCCCCTCGAAGCCGAACTCCTCGCGCAGCCTGCGCTCCAGGAAGCGGCGGTAGCCCGCCTCGATGAAGCCGGAGGCGAAGAAGACGAACCGCGGCGGCTTGGTGCCCGCCTGGGTGCCGAAGAGGATGCGGGGCTGCTTGCCGCCGCGGACCGGGTGCGGGTGGGAGGCGACGATCTCGCCGAGGAAGGCGTTCAGACGGCCGGTGGGCACGCGCGTCTCCCAGCCGTCCAGCGCCGTCTCGATCGCCGGGACGAGCTTCTCCATGTGGCGCCCGGTGGTCGCCGAGACGTTGACCCGCGGCGCCCACGCGACCTGCGCGAGCTCGGTCTCGATCTCCCGCTCCAGGTAGTAGCGGCGCTCCTCGTCGAGGGTGTCCCACTTGTTGTACGCGACGACGATCGCGCGGCCCGCCTCGACGGCCATCGTCACGATGCGCTGGTCCTGGACCGAGATGGTCTCGGAGGCGTCGATGAGGATCACCGCGACCTCCGCCTTCTCGACGGCGGCGGCGGTGCGCAGCGAGGCGTAGTAGTCGGCGCCCTGCTGGAGGTGGACGCGCTTGCGGATGCCCGCCGTGTCCACGAACTTCCAGGTGATGCCGCCGAGCTCGATGAGCTCGTCGACCGGGTCGCGGGTGGTGCCCGCCAGCTCGTTGACGACCACGCGGTCCTCGTTGGCCACCTTGTTGAGCAGCGAGGACTTGCCCACGTTCGGGCGGCCGATGAGGGCGATGCGGCGGGGGCCGCCGATGGCCGCGCCGAAGGTCTGCGCGGGCGCCTCGGGCAGCGCCTCCAGGACGGCGTCCAGCATGTCGCCGGTGCCGCGGCCGTGCAGCGCGGAGACGGGGTGCGGCTCACCGAGACCGAGGGCCCACAGGGCGGTGGCGTCGGCCTCGCCGGAGGGACCGTCGACCTTGTTGGCGCAGAGCACGACGGGCTTGCCGGCCTTGCGGAGCAGGCGCACGACGGCCTCGTCGGTGTCGGTGGCGCCGACCGTGGCGTCGACGACGAAGACCACGGCGTCGGCGGCCTCGATGGCGTACTCCGCCTGGGCGGCGACGGAGGCGTCGATGCCGAGGACGTCCTGCTCCCAGCCGCCGGTGTCGACGAGCTTGAAGCGGCGGCCGGACCACTCGGCCTCGTAGGTGACACGGTCGCGGGTCACGCCGGGGCGGTCCTCCACGACGGCCTCACGGCGGCCGATGATGCGGTTCACCAGGGTCGACTTGCCGACATTGGGGCGGCCGATGACGGCGAGGACGGGCAGCGGGCCGTGGCCCGCCTCCTCGATGGCGCCCTCGACGTCCTCGACGTCGAAGCCCTCCTCGGCGGCGAGCTCCATGAACTGTGCGTACTCGGCGTCGCCGAGCGCCCCGTGGTCGTGGTCGGCAATGCCGTCGCCCTCGGGCTGGATCTGGTCGTTCATGAAGTCCGTACCTCGTCGTTCATCGTGGTGATCGGTGCAGCGGCCCGTGCGTCGGACCGGGGCACTACTGGATAAGTCTCGCTCAGCGCCCGGTCAGGCGCCTGGCGTTTTCCAGGTGGGCGGCGAGCCGCCCCTGGATGCGCACGGTCGCCTCGTCGAGCGCCTTGCGCGTGCGCCGCCCGGTGCCGTCGCCCGCGTCGAAGGGGTCACCGAAGACCACGTCGACCCGGCTGCGCAGCGGGGGCAGCTGCTTTATCAGCCGTCCGCGCCGGTCGGTGCTTCCCAGCACCGCCACCGGGACGATCGGGGCGCCCGAGCGCACCGCGAAGTAGGCGAGCCCGGCGCGCAGCGACGCGAAGTCGCCCTCGCCCCGGGTGCCCTCGGGGAAGATCCCGAGGACGCCGCCCTGGTCCAGGACGCCGAGCGCCCGGGTGATGGCCGTGCGGTCGGCGCCGGAGCGGTCGACCTTCACCTGGCCGATGGCGTCCAGGAAGGGGCCGAGCGGCCCCACGAACGCTTCCTTCTTGATCAGGAAGTGCGTGGGCCGGGGCGCGACGCCCATGACCATCGGGCCGTCGACGTTGTGCGCGTGGTTGACGGCGAGGATCACGGGGCCGGTGGCCGGCACCCGCCAGGAGCCCAGCACCCGCGGCTTGAACAGGCCGTACATGAGGCCGACACCGATGCGGCGGCCGACCTCGGCGCCCCGCTCGGAGGCGCCCGCCTCGGCGGCGCCCCGGCCGGAGGGAGCCTCGCTCACTTCGCCGCCCGCTTCTCCTCGACGAGGGTGACGACGCACTCGATGACCTGCTGGAGCGTGAGCTCGGTGGTGTCGACCTCGACGGCGTCGCCGGCCTTGGCCAGCGGCGACGTCTTGCGGCTGGAGTCGGCCGCGTCCCGCTTGATCAGGGCCTCCTGGGTCGCCTTGACGTCGGCGCCCTTGAGCTCGCCGGAGCGGCGGGCGGCACGGGCCTCGGGCGAGGCGGTGAGGAAGATCTTCAGGTCGGCGTCGGGCAGCACGGTGGTGCCGATGTCGCGGCCCTCGACGACGATGCCCTTCTCGGTCGACGCGGCGATCGTGCGCTGCAGCTCGGTGATGCGGGTGCGCACCTCGGGGACGGCGCTGACGGCGCTGACCTTGGAGGTGACCTCGGTGGTGCGGATCGGGCCCGCGACGTCGGTGCCGTCGACCGTGATGGTCGGGGCGAGCGGGTCGGTGCCGGAGACGATCTCGGGCTTGCCCGCGACGGCGGCGATCGCCGTGGGGTCGGTGAGGTCGATGCCGTTGTGCACCATCCACCAGGTGATCGCCCGGTACTGGGCACCGGTGTCCAGGTAGCTGAGTCCGAGCTGGGCGGCGACGGCCTTCGAGGTGCTCGACTTGCCCGTGCCGGAGGGACCGTCGATGGCGACGATCACGGCTGCCGGGGAGGCGGTTGCTGCGGTTTCCACGGGGGGCGGGCACCTTTCGCAGTACTCGGGGCGGGGAGGCGGGGCGCGAAGACGCCCCGCACAAGGTTACTGGCTCGCACACCCTGCCCCGACAGCCCCTGCCCGGGCCGTCCCGGGGCGCCCCGGCGCGGACCGCTACTGCCGGATCGACCAGCCCCGCTCCCGCAGCGCCGCGCTCAGCACCGGCGCCGCGCTCGGCTCGACCATGAGCTGCACCAGACCCGCCTGCTGCCCGGTCGCGTGCTCGATGCGCACGTCCTCGATGTTGACGCCCGCCTGGTCCGCGTCGGCGAAGATCCGGGCCAGCTGGCCCGCCTTGTCGTCGATGAGCACCGCGACGATCTCGTACGCCGCCGGAGCCGCCCCGTGCTTGCCGGGCACCCGGGTCCGGCCCGCGTTGCCGCGCCGCAGCACGTTCTCCACCCCGGCCGCGCCCTCGGAGCGCTTCGCGGCGTCGGCGGACTGCAGCGAGCGCAGCGCCGTCACCGTCTCGTCCAGGTCGGCGGCGACCGCGGCGAGCAGGTCGGCGACGGGCCCGGGGTTGGCGGCGAGGATGTCGATCCACATCCGCGGGTCGGACGCCGCGATCCGGGTGACGTCCCGGATGCCCTGGCCGCAGAGCCGTACGGCGCTCTCCTCGGCGTTCTCCAGGCGGGCTGCGACCATGCTGGAGACGAGGTGCGGCATGTGCGAGACGAGGGCGACCGCGCGGTCGTGGGCGTCGGCCTCCATGACGACGGGCACCGCGCGGCAGAGCGCCACCAGCTCCAGGGCGAGGTTGAGCACCTCGGTGTCGGTGTCCCGGGTCGGGGTCAGCACCCAGGGCCGGCCCTCGAAGAGGTCGGCGGTGGCGGCCAGCGGGCCGCTGCGCTCGCGCCCGGACATGGGGTGCGTGCCGATGTACGCGGTCAGGTCGAGGCCGAGCTCCTCCAGCTCGCGGCGCGGGCCGCCCTTGACGCTCGCCACGTCGAGGTAGCCGCGCGCGGCCCCGCGCCGCATGACGTCGGCCAGCGTGGCGGCGACGTACGAGGGCGGCACGGCGACGACACACAGGTCGACGGGCCCCGTGGGCTCCTCGTCGGTGCCGGCGCCGAGCGCGGCGGCGGTGCGGGCCTGCGCCGGGTCGTGGTCGGCGAGGTGCACGGCGACGCCGCGGGAGGCGAGCGCCAGGGCTGCCGAGGTGCCGATCAGACCGGTGCCGATGACGAGGGCGGTTCTCACTGGGCGGTGTCCTTGCGGAGTGCGGCCGGGGCGCCGAGGCGCACGGGGGCGGGCTCGGAGCGCGGCCGGTCGGGTGCGACGGTGGCGTACGCCATGGCTGTGGTCCCACAGCTGGGGTCTCCAGCCTATCCAGCGTCCCGTACGACGGCGCGGGGCGCCCGGCTGCCGAGACGGACGATGCCGCCCGGTCACCGGCGCGGCGGGCCCGTACCCTCACCCCATGCACCCCGGGATGCTCGACCTCGTCCGCGACCACACCGTCTACTCCTGCGTGATGGGTTCGCGCGCGTTCGGTCTGGCCACCGAGGGGAGCGACACCGACCGCAGGGGGATCTTCCTGGCCCCCACCCCGCTGTTCTGGCGGTTCGAGAAGCCTCCGACGCATCTGGAGGGGCCGGCCGACGAGCAGTTCAGCTGGGAGCTGGAGCGCTTCTGCGAGCTCGCGCTGCGGGCCAACCCGAACGTCCTGGAGTGCCTGCACTCACCGCTCGTGGAGCACGTCACGGACACCGGCCGCGAGCTGCTGGCCCTGCGCGGCGCGTTCCTCTCCCGGCAGGCCCACGAGACGTTCGCCCGCTACGCGCTGGGCCAGCGCAGGAAGCTGGAGGCGGACGTCCGCACGCACGGCGCCCCGCGCTGGAAGCACGCCATGCACCTGCTGCGGCTGCTGGGCACCTGCCGCGACCTGCTGCGCACCGGCGAGCTGACGATCGACGTCGGCGAACAGCGCGAGCCGCTGCTCGCGGTCAAGCGCGGGGAGCGCACCTGGTCCGAGGTCGAGACCTGGATGAACCGGCTGGCGGCCGAGGCCGAGGAGGCGGCGCCGCGCAGCCCGTTGCCGGCCGGTCCCGACCGGGAGCGGGTCGAGAACTTCCTGGTGCGAACCCGCCGGGCGTCAGCCCTGCGACCCCTGGAGCCGCACCCGGACGACGAAGTCGTGCAGGGCGTCGTGCGCGCGGTGGACGCCGGGCAGCGCTGAGCCGGTCTGCGCCGCGTCGAGGACGGCGTGCAGCCGCTCCACGTCGGCCGCCACGCGCGCGTGGTCCACGTCCGCGCCCCCGTGCTCGGCCGCCCTCTTGGCCGCGATGAGTTCCGGCAGATACGGCAGACAGGCGGGCGCCTCGGCCACCTCGTCGAAGAGCGTGGGCAGGTCGGCGACGAGCTGCCCGCCGCGCATCAGATGGATGCCGGTGAGGAGCACGCGGAAGGTGTAGAGCAGCGGCTTGAGCTCGCCGTTCTTCTCGAAGAGCCGCCACTGGGTGCCGGCGAACCCGCGGTAGTGGTGCGCGTGGTTGCTGGTGAGGACGGCCGGGGCGAGCGCGACGAGCTCGGCGTGCGCGTCGGTGGTGTGCACGACGAGCGGGGAGAGCAGCTGCTCCAGGACGTAGCCGTTGTTCCGCAGCATCAGGCGGACGAACTTGCGCAGGTCGTGCGTGACGAGGTCCATCTCGACGCCGTCGCGCTCCCACATCTTCGTGCGGGTCTCGTCGGGTTCCCTGAGCCCCACCAGGTCGGCCACCGGCAGCAGGTGCACCCCGCGCAGGTCCACGTCCGAGTCGCGGGACGGGAAGCCGTACAGGTGCGCCCCGGAGACCGTCGCGAAGAGCAGCGGGTCGCGCTGCTCCGCGACGACGGAGGCGAGGTCGATGTCCAGGTCGGGGCCCAGGTCCACGGTCATCCCTCAAGCGTCCCAGAGCGCCCCGAAGGCGAGGAGCTCGGCCCGGTACTCGATCCGTCCGGTCCACTCGGCGGGCCAGGCGTCCGCGCCGACGTGGGCGCCCGCGAAGGCGCCGGCGAGGCAGGCGATCGAGTCGGAGTCGCCGGAGGTGCAGGCGGCCCGGCGCAGGACGGTGACCGGCTCGTCGACGCAACTCAGGAAGCACAGCAGGGCGGTGGCGAGGGCCTCCTCGGCGATCCAGCCGGCGCCGGTGGCCAGGCACGGGTCGGTCTCCGGGTTGGCGTGCCTGAGCGCGGCCTCCAGGCGTTCGAGCACGGCGAGGCACTCGTCCCAGCCGAGCGTGATGAAGGCGCGCGGCGTGGGCGCCCCGCTCCGCGTCCACAGCTCGCCGAGCCAGCGCTCGTGGTAGGTCTCGCGGTTGTCGTACGCGTAGGAGCGCAGCAGTCCGACGAGTCCGGTCGGCTCGGCGCCCTCGGCGAGCAGCCGCACCGCGTGCGCGGTGAGGTCGGCGGCGGCGAGGGCCGTGGGGTGGCCGTGGGTGAGCGCGGACTGCAACTGGGCGGCGCCCGCCCGCTCCTCCTCGCTCAGGCCGGGTGCGAGGCCGAGGGGCGCGACGCGCATGTTGGCGCCGCAGCCCTTGGAGTGCGGCTGGCTCGCCTCCTCCCAGGGCTTGCCGCTCTTGAGGAGGTGGCAGGCCTTCAGGCAGGTGTTGCCGGGGGCGCGGTTGTTCTCCGGCGACTGGTACCAGTCCACGAACTCCTCGCGCAGCGGCCGCTCCAGCCGCTTCGGGCCGAGGGTGCCGCGGTCCATGGCGGTGCGCAGGCCGCGGGCGAGCGCGAGCGTCATCTGGGTGTCGTCGGTGACGATCGCGGGCCGCGGCAGCTCCATCTCGCGCCAGGGCCCGCACTTGGCGAGGATCGAGGGGACGTCGTTGAACTCGGTCGGGAAGCCGAGGGCGTCACCGAGGGCGAGCCCCATGAGGGACCCGGTGGCGGCACGTTTCATGAGGGCTGTCCTTCCGGGGCGGGGCGGAGCAGGGGCGGGTGCAGGGCGGTGGCGGTACCGGCCCGGAAGAGGGCCGCGGGCTTGCCGCGGCCGCCGGTCAGCCGGGCGGCGCCGGGGACGGCTTCGACGAGGCCCGCGGTGCCGACCACCTTGCGGCGGAAATTGGCCGGGTCGAGCTCGGCGCCCCACACGGCCTCGTAGACCTGGCGCAGCTCGCCCAGGGTGAACTCGGGCGCGCAGAAGGCGGTGGCGAGGCCGGTGTACTCCAGCTTGGCGCCGACCCGGTCGTGCGCGTCGGCGAGGATCCGGTCGTGGTCGAAGGCGAGCGGCCGGTACGTCGCCGGGGTGTACGGCAGCCAGGCCGCGCGGGCCGCGTCGCCTCCCCCGGTCACCCGCGGCGGGTCGGGCACGAGCGCCGCGAAGGCGACGGAGACGACGCGCATGCGCGGGTCGCGGTCCGGCGCGCTGTAGGTGCGCACCTGCTCCAGGTGCAGCCGTGCGACGTCCGCGATGCCGGTCTCCTCGGCGAGCTCCCGCCCCGCGGCCTCCTCGGCCGACTCGTCGGGCAGCACGAATCCGCCGGGCAGCGCCCAGCGCCCCGCGTACGGCTCCTGGCCGCGCTCGACGAGCAGCACGTGCAGCGCGCCGTCCCGGATGGTGAACACCGCCAGGTCCACGGTGACGGCGAACGGCTCGAAGGCGTGCTTGTCGTAGTCCTGCACGCACGACCACCCCCTCTCTTAACAGTCCACTTGACTATAAAGAGAGGGGGTGGTTCGGGCAAGCGTTTCCTACAGGTCGACCTCCTGCATCAGCATCCCGACCTCGGTGTTGGACAGGCGCCGCAGCCAGCCGGACTTCTGGTCGCCGAGCGTGATCGGCCCGAAGGCGACCCGCACCAGCTTGTCGACCGGGAACCCGGCCTCGGCGAGCATCCGCCGCACGATGTGCTTGCGGCCCTCGTGGAGGGTCACCTCGACCAGGTAGTTCTTGCCGGTCTGCTCGACGACGCGGAAGTGGTCCGCGCGGGCGTACCCGTCCTCGAGCTGGATGCCGTCCTTGAGCTGCTTGCCCAGGTCACGCGGGATCGGGCCCACGATGTGCGCGAGGTAGACCTTCTTCACGCCGTACTTGGGGTGGGTCAGCCGGTGCGCCAGCTCGCCGTGGTTGGTGAGCAGGATGACGCCCTCGGTCTCGGTGTCGAGCCGCCCCACGTGGAACAGCCGCGTCTCGCGGTTGGTCACGTAGTCGCCGAGGCACTGCCGGCCCTCGGTGTCCTCCATGGTGGAGACGACGCCGGCGGGCTTGTTCAGCGAGAAGAACTGGTACGACTGAGTGGCCACGGTCAGGCCGTCGACCTTGATCTCGTCCTTCTCGGGGTCCACGCGCAGCCCCTGCTCCAGGACGATCTCGCCGTTGACCTCGACCCGGGCCTCGTCGACGAGCTCCTCGCAGGCGCGGCGCGAGCCGTAGCCCGCGCGGGCGAGGATCTTCTGCAGCCGCTCGCCCTCCTGCTCGGCGCCCGGGAAGGTCTTGGGCGGGCTCACCTTCGGCTTGCCCGCGTACCGCTCGCGGTTGCGCTCCTCGGCCCGCGTCTCGTACTCACGCGAGCGCGAGGGGGCCGTCCGGCCGCCGGACGGCTGCCCGCGCTTGGGGCCGCCCTTGGCGCCGCCGCGCGCCGAGGCGCCGCGGCCCGACTTCGGGCCTTCCCGGGTGCCGTCGGGGCCGACGTCGTAGCGCCGCTCCTCCGGACGCGGCTTCTTCGGACGGCCGCTGCCGCTTTGCTTGTCATCGCGGTTGTTGCCGGCCCCGCGGACATTGCCGCGGCCGCCGCCGTTCCCGCCGCGGCCGCCGCTGTTGCCACCACGGCTCCCGCCGTTGTTTCCGCTGCTGTTCCTGCCGCTGCTGCTTCGCATCAAAGGTTCCGTCTAATCGGCTGTGTCCTGGGCGTACTCGTACCCCGGCGCATCGGGTGCGTCCGGGTCGAACGACGGAACGCCCTCCTGGCTCTCCCCCTCGATCGCGTCCGCCTCGGGGAGGAAGGGCGCGAGCTCGGGGAGCTCGTCCAGGCCGCGCAGGCCCATCCGCTCCAGAAAGTAGTTCGTCGTCCTGTACAGGATCGCACCTGTTTCGGGTTCCGCGCCCGCCTCCTCCACCAGACCCCGCTGGAGGAGGGTGCGCATCACGCCGTCGCAGTTCACCCCGCGCACCGCGGAGACCCGCGAGCGGCTGACCGGCTGGCGGTACGCGACGACCGCGAGGGTCTCCAGAGCCGCCTGGGTGAGCCGGGCCTGCTGCCCGTCGAGGACGAAGCCCTCCACGGCGGCGGCGTACTCGGGCCGGGTGTAGAACCGCCAGCCGCCCGCGACGAGCCGCAGCTCGAAGCCGCGCCGCTGCACGGTGTACTCGTCGGCCAGTTCACGCAGCGCGTCCGCGACCTCGCGCCGGGGCCGCTGCAGGATCTTCGCCAGGTGGTCCTCGGTGGCCGGCTCGTCGACGACCATCAGGACGGCCTCGAGGGCGGGCCGCAGCGCCAGGTCCGCGACCGTGTCCGCGCCCGCCGGGTACTCGCTCACGCCTTCTCCTCCATCGGCTCGGGGGCCCGGTCGAACTCGTCGGTCACGGCCGGCTCCCCGTCGCCGTCGCCGCCCGTCCAGCGCACCATCAGCTCCCCCAGGGGGTCCTCCTGGTCCAGGGCGACGGCCTTCTCGCGGTAGAGCTCCAGCAGCGCCAGGAAGCGCGCCACGACCGTGAGGGTGTCCCCCGCGTCCGCCACGAGCACCCGGAAACTTGTCTCGCCGTGCTCCCGCAGCCGGGCGACGACCAGTCCGGCCTGCTCCCGCACGGAGACCAGCGGGGCGTGGATGTGCTCGACGTACACCTGCGGCTTCGCGCGCGGCTGCATGGCCTTCACGGCGAGCTTGGCGAATCCTTCCGCCCCGATGCTGATGACGACGTCCGGGAGCAGCTCGGCGTGGTGCGGTTCGAGCCCCACGGTGCGCGGATAACGCCGGGACTCCTCGTCGAGCCGTCCGCTGAAGATGTCCGCGACGTGCTTGTACGCGCGGTACTGCAGGAGCCGGGCGAAGAGCAGGTCACGCGCCTCGAGCAGCGCGAGGTCGGCCTCGTCCTCCACCTCGGCGGCGGGCAGCAGCCGCGCCGCCTTGAGGTCGAGCAGGGTGGCGGCGACGACCAGGAACTCCGTCGTCTGGTCCAGGTCCCAGTCGGCTCCCATGGCCCGGATGTGCGCCATGAACTCGTCGGTCACCTTGGACAGGGCGACCTCGGTGACGTCCAGCTTGTGCTTGGAGATCAGCTGGAGCAGCAGGTCGAAGGGGCCCTCGAAGTTGGCGAGCCTGACCTTGAACCGCCCGTCGTCGGGCTCGGCGGAGGCCGCGGGCTCCGGCTCGGCGGGCGGCTCCGGCTCCGGCTCAACGGCCGCCGAGAGCTGCGGCTCCGGCTCCGGCTCCGCGGGAGCGGCCCCCGGTCCACGCCCCAGGGCACGCCGACGGGCGGGCGGGGCAGATTCTTCGTTCAGGCGCATCGCCGGTGAACGCTACCCCTACCGCCCGCGAAGCCGTCGTACGAGAATGCTCGCGTCCCCGCGCGACTCCAGATCGGCGAGGACGACGGCGACCGCCTCGCGCACGATGCGCCCGCGGTCGACCGCGAGGCCGTGCTCGCCGCGCAGCACCAGGCGCGCGTGCTCGAGGTCCATCAGCTCCTCGGCGGAGACGTACACGGTGATCTTCTCGTCGTGCCGCTCGCGCCCGCTGGGCCGCCGGTTGGCCGCCCGGGCCCGGCGCCGCGCCTGCGCGGTGGAGGAGCCGCCGGACTTGCCGCCCTGGGTGGCCGAACCTTCCTGCGCCGGTTCCGGGGCGCGCCGTGCGGCGCTCTTCTCGCCCTCGGCGGCGGCCGCCCTGCTGCGCGACTCGGCCCCGGACTCCGCGTCCGCGGCCGCGTGTTCGGCGGGCTCACCGCCGTCGCCCTGCGCCGCGGTCTCCTCGGCGGACGCCGCCGCCTCGTCGCTCTCGCCCGCCGGAGCGGGCACCCTCGCCTCGCCGTTCGCCCCTCGCCGCGGCGAGGACGACTGCAGCGCCATCCCCCCGGTCGTACGGAACAGTTCGTCGGCCCCCGGCAGACTCACTCGGCGTGACACCGGGCGAGCACCTCCCTGGCGAGCTGGCGATAGGCGGCCGCGCCGACCGAGTTCGACGCGTACGTCGTGATCGGCTCACCGGCGACCGTGGTCTCCGGGAAGCGGACCGTGCGCCCGATGACCGTGTGGTAGACGTGGTCGTCGAAGGCCTCGACCACGCGCGCGAGCACCTCACGGCTGTGCACCGTGCGGGAGTCGTACATGGTCGCGAGGATGCCGTCGAGCTCCAGGTCGGGGTTGAGCCGCTCCTGGACCTTCTCGATGGTCTCGGTCAGCAGGGCCACGCCGCGCAGCGCGAAGAACTCGCACTCGAGCGGCACGATCACCTTGTGGGCCGCCGTCAGGGCGTTCACGGTGAGCAGGCCGAGCGAGGGCTGACAGTCGATCACGATGTAGTCGTAGTCCTGCATGAGCGGCTTCAGGGCGCGCTGCAGGGTGGACTCGCGCGCGACCTCGCTCACCAACTGCACCTCGGCGGCGGACAGGTCGATGTTGCTGGGCAGCAGGTCCATGTTGGGGACCGCCGTCTTCAGGAGCACCTCGTCCGCGGACATGCCGCGCTCCATGAGGAGGTTGTAGACCGTCAGGTCCAGCTCCATCGGGTTGACCCCGAGGCCCACCGAGAGGGCGCCCTGCGGGTCGAAGTCGACGAGCAGGACCCGGCGTCCGTACTCCGCGAGGGCCGCGCCCAGGTTGATGGTCGACGTGGTCTTGCCGACGCCGCCCTTCTGGTTGCACATCGCGATGATCTTGGCCGGACCGTGGTCGGTCAGCGGGCCCGGGATCGGGAAGTACGGCAGCGGGCGCCCCGTGGGGCCGATGCGCTCGCGGCGCTGACGGGCCGCGTCCGGCGCGAGCGTGGCCGCGTACTCCGGATCGGGCTCGTACTCGGCGTCGGGGTCGTAGAAGTGCCCCTGGGGCAGTTCCTCGTAGTCGGCGAGGTGGGTGTGGGTGTTATCGCCACTCCGGTCGCCGGCCATGGCGTTCACGTGATGGCCATCCATGCTCTGGGGTGCTGACTGTGTCGGCTGGGGGCCCTGCCGGGCTTCGAAGGTGCGGACAGCGACCGAGCCGACGGCCTCGAGCCCCACGGGACCCTGGTCCCGCACAGACGTTCCTGGTTGACCACCCCCGGGAGCAAATGTCGACTCATTCACAAGTCGTCTTACCTCCTTGGTGACCAGGAAATTTCTCGATAGGTCAGCGTGGCACCATGCCGACGGTTGGCGACTCTATGGCGTGTCACCGCTCCACAGCAACACAATCCACCGGACCCGGCCCGATGTGTCGGCAACGGAACACCCTTGTGTCAAGGGTGTACGGCTCGTCATCGCCGCGTTTCGAGGGTGGGCGAAACGGTTAAAGGGTTACGTTCAAGGCCAGTTGAGCGTGTCCGCACTGATACGCATACGGCCGGACCCCTCTCAAGGTCCGGCCGCTGGCGTGAGATTGACGACTTTCGTTGACGAAAGTGTCGTAAGACCGACCGGAGTCGGTCATCCGGTTCAGCCGAGGAGCGTCTCCAGCTCGACGTGCTCGAGGCCGTGGGACTCCGCGACCTCCTTGTAAACGACCTTGCCGTCATGGGTGTTGAGGCCCAGGGCGAGCGCCGGGTCGCGGCGCAGGGCCTCGACCCAGCCGCGGTTCGCCAGCTCGACGATGTACGGCATGGTCGCGTTGGTCAGCGCGTACGTGGAGGTGTTCGGCACCGCGCCCGGCATGTTGGCGACGCAGTAGAAGACCGAGTTGTGGACCGGGAAGGTCGGCTCGGCGTGCGTGGTCGGGTGCGAGTCCTCGAAGCAGCCGCCCTGGTCGATCGCGATGTCGACAAGGACACTTCCCGGCTTCATCCGGGAGACGAGCTCGTTGGTGACCAGCTTCGGGGCCTTGGCGCCGGGGATGAGCACGGCACCGATGACGAGGTCGGCCTCCAGGCAGGCCTTCTCCAGCTCGAAGGCGTTGGAGACGACGGTCTGGATCTTCGTGCCGAAGATCTTGTCGGCTTCCTTGAGCTTGTTGATGTCCTTGTCGAGCAGGGTCACGTGGAAGCCCATGCCGATGGCGATCTGCGCGGCGTTCCAGCCGGAGACGCCGCCGCCGATGACGACGGCCTTGCCCGCGGCCACGCCCGGGACACCGCCGGGCAGGACGCCGCGGCCGCCGTTGGCGGCCATCAGGTGGTAGGCGCCGACCTGCGGGGCGAGCCGGCCCGCGACCTCGGACATCGGGGCGAGCAGCGGCAGCGCGCGGCCCGCGGTCTCGACCGTTTCGTACGCGATGGCGGTCGTGCCCGACTCCAGGAGCGCGTCCGTGCACTCCTTGGAGGCGGCCAGGTGCAGGTAGGTGAAGAGCGTCTGGTCCTTGCGGAGGCGGTGGTACTCCTCCGCGATGGGCTCCTTGACCTTCAGGAGCAGGTCGGCGGTGGCCCAGACCTCGTCGGCGGTGTCCAGGATCTGCGCGCCCGCCGAGACGTACTCGGCGTCCGTGATCGAGGAGCCGACGCCGGCGTTCCGCTCGATGACGACCTGGTGGCCGTGGCGCACCAGCTCGTGCACACCGGCGGGGGTGATGGCCACCCGGAACTCGTTGTTCTTGACCTCGCGGGGGATGCCGACCTTCATCGTCGATCACGGTCCTTGGCTCAGGGGATTTCTCGGGCAATGCACTGCATACCGGTGCACGTGGGGGCGCAGCGGGAGACACCGCGGAGGTACGCGGCGGAGCCAGTCTAATGAAGGATTTCTCGCTGTCTAGCCTTCCAATGCTTCAATCTTCTGCGGATGCACTACGGATTTCGTAGGCGGAAGGCGCCACTCCACCGTTCCTTTCCAGCCGCGCGACCTGCGGGAGCTCCTCTCCCAGCATGCGCTCGGCGGCGCTCCGGTGCAGCCGGGCCGCGGCCGGGTCGCCGAGCCGGTCCAGGGTGTCCGCGAGCCGGAGCTGCAGCGCCGCCTGCAGCCGGGTGTCCTCGGCCTGCCGCGCCCACTCGACCGCCTCCTGGCAGGTGCGCAGCGACTCCTCGGGCCGGCCCGCGTACTCCTGCACCCGGGCCATCTCGCTCAACGCCCGCGCCTGGGCGGTGACATCGCCGTTCCTGCGGTGCCCGGTCACCGCCGAACTCCAGTTCCGCAGCGCCTCCCCGTACCGCCCCGCATACGTGTGCACGGTGCCGATCCGGCCGTACAGGCGGGCCGCGTCCACACGCTCGTCGCGGGCGAGCCGGTGGGCCAGCGCACGGCCGAACCAGTCGGATGCCCGCGACCAGTCCCCGAGCTCCTGGTAGGCGCCGCCTACGGATTCCATCGCGCGGCCGGTGGCGTACGGATCGTCCGCGGCCCTTCCCGCGTCGAGCGCCGCGCGGTAGCGGGCCAGCGCGTCGCGTGTGCGGCCCGTCTGCGCGTCCAGGTCCGCGAGGTTCAGCAGCGCGGCGGCCTGTTCGCGCGGCAGCTCGCGCCGCTCGGCGACGCCCAGGACCAGCTGGTGGATGCCGTACAGCTCGGGAGCGGCGGCCTCGGTGCCGTGGTGTGCGACGAGTGCCCGGGTCAGGGCCGCCATCAGCCGGCGCGCGAGCGTGTCGAGCTCGCCGTCGGCGACCGCGAGCCGGGCGGCGGCGAGCAGCGCGGGCTGCCGGACCGCAAGCCACTCGGCGGCGGCCTGGCGGCTCGGAAAGCGCAGGGCGCGCGGCAGTCCGGCGATCTTTCCGCGGGCGGCGGAGCTCTCGGGCTCGGTGACGGCCCGGCAGGACTGGAGCAGCCGCACGGTCCGCTCCAGCATCCGGGCCCTGGCCAGCTGGATCTCGCCCGGCCTGTCCTGGCTCTCGGTGCGGGCCCGCAGCAGCGGCACCAGGCAGCCGGGCACCTCGTACTGCGGAAGGGCGGACGGGACGGCGCGGACCAGCCCGAGCTCGACGAAGTCGTCCAGCGTGGTCTTGGCCCCGGAGACCGAGCAGCCCGCGAGCGCGGAGGCGGTGTGCGGGTCGACGTGACCGGCCGGGGCGAGGCAGAGCAGGCGCAGTATCCGCGCGGCGGGCGAGGGCAGCGAGGCGTAGGTGTGGGCGAAGACACGCGCGAGGGCCGAGCCCTCGTCGGGCAGCGCGCGCAGCCGCTTGGCGAGGTCGGCGACGGCGGCCTTGGGCCGGACCGCGAGCCAGCCCCCGGCCAGCACCAGCGCCGCCGGATGGGCCGCGCACACCTCGACCAGCGACTCCGCGGAGCCCGGGTCGACGGTGATGCGGACGGGACCGGCGGCGCGCGCGAGGAGCTCGACGGCGGCCTCCTTGTCCAGGCCGCCGAGGGTGCAGGGCCGTACGTCGGGGATGCCGGTGAGCGGGCCGTCGGAGACCGCGACGACCAGGCAGTCGGGTGCCTCCGGGAGCAGCGCGTCGACCTGCTCGGCGTCGGCCGCGTCGTCGAGGAGCAGCAGCGCCCTGCGGTCGGCGAGGGCCGCGCGGAGCGCCTCGGCGAGGTCGTCCTCGGCGGCTCCGGGCGGGGCGGGCACGGCCAGCGCGGCCAGCAGGTCGCGGGCGGTGCGCTCGGTGGGCACCGGGGTGCCGTCGGGGTCGGCGAGGTGGGCGCGCAGCACCCCGTCGGGGTAGCCGTCCGCGAGCTGCCGGACGAGTTCCTCGGCGAGTGCGGTGCGGCCGGAGCCGGGGCGGCCCGCGACGAGCAGGACACGTGCGCGGGGCGCCTTGCGGCCGGAGAGGGTGTCGAGGCCCGCGCGGTCGACGTCGGCGCGGAGCTCTTTCAACTCCCGGCGTCTGCCGACGAACTGAGCCCGTGTCGACTCCAGCGAGGCGCGTGCGGGTGAGGGCACCGCGCCACCCGCCGTCGCACCGTCCGTGTCGACCGCCTGATCCGTCACGGGCCACGCTCCCGTCCGCCTGCGCACGAACCCGCCGGGGCTCCGGGCGGGACGCTTTCAGAGCCTAGTTCAGGCCCCGCGCCCCTCCCGGGCACGCAGCGCGCACAAGTCGCCCGATCGGATCAGCAGATCGTCACACCGGGCGGTCCGAGGGGCTCTCGGTCCCGCCGGGTCTGCCAGGTCCCTCAGGCCTCGAAGGGGCGGGCGGGCCAGGGGGCCTCGGCGGGGCGCAGCGCGTCCACGCCCTCGCCGTTCAGGACCGCCTGCAGCGACAGGGCGCCGACGACGAGGCAGTTGTTGTGCAGCTCGCCGGCGAGCACACCGCGGACGAGCTCGTCGAGGGGCACCCGGGCGAGCTCCATGTCGGACTCCTCCTCCTCGACCTCGAACCGCTCTCCCTCGGCCTCGGAGAGGTCACGGGCGAGGAAGACGCGCACGGCCTCGTCGCAGCCGCCGGGGGTGGTGTAGACGTCGGTGAGGACCCGCCAGTCCTCGGCCTTGACGTGCGCCTCCTCGTACAGCTCGCGCTGGGCGGCGTGCAGGGGGTTCTCGCCGGGGATGTCGAGGAGGCCGGCGGGGATCTCCCAGAGCTTGTGGCGTACGGGGTGGCGGTACTGGCGGATGACCAGGACGCGGCCCTCGTCGTCGAGCGCGAGGACGGCGACCGAGCCCGGGTGGACCTGGTAGTCGCGGTGGACGACGGATCCGTCGGGCATGACCACGTCGTCGGTGCGGACGGAGGTCTTGTTGCCGACGAAGGGGGTCTTCGTCGCCGTGACCTGCCACTCCTCGGCGGTGTCCTTGATCGTCATGCCCTGTCCTCCCACACGTGCAAACGGCAAACCGGGGTGCGCGTCCCGTGAGACGCACACCCCGGCAACCGTATCGCTCCGGTGTTACTTTCCGGACTTGCCGCCCGGCTTGCGCTCGCCCTGCTGGCGCTCGACGGCGGCCTTCACCAGGCCGGCGAAGAGCGGGTGCGGGCGGGTCGGACGGGAGCGCAGCTCGGGGTGGGCCTGGGTGGCGA